>DYNM01000030.1 GCA_020721065.1 Thiocystis violascens | reverse complement strand
CTTAGGGTGAAAAAATGTTTTTTTTTCGACTAACCCCTAATCTTTTCAAAGCTGCGGCAATACCACTCTTGCTCACTTGCAATCTATCAGCACGCTCTTGAAGATAAGCATCAGGATAGTTTTCAACATCTTTTAATAGTTGATCCGTATTAATTTTAGTTGCCGGTTTATTACGATGCTTTTGCGGTTCCAGTTCTTTATTCCAACGAATTAAACTAGCAGAACCAACTCCTAGCCTGTAGGCAGCTTCAGTATAAGTAAGGTTAAACTTTTTTTTCATTTCTAATGCGCGACGACGGAAATCAACAGAATAAGTCATTTGCTTTTTACTCCATGCTTATAAAATCATTTTATGTTGGAAATAATATATTTGCCACCATATTCACCAGACTTAAATCCAATTGAACACTATTGGGCAAAAGCGAAGGCGATTCGTAAAAGGAATCATTGCTCAGTTGAGACTTTGTTTAGCAGTTATTTGTAATCATTTTATGTTGGATCGACTATATTCGGCAGTGAACAGACTTGTTGCTTGACGGCGACGCCTGTTTGTTTTCTAAGCTGCCTATTCGGCAGTGAACAAGGTGCGCTTGAATGGCGCTAGGCGCTAGGAATTTCTAAGCTGCCTATTCGGCAGTGAACAGCGGGTTTTTTTGTTGTCGTCAACGCGCAATTTTCTAAGCTGCCTATTCGGCAGTGAACCCTTGAATCATGTGCAGCCGCCCGGCGGAGGTTTTCTAAGCTGCCTATTCGGCAGTGAACAGATCAAGCTGACCAGATGAAGCGCGGTTTTCTTTCTAAGCTGCCTATTCGGCAGTGAACCAGGTGAAATCAACATGGCTAGGTTTGTGAAGTTTCTAAGCTGCCTATTCGGCAGTGAACGTTTCCGACCTCCAACGCAACGCGAAGGCAAACTTTCTAAGCTGCCTATTCGGCAGTGAACACGCGATTTTGTGACTGCCAACAGACTGGCAATTTCTAAGCTGCCTATTCGGCAGTGAACGCTAAACCGCACCAATGCAACTGAATTGAAAATTTCTAAGCTGCCTATTCGGCAGTGAACAACGCCTAAAGCACCGGACAATAAACGCGCATTTTCTAAGCTGCCTATTCGGCAGTGAACGGAACACCGGAACTAATCAACCGGAAAATCTTTTTCTAAGCTGCCTATTCGGCAGTGAACGCTTCGTCGGGAATTTGCTCCTGTGCTTGGCTGTTTCTAAGCTGCCTATTCGGCAGTGAACACCAGTCAAGAAAAAAGCCGTGTTCGTGACCGGTTTCTAAGCTGCCTATTCGGCAGTGAACATTTGACATCGCTAAACTTTCACCTGCCGGACTTTCTAAGCTGCCTATTCGGCAGTGAACCTGCGCCATTGCCGTCTGGCATTGATTGCGCATTTCTAAGCTGCCTATTCGGCAGTGAACACGTCACTTGCGCTATTGCCAATCACGCGATCTTTCTAAGCTGCCTATTCGGCAGTGAACCTCCAGAAAAGGCGGGAATTTGCGCCCGTGCTATTTCTAAGCTGCCTATTCGGCAGTGAACGTTTTATTGCAGGTTTTCATGGGTCACTCCAAGTTTCTAAGCTGCCTATTCGGCAGTGAACAGGTCGCTTGTTGTTGTCGTGCTTTCGAGGGCGTTTCTAAGCTGCCTATTCGGCAGTGAACGTTACAACACAAGAAGTTAGGGGGTTCGCTATTTTCTAAGCTGCCTATTCGGCAGTGAACATCATCACATTCTGAGCATTTATTTCTACTTTTTTCTAAGCTGCCTATTCGGCAGTGAACAAATGACGTATCAGTCGACTGCTGGTTATTTTTTTCTAAGCTGCCTATTCGGCAGTGAACCTCATTATTGAAAAAAGAGATCATCAGGGTAATTTCTAAGCTGCCTATTCGGCAGTGAACAACCAGCGCCAAAAGCAGAACCTAAAAAGAGATTTCTAAGCTGCCTATTCGGCAGTGAACCCGTCAAAGTCATCGACACCCAACGCCCCTCTTTTCTAAGCTGCCTATTCGGCAGTGAACCAGCAGACGGTGACGTGGTGGACGCAGGAGCATTTCTAAGCTGCCTATTCGGCAGTGAACGTGCATTCAGCGAAAAAGACCTGCACTCAAGACTTTCTAAGCTGCCTATTCGGCAGTGAACGAATTCATCGCTCGCAATAAAGAGCGCGGCTTTTTCTAAGCTGCCTATTCGGCAGTGAACGCTCTCCCGTTTGGTGGCTTATGCCTTGATCGTTTCTAAGCTGCCTATTCGGCAGTGAACGCACAAAAAAGGGCACAGTGTTTAGTGCCCTTTTTCTAAGCTGCCTATTCGGCAGTGAACCTCACAGCTCACACCCGCTGGCGATGTTGAATTTTCTAAGCTGCCTATTCGGCAGTGAACCAGAGCCTCCAGCGCCAACTCAACCCACGCTGGGGTTTCTAAGCTGCCTATTCGGCAGTGAACTGATCCGCTTAATGGTTTAACGTGCCATCCTTTTTCTAAGCTGCCTATTCGGCAGTGAACACCTACACCGCTTTTCGAGCGCGAGCGGTTTCCTTTCTAAGCTGCCTATTCGGCAGTGAACCCGGCTCAACGTCTAGCACTAGCGGCACCACTGTTTCTAAGCTGCCTATTCGGCAGTGAACGATTCCGGCGATGTGGTCATTCAAGCAAGTCTTTTCTAAGCTGCCTATTCGGCAGTGAACTGGGGCGCATGCGATCAAGGCGCAACTCAGGATTTTCTAAGCTGCCTATTCGGCAGTGAACATAGAACCAAGAGCGTTGATTCCAGTCTCTATTTTCTAAGCTGCCTATTCGGCAGTGAACTCCCGCGTATATCACGAAAAACTTCGCCTGGTGTTTCTAAGCTGCCTATTCGGCAGTGAACTGGGGCGCATGCGATCAAGGCGCAACTCAGGATTTTCTAAGCTGCCTATTCGGCAGTGAACTCTTTGATCCGCGCTAATTCGTTGACGCGCTCTTTCTAAGCTGCCTATTCGGCAGTGAACACTACCGGATTTGCCGGGCATTGCGCCGACGTTTTCTAAGCTGCCTATTCGGCAGTGAACTCATTCTGCAATCCCGCGCTGCATCCGCCAGCTTTCTAAGCTGCCTATTCGGCAGTGAACTTGCTGTAAGGGCGCATCTCGTTGGTCACCGATTTCTAAGCTGCCTATTCGGCAGTGAACGAGAGCAATATCTGAAACATGCCGGACAGAATTTTCTAAGCTGCCTATTCGGCAGTGAACGATTTTGTCGCATGACAAACCCGCGCAAGTATTTTCTAAGCTGCCTATTCGGCAGTGAACCTCGCGCCTTCAATAATCCTATAGGCACTGAATTTCTAAGCTGCCTATTCGGCAGTGAACGACCAGAAAAAAGTGCTGGACGATACCGATCATTTCTAAGCTGCCTATTCGGCAGTGAACGAGATGGCGCGTGAGCAGTACATCAAACATGCTTTTCTAAGCTGCCTATTCGGCAGTGAACTCGCGTTGGCGGGTGAATGCGCGACCGAGTACTTTCTAAGCTGCCTATTCGGCAGTGAACTATTCGTCAATTCCAATAGCGGACCTGCAAAATTTCTAAGCTGCCTATTCGGCAGTGAACTTATTAAGCAGGAGTCTGGACTGCGAGCGGTGGTTTCTAAGCTGCCTATTCGGCAGTGAACATTCTGCACTGACCAGCAAGCCGTTTCAGGTATTTCTAAGCTGCCTATTCGGCAGTGAACGATTTTGATGACCAGCTTTTCCGCTGCTAACTTTTCTAAGCTGCCTATTCGGCAGTGAACATTCTGCACTGACCAGCAAGCCGTTTCAGGTATTTCTAAGCTGCCTATTCGGCAGTGAACGCTATACGCTGTCCGGCATGTATTCACCCATTTTTCTAAGCTGCCTATTCGGCAGTGAACGCGCATAAAGAGCGATTTGATGACATTAAGAATTTCTAAGCTGCCTATTCGGCAGTGAACTCGTCAAATTCGTCAAGCGGAATCCGCTCGGCTTTCTAAGCTGCCTATTCGGCAGTGAACATTCACCTGCGCAAAATAGCGAACTGCTGAAATTTCTAAACTGCCTATTCGGCAGTGAACTCACAAGCAACGATTGCAGCGGCGTTTATTGATTTCTAAGCTGCCTATTCGGCAGTGAACCGCAAAGCGCATTTCTCGCAAGACCTTCCACCTTTCTAAGCTGCCTATTCGGCAGTGAACACTTCATCGCCAAAGTCGCTAATACCGTCAACTTTCTAAGCTGCCTATTCGGCAGTGAACCATTGCATTAAATCAACGCTAACCTCAAAAATTTTCTAAGCTGCCTATTCGGCAGTGAACTTGAAAACGGCGTTTTAATCTGCGCTGAAACCTTTCTAAGCTGCCTATTCGGCAGTGAACATACGCGGTCACTATACGTCGCGACCACATGTTTTCTAAGCTGCCTATTCGGCAGTGAACGCCACAACCGCGACAAAACTTGCGATAGCAATTTTCTAAGCTGCCTATTCGGCAGTGAACGTTGTGGTCATGGTTTTATCCTTGTTGTGATATTTCTAAGCTGCCTATTCGGCAGTGAACAGTGGTGAGAGCCAGCCCTACACGCTGCAAGCTTTTCTAAGCTGCCTATTCGGCAGTGAACAATACACGTCGCTTTATGGTCGTGCTGGAGCATTTCTAAGCTGCCTATTCGGCAGTGAACCAGCGTCCGGCCATATCTTGACTGCGCGACCGTTTCTAAGCTGCCTATTCGGCAGTGAACACTTTGCAGCCGGTATCTCCGGCGACATTGTTTTTCTAAGCTGCCTATTCGGCAGTGAACGAATACCGTACCGCGACCGGCGACCTATTTGCTTTCTAAGCTGCCTATTCGGCAGTGAACTGTAATTACAGACCAACAAAAAACCCGCACTAGTTTCTAAGCTGCCTATTCGGCAGTGAACTCCTCAGTATCTGTGACGCCTTCATCCCCGGCTTTCTAAGCTGCCTATTCGGCAGTGAACGAAACCTTCACGATCTCGCCGTCTGCATCGAATTTCTAAGCTGCCTATTCGGCAGTGAACTCCTGCACCTGTGATCCGCGATGCGCCGGTTGCTTTCTAAGCTGCCTATTCGGCAGTGAACGCGGAGGATTTCCGCACCGGTGTCTGTCACATTTTCTAAGCTGCCTATTCGGCAGTGAACATAAGAAGGTGACGCAGCGGGCGCTGGTCAATTTTCTAAGCTGCCTATTCGGCAGTGAACGAGCGTGATGTTTTCCATGGTATTCTCCAGTTTTTCTAAGCTGCCTATTCGGCAGTGAACGTTGCCGTTGCCGCGCCTCCCATCATCATTCTTTTCTAAGCTGCCTATTCGGCAGTGAACAATTGCATTACCAGTTGGTTTAGAGAATGGCATTTCTAAGCTGCCTATTCGGCAGTGAACGCCGAATTAGCCTTAAATGAGTCCGAACAAAATTTCTAAGCTGCCTATTCGGCAGTGAACAATGATCTAATGATTGAGCGCGGTATTGATGCTTTCTAAGCTGCCTATTCGGCAGTGAACACGCCGTACAGCGCACTTTCATCATCTTTCGACTTTCTAAGCTGCCTATTCGGCAGTGAACCATGTTGCTTTTGCCACTGCGCTGTATCTCGGCTTTCTAAGCTGCCTATTCGGCAGTGAACGTGATAAAGCAATGCTGCGGGCATATGCTAACTTTCTAAGCTGCCTATTCGGCAGTGAACAGCGTTTCTGGATCAATGGCACTGCGCGGGTTTTTCTAAGCTGCCTATTCGGCAGTGAACCCGGCTCAGGCGGCGGGGAAGGCGCAGGCAAAGTTTCTAAGCTGCCTATTCGGCAGTGAACGCCACAACAGTGATCGTCTCCACATGCAAATTTTTCTAAGCTGCCTATTCGGCAGTGAACTCCCAGGCCTTCAGTTTTTACCGAAGTTGAGGGTTTCTAAGCTGCCTATTCGGCAGTGAACCGCTGCAGAACTTCCCAGTCGATAGTCCGACTTTTCTAAGCTGCCTATTCGGCAGTGAACGTGCCAGTAGTGCCAGTAGTGCCAGACGTGCTTTTCTAAGCTGCCTATTCGGCAGTGAACTAAATGTCAGGCTCAGTATGAAAATGTTTCCTGTTTCTAAGCTGCCTATTCGGCAGTGAACTCGCCCGACGTCGACGTTGAACTGCTAGTGCTTTTCTAAGCTGCCTATTCGGCAGTGAACCGTTGAGCCCGAAGTGCTGGAATCGCCAGACGTTTCTAAGCTGCCTATTCGGCAGTGAACCCTCCAGCCATCTGATCCGCAAAGCCGATCATTTTCTAAGCTGCCTATTCGGCAGTGAACAACATAGGGAATCAGAACATCTTTACCAATTATTTCTAAGCTGCCTATTCGGCAGTGAACACATCTGGCGATTCCTCTAGCGGCTCAACATCTTTTCTAAGCTGCCTATTCGGCAGTGAACAGATGTTCAATCGCTTTGGGAATTTGGGCACTTTTCTAAGCTGCCTATTCGGCAGTGAACTCCATTGCCGGGGTGGGTTAAATTTCGGCGTTTTTCTAAGCTGCCTATTCGGCAGTGAACTCAAATCAAGAGTTTTTGATAAATCGACAATATTTCTAAGCTGCCTATTCGGCAGTGAACCTATTCGGCAGTGAACTTGCAATCGTCAGTACTTTCTAAGCTGCCTATTCGGCAGTGAACGGAATAATAGAATCATAGTTCACTGCCGAATATTTCTAAGCTGCCTATTCGGCAGTGAACCAGGAACAACTTGGCAAGACCATTTTCCAAGCTTTCTAAGCTGCCTATTCGGCAGTGAACTTGCAGAGTGAGGTTGTGTCCGATTTGTATGTTTTCTAAGCTGCCTATTCGGCAGTGAACTTATCGCGGTTTTTTTGTGCGCTGGCGGAAAATTTCTAAGCTGCCTATTCGGCAGTGAACGGTTATTTTGATTTCTTTCTTCGTCTACGTTTTTTCTAAGCTGCCTATTCGGCAGTGAACATGGCACTGCTGCAAATGGTGAAACCTGTTTATTTCTAAGCTGCCTATTCGGCAGTGAACTGGCGTTCTCGGCGCTTCTTTATCCAGTGAGCTTTCTAAGCTGCCTATTCGGCAGTGAACCGCCGTTGTTTGACCACACGATAAATTCATCTTTTCTAAGCTGCCTATTCGGCAGTGAACATGGCACTGCTGCAAATGGTGAAACCTGTTTATTTCTAAGCTGCCTATTCGGCAGTGAACTGGCGTTCTCGGCGCTTCTTTATCCAGTGAGCTTTCTAAGCTGCCTATTCGGCAGTGAACCGCCGTTGTTTGACCACACGATAAATTCATCTTTTCTAAGCTGCCTATTCGGCAGTGAACTGGCTGTCACAAGATTAGTCTACGCTGAATATTTTCTAAGCTGCCTATTCGGCAGTGAACGGTGTGCGCTGGCATGACTTGCGCCACACATGTTTCTAAGCTGCCTATTCGGCAGTGAACCATCATCAAATAGGTATAAACACGGGCGCTCTTTTCTAAGCTGCCTATTCGGCAGTGAACGCCTCTTATGGCGCAGGCGCAATTGCCGTGATTTTCTAAGCTGCCTATTCGGCAGTGAACATGAAAAAAAGAATTCTGCCGAACTTAGAAGTCTTTCTAAGCTGCCTATTCGGCAGTGAACTGATATAGTCAGAATTACCTGACTTTTAATTATTTCTAAGCTGCCTATTCGGCAGTGAACGACCATCTCGCCGAAATGATGCAATTTAGCCTTTTCTAAGCTGCCTATTCGGCAGTGAACGCTTGTGCCAGAACATACACAGCGCATCCGTTTTTCTAAGCTGCCTATTCGGCAGTGAACGTGACGGGTTTGGATTATCTGGATTTGCGTCCTTTCTAAGCTGCCTATTCGGCAGTGAACTGTATCAGGTGCCAATAGATACGAATTGAGCATTTCTAAGCTGCCTATTCGGCAGTGAACTCGAGAATGGCGTTTTGATATGCGATGAAAATTTTCTAAGCTGCCTATTCGGCAGTGAACAGTGGAATTGAAGTGGTGACGATTCACGTCACTTTCTAAGCTGCCTATTCGGCAGTGAACTTGCAGCAAATACCTTCTTTTTTTCTGAATCAATTTCTAAGCTGCCTATTCGGCAGTGAACTTGAAGCCCCAGCTTGAAACCCAATTCCGTATTTTCTAAGCTGCCTATTCGGCAGTGAACTCTCGCCACCATGCGTCACAGATTTTTCATGGTTTTCTAAGCTGCCTATTCGGCAGTGAACGTGCTGCCGTCTCCGCGCAGCATCGTGATATATTTCTAAGCTGCCTATTCGGCAGTGAACCGTGATCGCGTTCCCAGAAAACGGTCTGAAAACTTTCTAAGCTGCCTATTCGGCAGTGAACGCGAGAGCAGCGTGTAGGTCAGAACCCACAGCTTTCTAAGCTGCCTATTCGGCAGTGAACCACACGGCACACGACCCCATACACACGGAAAATTTCTAAGCTGCCTATTCGGCAGTGAACACTTTTTCACGCTCGAAAGCCTACACTCACACTTTCTAAGCTGCCTATTCGGCAGTGAACGCAAAAAGGCAAAAAGTCAAGCTATTTTCGAGTTTCTAAGCTGCCTATTCGGCAGTGAACGTGAGCGGATGGAATTGGTTTTACTGTATTCATTTTCTAAGCTGCCTATTCGGCAGTGAACCGTGGGGCACCTAAGCAACGCAACGCACAACGTTTCTAAGCTGCCTATTCGGCAGTGAACATGGCTGTTACTGCCAATATCACAGTTTCATTCTTTCTAAGCTGCCTATTCGGCAGTGAACCAATCTCAGTATCACGGGCGACGCGCCAATCGTTTCTAAGCTGCCTATTCGGCAGTGAACCCGGTGGATTGGGATTGCAGACTTCAGTTGCATTTCTAAGCTGCCTATTCGGCAGTGAACGTGCATTTCCCGCGCACTCCGTCATTTGATGCTTTCTAAGCTGCCTATTCGGCAGTGAACGGGTCTTTTGGTTGACCGCGTGGAGGTGGAGCTTTCTAAGCTGCCTATTCGGCAGTGAACACCGTTTTTTATGGGTACGGATGGGTACCGATTTTCTAAGCTGCCTATTCGGCAGTGAACCACGGCCCACAGTCTGGGTCCTTGCAAGTCAATTTCTAAGCTGCCTATTCGGCAGTGAACTTTCACATCCAGACTCACCCAGCCGCTCACACTTTCTAAGCTGCCTATTCGGCAGTGAACGTTTGCCCTAATAATATGTCTGATGATGGAGCATTTCTAAGCTGCCTATTCGGCAGTGAACGTGGATAAAAAGACTGGCGAGCAGAAATCAATTTTCTAAGCTGCCTATTCGGCAGTGAACCAACCGATAACCTGACATTGGAGCGGATTCGTTTTCTAAGCTGCCTATTCGGCAGTGAACCATCACATAGACCTCATAATGAGACGAAAGATTTTCTAAGCTGCCTATTCGGCAGTGAACGGACGACCGTAAAGAGCGGGACGACCAACCTTTTTCTAAGCTGCCTATTCGGCAGTGAACAGATGGACTCTGTAAAGTTCCACGCTTTCGATATTTCTAAGCTGCCTATTCGGCAGTGAACATCAGTTACAACTGAACTGAAATCAACGGAAATTTCTAAGCTGCCTATTCGGCAGTGAACGATTGCGCCGTGCTTTACCGTAGCGCATGGATTTTCTAAGCTGCCTATTCGGCAGTGAACGTGACTCGTACCCGCCGCGTGACGATCGAATCTTTCTAAGCTGCCTATTCGGCAGTGAACGCGGTTCATCCGGTGGTGGCGATACCGGTGGCTTTCTAAGCTGCCTATTCGGCAGTGAACTTGCGCATGGTGCGTTCTGGTGCGGTGGTAATTTTCTAAGCTGCCTATTCGGCAGTGAACAGGAAGGCGCGGCGATGAGCTTGCTGCGGTATTTTCTAAGCTGCCTATTCGGCAGTGAACAAACAGCCGCGTTGGCGCTGTACACGTCGTTTTTTCTAAGCTGCCTATTCGGCAGTGAACGAAGCCCACGAAAAAAACCGCGCATCTTTCTCTTTCTAAGCTGCCTATTCGGCAGTGAACATAGATTGGTCGTCATCGCCAACTGCTGTAAATGTTTCTAAGCTGCCTATTCGGCAGTGAACGCTTCGGCATTCGTCGTCTGCCGTTTTTTGGTTTTCTAAGCTGCCTATTCGGCAGTGAACGTTAGGGGGTTCCCTTATGGTCAAACCTAAGAATTTCTAAGCTGCCTATTCGGCAGTGAACTAGAGCATAACACGGCTAAATCTTTACATCATCTAGTATTTCTCCCAAATCCAGTCCTCTGACCCTTTATTTTAAGCATGTTCTAACCTATTGATTTTACTTGAAGCTAAAATCCCATCAAAAAAAGGGTAGCGTCGCAGTCTGACTTAGACCGTAGCCATTGAAGCCGCCTACTTTCGGACTATCAACTTGTTTTTGCTCGATAAACAAGCGAAAACTTTGCCCTGTACTCCGGCTTCTCAGCGTAACAAACGGCAAATCCAACCGTTTTACCGCACGATCAGAAATCAATTGTCGCGCCTCAACTTCACTCACGTTTTTACGCTTCATTAAGCGCCGGCGAAGTCGCCCAGGATTGCTATCAACTTGCACTCGTCGCACAGTACAATGCTTTGTTAAAGCAGGTATTTTTAACACTTGTCCAACAATAGCGTAGTCAAAAACGCTCACAAATGGCAGCATCAATTGCAAATCATCACTACTGCCATGAACGCGCACCCCATCTCCCAAATCTCCAGTTTTCAATACCTGAATTTTCGGAAAACTAATTCCCATCTGTTGGCTATTCAACGCAACAAGTGCGCTATGAATTTTAGCAAACAGCGCACTCATCAGCACCGGTTGAGATAATTCAGGATCAGGTAAAAGCTGTATATCGACATAGTAATCCATATTCAATCCTTCTCAGAATCCCCAAACACTCCGCCTCTGATTAAATTCGCAATCACAAAATGCTGTTGCTCAAGCGTCGGAACCTCATCTTTCAATACCCAACGATCAAGCAACGTATAAAAATCAACCTTCTGTTTTGGCTGCCGATACGCCTTGCCTTGCGACGTCACCGAACCATAAGGTTCGATTGCAATCGGAATCAGTATATCATCTGCTGGATACCAAGTATCAATCGTCCGCAGCGCATTCCCAATTTTCTGCGAATGAATCCCCGCAATACCGCTAACTGTATAAAGCGTCTTGCTTTTTTTACTGCGACTTTTTTCCAAAATCAATTCCTGTGAAGGATACACTTCTAATCCCGCACCCATCCGCACAAAAGCGACAATTTCCAATAAAATATGTGCTTGATCGGATAAACCCGCCGCAATAACATCCGCCAATTCTTTAAGATCAGCGGTCACAGGCGCATCAAAGTTGCGCAATGAAAAACCCAAGCTATCAAAATTCCAAGTCGCAACTGCTTGACCATCGCTCAAATGCCGCACTTCAGTCACAATCTGCTCGGCTCCAAGGCGATTACGCCACAGAAAACGCGCACTCGCCAAATTATGCGCATAGCGGCGGCTCATTTCATCAAAACCATTCGCTTCAACATAACTTTGAACGGTATTCAATAGCTTGGTTTGATAATCAGCGTTATTACACGCCGAAGGTGTTCCCGTTCCGCCCAGCACTCGCAAAGTAAACCGCACCTTCAGCGTATCAGCATCAGCAGGTAATGTTGCAACATCAATCGTTTGTAAATTGGGATTTTCAATTGCCGCATCGAGCTTTGCAGGGTCTTGATCTTTGGTTTTAAGACGGTTCGAAATCGTTCCCCGCACCGATTTTTCCCTGACAACAATCGGCGTCCAGTCGGTCTTATCCCGCTGATTCCAATTGCCCGCAAATAACAACCCATCCGACGGATCGAGCTTGCGTTCAAAAGCGAGGACGGAAGCGGTTTGTAATGAACTGTCTTTCGTTTTTGGAGCCATGATCTTTTGATTCCTCAATGAAGTTATTTGTTTCTAAGCTGCCTATTTGGTAGTGAAGGCATTATAACAGCGATAAACGTTTTTTTCAGTGTCGAAGTCAGTGACCCAAATCAAATCTTCTAATTTTTTAATACGATGCGGACTCATCCATTCCCCAACAGAATACACAGTTTCAACAAAACGAAACGGCGTTTTCGTATCCCTCGCGCCCTTCACAGTACCTGGTGAGTGCAAATCAGACAAAGCCGCAAAACCAACTGGAATCGGTACAATCCAGCCCACCCGCTTATCAGTTACCCATTCCACAGGCTGATCTTCCGGCATTCCGGCGCAAGAATTCCAACGGGATAAATCCAACCACGCATCCAATACACTGACTGTCGGATTATTCGCTTGCAATTCCGCTAATCGCGCCTGCAACACATCATCACGCGAGACCAAAGCAAACCCCGGCAATAAGCGCCAAATCAAACGACGCCACCACGTTTGATAATTCTTAATCTGGTTTTCATCAGGGGTTTCTTCATTTAGGTCTGGCACTAATTCTAATATCGGGCGGATGAATCGCTGGGTCGTATTAGGCAATGGCGGAATCACACTCCCGCCAGCGATACGCATTCCCGCCAGCTCGTGAGCAATTCGTTTAGCCAACGCTGCACGTTCTAATTCCCCGCGCTGCGCATCCGTCAACACCACATCAAACACCAACGTCAATTCCAAATGAACGCGACCTTCTTCCACAATAGCGGCAGTTTCACCATTGGCTTTTAATGGGTTACGAGTAAGACGAAATGCGCGAGTATAACCATCGGTCGTCACTTGCGCCTCGAAGCCATGACAAATAACGCCAATACCATACAGCGCAATGCCAGCATCACGACTTAATCGGCGTTCCAAAGCAATCATCAAACCCGTAAATGCTGTGATTGCCGGAAATCCCCACGTCAGCGGGCTAGAAATCGCATTCGCATTCTGTACCCGAATATGTGGCAATACCAAAACAGCACGATGTTTTAATTCATTAGCTTCAATGTTCATGCAGACCATCCCGCGTATTCCATAAGCTGATCATTCGCCAATTTGCGCCAATAAAGAAATTCTGAATCACCAACTGACAACGAACGCAGCCGATCATTTAGCCAATGCGCAAATCCGCTTGCTATTCCCTCAATCACCTCATCCGTATTCGCATCACTCACCTCTGGGTCTAACCAAGCACAGTGCAGCGGTAGCAATTTACAACTTGGGTCTTTACTCCACCCAGACGCGAGCGTCTGCATTTCGGCAGTGAATTGAATCAACTCATCAAGCAGGGCACTCAAAAATTCATCTCGCTGCATACGGGTTGCTTGATTTGCAATTGGGTTTCCTTCCAAGAAACTATGAAAATCTTTAATTAACCTGCGCACTTCGCGCCGTCGCTGATATACATCAAACAGAGAAGTCACATTAAACAGCGGTTTCACCGGTAACGCTTGCCATAACGGCGGCAATGCAGCGAGCAAATAGTTATCGCCACGCCTCTCACTATTCAATTGACTGATATTTTGCGGCTTGGTACCGCCCAGTTTTTGTACCGCAAGATTTGGGTATTCGCGCACTGGACGCTCATGCCACTTACCGTCTTTACGCGCCTGACGTGCTTCTTTGGCTGCCTCGCTAAAACGATCATCTTGTAAAGTTTGGTAGATACGATGCACCAGAGAAGTGGGATAAAGAGGCGCTAACAGATGATAGCCCGCGTCATCGTGCGGATCATCTCCAATAAACCAGTAAATTTGTTTAGCTTGGGTGTGGGAATTAAACTTATTTCGAGGTGCAACTAACCCTGCAAACGCTGCCATCCATGCTTGTGCGGTATTAGAATCATCATTAAGTGCAGCATCAAAATCAATATCCGCTGATAGGGCAAGAGTGAGTAAAGTTTGTTCCTCATAGGTCAGTTTCAGAAACTTATAGACATCCAAAGCGGCAGCATTACCCACAACATCTGCATCAAAAATCGCTCCCAAACAGTGACTGCCAACTTCTTTAATTGGATACAACGATCTGGGGTTACAAAATAGGCTACTGCCCTTGGCATCAGGATGAATTGCTTTAAGCGAATGCGTGACTGCTTGGATTTGCGCAACACGCCGAGACGCATCTTCAAGCCAAGTCGTTAAAACAAACTGCTCACGCAGCGCATCACGTTTGGGATCGTCAGCAGTGAGATTTTCCAATTTGACTTTTAATCGTTCAGATAAAAAGTTTTCAATCAATAAACGCAGTTCTATTTGGCGTTTAGTCGGCGATGTAGACATGACGCTGCTCCTTAAAGTAGATATAAATCACATGACCCGAATTGTAGTTCCATAACGCGCTAATTTGCTATTTTCAGACAATCAAATAAATCATCAAGTGGCTCATCAAAATCATCCGCCATCCACCAGTCTTGACCTTTCATACTGCCCGGCAGTGCAATCGGTTGACCAGCGCGGGCAATGATAATGTCTTCGCACTGCTCAACTGCTTCTAATAAACGCGATAAATGGGTTTTTGCTTCGTGAATGTTGACAGTTTGCGTAACATCGCTCCAATTAACTAAGCGTTAGTTTAATCTGCTAGAATCAAATTTTGCAAACTTAAATAAAGCAAGCTCAGGTTTTAATGCGTTGCGAGTGCAAAGCCTAAAACTGGATGATAACGCCAGCCATTTTCATTCGGTCTTACTGTCACCATACCAAATCGTTTGGCACAAATCATCAGCGGCAAATCCAATTCGGCTGCCAGCACTGGTAATGCCGTCATGTAATCAGTTACACCCCAAGGCTCAATGCGCTCACTTTGCACTAATGTATCGGGTAAATGTTCACACAACGAGCGATCTACTTCGACATATAAATCCTCCCCTCTGCGATCACCTTCCATTACCCGATGCAATAAAGCGTTTTCATTATCTTCATCTGGTAGTAAAGTCAGGGTAACATCGGGTGGAAAAGATTCTTTACGAAATGGCTGTTGTTGTTGCAAAACAGCAGTTAGTAAAGCATCGCGGGGCGCTTGCTGCCACCAAGTGCTGGCATTCAGTACATATTTAGGAATGACTGTTGCGGCACGAGCACGGCTACCTAATGGTTTTGCATTGACTACCTGCTGCTGGGGCAACATCTTATTACGCATTTGCGCATGTTCCAAATCAATTAAGCGTTCACTCGGACGTAGGGCAGCAGTTTCTGGAGAAATGATTCGCGGACGGGCATCAATCACTTCGATTTCTTCTGCGCTCACTAATTCGCGTAAATCATGCGATGACAAATGAAATGCACCATCATTCATTTCAAAACCGGGTTTACAAAATGCTGCCATTTCCGGTTGACGGAAATGGCGCAGGTTATGACTGAATACGAAAATGTTGGGAGTTGCAATTGCACCAGAGCGGTGACGCCGCACCCGACCTGCGAGTTGAATGAGTGAACGCATCGACGATGGCTCTACTACTGCCCAATCGTAGTCGTGATCACGCCCAACTTCGGTAACGGGTGAGCCGAGCACTATAAATACTTGATTGGTTTCAGATGAAATATCTAACCGCTGACGAATGTCCGGTAATGAAAATACTGCATCAGGTTCATGGCGTTGCAGTGCTTGATCTAGTTGTGCCTCAATAGCTGAACGAATCAATAACGGATGACGAGCATGATAGACGCATAAATGCAGGCGTATATCAGCAGGTATCGTTTGCTGAAATAGGGCTAATGCCACTTCAAATAATGGTTCGATATTAGCGAGTCGCACTAAACCAAAACTAACGCGCTTATTAGTCTGCGCATCCACGCTGTGATGGGTGCGATGCAAATCTATTGCGGCTGATAACACTTGTGGCGCAAAACTTTGTGCCAATAACGGCAATTGGCGGATGTTCTGCAATCCTTGAATTGGTAATACCGCTGCGCGACAGCGGGGTGTAGCAGTTAATCGGGTAAGCTCTTTATAACGATGACCCGTAAATTGCGCATGGGTTTGTAAAAAAATTGCACTATCTGAACAGTTTTGAATGTGCTGATGATATTCATCTACCCACGCACAGCAAACAGGATTTTCGGCATTGGGATATGCAGCCCGATTGCGTTGAAAATGCTGCCGACCGTTGCGATACGCTGCAAATAAACCTTCTATCAGTGCTGGCGGCAAGGTTGCAGATGACAGCAGCACTCGTGCTCCGAGCAATCCCGCCCAATGCACCAAGCGAGTTAAAGCTGGCAGGTCTGATAAATCAAAATCGTCAGGTTCATCTAAAACAAGATCGCCGCTCATTAGTCGCAACATTGGCGCAATTTGGCGACCGCCGCGCTGACTTTCAGTCGCAGGAATGAGATGGTCAATAGTGCAAACCAATAATGGAGCCATTAACAATTTGCGTACTTGAGGATCACTAATGGCGCGACGTAACAAGGGATGCTGGTCAATCTGCCCCTCATAATTGACGTGCGTATCTTCATCTAATAGTTTTTGCTGTGAAGCAGAGCCAGTTATTTCTGCTTGTGCTTCGTAATGTTCAAATAGTGTTCGGCTCGCAGAACCGCCAACGCGAATAGCCAAATCATCATCGCTTAAATTCAGCATATCGCGGAATGCTTTACCGGTTTGCAATGTCAAGGTGCGCAAACCCAATGCAAAAGCACAACGCATTCCTTTAGAAGGATCGGCAAGCGCATACATGATGCGTGCATTACCAAGTGTTTTTCCGCAACCGGTCGAAGCCATATTGACGATAAAAGCACCGTGTTCTAGCGATTGCTCGCGTATCCCAGCAATTAAATCGGCGGATTGATCCTGCCAGCGAAAACGTTCATTTTGCGACCGCTGTTTGAGACGTTTACACCGCCCTAAACGAGGTAAATGCTGTTCAAAATGCGGGAGGAAATGCGCAATTTCAGCCGCATGTTCTGCCACACTAATTAAATGTTCTTCTAATAACTGATTGGGTTTGCCGTTGTGCGTATTTGCCAACAGTTTTTTGCTGTTAATTGGCGTATTTGGTGATAAAAAACCAGAATAATGATGATCTGCCAGCATTAAAACGAGCCGGCTAATGTGCAATACAAAGGGATTGTCTAATACCGAATGAGATGCGTCTGCCGCAAAAGGTAATAAATGCCGAGCGATACGACTTGCGCGTTGACGCCAAACATCAGTAGTGACGGGTAATCCTTGTGGAAAGTTCCAGTATTTGCGCAAAGAATCGCCGTTTGATCCGTCAAATGCGCGTTCATTCCATGACGGTTGCAATTGTGTTAATAGTCCGGGCAGTGCTGACATCTGAAAGGTGTTATTCGGCATTACCGGGAGTCGGTGATGCGTCACAACCAGCCAAACTAATGCCTGAGCAAGTGGTGCTTGATTGAGTGTTGTGAATGGAGAATGAAACGTACCGTCCAGACCATCTTTATGCAGATATGTCAACCAGCGATCATCATCTGTTTTAGTTGGCGCCGATAAACGTGTTAACCAAGCAATATCGTCATCATCACCAACGAAAGCCTCGAATAAACGCACTGACACCCATTCATGCCGGATGCGATTGCGCTCAATCAAACGTCCTTTTAACCGCAATTGGAAATGCTCAATTGCTTTGCCTAAATCATGTAGTAGTGCAGCTAAATCAACTAATAAACGTATCAACTCGCCGGTATGCCAATTGTTTTCGTCTTCACTGCGCAATATATTTCGCTGAGTAGTATTCGTTGGAGTACGTCCTTCGGGATTAAAACACCGAGTATTACCAACAATCCAGATTAACTCGCTATGGTTTTGCCCATGAATCCAATGACATGCAACTGCTGTATTTTTACGCGCAGTTTTTCGTAGTAAGCGATGCAAAGTCTCTAACCCTTGTTGGGTAATTGACGTTTGCCACGTTCGATCACCATGTCGTTCAGCAAACTGATCGAGAATTCGGCGAGTTTCCTTGAGTGCATTTTTAGTGCATTGTGAAACCAACAATACATTCATACCGTTGCGCTTCCTAAATCATGAACGATTTTTTTGAGTGAATTAATCATAAAGTCTAACGCTTCAGCATGAATAAGTGTTTCAACACAGGCTTTGCGAAATGTCTGCTCATCATCTCCCTGTGTCGCGGATAGGAATGCTTGCGGAAGAATCAAAGCATCTTTTACTAAATCTGCTGTATCAAATACCAAGCCACCACGCCGGGTTTTACCATGCAGAACTGCTAATCCATGAGGTAAACCTAATACCCAAGTAGCACTAGCTGCTAAACCGTAAGCTAAATAATTTCCATGGTCGAGAAACCGATTTGCTGGATCGGTTCCAGTGCCTCGTTTGGCACGAATAAAATCACCGTAATTAACCGCTTGGACAGCTAACTTAAACAGTTGTTTGGTTAAACGTGCTTCTTCAGTGAGTAGGGCAGTGACATCAATTGCAGTTGTTACTTTTTCCAGCGATTCTTTAAGCAATTGATCCAAACTCTCATGGTTAATAGTAAAACCACTCTTACTTTTCAGCCAATGCTCACGAATCCAATTGAGGCGCAAGCGTTGAATTGTTTTAGCTGCCTCTAAACGACGTGTGTCATCAAACCAAAAGCGCATCCAAGCCTGAAGATATTCGGTGGGACGATATTCGCTTTGAGGAGAAAACCAAAGAATATCGGTATCTCGTTCAGTAGCACTAAATAAAGGAGTTCCGTCACCACCACTAAACCCAATTAAAACGCCAGCTTTAGCCAGCTCGCGCACTGCCGCTTGAGTAATAGAGGTTCCGGTTCCGAGCAGTAAACAGATAGTATTTGCGATAGGGATGTTCCAATACAGCGAACGTTTTCCTTCATCGGTAACGTATTCAACCCGTCCACCGTTGACAAGAATTCTGCAATGCTCTAAGTAATAGAGATTGGCACGTTTAGAGTGGAGAATTGTTTTCAAATCAGAGGGAGATAATTTATCCATGTCCTACCTGCCGAATCACTAAACAGCAATTGAATTCCTGCGACTCATTAACTAGATTACTTTAGTCTTAATCCCCTTAAAAGCGGGTCTCAGTTCAAACCTTTTCCACATCCTCAGTGTGGTTATGATAGGTGATGCGAGTCGTAGATTGAACATCAAACTCATTGAGTTAACCTCTGTTCCACCAAAAATGATACTGCTGCTCACAAAAATGAGCACAATAAAATAAGTGGTCATTCGCTCTCCGTTGATAGAGTCACACTGCAACTGGAGTCCTAGTTGGGCAGTCTCAACCGATGGTCAACCAGCGTTGGCGACACGGAACGCAAAACCCTCGCGCTTGTGGATACCATCCACCATTTCATTGTCAAACAACCAGGCCTAAAAACAAGAAATTCCTTCACTACCTTTTATAACTTCTCAAGTTTTAATGATCTCAATTTGCTCCGGTGCGAGAGGAATAAAAACCTGTGTTCCGGCTTTCTTTTTGGGCGTTGTAATCATGTAACGTTCTGCCGCACGTTTGCCAAGAACGTGTGCAAAAGCCTTATTGATCTTGGTCTTGTGCGGTTGAAAATACTCATTGGGTTCGAGAGCTTTCTCGATCCGAAATCCTAATGAGTCTTCGAGGCGCTGATAATCTCCACCATCCGTATTGAACACTTGAGGCGCTACATTAAAAAGCTCTTGTGCCACTTCGGGATCCGACCAGTCAGTCATTCGCTCATCACGCACAGCCCGCTCTGCCAGCCATAGCAAGATAAGAAATTCCGTTTTGCTTAAATTGATTTCCTCATCATCCGCCCACACCTGCCGGTGCGTAAGCGTTCTGGCAAACCGTCGCGCAACTGCACAAAAGGAATGTTCGCCAAATCAACCTGAGCATGGCGGGCATCAACGGTAATCTCTTTATCGCCGCGTCTGCTGTGGATAGGATGTTCGTAGGGTGTTGGATAATAGAAATTCCGATTGGTTTCATAAGGATCGGAAACAAGAACATGTGACAGCCGATCTTGGTGGCGAGCATAAAGTGAAAGCGCGTAACCAAGATAATAGCTCATCGTTTTGCGCCCACCAGCAATAGAAACATGTATTTCAGTTGCCGGATTTTCGCTCAACTGGCGCAGCGTATCGGTAATAAAATCGGCAGCCAGCGTATTGTGTTCTTGGGTGCGAATATCATCCAGCGGCTTGCCTTCAGAATCAATCAGAACATGAATGTTTCTACCGGAAATTGAATTGGCGGGAGTTGGTAATCACTGCTCAAACGATGGAACCAACGTTCACCGGCAAGCAGATTAAGCCTCGCATTATCGGCACCAATCGCAGTGGTAATGAGATACACCTCATGTGGAATCCAAGGCTCACATTCATGACAAGCTAAAGCATAAAGAGTCTCGGTCACGATCTGCGGTGTGAGACCAGTCACGGCAAGCAAAATACGGCGGTGATTTTTATCATCACTCATTGCAATATCTCAGTGATTAGCGAGCGCGAATAGTGTTTCTTCTGGTAGTCCAGCTTTAATGGCAAGCCGAAGAGGTGGCGAGGATTGAACTTGAGCAGACATCATCGTTTCCATCATAGATGGTCTATGGAGCCAACTATGCGGAAAAACGGCGATTAGTATATCGGTTACAAGGTTGTGGTGCGGAAAGACTTGGTTAATGCAGATAACCACGCAGGTACTGGCTGCGTTAAAGGTTTCAAAGGACAAGGTGGATTGATGATCGGTTGGTCACTGCGCACCAGCGCAATATCCCGTTCTGAGAGCCGACCAATACTCACGCTAAGACCAGCGGCAGATGAACCGCGCTGCCCGTAGTAATCGATTTCCCATGCGGTTTCCAGCACGACTTGAAAGCCGTTATGAGCCATTTCATGTTGATAAGTTTGAATACATGCAACAGACGGACTTTCTATTCCAAAAGACGTTTCAATGCGCCCCGATCCTGTGGCATCGACGCTGTGCTGCTGCGTGATTTCAGTGGCCTGATGGTCATAAGTATTGATCGCTAGTTTGCGCACATACTCGAATGTCGCAAAAGCATCACTGCCATCGCTGAAATAGTATTCACTCAGTTGGCGATGTCGCTCCAGTTCTAAACCATCCCGAAGCGCATAATGTTTCAAAAATAACGCGATATTAGCGGTTGCAATCTCGTAGTAATAAGCAACTTCTTGACGGGTCAGAAAGTGATCCCGAATAATAATTGGGCTATGATCGCCAAAGTGATGCGCCATGTCCGCAATATAGGTTGCACCTGCATCTACAGCATCTGTCAGGCTAGAAATTTTCAGATCAGTGCCTTCTTCGGGATGAAGAAAACAGGGAAAATAGCGCAATTCGGCGGTGAAATTAACGTCGCGGTTGAGAGCGCATACATTGCAGCCACAACTGCATGTACAGCTCTGAAGTTCAACCTGCAACGGTGTATCGCGGTATTGATAGAGCTTGCGACGCTGACCAGTTTTCAGAAACGTCAACTGGTCGCCGAGCTGATCTTCCAATGCTTGCAAACGATAATAGTAAGGATATAGATGCTTGAGTTTCTGAGTAATCAATAGTTCAAGAAATTTGATTCGATATGCACCCATCGCCAAAGCTGCATCAAATATCTGTTCAATATCTTGGAGGTCGGTATTGATGCCTTTAAGTAACACAAAGTTGAGTTTGAACGGGATATTCGCTTCGCGTAACCAGATGAGATTCGCGTTGACTCGAGCGAGATCATCCGTTGTGCTGGATACCCGTTCAGCGAAATGATGCACAATCTGATGGTAACGGTCTGCATCTAGGCTGTGCATCGAGATATTAAATCGAATCTCGCCGAGATAGCTTTTTAAACGTTCAATGAGTGTCTGATTTAATGCGCGACCATTGCTAACAAATTTAATGTCCGGCAGATATTCGATCTGCTGCATATAATCGAGATAGCGGAGAATTTGGCGTGGTTTTAATAAAGGTTCACCGCCGGTAAAGGTGAAATCGTTATAGCCTAATGCCTTGAGTTGATCGAAGACTCTGAAAACCGTTGTTTCTTCTGCATCCCGCCTTGTCAAACCCATTTCTAACCCTTCTTCATGGCAGAAGAAACAACGGTAGTTGCATTTCTCCGTGATAGAAAACCGCACTGCGCGTCTAGTGGGAATGGTTTTGATATAAGTGCGCGTTGTCAGTGGTTGATAATCCAACCGCACCAAGCGATTAACCGGAATTGGAGTGTCGGAATCAAACTCCAGTGTGATAGTACGAACTTGCTGCTGACCTAACGACAACTCCAACGCAACCAATTTAGGAAGGAGATCGAAGTCGGTGGTGTCAGCAATCTGCACCTTGGCAGTATTGGCGAGGATGTTAAACGACCATTTCATACTAAATGCCTGTGCGGATGCTGGTAATCACTCAGGTCTTGACACTTACCGATTTCAACACAACTGGCAAGCATTTTGTTGAAAGGTCAACCCAAGTAAAAGACCTTTGCTTGTTTGGCGGATTTTCCGGGTGGATTATCCCACCAACCTTTCGCTTGCCAGCGTGAACGAATATCTTCCAACGCTGCTGCCTTGAGCACCGGATCAGTCAACGCCGCCCATTCTGCCGCCAATCCTTTGCCGCGCAAGGTGTCATCAGCTTGTGCATTGTTCTGTTTCGCCAAACGAGCGATTGTCTCTCCAACCCAAGCGCAGATTGCACCAGCGGGAACTTTTGGCTGTAAATCAAACAAACCATAACCGGTGCGGGTTTTGCACCAATGCCGCCCTGATCCAACGCAGCAATCAGCATCTGCTGCTCCCAAAAATGTACACACTTTTGCGCACATTTTTGGGAGCAGCAGACACACCCACGAATGGTCTGCGCCCGGTGCATCCCGGCGAGATTCTGCGCGAAGACTTTTTGACGCCGCTGGGCATGAGTGTGAACGCGCTGGCACAGGCGCTGCGTGCCGCTTACATGAGATCGTCAAGGAACGACGCGCCGTAACGCCGGATACCGCCTTGCCCGTTATTTCGGCGGCGATGCAACTTGCAAACCAGTTACGACTTGAAGCTGGCCGAGTGCTGACATTGAGCGTGATGTCGTGCCTCGTGCGGTTAGCAAAGACTGCGTTGATCCAAGACGCATGACCGCTCGTTACCGCTGATATAAACAATTCATGGTTTCAGTCACGCGGGAATATCTTTGTCAAGATAAAAACGCCATTCCCGTCGATTAAACAGTGATACGTTCCTGTGACCAATAGATTTCAAATGCGATCAAGCCGCATCCTTTGCCTGCAATACTCCGACATAACGCGCCAATGTCTCTGGTGCAATATCTACCAGACCATTTAAGAATTCCAAACAGCCCCACGCTAAATCAACACGCGCAGTGGGCACTTCGTTCTCAGTGATATGCTGACCGATCAATTCGCGTAAATCACATTCAATCACCTGCCCGTTGGTAAATGTCAGGCGTAGGTGCGAAAGGCGGGCAGTTTAAGCGCAGTGAAAACAATCGCGCTGGCGCTCATTCACGCTGACGGTGTCGGGATACAGGCAGGGCTGATCGTTGTTTTCATAAACCAGCACGGGAATCGTCGGCTGGCGCTCGGTGTATTGATTCATCAGCGCGTCCACCGCGAGCGCACCCAACATCGCGTTGAGGGTTTTCACTGCGGGTTCCTTCACTTCGCGCCCGCTGACATAACCACGCTGCGCCAGCTCGGCACCCAGACCCTCAACCGTTTCCGCCGCAATCTGGGTCGGCGCGACCCGCTGCAAACAGTTCAGGCAGAGGCGGTCGCCGTTGCGGGCGATGATGACCTCGCCGCTGAGATCGGTGATCTGGCCGTCATTGACGCTGATATTGCTGCCAGCCGCGAGCAGCGGA
Organism: Thiocystis violascens; assembly: GCA_020721065.1. GTDB lineage: Bacteria > Pseudomonadota > Gammaproteobacteria > Chromatiales > Chromatiaceae > Chromatium > Chromatium violascens_A. The sequence goes on along the minus strand of DYNM01000030.1, from coordinate 8,681 downwards.
ATGCCGAGCCGCAGCGCGAGTTGTTGTGCTTTGAAGCGGCTGGCGTGGTTGTCGGTGGTGACGATGAACCAGTCGGCCTGCGCCAGCAGCGGCAGCACGGCGGGGTCTTCCAGTCGCAGCGGCAGCGTGTCGATTTGGGCGGCGGGATTGATGCGCAGCAAGTGATCGCGCACCGCGTCCACTTTGAGGCGCTGCGCGGCAGCATCGCTGGCATACGCGCCGACGATGCGATTGAGATTGGTGATTTCGACGCAGTCGTGGTCGATCAATTGCAGATGTTGAAAGCCGCTGTGAATCAGGTTCTCGGCAATCACCGAGCCAAGTCCGCCAACGCCAATGAGCGCGATGCGCTGGTTGTGCATGATGCGGCGCAGGTGGTCGAGTCCCAGCGCCAGCACGCTGCGGGCGAGAAAGCCGTCATGCGGATCAAGCGCGGCCTGTTGCGCGGCGCTGAGATCGCTGTCATCGCTCCGCGCCCAGCATTCGGGCACGGTTTGGGTTTTAACCCACGCGGGCTGCGGATATGACTGTTGATATTGATCCAGCATCCACAGGCGAGCGGCATAGTCGGATTGCGAGAGGACGATGCTGGCGTAATGCACGTCATCAAGCGTCTCAGTCAGCCATTGATGAAAGGCGATTTCGTCGCGGTCATCGACGCCAGAAAAGGCGACCCCGTGCGGCGAAAACGGATGGGTGTGAACGTCGATGATGGTGTCAACGTCGCTGCGGTGTTGCAGCTCAATTAAGCGGTCATAAACGTACTCGCGTTTGAGGCGCAGATGTGCGAGACCTTGGCTGCGGTAGTCGTCAGCGGTCGGATACGCAGCGGCAACGATTTTGATGATGGTTTGGTCGCCGAGCTGATGGCGCTGTCCAAAGAGCAGCGCAAACGCTTCCTGCGTGGGATCGCTGAGAAGGCGCGTGTGCAGAGCGGCGAATTCACCTTGCGGGAAACGAATGCGGATGGTCATGGTTAATTTCCTAACACTTCTTTAATGAGATGGAAATAGGTGAATAAATTATCGCCATCGCGCCAATTACGGCTGGGCTGCCAAGCGCCTTCGTGAATATAAGTGCAATACCATTTCCAACCGTGCGCGATGGGTTCTGCCCAAGCCTTGTGCGCGACGCCTTGAAAAAAATGCCCATCAGGTGAAATGGGAATCTCCGCCATCATATAAAATCCAATTGGCGGCAATGCCGGATATTCATTTGGAAACGCGACCATTAATGGCGTGGAGCGGGCGATAGAATGCCAGCGCGGCGGCAGAATAAACTTGGGCACCACCATCCAATGCGCATGATCTTCATCGAATTCGACGCCGCTGCGAAACACATGCTCGGCTAATTCAACGACCTGCTCGGTGATGATTTGTTTGGATTGTTTATCACGATTAGCGCCAAAACCATATCCTTTAGAACGATCTGGCATGGTTGTGACCTTGGCACCGCGTCCGTGTTTATCCACCAATTCATATTGGCTGTAATTGCGCTGGGGATCAATTTGCGCAACCTGACCACCGCATTCGAGAATAGGACGGCGATTGGCACCGGGATTGGCGTGGCGAATCAGATCGCTGCCTTTCATGCCGTTGCGCACGCTATTGGGATCAAGCCGTCTGCCGTTGATAATTGCCATGCCCATGCTCCTATTGCGATGAAATAAAAATAAACTGTTGTTGAATGAATAACGCAAGCTGACTGTCAATTTTTAACGCTGGTTTGCGGGTGGTGGCGACCGCGCTTGTTGAAAACACAAGCGCGGTTTTTTGATTTAGAGCCGATCCCACGCTTCCATATCGTCATTCACATCATCATCAAAGTCGTCGTCATCATCTGCGTCGGCTGTGACCGCTGCGGGTTCAAGAGGACGGCGACGCGGCGCTGCGGCAGTTGGGGTTTCGCATTCCTGTTGATAAGTGTGGAGATCAATAAAACCGGAGCCTTTTAACATCAATTCACGCGCTGCGTTAATGCCGGGAAACGCGGCGATTTCAACGCGAATGCCGCGCCGCCGTAATTCTAAAACGACGGGAATAAAATCTTTGTCGCCAGAAATTAAGACGATGATGTCGGGTTTAATGGTTTCGGCGGCGTGCATCATTTCAAGCGTGATTTCTACGTCAAGATTGCAACGATAGGTATCGCCAGCAATGACGCCGATTTTGCTGTGAACCATGTAGCCTTGATTCCACATCTCATCAATCAGTTGATCGCGGGCGTGCGGATTGCGCGGATCAATCGGCACAAAAGCGTGTGCTTCAACTAAAAAGCGTCCTTCGCTGAGATAATTAAACAGTTCATCGTGATCCAGACGGCGATTTTGTTGTTGATACGCGGCGGCGATGTTGGCGTAATCGTTAAAAATAACTAATTTTTCCATGAGTGTGCTCCAAAAGTGATGCGGATTGAGTGATAGTGGTGAGGCGGTGGCGTGGCTATTTATCTTCAGATTCTTGAAAAACTACAAAGCCAAGAGCAAATAAAATCAGAGCGAGTAAAAATTGTCCAAAAAACAGTACGACAATCGCGGCAATAAACAAAATTCCAGAAGCTGCGTTTTCATCGGCAGCGGCGGGTTGAGGGATATGTGGTTGATTCACGCGAGGCTGGTGGCGATTTTTATTCTGTTGTTGAAACTGACTGGGATGTGGAATGTTAGCCATGATGATTGCCTCGTGCTGTGAATGATTTGGGTTGATCAAAGAAAATCTAAGATTTCGTCAAATGTTGATTCGTCTGCTGGTTGTTCTGATACTGCTTCCGATGATTGTAAGAAGACTGCTTTTAAGACAAATTTGAGTGCAATTGAGAAAACAACTGAAATAAAAGCAATAAAAAGTTCCATAAAAATACTCCAAAGATGATGATTGAGTGAGGATGCTCGTCCTTGAGCGGGTGCAGTTCCAATACTGTCTTAACGCGTGCGATTCAATAATTTTTAAGGCGATTTTGCAGTTGTTTGAAAGGCGGAATGTCAGTTATTGGTTTTGCCTGATTGTTGCTTGCTTGTGCAAATAAAGTTTGGTCATCCGTGATCGGTGGCGCTCCAATACGCTATTAACGCGCTGCGCCAAGCAATTTTTAATGTCGGCGTGATCATTTTGGGCGGTGATTCAGCAATACTCACTTAACGCGCTGCATCGGAAAGTTTTTAATGTTTGCTGCGCTGCGCTGTCATGTTTTTATAACGCAGTCGCGCTGAGAATTTTGAAGGCGAATTAGGCGGCGTCGGCGGGTGGCAGTGACCAGTTGGGTTCGCAGCCGAGCTGGATGCGCAAGAGTTCCAATTGCGACCGCGCTTGATGCTCAAGTTCGTGTTCTGCCGAGGTGTACCAACGCTGGAAAAATTGCCCAAAGGCGGGTTTGGTGAGGCGGCAGCCAGTTTTGGGATCGGTGATGAAGTTGTCGGGGGTGATGCCGCTGTCGTTGCAAAACGTCAGCACCCAGTCGTCAATCCAAGGGCGCAGTGGCTCAACTACATCAAGGGCGAGGCTGGCGCGTCCGGCGCTGGGCGAGTGGAGAAAACCGAGTGCGGTCTCGAAACCGGCTTGGGCGGCGAGGCGGCCAACGGCGTGGCTGGCGATGGTGTAACTTAATGATAATAAAGCGTTAATCGGATCACGCGGGGGCGGCGGTTGCGGCCGGTGAATTCCCATTCGGGATGAAGTGAGACTGCCCAGCGGTGGAAATAGCGGGCGGTTGATGCGCCTTCGATGCCCATGAGGGAGGCAATGTCGGTGCTGGCGCGGACGTGGCGGATGAAACGCTCGGAAGGCAGATCAATGCCGTGGCGGCGCAGGCAGTCGGCTTGGGCGGTGATTTTGCCGATGATGAAGTGTTGCGCAATTTCTAGCCGTTGCTGCGGGTCGAGATAGGCGGCGTATTGGGCGAGGCGGAGGCGTAATGCGCCGTTGGTTTCGGGGAAGAGATGCCGCGCTGGTTCGCGGGGGCGTCCCGGCAAGATGACGACGCTGACGCCGGCAGCGAGGCAGGCATCCAGCAGGGTGCTGGAGAGGTAGATGTCGCTTTTGATGAGCAGTTGTTTGATGGCTTTGAGGCCGATGCGGTGACAAGCGCCGCTGGGTTGTTCCATGACGAGAACGTCGCGTTTGAAGGAGAGACGCGCTCCGGCTTCTTCGGCGATGAGAGTGGCTTTATCCATGTGCGCCTCGGCGGGTGGGTTGAATGGTGCTGATGCTGGCGCGGGTAAACAGTCCGGTCAGCGGTGGGACGGTGCCGCATAAAAACCAGAGGTCATCAGCGCCAGAAAGGGCGTAAAGCCGCATGTCGTCTTCATTGAGCAGGAATTGGGCGGCGCTGCGCAGGGTGGCGACGAGTTCGCTGCCTTTGCCGTGAAAGAGATAAACGGAGCGTTGCAAAAAAACGCCGTGTTGTTTGGCAATGCGGTGAATTTGGCGCAGGCGGTCTTTGTCGGTGATGTCGTAGGCGACGATGTACCAGCCATCGTGCAGATGTGGCGGCAAGGTGGCCATACGGTGGGCGAACGGTGGGGTGGTGGCTTGGGTGGAGAGGTTGTAAATCGGGCCGTCGCCGCGCCGAGAGAGACGAAAGACGATGAGGCTGTCGGTGGCGGGATCGACTAATTCAATCAATTCAACGCTCAAAATTTCGGCTGCCAGCGGGGTGAGGATGACTTCGTGGACGGACAGTTGCCCGTCCATGCGCCAGCGTTGGAGGCAGCGGCGGACGCCGCGTGCGAGTTTGGGGGAGCTGATGTCGTAGCTGAACACGAAGGGGGCGTGCTCAAAACCTGAACGGCGAAAGCTGGAGGCGCGGTCGAGAAAGCTCATCCGGCAATCCTCTGTTGGCGAACGTTGGGAAGTTTTTTGCCGAGAAAGCTGTGGCTTTTGGCGGTGCGGATGATCTGGGTTTTGTCGGGATTGAGCTGTAAGTGCAGGCGCTGCAAGCTGGCGGCGGCGCAGTCAAGGGCGCTTTGGGCGGCGGCTTCGCTGGTGCCGAGGACGATGAAGTCGTCGGCATATCGGACAAATGGAATCTGCTGTTCTTCGAGGTCCATGTCCATGTCGTGAAGGTAGAGATTGCAGAGAAATGGTGAGAGCACCATGCCTTGTGGCAGTCCGAGTCCTTGTCCGCCGGGACGAAAGGCGGGCGGGATGGCGTTAAACCAGCGGTCTACGATGGTGATGACGCGGGCGTCGCCGCAGAGCGCCATGAGTTGTTCTAAAACAGGTTGTTGCGGAATTGCGTCGAAGCAGGCGCTGATGTCGGCGTCGCCGAGCCAGTGATAACCCTGACGTATCCATTCGCGGAGGCGAGCCAGTGCCATGTCAACGGTACACATCGGGCGATAGCCGAAGCTGTTGGGGTGGAAGATGTGCTCGCCGAGTGGTTCTAACACGGTGAGAAAGGCGCGTTGTACGAGTTTGTCGCGCACTGCTGGCGCACAGATGGTGCGGGTGCTGCCGCTGGCTTTGGGAACTTCAAAACAGCGGACGCGCTGGGGCCGATATTGGCCGTTGAGCAGTTCTTCGGCGAGGCGTCCGATGTGGAGCGGGAGGTTGGGTTCGATGTCTTGCATGGTGAGATCGCGTGTCCAGCGTGATTTGTCTTTGCGGACGGCGTTCCACGCCTGATTGAGGACGGCGGCGCTGGCGATTTGTTTGATCCAGTCAGTCATCGGTGGAAGCTCTCGCTGGTGTTTTTTTGAATAACGCAGCGAGCGGTGAATTTTTCATCTGAAGGGCGAAAAAGGAGGCGGTTTTTGGCGTTAAGTGTTTGGTTTTTCGTTCATTTTTGTTGTAAAATGATGTCGTGATCTGGTGGAGTTTGAGTAATAGCTGATTGTTTTAGTCTGGAATGGGGTGGCATGTGCGGTGGTAGGTTGAAAGTTATTTGTAATCAAGTGCTTTTTGTATTTTTATCTTAAAACGAGGCGTGAGCGATGCTGGCGTTTGGTAGTAGCGATGTTGCTGTCATTAAGGCAAAACCAATCAAAGGGCGTGGTGCCATAGAAATAACCGTCTGGATTTGTGTGGTTTTTGGCGTAGATTGTTGCTCAGTTTCCGCTGAGGGCTTGGCAGTAACTGAGCGTTGCAGTCGGAATTGATTTAGCCGGTTGAGCCGAATTAGAGGCGATGAAACGCGAAATACACCACCTTTATTTCTAAAGGTGGTTTAGCCGGTTGAGCCGAATTAGAGGCGATGAAACCTAGTTTAATCTCTGCCATTTTTTGCTCCAGCTTTTAGCCGGTTGAGCCGAATTAGAGGCGATGAAACCCAAAAGGAATGTCTAAGCCAATCGTATCAGTTTAGCCGGTTGAGCCGAATTAGAGGCGATGAAACTGGTACAGCGATCTAGCATCGCGTACCAACAGTTTAGCCGGTTGAGCCGAATTAGAGGCGATGAAACTTACGCTCTAGTCGTTGAACCCGAACCCTATCTTTAGCCGGTTGAGCCGAATTAGAGGCGATGAAACAGTGAAGCTGGAACTTCCCCAAGTTTTTCCTCTTTAGCCGGTTGAGCCGAATTAGAGGCGATGAAACCGCCCTATCATTATAGAATTAAGCTTATTAATTTTAGCCGGTTGAGCCGAATTAGAGGCGATGAAACTCTACCCGCATGGCCGATACAATTGCCTGTGTTTAGCCGGTTGAGCCGAATTAGAGGCGATGAAACACGAGAAAGCTTTACTAACTCCGGTACTACATTTTAGCCGGTTGAGCCGAATTAGAGGCGATGAAACTCTACCCGCATGGCCGATACAATTGCCTGTGTTTAGCCGGTTGAGCCGAATTAGAGGCGATGAAACACGAGAAAGCTTTACTAACTCCGGTACTACATTTTAGCCGGTTGAGCCGAATTAGAGGCGATGAAACGCAGGACTCACAGCCTTTAGATCGTCTATAATTTTAGCCGGTTGAGCCGAATTAGAGGCGATGAAACGTAGGACTAAGGCCAGTTCCCGCGTCTCATTTTTAGCCGGTTGAGCCGAATTAGAGGCGATGAAACCTCATTCAGTATACCAAACAGACTCTCCGGTTTTAGCCGGTTGAGCCGAATTAGAGGCGATGAAACAATAGTGTCTCTCTATCACGGTCTGTGGCAGGATTTAGCCGGTTGAGCCGAATTAGAGGCGATGAAACAACTACGGCGGTGACGAGATACCGGTACTGCTTTAGCCGGTTGAGCCGAATTAGAGGCGATGAAACCTTATAGAGTCTAAGTATAGTATCGGCCTCGCTTTAGCCGGTTGAGCCGAATTAGAGGCGATGAAACTAAGAGTAGGTGAAGTAAGGACTTAATCGCTTTTAGCCGGTTGAGCCGAATTAGAGGCGATGAAACACCCATCTATTCTCTTTCTTAGTGCATAGTTTTAGCCGGTTGAGCCGAATTAGAGGCGATGAAACGTAATACTTGAGTGGCAATACCACTCAATGTGTTTAGCCGGTTGAGCCGAATTAGAGGCGATGAAACTCGGCTAAACGTTCTTTTTTCAATCGGCCCAATTTAGCCGGTTGAGCCGAATTAGAGGCGATGAAACCCTGAAGCTAAATCGCTGTCAAGGTACTCCAACTTTAGCCGGTTGAGCCGAATTAGAGGCGATGAAACCTCGAGCGCACTCCAAGATATGTCTAACAAATTTAGCCGGTTGAGCCGAATTAGAGGCGATGAAACATAAAACACTGGCAGCTACGTCTAACGGCGTATTTAGCCGGTTGAGCCGAATTAGAGGCGATGAAACTGAGGAGGTGGTCTTTAATCGTGGTCCCCCGTTTTTAGCCGGTTGAGCCGAATTAGAGGCGATGAAACCGACGGATCCCATCCCATCATTAGGAGTAAGTTTAGCCGGTTGAGCCGAATTAGAGGCGATGAAACTTAGAGGAGATTAGCTTATAGAACTCTATAAGTTTAGCCGGTTGAGCCGAATTAGAGGCGATGAAACAATGCGTACAGGATCAAAGCGATACTCTCCTGCTTTAGCCGGTTGAGCCGAATTAGAGGCGATGAAACAACACAAAGTCGCGGGAAGTCATCCCACAACATTTAGCCGGTTGAGCCGAATTAGAGGCGATGAAACTTTCACGGAGGTGTTGGAGCACATCCTGTGAAATTTAGCCGGTTGAGCCGAATTAGAGGCGATGAAACTAATTTTTATAGAGTTGTTTTCTCTTATATTTTATTTAGCCGGTTGAGCCGAATTAGAGGCGATGAAACGAGTTCAACATCATCGAAACCGCGTATTTTCTCATTTAGCCGGTTGAGCCGAATTAGAGGCGATGAAACCCAAATGATTTTTATAAAGTTCTTTAATCATCATTTAGCCGGTTGAGCCGAATTAGAGGCGATGAAACCAAAAATGAGGTTGGTAGGCCGTGAAAGAATATTTAGCCGGTTGAGCCGAATTAGAGGCGATGAAACACGTTTTTGCTGTTCATTGCAGACTTCGAAATAATTTAGCCGGTTGAGCCGAATTAGAGGCGATGAAACACGTTTTTGCTGTTCATTGCAGACTTCGAAATAATTTAGCCGGTTGAGCCGAATTAGAGGCGATGAAACTTTACATAAAAACCATCATTGGTCTTTAATATAATTTAGCCGGTTGAGCCGAATTAGAGGCGATGAAACATTTTATTAACATAAGTAGGAGTTACGCAGTTGCGAACAAGCCATACAATGGTGCTGATAAATAAAA
>DYNM01000001.1 GCA_020721065.1 Thiocystis violascens | reverse complement strand
AGCTTATTCACAATCTGCGCCCCGGCGCTATAAGTGCCAAGCGCTGCGCCTAAGTTGCTGAATAAAAAGATCATCAGCACGCGAGCAACGCGATTGCGCCACCAGCCGCGCCAGTGCGCCACTTCACTGCGCAGCCGCCCAAAATCGCCCACCGTCGGCGGACGCAAATGCAGTTCCACCGCGCTCGTGATCATCCCCACGCCAATTAACGGATGCAGCGTCGTCAGCGGGGCGGCGATGAAGGCGCTCGCAATCGTCAGCGGATGCGCCAGCCCGGCTGCTGCGCCGACTGCCGCCAAACCGCCAGTCAACCAAATCCAAGTACTCATCAGCTCCCAACCCAGTTGCGGACTGATGGCAAACCCCCACGCAAATCCGCCCACGATCAGCGCCAGCAGCGTCCACGCCAACAGCGCCGGCCAGCGACTCGGCGCGGGCAATTGTTCCAATCGCGCCAGCGTCGCCTCCGGCGGCAAGGTGTCCTGCGCCAGCGCCGTCGTCATCCCGTGCAGATGACCAACGCCAATCACCACCAGCACCCGTTTCACCCCCAACCGCGTCGCCTCGCGCCGCAGCTTCGCCGCCATGTAATGATCGCGTTCCACAATCAACGGCTCGTACAAATCGAGCCGATTGTTGGCGAATTCGGCAAAAGTCATCTCCAACACATCGACCGCTTTCAACTGCTCCACCGCCTCCTCAGTGATGTCATTGGTCGTCACCAACGCCGCCACCAGCCCACTAAACAGCGTGTAGCGCCGCCACCAACTCAAGTTAGCGGCCAATCGTTTCAACGTGATCCCGATTTCGCGGTCAATCAGCAGCGTCGGCAAGCCGCGCTCCTTCGCCAACCGCACCGCCATCCGCTGCTCGGCTCCCGATTCAATCCCAAATTGATCGGCGAGGCGCTGTTGATAAGCCGACAACGCCAGATTAGCGACCACCATCGCCACTCGGTTTTGACGGATCACCGAAAACAAATCCATCTGCGCCAGCCCTCGCGGATCAATCAACGCCTGAAAGCGGCTGCGGCACAGTTCCACCGCCACCGCGTCATACGCGCCATCCTGAATTTCTCGCTGCACCTGCGCGGCGCTGAGGCGCGAAACATGCGCGGTGCCGAGCAAAGTGATGTGAAGATCGCCGAGGGTTAGTTCGCAGCGCGGTTCTATATTTTCAGTCATGGTTTAGTTGTCAGGGTTTTAGTTGGCAGTTGTCAGTTAAAAATAAACTGAGTGGGTTATCAAGGCTTAAAAAACATGTCCATTTTTTAATGTCGTATGCTTTATTGTGATGCGAAAGTGACGATTAAACACATAAACGATTGCTTACTTTTTGCAGTGAGCACTAACCATGCAGTTTTTTAACTGACAACTATTTTTCGGAGCGCCACCCATGTTCAAAAATTTCACAATTTATATCAGCATTTTACTGACGACAACATTATTGGCAGGATGCGGCAGCATTGAACAAGATAAACGCGCCAATCATTTACAAGCGCGTACCAACGAATATCAATCAGCATTACGGTGGGGTTATTACGATATGGCAGCCAGTTTTTTACAGCCCGGCACCCATCCCGATCAAAGTTCAACAACGCGATTTCAAGGATTGCGTTTAACCGGTTATGACGTCGTGCAACCATTGCGGCTCCACGATGCCACCACTGCCGTGCAAACGGTGTTAATCGACTATCTTTACGAAGAACAACAAGTAGTTAAACAGCTCGTCGATCAACAACGCTGGCGCTGGGACGGCACCCGCAGCGCGTGGTTTCTCGCTTCAGGACTACCAAAATTCGTCACCGCGCCGCGCTGACTTCAATTGGGCGGCAGCCAGTGCGCCAGCGCTTCCGCCAACGCCTGCGGTCGCACCGGCTTTGATACATAGTCATTCATCCCTGCCGCCAAACACTGCTCCCGATCACCCTGCATCGCGTTGGCAGTCATGGCGATAATCGGCACCGCGTGATTGTGAATTGGCGTCGCCGGATCACGAATTTGTCGCGCCGCCGCCAACCCATCCAACACCGGCATCTGCACATCCATCAGCACCAAGTCATACGGAATCGTCGCCAGCGCCGTGACCGCCTCCGCCCCATTCGCCACCGCGTCCGCTTTCAGCCCAAACTTCTTCAAAATCCCCAGCGCCAACTGCTGATTTACCGGATTGTCTTCCGCCACCAAAATCCGCGCCGAACTATGCGCAAACCGATCCGTCGTCGTCGCCGCACTCGCCGCTGGTCGCCGCCACTTGCCCGCAGTTGCCGCCACCGCTGACGGTCGCAACAACGTCACCAACAATTCCCACAACTCCTGCTGGCGCACCGGCTTCGGTAAAAACCCAGCAAACCCAATTGCTTCAAAGCGTTGCAACTCACCCGGACGCGGCAACGTCGGCAAAATCGCCAACTGCGTCGCCTGAAACCGCGCCTCCGCTCGCACCGCTCGCCCCAACTGCTCACCGCTCATCAGCGGCATCTGTGCGTCCACCAGCGCCAACTGAAACGGATCATCGGCTGCGAGCGCCAGCGCCAGCATCTCCAACGCCTCCGCCCCGCTCGCCACCGCCACCGGGCGCAGCTCCCACGCTGACAACTGCTGCGTCAACCACTCGCGGCTGGTAGCGTTGTCATCTGCAAGCAACACCCGCACTCCCGCCAAATCTGCGGCTGGCGCTCGCGGCACCCGCGCCGGCTGTTGTTTAGCCAACTGCGCCGTAAACCAAAACGTCGAACCCCGCCCCGCCGTACTCTCGACGCCGACCGTGCCGCCCATCAATTCCGACAACTGGCGCGAGATCGCCAGCCCCAGCCCGGTGCCGCCGTAATTGCGCGTCACCGACGCATCGACCTGACTAAACTTATTGAATAACAAACTGATTTTATCCGCTGGAATCCCAATTCCAGTATCGCGCACCGCAAAGCGCAATTGCACCGATTCCGCCGTTTCCGCCACCACCGTCACCGCCACCGCCACCTCACCGCTGGCCGTGAACTTGATCGCATTTCCCGTCAAATTGGTGAGAATTTGCCGCAATCGTCCCGGATCACCGCGCAATTGCGTTGGCACTGCGGGCGCGGCCGCGCACAGCAATTCCAAACCTTTTTCATGCGCTCGCGGCACCAAACTCGCTGCGAACTCATCCAACAGCGCAATTAAATCAAATTCCAACACTTCTAAATCAAGTTTACCGGCTTCAATTTTAGAAAAATCGAGAATATCGTTAATTAACGTCAACAACGCTTCACCGCTGGCGCGAATTGTTTCCGCATAACGATGTTGTTCTGGCGTCAATTCCGTATCAAGCAGCAAACCCGTCATTCCAATCACGCCATTCATCGGCGTGCGAATTTCGTGGCTCATGTTGGCGAGAAATTCACTTTTAGCAGCATTTGCAGCCTGCGCTTGCAACGCCAGCGCGTGTGCCCGTTCTTGCGCTGCTTGTAATTCTAAATTGGATTCTAATAAGGCTTCTTTAGCAAGACGGCGATCAGTCACATCTCGCGCCACTGCATAAATGCGCTCGCCAAATGGTTTCGCTCGCCATTCAATCCAGCGATAAGAACCATCTTTGCAGCGATAACGATTTTCAAAGGAAAAGACTTCATTCTGCGCCGCTAAAATAGCGAGCACTTCCGCCGTGCGCTCGTGATCGTCGGGATGTACCAATTCAAGAAAATACAGCCCAACTAATTCAACAATTGAATAACCCAACACGCGCTCCCATTCAGGATTTAAGCGCATAAATTGCCCGTTGGTGTTAGCGATGCAGAGTAAATCTAAACTGGAAGAAAAATAACGATCTAATTCCTCACTTTTATCGCGCAGCAATAATTCTGCGTGTTTACGTTCGGTAATATCTTGATGCGTGCCGAGCATCCAAACTGGTTCACCAGCGGGCGTCCAATCAATCACGCGCCCGCGATCTAAAATCCACATCCAATGCCCGTTGCGGTGGCGCATTCGCACTTCACATTCATAATCAACGCGCTCACCACGAAAATGCTGCGCTAATTGCTCACGGCTCATGCGCAAATCATCAGGATGCGTAAATCGCTCCCAACTATTGATGCTAATCGGTTCAAGATCAGCAAGCGTGTAGCCAATTAATTCCGCCCACAATTCATTCAAAATCACTTCGCCGGTGCGCACATTCCATTCCCAAGTACCAACGTGCGTGCCTAAAATAATGCCGGCAAGACGTTGCTGCTCGCGCATTAACGCCTGCTGCGTTTCCTGCTCCAACGTTAAATCTTTGCTAATTCCAAAAATACAGGCGTCACCACTCCATTGCCCACGCCAAGCGCGATTATCCATCGCCAGCAATTGCCCATTTTTCGCCATCAACGGCAGCGGACAACTGTCACGTCGCCCAGTCAATAATTGACCCAGATTGCGCTGCGCCTCACGACGGCGCTCGACGGGATGTAAAGCCAGTAGCGAAGTGCCCAGCAATTCTTCGGTGCTATATCCGAGTTTGCGAGTGACAGCTTGATTGACATAACGAATGCTGCCAGTTGGAGTTGCGACGAAAACCAGATCATCCATGCTCTCGAAAAATGCACGAAAATTGGCTTCGTTGTCGCGCAATTGCATTTCTACCCGCCAACGGTCGGTAATATCGCGGCTGATGCCGAGCAGACCGGCAAGCTCGCCGTCGGCGTTCCAATAGGGCGTTTTTAGCGTGTCAAATAGCGCCCGCCGTCCATCGGGAAACGTACACCATTCCTCATTTCGGCGCGGTTCCAGTACGGCTAACATTTGTTGATCAAAGGTGCGAAATTCCGTTGCTATTGCGGCATCAAATAAATCAAAATCGGTTTTACCCAGAATATCGCTGCGCTCGCGTCCGACGAAGCTGGCAAACATTGGATTACAGCCGAGATAAACGCCATTGAGGTCTTTAAAAAATACGAGATCGGGCGTGGCATCTAACAGCGTGGCAATTAACCCGCATGGACGCGTGGTGGTGTCTTCAATATCTTGCAATGCTGTCATCTGCGCGGTCTCATTAGTCATCGTAACGGCGGTGATTTTAGTTTTCAGTTAAAAACCTAAAAAGGTTGCTTGCTGGTTGTCAATCTTTTTTATCATCTGATTAAAAAATAACGACTCAACAAAACAATGGAGTAAACAATGTCAGACTGTTTTTTGAAATTTTATGTCGCTGAAAATCGCCGTTATCAACATCAATTGCTCTATGAATGGCTATTGGATGAAGCGCAACGCAGCGGCTTTCATGGCGGCTCGGCATTTCGTGCTTTAGCCGGATTTGGACGGCACGGGCGTTTGCATGATGAACATTTTTTTGAATTAGCGGGAGATGTGCCAGTGGAAGTTGGTTTTGTCATCAGTGAAGCGGACGCCGAGCGGTTTATTGCCCACCTCGCCGCGCATCAGCTCAATTTATTTTATCTGCGCGTACCCGTCACCGCCGGCTTTACCTTGGGAGCGCCAGCGCCATGAAGCTATCGCTTACGCCGCGCCACCGCTGGACGTTAATCGCCACTCTCAGCGCCAGCGTCGCCCTCGCCAGCCTGATTTTGACCCCGCTGTTGGCGCTTGATCCTTGTCATCTGTGCATCGTGCAGCGGACGTTATTTCTGCTGTTGGCGCTGGCAGCAACCGCCGCTGTGTTCACCACGCCGCAGCGCCTCGGCGAACTCCTGCTCGGCGGCGTGATCATCATTTTGAGCGCCACCGGCAGCGCCGTTGCTGCTTATCAAAGCTGGCTGCAATGGCAGCCGCCAGATACCGTGTCCTGCGTGAGCAGCGAGTTGAGCCTGATTGAGCAAACGGTGGAATGGCTTGGCGAACGGCTGCCAACGCTCTTTTTAGCGACCGGTTTTTGTGAAGACCGCGAGCTGGTCATCTTCGGTCTGTCGCTGGCAAATCTCGCCGCCATCTTATTTATCCTCATCTTGGCCTTGACACTGCGAACGTTGGAACGCCATCGCAGTTCTCCGCGCACTGTTTAGCGGGCGGCTGGAGTGTGAACATTATCAACTGTTTGATTTATGAGGTTTTATTGCCATGTCCACCTCGCTCAATATCGGCGGTCAATTTTGGTTCAACGGCAATGACAACGCTCCGCTGGGGGAGGAGCGGATCGCGCTGTTAGAACAGATCGCCGTGTCCGGTTCGATTACTCAAGCCGCAAAAGCCTTAAAAATCAGCTACAAATGCGCGTGGGACGCGGTGGACAGCATGAACAATGTCGCACCCGCGCCGGTGGTCACGACCGCTACTGGCGGACGCGGCGGCGGTGGAGCGCGGCTGACGCCGGAGGGTGAACGCTTAATTGCCGCTTATCGCACCATCGCAGCGGAATACGCCGATTTTTTGGAAAGCATGAATGCACGGCTGGGCGATTCAACCGCCGCGTTGACGCTACTGCGGCACTTGGCACTGCGCACCAGTGCGCGTAACCAATTGTTAGCCAAGGTGTTAGAAGTGACCTTGCGGACGGTTGATGCGGAAGTGGTGCTGGAAATATCGGGCGGAGCGCGGATCGTCGCCGGCGTGACCAACGAAAGCGTAGAAACGCTGCGCTTGCGACCGGGGCGAGCAGTCTGGGCATTGCTGAAAGCGGTCGCAGTGCAGATCGTGACCGCGCCCGATCCCCACGCCAGCGCCGGAATCAATCAACTTTGCGGCGTGATACAGCGCCTTACTCGTGGCGATACCACCGCCGAAGTGGTGATCGCGCTGCCTTCTGAAGTGACGCTGCGCGGATTGCTACCGCTGGCGCAACTGGAACAATACGGTTTGCGCGAAGGCAGCAAAGCATGTGCGGTTTTTTCTGCTGCCAGCATCATCATCGGCGTGGACAGTTAGCGCCAACCTCGGCTGCCGCAGCGCCCCATTTTGACGCGCTGCGCTATGTTTTAGTGCAGATAACGCTACCGCATTCTCCTCCGCTACTTTGCCCCGCAAGCCTTACGCCATAACGTTTTATTGGCATAATCTGTGCTGTCTCGGCGGCGTTGATCGTTGTATAGTCAACGACACATCTAGCGCCACTGATGCGACGTTTCGCAACGTGGCGGAATTAACGCAACTTTCACAGGACAACATCATGCTTTCCAGTGCCCGCAATCAATTCCTTGGCATCGTTAAATCCATTGACCAAGGCGCAGTGAATTCCGAGATTATTCTCGATGTCAACGGTCTCGAATTAACCGCGATGATTACCAACCATAGCGTCGCCCATTTAGGATTAGCGACCGGCAGCGCCGCCTACGCGCTCATTAAAGCGCCGTCCGTTATCGTGCTCACCGATTCAACGATTAAAACCAGTGCGCGTAATCAAATTTGGGGCACGGTATCGCGCTGCGAACCCGGCGCAGTGAATGCCATCGTCATCATCGCGTCCGACGCTGGCCCAGAAATCACCGCTTCTATTACGCTCGACAGTTTGAATAGCTTGGGACTTGCGCCCGGCGTTCGTGCCTGCGCATTGATTAAAGCGTCGCAGATCATTGTGGCCACTAAATCCTGAGCACCAGCCGGAGTATTTTTATGAACCCAATTCGTTATTTCGCACTAACGCTGGCGCTGCTCAGTGCCAGCGTGGTCGCGCACGCCGATGAGATTCAAGTCGCAGTGGCTGCGAATTTCACGGCACCAATGAAAGAAATCGCAGCGGCATTTACCAAAGAAACCGGACATCAGATCAAAGCGGCTTACGGCGCAACCGGCAAGTTTTATGCGCAAATTCAAAACGGCGCACCGTTTGAGATTTTATTAGCGGCAGATGCCACCACACCTGCGAAGTTAATCAAAGAAGGCAATGCAGTTGCTGATTCGCAATTCACCTACGCGCTTGGCAAATTGGTATTGTGGTCAGCGAAAGCGGGTTTTGTGGACGCAGCAGGTAAAGTATTAGCAACGGGTGACTTTCAAAAAGTCGCAATTGCGAATCCGAAAGCAGCGCCTTATGGAGCAGCAGCGATGGCGGTATTAAAACAACAGGGATTATTAGATGCCGTGCAACCCAAACTCGTGACTGGCGAAAACATCGCGCAAACCTATCAATTTGTGGAAACTGGCAACGCGGAAATTGGTTTTATTGCGCTGGCGCAGGTGCAGAAAGATAGCAAATTAACGCACGGTTCGATGTGGTTAATTCCGGCGCAATTATATCCGCCGATTCTTCAAGATGCAGTGATTTTGAATGCGGGTAAAGAAAAACCGGCAGTTGCGGCGCTGATGACTTATCTCAAAGGTGAGACAGCGCAGGCAATTATTCACAGCTTTGGTTATGACCTGAAATAACGCGATGTGGCTCAGTAACGACGATTTACAAGCGATCTGGCTAACCTTGCGATTAGCTGGAATTGTAACGGCGATTTTATTCGTCGTAGGAACGCCAGTGGCGTGGTGGTTAGCACAAACATCATCGCGCTGGAAAGGCCCAATCAGCGCAGTGGTTGCATTGCCGCTGGTATTACCGCCGTCGGTGCTGGGCTTTTATCTGTTATTAGCAATGGGGCCGAGCGGTTGGATTGGACAATTCACTCAAACGCTCGGTATTGGATTGCTGCCGTTTACTTTCTGGGGTTTAGTCATCGCTTCAGTGTTTTATTCATTTCCATTTATGGTGCAGCCGGTGCAAAACGCTTTTGAAACGATTGGCACCCGTCCGCTGGAAGTCGCTGCAACACTGCGGGCTTCACCATTGGATACTTTTTTCACGGTCGTATTACCGCTGGCAGCGCCGGGTTTTTTAACTGCCGGTATTCTCACGTTTGCGCACACTGTTGGTGAATTCGGCGTGGTGTTAATGATTGGCGGCAATATTCCTGATTTAACTCGCGTCGTTTCCGTGCAAATTTACGATCATGTTGAAGCAATGGAATACGCTGACGCGCATCGTTTATCCGCAGTGATGGTGGCATTTTCTTTTATTGTTTTGCTGGCGCTGTATGGCTGGCAACATCGCGGACGCAAGGAAACTTAAATCAATGGATACTATCGCTGCTCGTTTTCAACTCAATTGGCCCGGCTTTCAATTAGATGTTGATCTTAATTTACCCGGACGCGGCGTTACTGCGCTATTCGGTCATTCTGGTTCTGGCAAAACCACGTTGCTGCGCTGCATTGCGGGTTTAGAACGAGCGCCTCGCGGTTTTTTATCATTCAAAGGCGATATTTGGCAGGACGCGACGACGTGGATGCCAACTTATCGCCGTCCGCTGGGTTATGTTTTTCAAGAAGCGAGTTTATTTCCACATCTCAGCGTGTTGGGCAATCTGCGTTACGGATTAAAACGGATCGCGGCGACCGAGCGGCGCAGTCTGGATCAAGCCGTCGAATTGCTCGGCATCGGTCATCTGCTCGACCGCAAACCGGAGCGGCTGTCGGGCGGCGAGCGCCAGCGCGTGGGGATTGCGCGGGCGCTGGCGGTGAATCCGCGCATTTTGTTGATGGATGAACCGCTCGCGGCGCTTGATCTCAAACGCAAGCAAGAAATTCTGCCGTATCTCGAACGGCTGCACGATTTGCTAGATATTCCAGTGCTTTACGTTAGTCATGCGCCGGATGAAGTGGCGCGATTAGCCGATCATCTGGTGGTCATGGACGGCGGGCTGGTGCAGGCAAGTGGGGCGTTGACGGAAACGCTGGCGCGGCTGGATGTGCCGATTCGCCTCGGCGAGGACGCGGGCGTGGTGCTTGATGCGACCGTCGCCGAGCGCGATGCGCAGTGGCAATTAGCGCGGGTGGATTTTGCGGGCGGCAGCTTGTGGAGCCGTGATCGGGGGCTGGCACTGGGGCAACATGTGCGGGTGCGGGTGCTGGCGCGGGATGTCAGTTTGGCGACCGAGCATCAGGAAAATACGAGCATTCTCAATCTGTTATCTGGCAAGGTCGATGCGATTGCTGATGATGAGCATCCGGGGTTGGCACTGGTGCGGGTGCAAATTGGTGGGTCGGTGTTGCTGGCGCGAGTGACCAAACGGTCGGCGGCGGCGCTCGGTATCGCGCTGGGGCAGCAAATTTGGGTGCAGGTTAAATCGGTGGCGTTGATGGAATAATAGTATTTCATCAATAGGGTGATAACTCCTTAATCTTTTGTAATCAAGGGATAAAAATCTGTACAGCCCTATTGATGATGGTACTGCACCGCCGTTTAAAATGTTGCTGGTTTTTCTATCTGATTGCAGTATAAATCCATCATTGGAAAGCAAAGATCATAATCACCCCACATCAGTTCACCGTATTCAACACGAAAAGTAGAAAACCATTGAGGATCGAGATAAGCGCGAATATCAGGATGCAAGGAATTGGTTAAAAATGGTTTGAAATCAACGCATTGTTGAGTACCGTCATCGAAAGTTAAATTGATACGATAATTGCTCATTTCTACCGCAGACACGATGTTAATAATTTGGGTACTCATTTGAGCCTCCGAGTAATTATTTCCGACTTGATTGGTTTGTGCATGACAAAAAAATCGATCCACTTTGCAATAATATCATCAGCACGTGCAGAATCAATTTAATAGATGCGACAAAACATGCTTTTCAATAAATAACGGTACTCACGAATAGTTATTCTCGTTAATCTTGAACCTATGGCGCAGCCCAATCCGGCATTCAAAGAGCAATATCTAGGACCAGCAGATGAGGTGTTGCCCGAACTGCTTGCTAAGTTATGAGCGCCTAACAAGTAATGACTTTGGTGCATTTAACGTACACCAAAATCAAAACCGCATCAGAATTGGTTTATAAACATGCTGCTATATGTTGACAGATTCTGTTGCAACAATAAGGTATTCTATTATTGCAGTAATTTTTTCACATATTCCAAAATATATTCCTTGCAGTCGTCAGAAACTTTATCCAAATTCAAAACGAATTCCTGACCAAATCCGCGATAAGTAACTAAAACATCTTCGCCTTCAGGCGTGAAATTTTTCAAATGGCTAAACGCTTCTGGCTGATTAAAGCAAATGGGTAATCTCCATTTAGAGCGTCCGCCATATTTTCTGAGATCGGTTAAACAGCGATCTGTTGAATAAGGCAACAATTTGTCTGGGGGCTGACCTGATACATAAATACCATTAGGAGAAAAATCCCACCCGCTGGCGAGATGCGGATGTACATTGATTTCAGGAAAACACATAAGCGCATTTTTTATGCCGCTAGGTGTATCCAAATTAAACCAAGATTCCACTGTCATAGACGACCAAATCAAATGAATATCACGACCGTTGTATGACCAGCACCCATTGGCTTGCTTAATTTCTTTGAACCATCCATAAAATAGAAAAATGTCATCTTTATTGACACCTTTGTTTCTCAAATGAGATTCCGCTCCACCTGCCTGACCAAGAACCAACCGATTTAATGCTGGAATATACATAGGATCGTGGTGACAGCCTTGTATGGGCATAGTGTAATCACAGTCACTTTTCTTGCCGTCGTTGTTAATCTTACCGTTAGTCACCTGATTCAGAATTTCTTGAATAGGTTGTCCCTTGTAATTGAACACAAGACTACTGTAGTAGCAGTGATTGGAACTGCTCGGTATCGGAATGGAAAACAAACTGCCATCAGGGAATATCAAACTCGGAAATCCGCCTGCTCTAGCATCAAAACCCTTTCTGCTAAAAATGATGTTCATGCATCACCCTTGGATTTATTTTTGCAAGACGTAGAACATGCCGTGTGATTTTGAGTTGCATTCGTGGCGCTGATTCTGTTCCCGATTTTTTTCTCTGCCATTGCTAAAATAGCCAGAAGTTCTTTGTAAATATCTTCTGGAAAATCAAACGGTGCGCTACAAATTGTATTGTCAGAAATTACTGCGTAAGTATCTGCTGCACCAGAAATTGATGCGCAAGGATTTGGAGCCGCTATGTTGAAAAGCGCCGTGCGAGGAATTTTATTACGTACAAACATGTATTCATAAAGGGCAGGATAATAATCCTTAACTAACAAACCTTTTTCATCCCACAATATAAATTTTTTAAAAGTTACCAATGGACCTTTAAAGCCATGTGGAGATGCTGTTTTGGTAGGAAAAATTCCCACCCATGTGATTTTTTCTTTTATTTCTTCTTCACCCCGATCAGGCTTTTTTCCGCCAATGCCGATAACTGCGTCATAATTCCAGTTGCGTACTAATCCCATGCAATTATGGCATCCAAATTCACCCTTGCTGTTAGGATCGCCTCTGTGAGTTCTGCGGTAAACGAGTATCTTCATTTTTTCTCCTCCAAAGTTTCAGTAAGCGATGCAGTTATTACTGCGGCCTTTAGTATAAATTACAGACATGAGAAGGCTTGAATACCCAAATTAACGCTATGGCATATCTTAATATGCGGTTGCATTCAATGTTCAAATGAATGTAACACACAGATTGTTAACTCCGCAATAAAAGCAACGAAAAATTATCCGGCGCTCCAGCAGTTAAAACAGCATCTCGATAACGACTAACCTGCTCATTCACCGGCAATGCGACATCATAAAATGCTGCCAATTGCGCATCGCCGAGAGTGTCATGGACGCCATCGGTGCATAGTATAAAAGTTTCTCCCGCAGCCCAATTTCCTTGCTGCCAATGCACAGCAAAACCTTCTTCTGCTTCATCGGCAATCAACATGTGTTCTAAATCGTTATAAAGCTGACCGACTGATTGATCTGCGCTAATTTCGCCGCGTTCAATCATGGATTGACGATAGGTGTGATCTTTCGATAAACACTGCCAAACGCCCTCCGAATTAACGTGGTATACCCGAGAATCACCGACATTCACCACGCTAAAACGGGCATCGCGCCATTGCAATAAAGCTAAAGTAGTCGCTGCGCCGTGTGTGCGCGAATTGCCAGCAAGTTTGTGGCATAAATCAGCGTAAATAAAACGACGAATAAGGCGCGGCGCAATCCAACCATCTTGTAATAATTCTGGGTGCGTTTGGCAGGCAACACGCAACGATTCCAGAACCGCCCGACTTGCTAAATGCGGCGTTGGGCTAATTGCTACTCCATCGGCAACGGCGCATAACCCTTCGGATTGACTCACAACACAATGCGTTATCGGCGCATTGACAGATTGCATAATATCCTGCGCTACTAATAAAGCGTCTTGCTGGCTGCGGGCAATTCGTCCCCGATGTTGCGTAAAAGCAATTTCTATATTGCACATTGTGAGTGATACCAACTGAATGTAATATTGAAGATGTTAATGGTGACTCGTCACGCCATTACTCAGCGTGACAAGCCACCACTTAATTTTTAAGTCACCTGTCGACCATCACTCTAGTTTCAAACGACATTCCGCCGACAATTTTCGCAAGAATTGTTCTGGAGTGAATTCATCGCTCAATAATTGCCGCTGGCGGAATACACGTTACAACAGATCAGCGATTTGGTGGCGGATGTATTGCTGCAATGCCAGCTCGACCGGCTGTGGCAGCGATTGCTGACTGACGCCGAACGATTAAAAGAGGCTTTAACATGAACGATGAACTCGAACTCATACACGGGAGCGGCAATGTTTATCGTGACCTTGGGCGTGCTAATGCGAGTTTAGAGCAAGCGCGAGCACTTGCCGCTGTGAAAATTATTTCTCTTCTCGATGTACGTCAGCTTTCAATACATGATGCTGAAAAAATCACTGGAGTTTCATATACTGAGTTTTCACAGATTCGTAATGCGCAACTTCACCGCTTTACGTTGGATCGTATGATTATCATTCTGAGCAAGCTCGATGCTGATTTAGAAATCGGTATGACGTTTGCAACCCACTCCACCGCGCAGGTTCATAACGCGCTGCGATAATTCACTTAACGATTCATCGCAATCTCATTTGGATTAAAACGAACTGCAACGGCACTCGGACAACAGATTTAACGTAGGTTGGGTTGCCGCTGTTGGCAACTCAACACCATTGATTAAACGAATCATCCCGAATTAAAACAAACTACTCAGTAAGGATTTTATGATTAACAAACTGTTTCAAGATTTCGATTTTGCAGAATTAAATTCTGCTGATTTCAAAGAAGACAGTGTGCGAGAAGTATTGATTTTACCCATTTTAACGCAGCTCGGTTATGGGCAAACGCAAATTGTCCGCAGCAAAAATTTATTACATCCTTTTTTGACAGTTGGCAGTAAAAAACGTCCCGTGACGTTAATTCCAGATTATTTATTAAAAGTCGAAAACAGCTATGCTTGGGTTTTAGATGCCAAAGCACCGCATCAAAACATTCACTCTGGCGACAATGTTGAACAGGTGTATTCATACAGCATTCATCCTGAAATACGCAGCAAATTCTTTGCGTTGTGTAACGGACGGGAATTTTCTTTGTTTCGACAGGATACACCAGAACCAATTTTATATTTTGAGTTGATTGCAATTGCTGATTACTGGGATGAATTATCGGCTTATTTATCACCGAGTTCGTTTCAAACGGGCAAAGTTTTAACCTATGGTGCGTCAAAAAAAGTAGTTAAAATTGCACCTTTTAGTTATTTAGACTGTTCGTTATTAGAAGAAATACCGGTTAAAAAGCAAGCAACAAAACGTCATTTTGGTGTACATGGCTATTTTACCAAGCAATCTTGGAACGTGGTGAATGAATACATTAAGAATTTTTCACAAGTTGGTGATTTGGTTTTAGACCCTTTTGGCGGCAGCGGCGTGAGTGCGGTTGAAGCGATGATGTTAGAACGACGAGCGATTCATTTAGATTTGAATCCAATGTCTACTTTTTTAATTAATGCGCTGACTGTTCCGGTTGACCTTGCTGATTTGCAATGCAGTTTTGAGCGGGTTAAAACCGCATATCAACAGCAGGAACCCAAGACTACCGAAGAAATTGATAACGCATTAAAGCAATATGCTTATCCAAAAGATTTTGAGTTGCCAAAGGGTTCAGATGTCAGCGTCGTACAGGATTTATTTAGCAGAAAACAATTAGCACAACTTGGATTGTTGAAGCATTTGATTACACAAGAAACGGGTAACAATATCCGAACATCACTGTTGCTGGCGTTTTCAAGCACCTTAAATCTGATTAACTTAACTTGTCATCCTTCTAAACGAGGCAGTGTCGATAGCGCAGTGATGCGTTATTACCGCTATAGATTAGCTCCCAGCCATAAAGATTTAGATGTATTAAAAACTTTTGAAAACAAAATCAAAGGCGTGTTTAATGCCAAGCGTGAAATAGCGCCTAAAATCAACGCGGACACTATAGATCAGTTGCAGGTTATTCAAGGGACTGCAACGGATTTATCTTTTCTAAAAAAGGAAAGTGTGGATTACATTTACACTGATCCACCGTATGGAAAAAAGATTCCTTATCTTGATTTGTCGGTCATGTGGAATGCGTGGTTAGATTTGCCCGTGACCGAGCAAGATTATTGTTTAGAAGCCATTGAAGGTGGCGAACATGAGAAAAGTAAAGCAGATTACAATGCTTTAATTGCAAAAAGCATTGAAGAAATGTATCGGGTATTAAAATTTGAGCGTTGGATGTCGTTTGTGTTTGCACACAAAGACCCTGAATTTTGGCATTTGATTATTGAAACTGCCGAACGCTGTGGTTTTGAATATGCGGGCGCAGTGGCGCAGAAGAATGGTCAAACCAGTTTTAAGAAACGACAAAATCCGTTCACGGTGTTATCTGGTCAGTTGATTATTAACTTTCGGAAGGTGCGCAAACCCAAATACATTATGAAAGCCAGCTTAGGCATGGATGCGGGGGAAATCGTGCTGCAAACAATTGAGGGCGTGATTGCAAAATATCAGGGTGCAACGCTGGAACAAATTAACGACGAGTTGATTATTAAAGGCTTGGAGTTGGGCTTTTTAGATTTACTGAAAAAAGAGTATTCTGATTTGACGCCACTGTTGCTTGATCTGTTTGATTATGATAACGACACTGAATTATTCAGTATCAAACAAAACAAGCAATTCAAAACGCATGTTGATCTGAAATTGCGGGTTCGTTACTACTTGATCTCTTATTTACGGCGGATGGAAATTGAGAAGAAAACGGCGCTGTTTGATGAAATTGTGTTAGCGATTATGCCGTTGTTGAAAAATGGAATGACACCAGAATCACAAACAATTTTAAGTGTTTTAGAAGATATTGCACATCGTGTTGGTGAAGGCTGGCGTTTGAATGCAGATGGTCAAGCAACTCTCGGTATTTAAGTGTTTTTCTCGCAATCGTGTAGTCGTCATTCAATGCCGCGAGTTTGAAAAATTTTGAACCACCACAAACGCCAACGGCCTGCAACGAAATCGTTGCAGGCCGTTGTTTTATCTGGCTCCCTGGGACGGGCTCGAACCGCCGACCTAGTGATTAACAGTCACCCGCTCTACCGACTGAGCTACCAGGGAATGTTGTGAGCCGCGAATGATAGAGACCCTATGCGGTGGCGTCAAGCGCAGTCATCTTGTTGCGAGCCATCACGTTGATTCCACCGCTTTGATGCGCACAATGACGGGTGCGTTGTTTCAAGACCGCCGTCGCCATAGCTTGTTCCTTCGGTATGGAAAACCATTGCCATGATTGCTTATCTCGTCCGCCGTGCGCTCTACGCACTCCCCATTTTAATTGGGGTTAATTTATTGACTTTTATCTTGTTTTTTGTCGTCAACTCGCCAGATGACATGGCGCGAATGCAGCTCGGCGACAAGCGCGTCACGCAGGCAGCAGTTGATAGTTGGAAACAGGAGCGCGGTTATGATCGCCCGCTGTTGTTGAATTCCGCCGCCACCGGTACCGCGCAGTTCACCGACACCATTTTTTTTGAGAAATCCGTGCGTTTGTTTGCGTTTCAATTCGGCACCTCGGATGCGGGACGCGACATCAGTTATGACATCACCCAGCGGATGTGGCCGAGTTTGGCGATTGCAGTGCCGGTGTTGCTGGTTGGGCTGGCGCTCAATATCAGCTACGCGCTGCTGATCGTGCTGCTGCGAGCGACCTATGTTGACCTCGCCAGCACCGTGTTGTTGGTGGCGCTGCTGTCGATTTCCGGTCTGTTTTACATCATCGGCGGGCAATTTTTACTCAGCAAATTGCTGCATCTCGCGCCAATTTCCGGTTACGACACCGGCATCAATGCGTGGAAATTCTTGGTGTTACCCGTGTTAATCGGCGTAGTGAGCGGCATCGGTGCCGGCACGCGCTGGTATCGCACGTTGTTTTTAGAAGAAAGCAGCAAAGATTACGTCCGCACCGCACGCGCAAAAGGTTTGAGTGAACTGCGCGTGTTGGTGCGCCACATTCTCGGCAACGCGCTGATCCCGATTGTGACGGGCGTGGTGGTGATTTTGCCGCTGCTGTTTATGGGCAGCTTGTTGACGGAATCCTTCTTTGGTATTCCCGGACTTGGCAGCTATACCATTGATGCGATTAGCAATCAGGATTTCGCCATCGTGCGGGCGATGGTTTTTCTCGGCGCAGTGCTCTACATCATCGGATTGATGTTGACTGATGTGTCCTACACGCTGGTTGATCCGCGTGTGCGGCTGCAATGAGGTGGTTATGCCATTGATTCCAGTAATGTTATGGACGGATGCGCTGGTGTTTATCCTGCTGGCGCTGGGCGTGGGTTTTGGCATTTACGCAGCGCAGCACGAGCATTTACGCGCCCCGTGGCGGCAAGTGCTGCACACGCGAACGGGCGTCATCACGCTGCTGGTGCTGAGTAGTTACGCGCTGCTCGGCATTCTCGACACCGTTCATCTGCGCCTCAAACTCCCGTCCACGCCTGCCACAGCACCCGCGCAGTACGCGCCCGAAGTCGTCAGCCTGCTTGATCTGGCGCTGCACGGCTTGCGCGAGCGGCAGGAAAAAACCTACTCCGCGCCGTTGGCGACGCATTTATTTACTAAAGAAGTGATCGAGCAGCCAGATGGCACGTTGCGGCGCGATTACCCGCGTTTGCTGCACGGCGGGCGTCATCTCACCGCGCCAGCCAGCGAACGCAGCGCCGATTTGTTCTGGCGCTCGCTGCGCGGCGCAGTCAAAGGGCTGGCGAGCTGGGCGCTGCTGACGGGCGGCATTTTGTGGCTGATAGCGCGGCGACGCAGTGAACCGCTGGCGCAATACTGGCTGACGCTGCGGCGCAGTCCGCACCTGCAACCGGGGCGCACCGCGCTGATCACGCTGGCGGTGCTGATGAGCATTGGTTTTATCGCCGCCGAATTAGCCGCCGCTTATCACTTATTTGGCACCGATAAAGTGGGCGAAGACGTGTTTTATCAAGCATTGAAAAGCGTCCGCACCGGATTATTGATTGGAACGCTCACCACTTTAGTGATGTTACCAGCGGCGCTATTACTAGGAATTGCGGCGGGATATTTTCGTGGTTGGGTGGATGATTTGATTCAATATCTTTACACCACGCTCAATTCAATTCCCGGCGTATTACTAATTGCGGCAGCGATTTTATTGTTGCAGGTATATCTCGCCAATCACGCCAACGAATTCACCAGCGCAGTGGAACGAGCAGATTTACGGCTGCTGTTTTTATGCCTGATTTTAGGCGTGACCAGTTGGACAGGATTATGCCGTTTATTGCGCGGCGAGGCATTGAAATTGCGTGAAGTGGATTATGTGCAAGCCGCGCAAGCACTCGGCGTCGGTCACTTCACCATTATCACCCGCCATTTATTGCCGAATATGCTGCATATCGTGTTAATTACGGTGGTTTTAGATTTCAGCGGTTTAGTGCTGGCGGAAGCAGTATTGTCTTACGTCAACATCGGCGTCGATCCGACCATGAATAGTTGGGGCAATATGATTAACAGCGCCCGTTTAGAATTAGCCCGCGAGCCAGTGGTCTGGTGGTCGCTAACAGCGGCATTTATTTTTATGTTCGTATTAGTATTAGCAGCGAACTTATTTGCTGACGTAGTGCGTGATGCGTTTGATCCGCGCTTACGGCAAAATGAAAAATAATTGATTGCAGTCAATGCTGATGAATCTGTCATTATTGACAGATGTTGCGTGGCGGTTTAACAAATAGCGAATTGATTTAAGGAGTTGTCAGTGATTAGCGGTCAGTTATGTAACAGTGAACATGCACCTCGCTTTGACACGCTCGCGGCGTGGCTGGAGTGGCAAACCACGCTGTTTCCCAACGCCATTGCGCTCGGTTTGACGCGAGTGGCAGCAGTCTGGACGCGGTTACATCCGCAGCCGTTGCCATGCCCGGTCATCATCGTTGGCGGCACCAACGGTAAAGGCTCGTGTGTGGCGATGCTCGAAGCCATCGCAAGAGCTGCCGGCTATCGCACTTTGAGTTACACCTCACCGCATTTGCTCCGCTACAACGAACGCATCCGCTGCGATGGCGCAGCGGTCAGCGATGCCGCGCTGTGTGCCGCGTTTGCGCAGATTGACCACGCTCGCGGCGACATTCCGCTGACCTATTTTGAATTTGGCACGTTAGCGGCGCTCGTGCTTGCCGCGACCACCGCGCCTGATGTAACCATTTTAGAAGTTGGACTCGGCGGACGGCTTGATGCAGTCAATGTGATTGATGCCGATGTCGCCGTCGTCACGTCTATTGGACGCGATCACACCGCGTGGCTCGGCGAATCGTTGGACGAGATCGCGCTGGAAAAAGCAGGCATTTTCCGCGCTGGACGTCCGGCGATCATCGGTCAGCGTAACGCGCCAGCCAGATTGCGGGAAATAGCAGAACGGCTAGGCGCGGTGGTGCAGCAATTGGGGCACGAATTTGATCATCTGCCGGCTGACAACAATTGGTGCTGGCGCTGTAGCAACGGCGACCGCTTATCCCTGCCGGTGCCGACCCTGCGCGGCTTGTTTCAACGCGATAACGCTGCTGCCGCCGTCGCCGCCTTGACCAGCTTGCGCGAGCGCCTGCCGATTCCAATCACTGCGATTCGGCTCGGTTTACAACGCGCCCAATTACCGGGACGTTTTCAAGTGTTTCCCGGCACGCCGACTTGGATTCTCGACGTCGCGCACAACGGCGCAGCGGCGGCGGCGTTAGCAAACAATCTGCGGGATTTTCAGTGCGGTGGACGGCTGTACGCCGTGCTGGCGGTCTTGGCAGACAAAGAACCGGAGGCAATCGTCGCTCCGCTGGTGCCGTATGTGGCGCAGTGGTTTTTAGCGCAGAGCGACGATGCGCGGGCGCTGCCGGTGACTGAATTGGCAGCGCGGGTGAGTGGTGTGCTGGAGCAACCAGCAGCCGGTTGTTTCGACGCTTTGGACAGCGCCTTAGCCGCTGCGACGGCTGCGGCAGATCAAGCGCAGGATGCGATTTTAGTTGTGGGTTCATTCACAACGGTGAGCAAACAATTGGCAGCATTGAGTTGAGCACAGCAATAATCAATTATTGATAATGCTTAATTTTGCGCCGGATATTGCGCTGAATAATGACGCCCAGCACCGCCCACTTCACGCCCGTCAGCGCAATTTCAGGATACAGCGGATTGAGTGCAATTAACCGCTCATTGCCATTTTCATCTTTGCTGTATTGGCGAAACCAGCGCACATTTTCCACTTCAGCAAACACATAATCCTGATGTTTGCACACATCCGTCGGGCGAATAATCACAATGCACTGATCGGGAAATTCCGGCTCCATTTCATTGCCCAACACCTGCAACGCATAGGGTTCATGCAAACTGCAATCCGCAAAATCTGAATTCTGGTCAGTCATTATTTAACCCAATTGAATTGTAATCTGGTATTCGCCACCAATTGACGGCAATTGCACTCTTGCTGCGCCATCACTTACTGGCAATTCACTGTCATTTAACCACGCCCCAGTCACACGCCCCGCGCCAGCTCCATTCTTGATTTCAATCGTACAAATCGTTTGATTATCTGGCAGCCGATAAATGACGCGATAACCCGACCATGCGCTCGGAATACAGGGCGCAATCACCAGCGTCCGCCCGTTTTCAAGCGTGATTCCCAGCACTGCTTCCAGCGCCACTCGCGCCCACCACCCCGCCGAGCCGGTGTACCAACTCCAGCCACCGCGCCCGATGTGCGGCGCAGTGCCGTACACATCCGCTGCCAGCGCATATGGTTCGAGTCGATACCGTTCAATCGCTGCCGGCGTCGCGGTGTGACTGACCGGACTGAGCATTGCCAGCAGCCGCGCTGCCCGCTCGCGCCGACCCAATTTTGCCAGCGCCAGCACCGCCCAACATGCGGCATGAGTGTATTGCCCGCCGTTTT
Source organism: Thiocystis violascens (assembly GCA_020721065.1). Lineage (GTDB taxonomy): Bacteria > Pseudomonadota > Gammaproteobacteria > Chromatiales > Chromatiaceae > Chromatium > Chromatium violascens_A. Next base: position 323,168 of record DYNM01000001.1, on the reverse strand, counting down.
CGCGCACGCCAGCGACATAACCTTTGATGTAGCCGGGGTCTTGTGGCGTATCGACAAACGGCGGCGTGAGCAACCGAATCAAGCCATTGTCTTCATCAACCAACTGCGTCTCCAGCGCGTCCATCGCTTGCGCAGCGCGATCCGCCGGAACTGCGCCCGAGATCACCGCCCAAGATTGCGCCAACGCATCAATCCGACATTCGGCATTGTCCGCCGCACCCAGCGCCAGCCCGTCATCGTCATAAGCGCGGCGATACCAAGCGCCATCCCAGCCGCTGGTTTCGAGAGCTGCGGCCAACGCGGTTTGATGCGCGGAATAACGCGCCACTGCTGCGTCATCGCCTCGCGCTGCGCACAGCGGGATGAAATCGCCGAGGATGCGATACAGAAAAAAGCCCATCCACACGCTCTCGCCGCGTCCCTCGCGCCCAATCCGATTCATCCCGTCGTTCCAATCGCCAGTTCCCATCAACGGCAAACCGTGTGCGCCAACTGCCAGCGACCGCTCCAGCGTTCGGCAGCAATGCTCGTATAAATCAGCGACTTCACCGCTCGGCTGCGGCTGCAAATAGGCTTCATCTTCACCGGGCGCAAGCAGCGGCGCAGTCAGAAATGGGATCATTTCATCGAGAATCGCGGCATCGCCAGTGACGCGGATGTAGTGCGCAGTGACGAACGGCAGCCACAGCAGATCATCTGCAAACCGCGTGCGCAGTCCGCGTCCAATCGGCGCGGGATGCCACCAATGCAGCACGTCGCCCTCAACGAATTGCTGCGCGGCGTGGAGCAGAATTTGCTGGCGCGTCAATTCCGGGCGCATGACGACCAGCGCCGCTGCGTCCTGCAATTGATCCCGATAACCGAATGCACCGCCGGACTGATAAAACGCGGATCGCGCCCAAATCCGACAGCCGAGATTTTGATAAGTGATCCAGCCGTTGAGCATCAGATCAATGGCTGGCTCCGGCGTTTGCACCTGAATCCGCGTCACCATATCGCGCCAAAACTCCTGCGCCGCCGCGAGCGCAGCCGCAATTGCTGGCGCGTCCTGATGTTGCGCCAGCAGCGCCGTCAACTCCGCCTCACTCATCACCTCGCCGAATAACCAGACCAGCGTTGCCGTCTGTCCGGGCGCGAGGGTGAAACTGAGCTGCTGCGCCAAACACGGATCAAGACCGCTGCCGGTGCGGTTATCGAGCTGCGCGTTCGGCTCCAGCGCGGCGGGCGCAGTCAAATCGCGGTGACGCCCGATAAAACTGAGCCGGTCGCCGCTGTGCGCTCGCGCCTCAATCTCCGCACCAAACAACCGCGCTGCCGCAAACACAATTCCGCCTGCAAAATCATCAGCTTGCGGATTAACGGCAGTCAGAACGTCGCGCTCGGCGTCGTGCGCAGTGACGATGGCGCTGGCGGTTTGCGGCTGATTGCCCATGACCAGCCGTTGATAACTGAACGCCGAGAGCTGGCGCGGCGCAGCGCCGGTGTTGGTGAGCTGGAGTCGAAGCACGCGCAGCGGCGCGTCACGATGCACGAAAACGGTTGCATCCTGCGCCAGCCCGTTGAAATCACAATGAAAAGTCGAATAACCAAACCCGTGTCGCGTCTGATAATTAACGGGCGCGGGGCACGGCGCTGGCAATGGCGACCACGCTGCGCCGCTCGTTTCATCGCGCAAATAAAACGCCTCGCCGGGCGGATCGCTAACCGGATCATTTGCCCACTGCGTCAAGCGATTGGCTTGGCTATTGCGCGACCAGGTATAGCCAGCGCCGGTTTCACTTATCAATAACCCAAACTGCGGATTTGCAATCACGTTAATCCACGGCAACGGTGGGCGCTGTAATTCGCTGCCATTCCAAGGTAATTCAATGCGGTATTCAGTGCCATCGGGACTAAATTGTCCACAATGATTAGCGACATTTTCACTTTTATTAACAATAAAATCGGGAGGATTTTGCGCATGAACTGGAATGTATTTCAGCGCAGTGTCGCGCTCCATTGCTGCGCCAGTAATAAAGGTCAATTCAACCGTTGCACCCGCTGCTAATTCAACCACCGTGCGCAATGCCAAGATTGGATCAAGTACATTGCCCAGCGTTCCTGTTAATGACGCAGCGTCAGTTAATGCGAATGGATTGGCAACTGTGCGTCCGCGTCCAATAAACGCCATGCGGTCGGTTTCCCATTCACTCGCCACCGCACCAACTAATCCATGTACCAACCACGGCCATTGCTCATGCGCAGCGCGAGGTCGCCGCCGCGCTAATAATGCGCCGCTAATGGGATCGCGCTCGGTTTGAATAAATAGTTTTGCAAATGCCGGATGCGCTGCATCGCCATCAGGATGAAATAACACCACTTCTAAATAACTGGTTAATTCAATGCGACGCGGGCGCGAGGTGCGATTGATCAGCGTGAGCTGGCGCAATTCCCGATTGACTGCGGGATCAACGGTCAAAGTCATTTGCGCGACAATGCCAAAATCTTCGCGTTCTAATCGAAATTCGTCATCAGTGCAGCCAGTGGAATAGTGCGCGGGAGTCATGCGCATTGGCTGATAACCCAGCGACCACACATCACCCAAATCGAGGTCACGCAGATAAATGATGCTGCCGAGATCATCTTGAATGGCATCATTCCGCCAGCGCGTGAGCGCAATCCAATCCAATGCGGAATAACCCGCGCCGCTGGCAGTGATTGCCACGCGATAATGACCGTTGGTCAAAAGGTGCTGCGTGGGCGCGGGAAGTGTTGACATCAGAAAATCCCTCTTTTTATATTGCGCTGCGTGAACAGCATCAACCATTGGTATTGATTTTATTCGACGTGATGGCTCAATTAAATCGTGCGGTTTAATTCGTTCCCATCATTGCCGCTAATTGTGCGCTGCGGTATTCAGCCAATAACGGTTCAATCACTTGATCGAGTTGCCCGGTCATCACTTCATCGAGCTTGTATAACGTCAAGTTAATCCGATGATCGGTTAAACGATTTTGCGGAAAGTTATACGTCCGAATTCGCTCAGAACGGTCGCCGCTGCCGACTTGTAAACGCCGTGATTCTGATTGTTCTGATGCCGCACTATCACGCGCACTCGCTAATAACTTGGCATGAAGTAATGACATTGCCCGCGCTCGATTTTTATGTTGTGAGCGTTCATCTTGACATTCCACCACCATTCCCGATGGCAAATGCGTAATCCGAATTGCCGAATCGGTTTTATTGACATGTTGACCACCCGCACCAGAAGCGCGATAAGTATCAATGCGCAAATCATTGGGATTGATGTCAATCGCATCAATTGCATCCGCTTCTGGCAATACGGCGACGGTACACGCCGAGGTGTGAACGCGCCCTTGTGCCTCCGTTTCCGGCACCCGCTGCACCCGATGCGCTCCCGGCTCGAATTTCAAGCGCGAAAACACGCCGCTGCCGCTGATGCGGATCACGACCTCTTTATAACCGCCTAATTCGCCAAGACTTTCTGAAACCTGTTCGGTGCGCCAGCCCACCAGTTCGGCATAACGGACGTACATTCGCAGCAAATCCGCCGCAAACAACGCCGCTTCTGCGCCACCGGTGCCAGCGCGGATTTCCAAAAAGCTGTTGCATTGATCATTGGGATCGGGCGGGATCAACAACTGCTGCAATTCCGGTTCTAACGCCGCCAGTCGCAGTTGCGCTTCTGCCATCTCCTCTCGCGCCAGCGCCGCCAGTTCAGGATCAGCCAGCATTTCCTCGGTCGCTGCCAGCTCGTGCTCGGTGTCCAAATAGCGGTGATAGCAGTCCATCAACGGCTCAAGCTGCGCGTATTCGCGCCCCAAATCCCGATAGCGATTTTGATCCGCCAGCGTGTCGGCTTCCGCCAACAGCGCCATCACCTCACTGAAGCGCTCGGCGATCCGCTCCAGCTTGTTCCGAATCGATGGGTTCATGGCGCAGGTGACGTGCTGCGCGTCAAATCAAGTTGGAACAGCTCATTGGCGGCTTCGAGGATGTCCGCGTCACCATCCCGCGCTGCCTGCCGCAGACGCGAACTCGGCGCGTGGAGCAGTTTGTTGGTGAGCGTGTGGGCGAGAAAACTCAACACTTCCGCTGGCGCTTTACCGGCGTCGAGCTGGCGCTGGGCGCGAGCCAGCACTTCGTCGCGCAATTCCTCAGCGCGTTGGCGGTAATCCTGAATCAAACCGGCTGCGTCGAGTGAGCGCAGCCACGCCATGAATTCACCGGAATGAAAGTCGATGATTTCCTCGGCTTGCGCCGCCGCCGCTTGCCGCGAGCGCAGACCTTCGTCAATCACGCCCTGCAAATCGTCGATGGTGTACAGATACACGTCCGCCAATTCGCCGACTTCCGGCTCAATGTCACGCGGGACGGCGATGTCCACCATAAAAATCGGGCGATGTTTACGCTTCTTCAGCGCCCGCTCCACCGTGCCCTTGCCGAGCACCGGCAGCGGACTGGCGGTGGAGGCGATCACGATGTCAGCCTCCGGCAAGTGATTGCCGATCTCCGCCAGCGCAATCGCAAAACCATCGAATTGCGCAGCGAGATCGTGGGCGCGTTCCACCGTGCGATTGGCGACAATGATCCGCCCCACGCCGTTGTGGTGCAGATGCCGCGCCGCCAATTCGATGGTTTCGCCAGCGCCGATCAGCAGCGCCGTTTGTTGCGACAAATCGCTGAAAATCTGCCGCGCTAAATTGACCGCCGCAAACGCGACCGAGACGGGACTGTTGCCAATCGCCGTCTCGGTGCGCACGGTTTTGGCAACCGAGAAGGCGTGTTGAAACAGCCGCCCCAGCAATTTACCGGTGGCGGTGCAATCGGTCGCGGTCTGATACGCGGTTTTGACTTGACCGAGAATTTGCGGCTCGCCGAGCACCAGCGAATCCAACCCGCTCGACACGCGCAGCAGATGCACGACGGCATCCCGATCTGCGTGGGCGTACAAAAACGGGTTCATGCGCTCAAATTCCACGCCATGAAACCCGCTCAACCAGTGGCGAATGCCATCTTCTGCGCCGTCATCCGTCGCGCAATACAGCTCGGTGCGGTTGCAAGTGGACAGAATGACGCCCTCGTGAACGCCCGCGCACTTGGTCAGATCGCGCAGTGCGCCAGCGATGATGTCGGGGCCAAAAGCGATGCGCTCCCGAATGTCAATGGGAGCAGTTTTATGGTTGAGTCCGAGAACAAGCAGCTTCATGGTGAATATCTGTCTCAGCAAAAATGGAAATTGAAGGGATGCGCCGCAAAATGCGCGGTGAAAATAGGGAAAAGCGTTGCAATGCTAACAATTTTTGTGCTTAAAAAATTATCCGGTTGCTGCGAGTGCAGTGTCAAAATAGCGCAGCGGTGTCGCAGCGACGCTGCCGTCACCATCTTTTTTCCGACACGTTTTGCGGATTTATCAGTCATGCACTTTTTAGCTCCTTTTTTCTCGCGCACGGCATTAACCGCTGCGCTGTGCGTGTCCGGCACCGTGCTGGCGCGTCCTCAGCCGCCAGTCGCGCCAGCTCCGCCCACACCAGCGCCAGTGGCACCGGTCGCCAACGCCGGTCTAAACGCCGAACAGGTGTACTCCATTTTGGTGGGTGAAATCGCTCGGCGGCGCGGGGCGTTGCCGACTGCGTTCACCCATTATTTGCAAGCTGCTCGCCTCACGCGGGTACCGAAGATGGCGGAGTTGGCGGTGCAAACGGCGATCAATGATGACGATTACGCGGCGGCGGAAACGGCGATGCAGCTGTGGTTAGACATCACGCCGGACTCGCGGGCTGCGCAGCAGATCGCGGCGTTGCTGCGGGTTCACGCCAACGATCAGGAAGGGGCGTTATTGCATCTGGTGCGCATGGTGGAGCTGACTGAAGGTGCGGATGAGTCGGCGTATGACGCGGCAGCGGCAGTGGCGGGGCGAGCGACGACGCCAGAATTGCAACTGCGGTTGATGCAGGCGGTGGTGGATCGCTTTGCCACCAGCGCGGATGCGCATCAGGCATTGGCGACGTTGGCGGCGAAGAATTCCGATTTTGCAGCAGCAGAGCGGGCGACACGACGGGCGCTGGAGCTGCGCCCGGAGTGGAATAAATCGCGCCTGTTTTTAGTGCGGGTGTTGCTGTCACAACAGCGTCGTGCCGAGGCGCGGCAATTGTTGGAGCAGTTCATTCAGCGCAGCCCGGATGATCAGGCGCTGCGGATGTTGTATGGGCAGTTTTTGGTGGAGGAAAAGGAATTCAGCGCGGCGCGGGCGGTGTTTGTGCAACTGTTGACGACGCAGCCGCAGCAACCGGATGCGCTGTTTGCAGCGGCGATTTTGTCGCTACAGCTCGATGATTTGGAGGGAGCCAAGCAGTATTTCACGCGCTTGTTTGAAACTGGCGAGCGGCGGGATGAGGCGGCGTTTTATCTGGGGCAAACCGCAGAACAGACGCAGGATGCGGCGGCGGCGCTGCGTTGGTACGCGGAAGTGGAAGACGCGCATGTGGTGGAGGCGCAAATGCGGATGGCGGTGCTGCGAGCGGATCGCGGTGAGATCGCGCCAGCGCGGGAAATTTTGCAGCGGTTGCGGCGGGCGTTGCCTGATGATGCGAGTGAAGTTGTCAAGCTGACGCTGTTGGAGGCGGAACTGCTTGCAGATGATGGTCAAAAAGAGGAGGCGCTGCGGGTTTTTAATGCGGCGCTGGCGCTGGCTCCAGATGATCATGATTTGTTGTATGGACGGGCGCTGTTGGCAGCGGATGTGGAGCAGGTACCGATGGCTGAACAGGATTTGCGCCGGATTCTCGCTGCGAATGCTGAACATGCTAATGCCTTGAATGCGTTGGGTTATATTTTAACTGAGCACACGACGCGCTATGCCGAAGCGCGGGGCTACATTGAGCAAGCCAACGCGCTGACGCCGAATCAACCGGCGATTCTCGACAGTTTGGGCTGGGTGAATTATCGGCTGGGGCAGTTGGAGTTGGCGCGGAAGTATTTGCAGCAGGCGTTTGCAGCGTTCAATGACGGTGAGGTCGCAGCGCATCTTGGCGCGGTGTTGTGGGCGCTGAATCAGCGGGCGGAGGCGGAGGCGTTGTGGGCGGAGGCACTCAAGACACATCCCGATCATGTTTATTTGCAGGCGACGGTGCAGCGGCATCGCGTGGTGAAGACGGAAGCTGATGCAAAAACTGGCAAGGCGCAGGTGACGCAATGACGACGCTTGATGTAGATGCGATGGCGTGGCCGGCTCCCGCTAAGTTGAATTTGATGCTGCGCGTTGTGGGGCGGCGTCCCAACGGCTATCACGAGTTGCAAACGGTGTTTCAATTTATCGACCGCTGCGACCGGCTGTGGTTTGACGTGCGCGATGATGGCGTGATTCAGCGTGTGACCGAGGTGGCGGACGTCGCAGCGGACAATGATTTGACGGTGCGAGCGGCGCTGGCGCTGCAACGGGCGACTGGTTGCACGCTCGGCGCGGATATTCGCTACGAGAAAATTTTGCCGATGGGCGGTGGTTTGGGCGGCGGCAGTTCGGACGCAGCGACAACGTTGGTGGCGCTCAATCATTTGTGGCGCACTGGTTTGGATGAGGAGGCGCTGGCGCTGCTGGCGCTGCCGCTGGGCGCGGATGTGCCGGTATTTGTGCGCGGACGGGCGGCATGGGCGGAAGGCGTGGGCGAGCAGTTGACGCCAATTGAGCTGCCAGAACCTTGGTATTTAGTGATTGTGCCGAACTGTCAGGTGGCGACGGGCGCAGTTTTTTCACATCCGCAATTGACACGCGATTCTATTCCTATCAAACTTGCCGACTTTCTACGCGGGGATATTACCAACGATTGTTTGAGCGTCGTGCGTAATGAATACCCGCCGGTTGCTGTGGCATTACACTGGTTAAAAAACTGGGGTGGTGGTCGATTAACAGGAACTGGAGCTTGCGTTTTTGCTGAATTCGCCACGCGGCAACAAGCGGATAATGCTTATCAACAATTGCCGCCACATTGGCAGGGATTTGTTGCTAAAGGATTAAATGATTCGCCGCTATTAGCAAAGCGTGACAGTGAACTAAATCGAATGACTGCATTGTGAAATACCATTGCACAATAGTTTGAATAATGAAGGGGTGTAGCCAAGCGGTAAGGCACCGGGTTTTGATCCCGGCATTCCCCAGGTTCGAATCCTGGCACCCCTGCCAACTTCTATTTCCTCAACATCGCGCAGACAGGAAATTGCCCGTGCCTGCCAACCACTTGATGGTCTTCTCTGGAAACGCTAATCCAGAACTCGCCACTGAAATTGCTGGTCGTCTCAGCCTCCCTTTAGGTAAAGCTATCGTTGGTCAGTTCAGCGATGGCGAGGTGATGAGCGAAATTCAAGAAAATGTGCGCGGGCGCGACGTGTTTGTGGTGCAGTCAACTTGTGCGCCAACCAACGATAACTTGATGGAATTGTTGGTAATGATTGACGCGCTGCGCTGGGCATCCGCGAAACGTATCACTGCCGTGATTCCTTATTTCGGTTATGCCCGCCAAGATCGGCGCACCCGCTCGGCACGAGTGCCGATCACGGCGCGATTGGTCGCAAAAATGATCGGAGAATCTGGCGCAGATCGGGTGTTGACGGTTGATTTGCACGCCGACCAGATTCAAGGATTCTTTGATATTCCGGTCGATAATGTTTACGCCTCGCCCATTTTGCTCGGCGATGCGTGGCGGCAGAAATACGAAAATTTGATGGTGGTTTCGCCTGACGTTGGCGGCGTGGTACGCGCCCGCGCCTTGGCAAAACAACTTGATGATGCGGATTTAGCAATTATTGACAAGCGTCGCCCCCGCGCTAATGAAGCGAAGGTGATGAATATCATTGGCGATGTGCGCGGACGCTCTTGTGTATTGATTGATGATTTAGTGGACACCGCCGGGACATTATGTCGCGCAGCGGAAGCATTAAAAGAACATGGAGCGCGAATGGTGACTGCGTATTGCACGCATCCAGTATTATCTGGTCCTGCTGTCACCAACATTGCAACATCGCAACTCGATGAATTGGTAGTCACCAATACCATTCCATTAAATGCTGAGGCGCAAGCCTGTAGCAAGATTCGGCAATTAAGTATTGGTGAATTATTAGCGGAGACGATGCGCCGCGTATCCAATGAAGAATCGGTGAGTTCATTATTTATTAACTAACCGTTATTCACCCAACATGGTGTAATGAAATAATTGTTGCACTATGAACGCCGGGGTCCTGGTCGCGGGATTCCCGGCGTCTTCTTTTCAATTACAGTGGAGAACGCCCATGAGCGTCAGTTTTAATGTTATTGCCCAGCCGCGTGTAGATGCAGGAAAGGGTGCGAGCCGCCGCCTGCGGCGCACGGGGTTGGTGCCTGCCATCGTGTATGGCGCACATTTAGACCCGGAGATGATTTCCGTCTCCCACAATGAATTGCTCAAGCATTTAGAGCATGAGGCGTTTTATTCGCACGTTCTTGATTTAACGCTCGGTGAGACCGTCACCAAAGTGGTATTGAAAGATATGCAGCGCCATCCCGCTAAACCATTCATTTTGCACGTCGATTTCATGCGCGTCTCGCAGGATGAGAAGCTGCGGATGGTCGTTCCAATTCACTTTTTGAATGAAGAAAAGTGCAAGGGCGTTAAAATCGGCGGTCAGGCATCACACAAAATTACCGAAGTGGAAATTATGTGTTTGCCAGCAGATTTACCCGAATTCATTGCTGTTGATTTAATTGACATGGCAATTGGCGATCTGATTCACTTATCAGAATTGACCATGCCCGCCGGCGTGACCTTGGCACACCAGCCCGATCCTGATGAGCCGGTAGTGGTTATTCACGGTGCGCGTGGCGGCAGCGATGATGCCGAAGGTGACGCTGCTTAAACCTGCGTTTTTGAGCTGGCGCACCAATATCATTTGAATGCGCCAGCATCATTTTGAATAGCGTTTTTTTAGTGAATTGATTGTCATGAGTAGCGCCGGAATTCGTTTAATTGTTGGTCTTGGCAACCCCGGTGCGCAATACGAAATGACGCGCCACAATGTCGGTTTTTGGTTTGTCGATACAATTGCTCGCACTGCCTCCACACCATTTCGCGCCGAACCAAAATTTTATGGCGATGTCTGTCGCCTCACTTGCGCTGGTGCTGATCTTCGCTTACTCAAACCCGCCACTTATATGAATCGCAGTGGTCAATCAATTGCCGCCGTGCTGCGCTATTTTGATCTCACTCCTGAACAGCTTTTAATTGCCCACGATGAATTAGATTTGCCGGTAGGAACGCTGCGCCTCAAACAAGGCGGCGGTCACGCTGGGCATAACGGTTTGCGCGATACGATTTCTACGCTCGGTACCCGCGATTTTTGGCGTTTGCGCATTGGCATTGCTCACCCCGGCGACCGCACGCTCGTCACTGGTTATGTGCTCGGTCGTCCGTCATCTGCTGATGCGACTGGTATTACTACTGCATTAAATGATGCTGAGTGCGTTCTTGGAGATTTAATCAACGCTAACTTTCAAGCAGCAATGAATCGTTTGCACAGCGCAGCTTAATTCAGCGTTATCAATAATTCGCCGCATTCATTTAAGCAAAATTACAAAAATGATTGCCGTTAGCGTAATTGCCGCCACCAGCGGTTAATAATATCCGCTACATCTAAATCAGCCGCTTCGGTACACCAACTTTGTGCTAATGGCGCATCTTGGCTCATTGGCGCAGGATGAGGCGGAAACACCAAAATCCGTGTTGGCAATACTGACGCATCTCCCACCGCTAATACCTCACCGCGTCGTAATGATGCCAGCTTTTCAGCAAGATTCTTGGCGCCTTCTGGTAATAAACGCCGCACATATTCTTGATCATCCGCATTAGAAATACGCAAACATAAATAGTTGCTGCATTGCGATAATACCGTTTCCGATAATTCAGTTGGGCGCTGACTCACAATGCACAGCGTGATGCCATATTTGCGTCCTTCTTTAGCAATGCGTTCCATTGCCCGCCGCGTGCCAATATAACGGGCGTCATTATCACGCGGAATGTATTGATGTGCTTCTTCACAAACTAATACCAATGGGAATTCGTGACGGCGCGGATTCCAATAACTGAATTCAAACGCCAAGCGTCCAATTTGCGCCGAAACAATTGGACGTAAATCAATCGGAACTGCGCTTAGATCAATCACTGTTACCTGCCGTTTTGGGGTACCTAAACCCACAAATTGCTGCAACAAGTGTTCTAAACTTTCTGAACAATTATGTCGTTTAGGCTGTAAAAAGAAGTCATAACGCGCATCATTGTACATGGATTGAAAGCGCACTAAAAAATCATCAAATGCGCCGTATAACGATCCTTTCACTTTACCAAATTCTTTCTTTTCTTCATTGGCTTTTTTGAACTGTTGATACAGCTCTTCTAGTGAAAAATACACCGGCGAATCTACCGATAACCGCTCTAAACCTAAATGCGCATTGGCTTGGCAGCGCAGGTTGTAAACCGCATCGCGTAAAAACGCAATTTGTACGGTGGCGTTGCTGTCGCTGCGATCAATCAATAAATCAACTAATTCTGCATACGTTAATAACCAATATGGAATTTCTAATGCTTGCGCATCCACATAATGTGCAGCGGTTGGAGAAAATACGCCTTGATATGGTGCGTCTGGTGTGGTGCGCCAGCCGTATTCACCATGTAAATCTAATAGAATTAAATGCGCGTGTGGCATCGTCGTCACCACGCGCTGCAATAAACTGGTCACTGTCCACGATTTACCCGCGCCGCTTTGTCCCAAAATCGCTAGATGTCGCCCAAATAACGCGGATGGATTGAGGCTGGCAGTCAACGTCGGGCGGGTGGCAAGCTGACCCAACGGCAGTGAGGCGAGGTCGCTGTGCAGCAATGTCGCCAGCCGCGCACTCGGAATCAGGTGAACGGTCGCGCCCAGCAGCGGAAACTGGCTGACTCCCGTTTGAAGCTTCCCATCGCTGTTGATTTCGCCGACTGCGATCAGTTCCAACCAGCGCACCCGCCCCGCGTGTCGCCGCGCTGGCGTCGTTTCAGATTCAAGCGCCAGCGGGCGCTCGAGCGCCTCTTCGGTGCAGCGCACAACTTCAGCGAGCACCTGTCCGCTACGATCCCGCACTTCCACCACGCTGCCCAATTGCCCAATCGGCAGCGTTTCGTGTTCAAGTTTGAGAACTGATGCGAAGCCTTCTTTGCTTGGCAACAGGCTGGCGATGAGGCGGTTGCCGCGCAGTTCAGTGATGCGTCCGATCAGCGTTGATGCCAGCGTGGTCATCACAATATGCTCCGATCAAAGCGGAAATTTGGCAGTTAAATCAATGATTGTAAAACGTTTTTTAATTCAGGAGCGAGCACGGTAACGGCGGTTCCGTCAGCATTGACTTGACAATGAACTGTCAGCGCGGTCGCGGCGAGTTCACCTTGACTGGTGCGGAAGGCATACTGAATGGCAAAGGAGCGGCGGCGGAGGTCAGCAACGCTCACCTGCACGAGTACGCGGTCGCCGTGTCGCAGGGGGAGATGGTAATCAGCTTGCGCGTGCGTGATCGGCAGCAGCAGTTGACCGGAACGGATCAAGGTGTCTACCGGCAGCTCTAGCGCGTCCATGAACGCTTCAAAGGCGTCATGGGCATGGCGAAACAGGTGGGCAAAAAATAAGCGTCCGGCGGCGTCAGTATCGTGCAAACGCACCGTGATGGGATATGTAAATGGAGGAAACATGCGGGCTGCAATGCTGACTTGCGCCGCCGCCGCGCCGAAGGTTGATCGCTGGTGCGAGGTCGGCGGGCGGCTGGGGATGACGGTGTTGCGGTATTAAGCGGCCGCTAACCGAGCGCGTTTAGCGATAACAGCACTGCGCGTCCCCATGACGAAGACGGCGTTGAGTGCAAAGGCGATTAAACCAACCACTGCAATCATGGTCAACGGCTGACTTTGGGCATCAGCAATGCGTAACAGTTCGCCAATCGGCTTGAGAATGGCGACGTTTGCGGGCGCTGCCATCAAGTAGGCGCAAAATGCGAGAAACGCACCGAAAAACAGTTGTTTCGTATCCAAATAAAACGCGGCAAAAATCACTGTCATGCTCAACAGATACAGCAATACTAAGGTGTATTTGCCGCTGAGAGCGGTGGCGACACCTTGGGTTTGCAGCAACCACAGCACTGCCATCAACACGCCCCAGTGCAAAATTTGCTTGATGAGATAAGTGAAGCGTGACGCATTGCGGGAATAAGCAACACCCCAACCGGAAATCAGCGAAATCACGGCGGTAAGCGGCACCATGAATTCCCAATACTTGACAGTCGCGCCGAGATCGCCGCGAGTCAGTGCCACGAGAATAATGGTGCTGGTGTAGAGAATAAATGACGGCAACAGCGCAGTCATTAACGAGCTTTGTTTTACGGCTTTAGACACAATAAACCCTCCTAAATGGGTTTTTGAAATGGCGATGAAAATCTGATCATCTTGCCCGGCGACACTGGTCGGATGATCTGCGTTGTCAAGCCTGCGGATATTAACCCGTACCGAAATAACGTGTTAGGGAAAATGTGCAGCAATCAGCCGAGCGACTGTTCGCGCTAGGACGCAGAAACAACGCTAGAAACTTCCCCAACTGCTTTTGCGGCGGCGCAGCGAAAAATGCGGAAACAATAGCCCAATCAACACGCCAGCCGTCAACACGCCCGCGCCGATTAAAAACCAGCGTTGTTGAATCTGATGCGTTGCGTCGCTGTGCTTTTGCACCAATTCCTCGCGTTCACGAGTCAATTCAGTGACTTGAATGCGCAACCGATCCCGTTCGTTGGTAATCTCCAACACATTGGATGAGGAATGACGAATGGTCGCCAGCTCTTGCTCTAAAGACTGTTTTTTCTCTTTCAGTTCCTGCGCGGTTTCCGTCAAGGTGGCGTGTTCGGTTTGCAGCGTGGCGAGTTTTGCCGCCAATGCTTCTGGAGCCTGTTGCAACTCAGTCAAACGTGACTGCATGTCCGCCAATTGCGTCCGCGCTGCTGGTTCAATTTGCAGTTGATTTGCTAACACATAACCTTGAGCGCCATTTTCAGTACGCACCCGCACATACTCAGTTTCTTGATTGACACCAAGCACTTCTAGCGGTGTACCACTGCCTAGCATCCGCAAAATTTTATAACGCGAGCTTTCACCCGCTCGCAGCGGCACCTGCAATTGATCGGTCACATATTGGGTATCGGCTTGTACGCCCGCCGCAACGCCAATCAACATCAATAAAAACAACGGGAAGCGTCTCACGAGGAATCCTCCGGGTATCACGACGCTGGCCTGAGCAAAAATTCTAATAACGCTTTTTGCGCATGAAGCCGATTTTCCGCTTCATCCCACACCACCGACTGCGGTCCATCAATCACCGCTGCTGCAACTTCCTCACCGCGATGTGCCGGCAAACAGTGCATGAACAACGCCTCCGGTGCTGCTTGCGCCATCACCTCTGCGGTGACTTGAAACGGTGCAAAGAGCGTTTCTCGATGCGCCTGTTCCTCTTCCTGTCCCATACTTGCCCATACATCGGTTGCGACCAAATGCGCACCTGCCGCCGCCACCGCCGGATCGTGAACCACGCAGCAACGGTCGCTCGTTGCCGCCAGCAAAGCAGCGTCTGGTTCAAAGCCCACCGGACAAGCAATTTGCAACTCAAAATCAAAGAGTTGTGCCGCTTCCATGAACGAGTAACACATATTATTGCCGTCGCCAATCCACGCCACGCGCTTGCCACGAATGTCGCCGCGATGCTCGTGATACGTTTGCATATCCGCTAACAATTGGCAGGGATGACAACGATCTGTCAAACCGTTAATCACCGGAACGCTGGAATGTGCTGCGAAACGTTCGACAGTTTCCTGTTCAAAGGTGCGAATCATCACCGCATCCACCATCCGCGACAGCACCCGGGCGCTATCTTCAATCGGCTCCCCGCGCCCCAACTGGGTGTCGCGTGGCGATAAAAACAACGCATGACCGCCGAGTTGCACCATTCCCGTTTCAAAGGAGACCCGAGTTCTGGTGGAAGCCTTCTCGAAAATCATCGCCAAGGTGCGCTGCGGAAACGGACGATAGTCTTGTCCACGTCGCAACAGTTGTTTTAATTCGCTGGCGCGGGCAATCAGCTGACGCGCTTCGGCAGAGGTGAGATCAAAGAGGGTTAAAAAATGCCGACAAGCGGTGAGATTAGCAGCCATGAGATCAGGTCGCTCCGACGAGGTTAGGCGCGAGTCGTGCCCAAAAAACCATCGATCAGGTGAGAAAGTTTGTGTACGAGTTGTTCTGCTTCAGGTTGCGCCAAAATCAATGGCGGCAACAACCGAATCACCCGCTCGGCAGTCACGTTAATGAGAAGGCCGGCCTCAAGCGCCAGACCGACCAGTTCACCGCAGGGACGATCCAGTTCGATGCCAAGCATCAATCCCCGTCCACGAATAGCAACGACACCTTGCCGTTGCGCCAGTGCGCTGCGAAACGCATTTAATAGAAATTCACCTTGCTGGGCGGCATTTGCGACCAATCCCGCCGCTGCGGTGGTCTCCATCACGGCGCGTCCAACGCGACAGGCAAGCGGATTGCCGCCGAAAGTCGAACCATGTGAACCAGGCGTGAAAACTTCCGCTGCTGCACCACGAGCGAGGCAAGCGCCAATCGGAACGCCGTTGCCTAGCGCCTTCGCCAACGTCATCACATCTGGCTTGATGTGAGCGTGTTCATGCGCAAACCATTGTCCAGTTCGCCCCATACCGGTTTGAATCTCATCGCAAATGAGCAACCAACCTTCTTGATCGCAAAGAGCACGCAAACGCGATAAATATTCCGACCCCGGAATACGAATACCACCTTCGCCTTGAATAGGTTCAACCAAAATGGCAACGATGTTTGGGCGATTGGTTGCCGCAATTTCAATCGCCTCGATGTCATCGTAAGGAACACGCACAAAACCTTGCACTAACGGTTCAAAACCCGCTTGCACCTTACGATTACCAGTTGCCGACAGCGTCGCCAAAGTACGCCCGTGAAAACTACCTTCCATGACTAAAATGGCTGGATTTTCCACGCCGCGCCGATGCGCGTACAACCGCGCCAGTTTGAGCGCCGCTTCATTCGCCTCAGCACCAGAATTGGCAAAAAACACTCGTTCCATGCCCGCACGTTCGGTCAGCAAGGCACCGAGTCGTTCCTGTTCAGTGATACCGTACAAATTCGACGTGTGAATCAATTGCGCCGCTTGCGCACAAATCGACTCCTGCACCGCAGGATGCGCGTGACCAAGTCCACATACCGCAATTCCCGCCAGCGCATCTAGGTAACGCTTACCAGCAGTATCCCAAAGCCAAACACCCTCGCCATGTGTAAACGTCACTGGCAAGCGATTGTAGGTAGCCATCAAGGATTCAATCATGGCGATAGTGCCCGATTTAGCGATCAGTCAAAAAAACAAAAAGGCGGTTCCTCCACGCGGGAAACCGCCTTAGTCGTAACGGCGAGGCTAAGAATATAACGTGAACACTGCGCTTGATACAAGAATTGAGCGCCACTAACAATCAATGCAGGGCACACTGTCAAACGGCGCATATTGGTATCAACGACGATTACAAGTCAACTCATTATGTGACTTCATATCATTGATTTAATCATCTCCGTTTAACAAAAAAGCGCAGCCATTAGTAGACTGCGCCAGCGCAAAACTGCATACAACGCTATTTAATCATCATCTTCAACAGCAACCACATTTGCAGGTCGATCTACCAACTCAACATATGCCATCGGCGCAGCATCACTGGCGCGATAACCACATTTAAGAATGCGCAAATAACCACCTGGACGGTTCTGATAACGTGGTCCCAATTCAACAAACAGCTTGCCAATAATCTGTTTATCACGCAGCCGCGCAAAAGCCAACCGTCGCGTATGCACAGAATCGACTTTCGCCAAGGTGATTAACGGCTCCGCAATCCGTCGCAACTCTTTCGCTTTTGGGAGCGTCGTTTTAATCAGTTCATGGCGAAATAACGACGCTGACATATTACGAAACATTGCTTCACGGTGGGAGCTGGTGCGATTAAGTTGCCTTCCGGCTTTACGGTGACGCATGGTCTTAATTCCAAATGGTTTTAATCGTCAGTTTTATTTGGTGACACCGCGCATCGCAATGCGATCAGTGCCAATAACTATCGGATACTCAGTTCAGCAATGTTTTCCGGTGGCCAATTCTCAAGACGCATTCCCAGTGACAGACCACGTGTTGCCAAAACATCCTTAATTTCAGTTAAAGACTTCTTACCCAAGTTTGGAGTTTTAAGAAGCTCAACTTCAGTACGCTGAATCAAATCGCCAATCAAATAGATGTTCTCTGCTTTGAGACAATTTGCAGAACGCACAGTCAATTCTAAATCATCCACCGGGCGCAGCAGCACCGGATCATAAGGCGACTCATCTCGAATTTCAGGAACCTCAATCTCAGAAGGTCCCATACCTTCAAGTGCTACAAAACTCGACAACTGATCCCGCAAAATAATTGCAGATCGTTGAATTGCCTCACGCGGATCAATGGTGCCGTTGGTTTCTAAATCAATCACCAATCGATCCAAATCAGTACGTTGTTCTACCCGTGCAGATTGCACTTCAATTGCAACCCGCCGAATTGGACTAAATGAGGCATCAATCGGTAACTTACCAATCGGACGATCTTCGGAAGCATCAAGCTCACGCTGCGTGGTTGGTTCATAACCAATACCCCGCCGCACGGTTAGCGCCATACTCAAGTCGCCTTCAGAGAGATGCGCAATCAGCAAATTCGGATTTGTAATCTCAGCCGTATGATCTAGGACAATATCTGCGGCCGTAACAACGCCAGGACCGCGCTTATTTAGCGTGAATGTGGCTTCATCTTTGCCTTTTAACGAAATTGCCAATTGCTTAAGATTCAGAAGAATTTCAAGCACATCTTCCTGTACTCCAGGAACAGTCGTGTATTCGTGAAGCACACCCTGTATTTCAACTTCCGTTACGGCATAACCATCCATCGAAGATAGCAAAACCCGGCGCAATGCGTTGCCAAGCGTATGCCCGAAACCGCGCTCGAGTGGTTCCAAAGAAATTTTGGCATGATGCGGGTTGCCGGAAACGTGCTCAACCCTGATGATGCGCGGTTTTAGAAATTCGCCAATAGCGTCATTCATTCAGTGCCTCTCAGGAAACTCCTTATTTGGAGTACAGCTCGACAATCAGTGATTCATTGATGTCAGCTGGCAAATCTGAACGGTCTGGAACACGCTTAAAAACGCCTTTCAGCCCCTTAGTATCGACTTCCACCCAATCAGGGAATCCATATTGTTCAGCGAGTGCCAGCGCGTTTTGAACGCGCAATTGTTTTTTGGCAATCTCACGCACTTCAATATGATCTTCCACACTCACTTGATAGGAGGCGATGTTAACAATACGTCCATTCACCAAAATGCTCTTGTGGCTGACCAACTGACGTGCTTCCGCACGCGTGGCACCAAAGCCCATCCGAAAGACGACGTTATCTAAACGCCGTTCAAGTAATTGCAATAGGTTTTCGCCGGTTGCACCCTTGCTCTGCGCTGCTTTCTTATAGTAGTTGCTGAATTGTTTTTCCAACACACTATAAATACGCCGCACCTTCTGCTTTTCGCGCAACTGCACTCCGTAGTCAGAAAGACGTCGCCGTCGATCAGTCGTCTGCCCCGGTTGTTTTTCCAAATTGCATTTGGTATCCAAAGCACGAGCACGGCTCTTGAGTGAGAGATCTGTGCCTTCGCGTCGTGCCAATTTGCAGGTTGGGCCTGTGTAACGTGCCATGTCTTTTCCTGTTTGAACGAACGGTCAGAACTCAGACGCGCCGCTTTTTGGGCGGACGACAGCCATTGTGAGGAATTGGCGTCACATCGGTGATGCTGGTGATTTTAAATCCAGCATTATTCAGTGCGCGTACCGCAGATTCACGTCCTGGTCCTGGACCCTTGACGTTCACATCGAGGTTACGCAATCCATATTCTTTCACTGCTTGACCAGCCTTATCAGCTGCAACCTGTGCCGCAAAAGGCGTGCTTTTGCGCGAACCACGAAAGCCAGAGCCACCAGATGTTGCCCAAGAGAGGGTATTACCTTGCCGATCAGTAATCGTAATAATCGTGTTATTAAAAGAGGCGTGAACGTGAGCAACCCCGTCGGCGACCTGCTTTTTAACTTTCTTTTTCGTGTTGCGAATTGGTTTAGCCATTCGTCATTATCCAGCCTGTCTGCAACAACCAAAATCGGTTAGCGTTTGATCGGACGGCGCGGTCCCTTACGGGTCCGAGCATTAGTACGGGTTCGTTGACCACGCAGCGGTAATCCGCGTCGATGACGAATCCCACGATAACACCCGAGGTCCATCAAACGCTTGATGTTCATCGATACTTCACGGCGCAGATCACCTTCAACGGTGAACTTTGCAACCTCGTTGCGTAGCCGATCAACTTCTTCTTCAGTCAACTTTTGCATCTTCGTTTCACGCGGGATGCCAGCCGCGTCGCAAATTTTGCCCGCAGTCACGCGGCCAATGCCATAGATTGCAGTTAATGCAATCACAGCATGTTTTTTATCTGGGATGTTGACGCCGGCGATACGGGCCATATTGACGAACCCCTTAGTCCTAATAGCTCAGCGGGTAAACCGCGCAGTATAACAAACGTTTTTGCAAGGTCAATCAAACAAATTCTAACCTTGACGTTGCTTGTGACGAGGATCTGTGCAAATCACGCGCACAGTGCCATGCCGCCGAATAATCTTACAATTTCTACATAGTCTTTTAACTGATGCACGCACTTTCATATACCAACTCCTAAAATTCGAGATGCAATCATCGCAGTAGACCGGCGCTAGGCGATTTCAAGTTGGCTTTTTTCATCAATCCTTCGTATTGATGTGATACTAAATGTGCCTGAACTTGAGCCATAAAATCCATAACAACGACGACAACAATCAGTAATGACGTTCCACCAAAGTAAAACGGAACGTTGTAACCAACAATCAAAAATTCCGGCAACAAACAAACTGCTGTGATGTAAATGGCACCAGCAACTGTGAGGCGTGTCATCACTTCATCAATATAACGTGCTGTTTGTTCGCCCGGGCGAATTCCTGGAATAAACGCTCCAGAACGTTTTAGATTGTCAGCAGTTTCTTTTGCATTGAACACTAAAGCAGTATAGAAAAAGCAAAAGAACACAATTGCGACCGTATAAAACAACACATACAGCGGTTCGCCCGGAGCCAGCTTTGATGTTAGCGTTGCAATCCAACGCAAATCCTCATTTGCACCAAAAAACTGCCCAAGTGTTCCGGGAAACAACAGAATACTCGACGCAAAAATCGGTGGGATAACACCCGCCATATTTAGTTTCAGTGGTAAATGCGTACTTTGCGCCTGCATGACTTTTCGACCTTGTTGCCGCCGCGCATAGTTCACAGTAATCCGGCGCTGCCCACGTTCAACGAAGATCACAAACGCAGTGACAGCCAATGCCATTACGAGTAACGCCAATACCGCCAGCGCATTCATTTCACCATTACGCGCTAATTCGAGCATTCCGCCAAGTGCCGACGGCAAGCCAGCTACAATGCCGGCAAAGATAATCATGGAAATGCCATTACCAATACCACGCTCGGTAATTTGTTCACCTAGCCACATTAAAAACATCGTTCCCGTGACTAAAGAAACGGCGGCAGTGAATACAAAACCAGCACCCGCATGAGTAACAAGTGCCGAACCGCCAGCAGTTTGTCCTTGCAATGCCATTGAAATGCCAATGGCTTGAAAAGTTGCTAAGAATACCGTGCCGTAGCGCGTGTATTGCGTAATCTTTCGTCGTCCTGATTCGCCTTCTTTTTTCAGTTGTTCTAATTGTGGAACAACTGAAGTCATCAATTGAATAATAATCGACGCCGAAATGTAAGGCATCACGCCTAGCGCAAATAAACTTGCGCGTTCTAAAGCACCACCAGAAAACATGTTAAACATGTCTAAGATAGAGCCTTGATTTTGATTGAATAGGATGGCTAACGCTTCGGGATTCACTCCAGGAACTGGTATAAAAGTACCAATGCGGTAGACCAATAAGGCACCAACCAAGAACAGAAGACGTTGTTTTAACTCCGTCAATTGCCCCATGCCGCCCAGTGCTTT
Source organism: Thiocystis violascens (assembly GCA_020721065.1). Lineage (GTDB taxonomy): Bacteria > Pseudomonadota > Gammaproteobacteria > Chromatiales > Chromatiaceae > Chromatium > Chromatium violascens_A. The sequence continues at coordinate 301,928 of DYNM01000001.1, read as the reverse complement.
GCCAACAGTTGCCGCGTGTTTAGCCATCCGTTTCGCGTCCGTTGATTAGTCTTCGACCGAGCCGCCGACTGCCTCAATGGCAGCACGCGCCCCTTTGGTTACGCCGAGACCACGAATCGTTAACGCTCGTGTCACTTCACCAGAAGCGATGATTTTAGCAGTGCGAATCGAACGATTGACGACTCCCGCCAGCATCAATGCTGCTAGATCAACCACGTCACCATCCACGCGATTCAACTCATTCAACCGCACTTCAGCCGCAACCAGCGCTTTATGTGAGCGAAATCCGACCTTGGGCAAGCGTCGTTGCAATGGCATCTGACCGCCTTCAAAGCCAACCTTATGAAAGCCACCTTTACGCGACTTTTGGCCTTTATGACCGCGTCCGCAAGTTTTGCCGAGACCGCTGCCAATGCCACGACCAACCCGTTTCGCGGAAGGTCGGCTTCCTTCATCGGGCTTGAGATCATTAAGCCGCATTGTGAGATTCCTCAACGATCTTGACCATGTAATACACGGTATTCACCATGCCGCGCGTACACGGCGTGTCTTCAACTTCCACCACTTGGTGCATCCGCCGCAAGCCCAGCCCACGCACACAGGCTTTATGCTTATCTAAGCGACCATGGAAGCTACGCACGAGTTTAACCTTCATCATCTTTTTATCGGACATTGCTCACCCCAAAATCTGCTCGACGGTTTTGCCGCGCTTGGCAGCGATCGTCTGCGCATCATTCATGGCACGCAACCCCTGAACCGTCGCCCGCACGACATTGATCGGATTATTCGTGCCAATGCACTTAGCGAGTACGTTCTGAACGCCCAACACTTCAAAAACAGCACGCATCGCTCCGCCCGCAATAATGCCGGTACCTTCGGAAGCAGGCTGCATGAACACCTTCGCTGCGCCGTGTTCACCCTGCAGCGGATACTGCAATGTGGTGCCATTGAGCTTGACTTCGATCATGTTCTTGCGAGCACTTTCCATCGCTTTCTGGATCGCAATCGGCACTTCTCGTGCCTTGCCGCGTCCAAAACCAACGCGCCCTTTGCCATCGCCAACGACTGTCAAGGCTGCAAAACCAAATTGCCGTCCACCTTTCACGACCTTAGCGACACGATTCACCGCCACCAACTTTTCCAGAAGATCATCGCCTTCCGGTTTCGCATTGAAATTCGCCATGATCGAATCCTCAGAATTTCAGTCCATGCTCACGCGCTGCATCAGCAAGCGCCTTGAGACGCCCGTGATAACGGAAGCCGGAACGGTCAAATGCCACGCGCTCGATGCCAGCTGACAGAGCACGTTCAGCAATTGCTTTACCGATGACGGTAGCGGCAGTGATATTGCCCTTGTGCCCCTCAATCGTCGCACGCAAATCCTTATCGAGCGTAGAAGCACTAGCTACAATGCGGTCACCCGCAATAGTTGGCTCAATAATCTGCGCATAGGTATGTTGCGGTGTCCGGTGTACACACAAACGATGTACGCCGAGCTCACGAATTTTAGCCCGCGCCCGTGTCGCCCGACGCAACCGCGCTTGTTTCTTATCCATGTGATTGAAACCCCTTATTTTTTCTTGGCTTCTTTACGCAGAACATTTTCATCTGCATAACGAACACCCTTGCCTTTATAAGGCTCTGGCGGACGGAATCCTCGAATTTCCGAAGCAACCTGTCCAACCCGTTGTTTATCAGCACCCATCACAAGGATTTCGGTCTGACTGGGAGTCTCAATCGTGATGCCGGCTGGCACTGGATAGTCAATTGGATGCGAAAAACCAAGGGTCAAATTGAGTACATCGCCCTTTGCTTGTGCCCGATAACCCACGCCGATCAAAGTCAGTTTGCGGGTAAATCCCTCACTACAGCCAACGACCATGTTATTCAGCAATGCGCGAGTCGTTCCCGCCATCGCCCAAGCATTCTCTTCAGCAGGAGCAACGCGAATCTCATCTGCTTCTTGATGCACCGTCACCGTTGGATGCACTGACCAACCGAGGGTACCTTTCGCGCCCGTGATGGTGACATCCTGCCCGCTGATGGCAACGGTAATACCTTTTGGCACCGTAATGGGTGCCTTTGCAACTCGTGACATCTCCAAATACCCCTTTAAGCAACGTAGGCGATGATTTCGCCACCGTGTCCCGCTTGGCGGGCGGCGCGATCAGTCATCAAGCCTTGCGAAGTGGAGACAATGGCAATGCCAAGTCCAGCCCACACTTTGGGAAGCTGGTTCTTGTTGCGATAGATACGCAGACCGGGACGCGAGACACGTTTAATCACCTCGATCACGGGTTTACCACGAAAATATTTGAGCTTCAGCACCAACTCAGGCTTGCCATCATTCGGCTCAACCGACACATCAGTGATATAGCCTTCTTCTTTCAACAAGTTCGCAATGGCAACTTTTTGTTTAGACGATGGCATCACGATCGTGATCTTGCCCCGCTGTTGGCCGTTACGAATACGCGTCAGCATATCCGCAATCGGATCAGACATACTCATGGGGATCTCCTTGGGTCAAACCGCCGCACTGGCGCGATACCCGTCAGATTAACTGAGGTCACATCTATTCGTACGACGAGCAGATATGAATAAATTGGCGAGCTTACCAGCTTGCCTTTACCACGCCGGGAACATCCCCGCGCATCACTGCCTCACGCAGCTTCATCCGCGCCAAACCAAACTTGCGATAAACCGCGTGAGGACGACCGCTCACCCGACACCGACGTTGTTGCCGCGTTGGGCTGGCATCGCGTGGAAGTTTTTGCAGCTTTTGCACCGCAGCGTCAATTTGTTCAGCACTCGCGCTTCGATCATTAATAATCGCTTTCAGAGCCGTCCGCTTGGCACTGAACTGCGCTGCAATCTCGGTGCGCTGACGATCACGCGCAATCATGCTTTTCTTCGCCATAATGCTATCTCGGTACGCTAGTTAGGTACGGAAAGGAAACTTAAACGCCTCAAGCAGCGCACGTCCTTCTTCGTCCGTTCGCGCCGATGTGGTGATCGTAATATCAAGTCCGCGAATGACATCAATTTTGTCATAATCAATCTCAGGGAACATGATTTGCTCACGCACACCCATTGAATAATTACCGCGTCCATCAAAAGCCTTAGCACTCAATCCACGAAAGTCACGAATACGCGGAATAGCAATGTTGACGAGACGATCTAAAAATTCATACATCCGCTCACGGCGCAGCGTCACCTTGCAACCGATTGGCCAGCCTTCACGAATTTTAAATCCCGCAACCGATTTACGCGCATAGGTCACAATTGGCTGTTGACCCGCAATTGCGCGCAAATCAGCGACTGCATGATCCATTACTTTTTTATCTGCAATTGCCTCACCAACGCCCATATTGAGCGTGATTTTCTCAATACGCGGCACCTGCATCACACTCTTAAAGCCAAAACGATCTTTCAATTGACTAACAATTTGTTCTTGGTATTCGGTCTGTAATCTGGTCATTGCAATTCTCTCAGGTCATACGTCAACGACTTCGCCGTTCGACTTGAACACCCGAACCTTGCGACCGTCTTCCAGAATCTTGAATCCAACCCGATCAGGACCATCCTTTTGAGGATTGTAAAGAGCAACATTGGAAACTTGAATTGGCATCGCCTTATCAACAATGCCACCGGGCTCACCAACTTGTGGATTTGCTTTAAGGTGTTTACGGGCGATATTGATGTTCTCAACCAGAACACGGGCATCATCAACGATACGCAACACCGTACCGCGTCTGCCTTTATCTTTACCGGCAATAACAATAACGTCATCACCTTTTTTTATCTTACGCATGGTGATGACTCTCCTTACAACACTTCTGGTGCCAGCGAAATGATCTTCATAAAACGATCACCGCGCAGTTCACGAGTAACAGGTCCGAAGATACGCGTACCAATTGGCTGAAGTTGATTATTCAGCAGCACTGCCGCATTACCATCAAAACGAATTAACGAGCCATCCATGCGCCGCACACCTTTGCGCGTCCTCACGACAACTGCATTATACACGTCGCCTTTCTTAACCTTGCCACGCGGAATCGCATCTTTAACACTGACCTTAATGACATCGCCGATGCCCGCGTAGCGCCGATGCGATCCGCCGAGCACTTTGATGCATTGCACCTTCTTTGCGCCACTATTATCGGCGACGCCCAGATTGGTCTGCATCTGAATCATGATGATTACCTAAAACTGATTAACTGATCCTGAATTGAATTCGGCTGTTTTGTTGATCAAACACTACCCGCACTGCGGATGATTTTGAGCAATAAACAATACCGAAAACCAACTGCTCTAGCGCGCTTTTTCAATCACTTCTAACAGTCGCCAAGTCTTTGTTTTCGACAGTGGACGACACTGCTCAACGCGTACTAGATCGCCTTCATTACAGATGTTGGTTTCATCATGTGCATGAATCTTAGTTGAACGCCGCATGAACTTACCGTAAAGCGGATGTTTTACCCGACGCTCAATCAGAACCGTCACCGTTTTATCCATTGCACTGCTGGTTACGCGCCCCTCAAGGGTTCGGTTCGTCGTATTCTCAACCTTGTCATTCATGATGTTGCGCCCTTCGTCAATTCCGCCATGACCGTCTTGATGCGCGCAATATCCCGTCTACCAGCTTTCATCTGTGAAGGTTTCGACAACTGACCAGTGCCGCGCTGCATCCGCAGATTAAATTGCTCACGCAGCAAATCCATCAATTGCTTCTGCAATTCATCAAGACTGCTTTTTCTCAACTCGCTCGCCTTCATTACAGAATCGTCCGCTTCTCAAAGGTAGTTTGTACCGGCAATTTTGCTGCCGCCAGCGCAAATGCCTCACGAGCCAGTTCTTCACTGACGCCCTCAATCTCATACAACACAAAACCGGGCTGAACCAATGCAACCCAGTATTCAACGTTGCCTTTGCCTTTGCCCATACGCACTTCGAGAGGCTTTTTCGAGACCGGCTTGTCTGGGAACACACGAATCCACAACTTGCCGCCGCGCTTGACGCTCCGCTGAATCGCCCGCCGCGCCGCTTCAATCTGACGCGCTGTCAGTCGCCCACGCTCAGTCGCTTTCAAGCCAAATTCGCCGAAGCTCACCCGGTTGCCACTTTGCGCAAGTCCACGATTGCGCCCCTTGTGTTGCTTACGGAACTTGGTACGTTTCGGTTGCAGCATAACTTAACCCTTCTTCCCGGCTACTTTCGGTGCCGATTCTTCGGGGAGCTGATCGCCGAACACCTCGCCCTTAAAAATCCAAACTTTGACGCCAAGAATGCCATAAGTCGTCTTCGCTTCGGCAAATCCATAGTCAATATCCGCACGCAGCGTATGCAATGGCACTCGCCCTTCCCGCGCCCATTCACTTCGCGCAATTTCAGCGCCATTCAAACGTCCCGCGACGTTGATACGAATTCCCTCAGCACCTAAGCGCATCGTGTTCTGAATCGAACGTTTCATCGCCCGTCGAAACATAATACGGCGTTCTAACTGCTGGGCAATTCCTTCAGCAACCAACTGGGCGTCCAGTTCCGGTTTACGAATCTCTTCGATACTGATGTGAACCGGAATTCCCATCATTGCGGAAACTTTAGCGCGAAGTTTATCAATGTCCTCGCCTTTCTTACCAATCACCACACCCGGGCGAGCAGTGTGAACAGTAATGTGCGCATTCTTCGCCGGTCGATCAATCTGAATTCGGCTTACTGAAGCCTTGGCAAGCTCTTTGCGTAAAAAAGCACGCACTTCAAGGTCAGTGTTCAGCAAATTCGCATAATCTTTCGTGCTTGCGTACCACTTTGATGTCCAATCCTTGACAATGCCAAGCCGGATACCATTCGGATGAACTTTTTGTCCCATGCAGATCCCCTAGGCTTCAGCCACAATCAAACTGATGTGACTGGTGCGTTTTTTGATTCGATTCGCCCGCCCTTTAGCACGGGGACGAATTCGCTTCATGGTCGGGCCTTCATTGACCTGAATGGCCGCGACCTTCAGTTCATCAATATCCGCGCCCTCGTTGTGTTCGGCATTCGCAATCGCGGACTCAAGGATAACCTTAATAATTCCAGCGCCTTTCTGCGTACTGAAAGCCAAGGTGTTCAATGCTTCTTCGACGTGACGACCGCGAATCAGATCAGCGACCAGCCGTGCTTTCTGAGCTGAAATCCGCGCATATTTTAATGTTGCTTCTGCTTGCATTGACGGATCTCCGACTAGCGCTTCTTCGCCTTGCGATCAGCCGCATGACCACGATAAGTACGGGTCATCGAAAACTCACCGAGTTTGTGGCCAATCATGTTTTCATTGACGAGCACCGGCACGTGCTGACGCCCATTGTGAACCGCAATGGTTAACCCAACCATCTCCGGCAATACCATTGAACGGCGCGACCAAGTTTTAATTGGGCGCTTACTATTTTGGGCAACCGCTTCCTCCACCTTTTTAATCAGGTGGTGATCCACAAAGGGGCCTTTTCTAATCGAACGTGGCACTTGCTCAACCTCGCCTTATTTATTTGCGACCGCGACGACGCACAATCATGCCGTCGGTACGCTTGTTCTTGCGCGTCTTATGCCCCTTAGTCGGCACACCCCAAGGAGTAACTGGGTGACGTCCGCCAGAGGTACGACCCTCACCGCCGCCGTGTGGGTGATCCACCGGATTCATCACCACACCGCGTACTGTCGGGCGAACTCCCCGCCAGCGTGTCGCTCCCGCCTTACCAAGTTTCTGCAAACTATGCTCAGTGTTGCCTACCTCACCAATAACAGCGCGGCAATCAACGTGTACCTTGCGCATCTCGCCAGAACGTAACCGCAGCGTTGCTGATGACGCATCACGTGCAATCAACTGTGCCGAAGCGCCAGCAGCCCGCGCCATTTGTGCGCCCTTACCAGGTCGCATTTCGATACAGTGAACTTGCGTACCAACTGGCATATTCCGCAGCGGCATACAGTTACCGACAGCGATTGGCGCTGCCTCACCGGATTGCACAGAATCGCCAGCCTTTAATCCTTTCGGCGCAATAATATAAGTCCGTTCGCCGTCTGCGTATTTCAGTAATGCCAAATGCGCAGAGCGATTCGGATCATATTCGAGACGCTCGACCGTCGCCGGAACACCTTCTTTGTTGCGTTTGAAATCCACCAAACGATAACGCTGTTTATGACCGCCACCCTGATGCCGCACCGTAATGCGACCAAGATTATTGCGACCACCATGCTTCGTTTTTTTCTCAACCAGCGCCTTAAATGGCGCTCCTTTATGCAATTCTGGCGTCGTCACCTTGACGACAAAACGACGTCCGGCAGACGTCGGTTTAGCTTTTACGATTGGCATCTTGATCTATCCGCTGCGTTCCGCTGCCGCGCTTACGCGCCACCGCCGAAGTCAATATCGTGGCCGGGTTGCAGGTGAACATAGGCCTTCCGCCAATCTTGACGTCGTCCTAAACGCTGACCAACCCGCTTCTGCTTGCCCTTCACATTCAACACCTGAACCGCATCAACCTTCACTGAGAACAACAGTTCAACAGCTCCCGCTATCTCACGTTTCGTAGCATCTGTCGCCACTCGAAACGCAACATGACGCGACGCCTCAGCGATTCTGGTTGACTTTTCAGAAAGAATCGGTGCAAGCAACACCTTCATCAAACGTTCGTTATTCATGCCAGTCGCTCCTCGAGCTTCTTCACCGCCGCTTCGGTGGCTAACACCGTCTCGAAGGCAACCATACTGACGGGGTCCACTTCTTGTGCTGTCAACACCGCCACCCCATACAGGTTACGGGCTGCCAAATACAGCGTTTCATCCAAACCATCAGTCAAAATCAACACATCGCGCACTTCAAATGTTTTCAGCAGCGCAACCAGTTCTTTTGTCTTTGCCGCTGGCAACGCCAAATCGGGCACAATGATAAGCCGCTCATTGCGCACCAACTCAGACAAAATTGACCGCACAGCACCGCGATACATCTTGCGGTTCACCTTCTGACTATAGTCGCGTGGTTTCGCCGCGAAAGTCACACCACCTGAACGCCAGATGGGACTCCGTGAACTACCAGCCCGCGCCCGACCTGTCCCTTTTTGCCGCCAAGGTTTGGCACCACCGCCAGACACCTCAGCGCGGGTTTTCTGTGCTTTAGTGCCCGACCGTGCCGCCGCCATATATGCGGTAACAACTTGATGCACGAGACCAGGCTTATACTCAACACCGAATACGGCGTCTGAAACCTCCAAACTGGCTACTCCAGCGTGGTTTCTAATGGCGAGTTCCATGTGTGCTTAACCCTTGTTTTTCTGCTTCACGGATGGCAGCACGATCAATCGCCCACCAGTTGGTCCCGGCACTCCGCCGCGCACCAGCAGCAGGTTACGGTCAGAATCAACCCGCACCACCTCAAGACTCTGCTGGCAGCGATTCACTGCACCATGCTGACCAGCCATCTTCTTCCCTTTCCAAACCCGTCCTGGAGTCTGGTTTTGTCCGATAGAACCGGCTGAACGGTGAGAACGCGAGTTGCCGTGCGTCATATCCTGCGCTGCAAAGTGATGACGGCGGATGGCACCGGAGAACCCGCGCCCTTTGGTCACACCGCGCACATCGACTTTTTGTCCGGCTGCGAAAATAGACACCGACAGTTCTTGCCCGACTTCCAAATCAACGCCTTCATCAGCATCTAAACGGAACTCACGCAGAACTTCACCCGCTTCCACACCCGCTTTCGCATAGTGCCCCGCCATTGGCTTGGTGACACGCGAGGCGCGGCGAGTTCCAAATGCAACCTGCACTGCGCGATAACCGTCAACTTCCGTTGATTTCACTTGGCTAATGCGGTTTGGCGTCACTTCAATCACAGTGACCGGAATACTCTCTCCATCTTCTTGAAAAAGACGGGTCATGCCGGCTTTGCGCCCGATAACTCCGATTGTCATCGTTTTATCCTCAACTCAACTTAATCTGGACGTCGACGCCAGCGGCCAGATCGAGTTTCATCAGCGCATCGACCGTTTTATCCGTAGGATCAACAATATCCATCAACCGCTTGTGGGTTCGCAGCTCGTATTGATCACGGGCATCTTTATTGACGTGAGGCGAAATCAGGATCGTAAACCGCTCTTTTTTAGACGGCAGTGGCACTGGTCCCCGCACTTGCGCACCAGTACGCTTGGCGGTATCAACGATTTCACGCGCCGACTGATCAATCAGACGATGATCAAACGCTTTCAGACGAATACGAATTCTTTGGCTGCTCATGTGTTACTCGATGATCTTCGCTACAACGCCGGCACCGACTGTACGTCCGCCTTCGCGCACCGCAAACCGCAGCCCCTCTTCCATCGCAATCGGCGCGATCAACTTGATGGTCATTTTCAAGTTATCACCGGGCATCACCATCTCAACGCCTTCAGGCAGTTCGCAAGCGCCAGTCACGTCTGTAGTACGGAAATAAAACTGCGGACGGTAGCCGTTAAAGAAAGGCGTATGACGTCCACCTTCATCCTTGCCCAAAACGTACACTTCCGCTTCAAAATGCGTGTGTGGATTGATCGACTTTGGCTTCGCAAGTACTTGACCGCGCTCGACATCTTCCCGCTTGGTACCGCGCAGCAACACGCCGACGTTATCACCAGCTTGCCCTTGATCGAGCAACTTGCGGAACATTTCCACACCGGTGCAGGTCGTTTTGATGGTGTTTTTAATCCCAACAATTTCAACTTCTTCACCAACCTTGACAATGCCGCGCTCAATACGACCAGTGACGACCGTGCCACGTCCAGAAATAGAGAACACATCCTCAATCGGCATCAGGAATGCGCCATCAACTGCTCGTTCCGGCTGCGGAATGTAGCTATCGAGTGCTTCCATCAACTTATCAATGGACTGGGTGCCGATCTCAGAATCAACGCCTTCGAGTGCCAGCTTCGCTGAACCCGTCACGATTGGCGTGTCATCGCCGGGGAAATCATATTTGGAGAGCAGCTCGCGCACTTCCATTTCAACCAATTCGAGCAGCTCAGGATCATCGAGCATGTCCGCCTTGTTGAGATACACCACGATATAGGGCACACCAACCTGCCGTGACAGCAGAATGTGTTCCCGCGTCTGCGGCATCGGACCATCAGCAGCGGAAACTACCAGAATGGCACCGTCCATCTGCGCCGCACCGGTAATCATGTTCTTGACATAATCCGCGTGACCGGGGCAGTCAACGTGCGCGTAATGGCGCTGATTGCTCTCGTACTCGACGTGCGCGGTTGCAATCGTGATTCCACGCGCCCGCTCTTCCGGTGCGTTATCAATCTGATCGTAGGCTCGCGCTTCACCACCAAACTTCTTTGATTGGTGAGTGGTAATTGCTGCCGTCAGCGTGGTTTTGCCGTGATCAACATGACCAATGGTGCCAACGTTGACGTGTGGCTTACTCCGTTGAAACTTCTCTTTTGACATCCCGCTCTACCCGTATCGTTACTGTTTCTTGGCGACCGCATCGGCAATGCTGGCGGGCACCTCGTTGTATTTGCTGAATTCCATGCTGTAGGTAGCACGACCTTGAGTTGCCGACCGCAGATCAGTCGAATACCCAAACATCTCCGACAATGGCACCTCAGCACGAATAATTTTACCCGACGGGGCGTCTTCCATACCGTGAATCATGCCGCGCCGACTGTTGAGATCACCCATGACATCGCCCATGTTGATTTCAGGCGTGACCACTTCGACCTTCATAATTGGTTCCAGCAACACCGGACGTGCCTTTGCCACCGCTTCCTTGATTGCCATCGACCCAGCAATTTTGAATGCCATTTCGCTCGAATCGACTTCGTGATAGGAACCGTCGTACAGCGTGACCTTGATGTCCACGATTGGGAATCCAGCCAACGTGCCGTTGGTCATCGCCTCCTTAATTCCTTTATCGACTGCAGGGATGTATTCCTTGGGAACACTGCCGCCAACGATGGCATTGACAAATTCATAACCAACGCCCGCTTCCTGCGGCTCAACCTTAATATACACATGACCGTACTGACCACGCCCACCCGACTGCCGTGCGAACTTGGTTTCCTGCTGCACCGCCGTCCGAATCGTCTCACGATAGCTCACCTGCGGCGCACCAACATTGGCCTCAACTTTGAACTCGCGCCGCATCCGGTCAACGATAATTTCTAAATGCAACTCGCCCATGCCGGAAATAATGGTCTGTCCAGATTCTTCATCTGTCCGCACGCGGAATGACGGATCTTCCTGCGCCAATTTTGACAGCGCCATACCCATCCGTTCTTGATCGCTTTTGGTCTTCGGCTCAACAGCGACTGAAATCACTGGCTCCGGAAATTCCATACGTTCTAACGTGATGATTTGATTCAAATCACACAGCGTATCACCAGTCGTTACGTCTTTTAGACCAACCGCAGCGGCGATGTCACCGGCGCACACTTCTTTAATTTCCTGACGTTCATTGGCGTGCATCTGCAAAATGCGCCCAATCCGCTCCTTGCGCCCTTTAACTGGGTTATACAGCGTGTCGCCAGATTTCAAAACGCCTGAATACACGCGGAAAAAAGTCAGCGTACCAACAAAGGGATCAGTTGCAATTTTGAATGCCAACGCTGCAAAAGGCGCTGCATCTGAAGCGGGACGTTCTGCCTCAGTTTCATCCTTATCATCCAAAATACCGCGAATTGCTGGCACATCCACTGGCGAAGGCATGTAATCAAGCGCGGCATCAAGCATTGCTTGCACGCCTTTATTCTTAAACGCCGAACCGCACAGCATGGGGACGATTTCGTTGCGCAATGTCCGTGCCCGCAAACCTGATTGGATTTCTTCGCTGGTTAAAGCCTCACCATTGAGATATTTCTCCATCAGGTCTTCGCTGGCTTCAGCCGCAGCTTCAACCATCTTCTCGCGCCATTCTTCGCTGACAGCAAGTAAATCTTCTGGAATATCACGCAGCTCGTATTCCATGCCCCGCGATGCTTCATCCCAATAAACCGCTTTCATTTGGACGAGATCGACAACGCCTTGGAAGTGCTCTTCTGCGCCAATCGGCACCTGAACCGGCACAGCATTACCGCCCAGCCGCTCTTTGACTTGTGCTACTACGCGGAAAAAATTTGCACCCATACGATCCATCTTATTGACGAAAGCAAGGCGTGGTACACCGTATTTATCAGCTTGACGCCACACGGTTTCTGATTGTGGTTCAACACCACCGACCGCGCAAAACACCGCACATGCGCCATCAAGCACACGCAATGACCGCTCAACTTCAATCGTGAAATCGACGTGACCGGGAGTATCAATGATGTTAATTCGATGTTCTGGACGCTGGCGACTCATTCCTTTCCAGAAGCAAGTAGTTGCCGCCGAAGTAATGGTGATGCCGCGTTCTTGTTCCTGTTCCATCCAATCCATCGTTGCAGCGCCATCATGCACTTCACCGATCTTGTGTGAAACTCCGGTGTAAAACAGGATGCGCTCGGTCGTCGTGGTCTTCCCCGCATCAATGTGCGCCATGATGCCAAGGTTGCGATACCGCTCGATTGGGGTGCTACGTGCCACGACTGTTTCCGCCCTGAAAATCTGTTGTCAGTGATTAAAGAGGCAAGTTTGAAGAAACCTAGATGCACAGAAAAACGAGTTACCGCGTTTCCTGCTTCTTGCCCCTTGATCTGTACTACCAGCGATAATGTGAAAACGCCTTGTTGGCTTCTGCCATACGATGGGTGTCTTCTTTTTTCTTTACTGCGGAACCGCGAGATTCGGCAGCATCCATCAATTCTCCAGCCAATCGCTGCGCCATTGATTTCTCAGAACGCTTGCGTGCTGCATCAATAAGCCAGCGCATCGCCAACGAATTACGGCGAGCTGGGCGTACTTCAATTGGTACCTGATAAGTTGCACCACCAACGCGCCGCGACTTTACCTCTACGGCAGGGCGGACGTTTTCCATGGCATTTTCTAGCAACTCAACAGGTTTGCCGCCTTTTTTCTCAGAAACCTGGTCTAAGGCGCTATAAATAATTTTTTCAGCAACCGACTTTTTGCCATCTTCCATCATCATATTGATGAACTTGGTTAACAATTCGCTTCCATGCTTGGGATCAGGAAGGATTTGACGTCGGGCTGCGACACGTCTTCTTGGCATAGTGTGTTAATTCCGAGTGAATTCGTTAACCGGATGCGTTATTTTTTTGGACGCTTTGCGCCGTACTTAGAACGCCCTTGACGCCGTTTTTCCACTCCGGAGGTATCCAATGTGCCGCGCACAGTATGGTAGCGCACACCTGGCAAGTCTTTAACGCGACCGCCGCGAATCAGTACCACCGAGTGTTCTTGAAGGTTATGACCTTCGCCGCCGATATAGGTAGCAACTTCAAAACCATTAGTCAGTCGCACACGAGCGACTTTTCTCAAGGCTGAATTCGGCTTTTTAGGCGTTGTGGTGTAAACCCGCGTACAGACACCTCGGCGCTGCGGGCAAGCCTCCAGTGCCGGAACGTTAGTTTTAGTGACGTTCCGTTTGCGGGGCTTACGGACGAGTTGGTTGATCGTTGCCATGCAATCAGTCTGTTCCAAAAAACCCAATCAAAGTTGACTAGGAGAATTTATCCGCACTTGGTTGATGCGATGAATCGCCCAACTCAAGCCCTTGACGCGCAATTGCGCCAGATTCCATTACTTGATCAAGCGTTTTCAGGTGACTTAATTTCTTTGCGGTAAAGCACGTTGGCTAAAGCCTGCAACTTACGACGTCATCTGTCAGCCCGTCATTGACCGCTGTACGGCGGTTTTTTACCTGTTCATCCTGAACAAGTGAAATCATTTTTAATGAACAATCAACGCGCAGTAAGTGCTGCGCAAAAACAATCAGCACTGATTGTGCTGATGTTTACAACAGTACTGTCGATGTGATTCAAGTCTGAACAGGAAACGCCCAGACCAAGGAACCGGAATAAAACAATGAAACTAGCCGACTGTTTAAAGTCGACTAGCTAAGACAAATCAGTATAGGGAGCGATCAAGAGCCTGTCAACGATTGTACCTTTACAATCACACCACCGCCCGCAGGTTTAATTCACCTCTTAAATGCGGATTCAGGGTCTTTACTCGCTTCTGCAAGATGAGACGCCTGAGAGTCTAATTGCCGGCGCCGGCGCCGTTCTTGATGATGAGATAAGCCGGTTCCGGCGGGGATTAAGCGCCCGACAATCACGTTTTCTTTCAGACCCGCCAAGCGATCAATCGAGCCGCGCACCGACGCCTCCGTCAACACCCGCGTGGTTTCTTGGAAAGACGCAGCGGAAATAAAGGATTCAGTTGCCAACGAAGCCTTGGTAATCCCCAGCAGCAATTGTTCATACAACGCCGGTTGCTTGCCGTCGGCAAGTGCGCGGCGATTTTCATCAAACAACACCGAATGCTCCACCTGTTCCCCGCGCAGCAACCGCGTATCACCGGGCGCGGTGATTTCCACTTTGCGCAACATCTGGCGCACGATCACCTCAATGTGTTTATCGTTGATTTTCACGCCCTGCAACCGATAGACATCCTGAATTTCTTTGACCAGATATTCCGCCAGCGCCGTCACCCCTTTGAGGCGCAAAATATCGTGTGACGCCAATTCACCGTCAGCAATCACCTCACCGCGTTCCACGCGCTCACCATCAAACACGTTGACGTGACGCCATTTGGGGATCAATTCCTCAACCGTCTCGCCATCATCTGTGGTGATCATCAGCCGCTGTTTACCCTTGGTATCCTTGCCAAAACCAATGGTACCGCTCGCTTCCGCCAACAACGCCGCCTCTTTGGGTTTGCGGGCTTCAAACAAATCCGCCACTCGCGGCAGACCGCCCGTGATATCGCGGGTTTTACTCGACTCCTGCGGAATCCGCGCCAACACATCGCCCACGCCCACTTGAGCGCCATTGGTCACACTGACAATCGCGCCCGCAGATAAGGCATATCGCGCCGGCAAATCCGTACCCACGATGTTGAGTTCATGACCCTGCGCGTCGAGCAGCTTCACCATCGGACGCAAATCTTTACCCGCCGCCGGGCGCTGTTTCGGATCAATCACCACCAGCGACGCCAAACCCGTCACGTCGTCGGTTTGACTTTGCACCGTCACACCCTCGATGAACTCCTCAAATGCCAGCGTTCCCGCCACTTCCGTCACCACTGGATGGGTGTGCGGGTCCCAAGTCGCCACCACATCACCGGGCTTGACCGCATCGCCATCCGCCACGCGCAAGGTCGCGCCATACGGCACCTTGTAGCGTTCCTTTTCCATGCCGCGCTCATCAATCAGCGTCAACTCACCCGAACGCGACACCGCCACCAAGTTATTGCCCGAATGATGCTGCACCGTCTTGATGTTATGCAGCCGAATCGTGCCGCTATTTTTGATGTCGATGCTATTGACCGCCGCAGCGCGGGATGCCGCGCCGCCAATGTGGAAAGTCCGCATCGTCAACTGCGTGCCAGGTTCACCAATCGACTGCGCCGCGATCACGCCCACTGCCTCGCCCATATTGACGCGATGTCCCCGCGCCAAATCGCGCCCGTAACACTGCGCACACACGCCCAACCGCGCCTCGCAACTGATCGGCGACCGCACCCGCAACTGGTCGATGCCAATCTCATCAAACCGTTCCACCCAACCTTCATCAAGCAGCGTTCCGGCTTTGCACACCAACTCATCAGTGCCGGGGCGATACACATCCAGCGCACACACCCGCCCTAAAATCCGCTCCCGCAGCGGTTCGACCACATCTGCGCCAGCAAGAATGGGCGTCATCAACAGCCCCTGCTCGGTGCCGCAATCTTCCTCCAACACCACCATGTCCTGCGCCACGTCCACCAACCGCCGCGTCAGATAACCCGAGTTCGCCGTTTTGAGCGCGGTATCCGCCAACCCTTTCCGCGCTCCGTGCGTCGAGATGAAGTACTGAATCACGTTCAAGCCTTCGCGGAAATTCGCAGTAATCGGCGTCTCAATAATTGAACCGTCGGGTTTCGCCATCAGCCCGCGCATTCCTGCCAACTGGCGAATCTGCTGATTGGAACCACGCGCACCGGAATTCGCCATCATGTAAATTGAATTGAATGAATCCTGCTTGCGGCGCTCGGCAACCCGCTGTTTCACCTCACCAAAGCCGGTTATCACCCGCTCCCGCAAGCCATGACCTTTGATCTGGTCAAGACCGACGATCTTGGCGACTTCCGGGCGATAGTCAGCCAGCAGCGCCACCGCCAACTCTTGAAATGCTCCCGTCGTCATCTCACCGCGTTGCCAGTCCAGACCGGCATCGTGCAACCGCGCCTGCCACGCGTTAAACAACGTCCGCGTCTGCGGGCGCTCCTCAGCCGTGATCGCGCTATAAATGCCCTGCCGGTATTCGCTCACCAGCCGCTGCGCCTCAAATACCGGATTGGAGTCCGCCGTTTCGCTGCCGAGCTGAATCATCATCGCCTTGGCGACCTGATCATTGGTGCGCGACCAGATGTCAACCACCTTGTTATACCGCTCGCCGTTAGTCACCAAACCGGACGCATATTGCTGTTGAATTTCCTGCACCTCCGCTTCCGCAGCCGCCAGCAACGCACCCTTGTCCATCTTGGCGTCAACTGCGTCACGCGGCACTTCCATATCATCTAAGCCGATAGACACACCCGAACGAGTCGCCATGCGGAACCCGAGGTACATAATTTGATCAGCAAAAACAACGGTTTCCTTCAAACCAAGGCGGCGATAACACATGTTAATCAACAGCGAAATCTGCTTTTTCCCCAGCGCCCGATCCACCAGATCAAAGGGCAAGCCGTCGGGCACAATCGCAAACACCAGCGCCCGTCCCACCGTCGTCTCCTTGATGCTCACGATCTCGCGCTTGGTGCCATTTTTTTCCTTGATCACCTCACGCAGCCGCACCCGACATCGCGCATGGAGCGCAGCGTGTCCGGTTTCATACGCCCGCCGCGCCTCATCAATATCCGCAAACATGCTGCCCTCACCGCGAGCATTCACGCGCTCGCGGGTCATGTAATACAGCCCCAACACCACGTCCTGCGACGGCACGATGATTGGCTCACCGTTGGCGGGTGACAGGATGTTGTTGGACGCCATCATCAGCGCCCGCGCTTCCAACTGCGCCTCCAGCGACAACGGCACATGCACTGCCATCTGGTCGCCGTCGAAATCGGCGTTAAACGCAGTACACACCAGCGGATGTAATTGAATCGCTTTGCCTTCAATCAACACCGGCTCAAAGGCTTGAATCCCGAGCCGATGCAGCGTCGGCGCACGGTTGAGCATGACCGGATGTTCGCGGATCACGTCCTCCAAAATGTCCCAGACTTCGGGCGTGCCACGCTCCACCATTTTCTTGGCAGCTTTGATCGTCGTCGCCAGCCCGCGTGATTGCAACTTGCTGAAAATAAACGGCTTAAACAGTTCCAGCGCCATCCGCTTCGGCAGCCCGCACTGATGCAGCATCAGCGTCGGCCCCACCACGATCACCGAGCGCCCCGAATAATCGACGCGCTTGCCGAGCAAGTTCTGGCGGAAGCGCCCTTGCTTACCTTTAATCATGTCCGCCAGCGATTTGAGCGGGCGTTTATTGGTGCCAGTAATCGCTCGCCCCCGCCGTCCGTTGTCGAGCAGCGCGTCTACCGATTCCTGCAACATGCGCTTTTCATTGCGGACGATGATGTCGGGTGCGATCAAATCGAGCAGGCGTTTCAGCCGATTGTTGCGATTGATCACGCGCCGATACAGATCGTTGAGATCGCTGGTCGCAAAGCGTCCGCCATCGAGCGGCACCAGCGGGCGCAGCTCGGGTGGCAACACTGGCAACACCGTTAAAATCATCCACTCGGGGCGATTGCCGGACGCCAGCAGCGACTCCATCAACTTGAGGCGCTTGGCTAACTTCTTGATCTTGGTTTCAGAATTGGTGCTCTCAATGTCCTCGCGCATCCGCCGCATCTCAGCGTTGAGATCAAGGGTACGCAGCAGGTCATACACCGCCTCCGCCCCCATCTTGGCCTCAAAGTCATCGCCGTTGGTTTCCAAGACGTTGAGATATTCCTCATCGGTGAGCAACTGCCCACGCTCCAGCTCTTCGATCATGCCGGGGTTGATGACGACAAAGGACTCGAAATACAGCACCCGCTCGATGTCGCGCAGCGTCATATCCAGCAGGAGACCGATCCGCGACGGCAGGGATTTCAAAAACCAGATATGCGCGACCGGACTGGCAAGATCAACGTGCCCCATGCGCTCGCGCCGCACCTTCGCCAGCGTGACCTCCACGCCGCATTTTTCGCACACGACGCCGCGATGCTTGAGACGTTTGTATTTGCCGCAGATGCACTCGTAATCGGTGATGGGGCCAAAAATCTTGGCGCAAAACAGCCCATCGCGTTCGGGTTTGAAGGTGCGGTAATTGATGGTTTCAGGCTTTTTGACTTCGCCGAAGGACCAGGAACGGATCATCTCGGGGGAGGCCAGACCGATTTTAATGGCGTCGAATTCCAGCGCCTGACCCTGTTGTTTGATGATTTTTAATAAATCTTTCAAGACGTTTCCATCCTTCTCATGTGAGGTTGTGACGTTGTCAGGTGGCAGTTGTCAGGTGGCAGTTGTCAGTCACACTGCCTAGCTTGCCTAGCTTGCCTAGCTTGCCCACTGACAACCGCCCACTGACAATCAGTCTTGTTGCAGCTCGATATTGATTGCGAGCGAGCGGATTTCTTTAATCAAGACATTGAACGATTCCGGCATTCCGGCTTCCATGCGGTGATCGCCATCAACGATGTTTTTGTACATCTTGGTGCGTCCGTTCACGTCGTCGGACTTCACCGTCAGCATCTCCTGCAAGGTGTAAGCCGCGCCATACGCCTCCAGCGCCCACACTTCCATTTCACCGAACCGTTGCCCGCCAAACTGCGCTTTACCGCCCAGCGGCTGTTGCGTGACCAAGCTGTAGGGGCCGGTGGAGCGGGCGTGCATCTTGTCATCAACCAAATGGTTGAGCTTAATCATGTACATATAGCCAACGGTGACGGGGCGCTCAAACTGATCGCCGCTGCGCCCGTCAAACAAAATCGTCTGTCCACTCGGAATGCCCAGCGCGGAATTATCGCGGTCGGCCAACAGCAACATCGCCTTGATGTCTTCCTCGGTGGCACCATCAAACACGGGGGTTGCCATCGGCACTCCGCGCACCAGATTCCGCGATAACTCGACGATTTCATCATCCGAGAAACTGGCGAGGTCTTCGGTTTTGCCGCTGCGGTTGTACACTTTATCAAGGAAATCACGCAGTTCTGAGATCGCCGCCTGCGCTTGCAACATCTTACCGATCTTGACGCCCAACCCGTTCGCCGCCCAGCCCAGATGTGTTTCCAACACCTGCCCGACGTTCATCCGCGACGGGACGCCGAGCGGATTGAGCACGATGTCTACCGGCTCGCCGTCCGCCGAAAACGGCATATCTTCCAGCGGCACCACTTTCGAGATCACGCCCTTGTTGCCATGCCGACCCGCCATCTTGTCGCCCGGCTGAATCCGGCGTTTCAGCGCCACATACACCTTGACCATCTTCAACACGCCGGCTGCCAATTCGTCGCCACGAGCCAGCTTCTTTTGTTTCAAGGTATAACGCTCACGGAACGCCTCGCGGGACTGCTTCACCTGCGCGGCAATGGCCTCCAACTGCGCTGCAACCTCCTCATCTCGAACATGAATCTCAAACCATTGATCTCGCGCATCCGCGCCGGGACTTCCGCTGCCCGCCGCTAATGCTGAAGGCACAAAAGTCGAATAATCATCGCTGTGCGCCTTGTTTTTATCCTTGCCAATCAAGCCATGCAGATAAGTCTTGGTGATCTTTGCGCCCGGTTTTAATGAACCAGGTCCACCGTCAGCAATCCGACCAACCAGCAATTTCTCAACCCGCTGAAAAGTATCCTGTTCCATAATTCGGCGTTGATCGGCGAAATCTTTGCGTACCCGCTCTAATTCCAGCGCTTCAATTTGTAACGCCCGCTGATCCTTCTCCACGCCATCACGAGTGAATACCTGCACATCCACCACCGTGCCCGTCATTCCCGATGGCAAGCGCAGCGACGTATCTTTCACATCCGATGCTTTCTCACCAAAAATCGCTCGCAACAGCTTTTCTTCTGGCGTCAACTGAGTTTCACCTTTGGGCGTAACCTTGCCAACCAAAATATCACCGTCGCGCACTTCCGCACCGACATAAACAATACCCGACGCATCTAATTTAGCTAACGCCGATTCACCGACATTAGGAATATCAGCGGTAATTTCTTCTGACCCTAATTTAGTATCTCGCGCTAAACAAGACAGTTCTTCAATGTGAATACTGGTAAAGCGATCTTCAGCAACAACCCGCTCCGAGATCAGAATAGAATCCTCGAAGTTATATCCATTCCAAGGCATAAAAGCGATGCGCAAATTTTGCCCCAACGCCAATTCACCCAAATCTGTTGACGGACCATCAGCCAAAACGTCATGGCGCACAACAACATCACCCGGTTTGACTAAAGGATGTTGATTAATACATGTATTCTGATTGGAGCGCGTATATTTCGTTAGCGTATAAATATCAACGCCGGGCACCCCGGGTAATGCCTCATCATCATTCACCCGCACCACAATACGACCAGCATCAACGGAAACAATAACGCCACCGCGCCGCGCCACCACACAAACGCCGGAATCGGTCGCCACCACGCGCTCCATTCCCGTACCAACTAACGGTTTTTCAACCCGTAACGTTGGAACCGCTTGGCGCTGCATATTCGATCCCATGAGCGCCCGATTTGCATCATCGTGTTCCAAAAACGGAATTAACGATGCCGCCACCGAAACAATTTGGCGCGGTGAAACGTCCATGTATTGCACGTCTTCTGGAGGACGCATTGCAAATTCATTCGCATGGCGACAAGAAACCAGCGCGTCGGTTAAATGTCCATTGTCATCTAACGTTGAATTCGCCTGCGCAATCACAAAATGCCCTTCTTCAATTGCAGATAAATAATCAATCTGCTCAGTGACTTTACCATCATTCACTTTGATATAAGGCGTTTCGAGAAAACCATGATCATTGGTGCGAGCATAAACAGCCAACGAATTGATTAAGCCAATGTTTGGACCTTCAGGCGTTTCAATTGGGCACACGCGACCATAATGGGTAGGATGAACGTCGCGAACTTCAAAGCCAGCCCGTTCTCGCGCTAAACCACCGGGACCTAATGCGGAAACCCGCCGCTTGTGAGTCA
Source organism: Thiocystis violascens (assembly GCA_020721065.1). Lineage (GTDB taxonomy): Bacteria > Pseudomonadota > Gammaproteobacteria > Chromatiales > Chromatiaceae > Chromatium > Chromatium violascens_A. The sequence continues at coordinate 280,598 of DYNM01000001.1, read as the reverse complement.
CTTCCGACAGCGGATTGTTTTGATCCATGAACTGCGATAACTGACTCGAACCAAAGAATTCTTTAATTGCCGCTGAAACGGGTTTAGCATTAATCAATTCTTGTGGCATTGATCCTTCAGATTCTGCTACTGACAAGCGTTCTTTGACTGCCCGCTCCACGCGTACTAAACCAATACGAAAATGATTTTCAGCTAACTCGCCAACACTACGAATCCGACGATTACCAAGATGATCAATATCATCAATGGTACCCCGCCCATTACGCAGTTCAATCAAAACACGCATTGCTTCAATAATGTCAGACATTTCACCATATTCAGCAAATAACTTTTTAGAAAAGTCATCATTACGCGCACTAAAGTAACGACCATCGTAAAGAACGCTGGGACCAAATTCTGTTGTGCGCGACATACGTCGGTTAAACTTCATCCGCCCGACATTAGAAAGATCATAGCGATCTGGCGTGAAAAAGAGATTATGAAACAGTGTTTGTGCCGCTTCTTTTGTGGGTGGCTCACCCGGTCGCATCATGCGATAAATTTCAATCTGAGCTTCAAACTCATTTGTTGTCGAATCAATACGCAGGGTTTCTGATAAATAGGCACCATGATCGAGATCATTCACAAACAGAGTTTCAAGCAGACCAATGCCGCGTTGACGTAACGTCTCAACCAGTTCAGGAGTTAATACTGCATTTGCTTCAGCAAGCAACTCACCGGTATTCGGGTCACGCTGCGCTCGCGCTAGAATACGATTGTATAAAAAATCAGTTGGCACACTAAGTTGTTGAATACCAGATTTTTGTAATTCGCGGATATGTTTTTGTGTAACCCGCCGTCCAGCTTCAACTAAAATAACGTCGCCAATTGCAATATCAAAAGGAACGATTTCACCACGCAACCGTTCTGGCACAAGATCAAAAGAGGTTACAGGTGATTCATATCCATCTGTCAATGGTGCAAGATGAAAACGATCTGTTTCAAAGAAACGCGCTAAAATATCCTCAACGCTATAACCAAGTGCTCGCAATAAAACAGTCGCTGGCAGTTTACGCCGACGATCGATACGCACAAAAAGATGGTCTTTGGGATCGAATTCAAAATCTAACCATGAACCACGTGAAGGAATCACGCGGGCGGTGAATAGTAGTTTTCCAGAAGAATGCGTCTTACCACGATCATGATCAAACAAGACACCTGGTGAACGATGTAACTGCGACACGATGACACGTTCAGTGCCGTTAATAATAAAAGTGCCGGTGTCTGTCATCAGCGGCAATTCGCTCATGTAGACTTCTTGCTCACGCACGTCTTTAACAATTTTAGTTCCGCTGGGCGCTTCCTTATCATAAATCACCAACCGTAATAACACGCGCAGCGGGGCCGCAAAATTTGCACCACGCAAATGACATTCGCGCTCATCAAACTCCGGCTCACCGAGACGGTATTTAACGTATTCAAGCACCGCATAGCCGGAGTAACTTTCAATTGGAAATACTGATTGAAACGCTTCTTGTAGACCGATATTTAACCGATCTTTTGGTGCGCAATCAGCCTGCAAAAATTTGCGATAAGATTCAATTTGAGTTGCTAGGAGGAATGGCACATCCAGATTATTCGGGCGCTTGCCAAAGTTTTTGCGGATGCGCTTCTTTTCTGTAAATGAATAAGCCATGATGCCTTCCCTATTAAAAATTCACTAACTGAAAACAGAAAAAGGCCGGCGGCTTTGCACCGCCAGCCTCTACGTGCCGCATCAGGAAACTACTTAATGTCGACCGTTGCGCCTGCCTCTTCCAACTGCTTCTTCGCGTCTTCAGCTTCTGCCTTGGAAATTGCTTCTTTTAAGGTCGTCGGTGCGCCTTCAACCGCATCCTTAGCTTCTTTCAAACCAAGACCAGTAATGGCACGCACAACCTTAATTACGGCGACCTTATTGGTGCCAAAGCCAGTTAGAATCAAATCAAACTCAGTTTGTTCTTCAACCACTACTGCTTCAGCAGCAGCAGGTGCTGCTGCCGCAACTGCTGCAGTAACACCAAACTTTTCTTCCATGGCGGAAATGAGATCAACGACCTCCATTACCGTCATAGCACCAATTGCTTCAAGGATGTCGTCTTTTGAAACAGCCATGTGTTTCTCCTAAAAATTCAATGAAATCGAAAAAAGCAATCACGCTGCTTCTTTGGCTACTTGAATTGCCAACAGCGTTGCAGCGAGCTTTTGAACCGGTGCTTTCATCGTTGCCATCAGCAAACTGAGTGCTTGATCGCGGGTTGGCAATTTTGCCAATTTGCTTATTTGCGAAGGATCAAGCAATTCACCACTCAGCGCGATTAGACGCACTTTGAAGCCAAACTTTTCATGTTCCTTAGCAAACGGCTCCATCACCCGCGCTGCTGCACCGGGATCAGCCTGAGAAAACGCCAGAATCAGCGGGCCAGTTAAACCCGTACGCATACATTCAAAGTCAGTATTTTCTAATGCGCGTCGTGCTAACGTGTTTTTAATGACGCGAACATAAACACCAGCTTTGCGAGCCTCTACACGGAGTTTTGTCAATTGTTCGACTGACAACCCTCGATAATCAGCACCAATTGCCGAATATGCGCCTTTAGCGACCAGCGCCACCTCAGCGACGATTGCCTCTTTCTGCGCTAAGTTAAGCGCCATTGTCGTCACCTCAATTAAAACGTTTCGTTGATGACAATCCTTGCTAGTCAACGCAACAAATAAAGTGTACCAACCGGCACACCATCTACGCCGGGGATTAAGTTTTGTTCAAAAGCTCCATCTAATAAACTAAACACCTGCGGTCTTCGAGCGTGCTCACTTCAGTGTTTGTTGCAAAAGTATGTTCCAATCTGGAATGAAACGAAGCAAGTTATTTCGTTTCATTATCATCGCTATTTAATTGAGTCTTGCAGATTAAATGAGCGATAGATGGTCAACTGTCAATCCTGGCCCCATCGTGCTTGATACAGTGACTTTGCGCATATAAACACCTTTTGAGGTACTTGGTTTTGCGCGCATTAAATTCACCAACAGGGCTGCTAGGTTCTCTTGGAGCTGCATGGGCTCAAAACCAACACGTCCGAGCGGGCAGTGAATAATACCTGCTTTATCAGTACGATAACGCACTTGCCCAGCTTTTGCATTGCGCACTGCTTCAGCGACGTCAGGAGTAACCGTACCCACCTTGGGATTGGGCATAAGACCACGCGGACCTAAAATTTTTCCGAGCTGACCGACGAGCCGCATTGCGTCCGGTGATGCAATGACGACATCAAAATCCATCTGTCCTGCTTTAATATCTTCCGCTAAATCATCAAAGCCAACACGATCCGCACCAGCTTCGGTTGCGGCATTAGCTGCAGCACCTTGTGCGAACACAGCCACTCGCACTGTTTTGCCAATACCGTGCGGCAAAACGGTTGAACCGCGAACGACCTGATCCGACTTACGGGGGTCAACTCCAAGATTTACTGCGACATCAATACTTTCTGCAAACTTAACATTCGACAGCTCTTTCAACAGAGCAAACGCTTCATCGGCAGCATAAATTTTGCTACGGTCAATCCGTTCTCCAATCGCCCGTAATCGCTTTGACTGATGCGCCATTAGTTCACTCCTTCCACAATCAATCCCATTGAACGCGCACTTCCCGCAATCGTGCGTACTGCTGCATCCATTGATGCCGCAGTTAAATCCGGCATCTTTAGTGCTGCAACCTGCTCTAATTGCTCGCGTGTCACGGTACCAATTTTATTGGTATTCGGATTAGAACTTCCTTTAGCTAATCCCAAAGCTTTTTGCAGAAGTACGGATGCTGGTGGCGTTTTAGTAATAAACGTAAAACTACGATCCGAATAAACGGTGATAACAACTGGCGTTGGAATACCCTTTTCCATATCCTGTGTTCGCGCATTAAACGCTTTACAGAATTCCATGATGTTTACACCATGTTGACCTAATGCCGGTCCAACAGGTGGGCTAGGCAATGCTGATCCCGCTTTCACCTGTAGCTTCACATACGCTGTAATTTTCTTCGCCATATTCGTTCCTTAAAATTGGGTACAAACGCCAACAAAGTTGGCTCCCCTGCAGTAGTTTTCAGTATTAAACCGAATTAACAACGATCAACCTTTTTCAACTTGCGAGAATTCAAGTTCAACTGGCGTTGCGCGTCCAAAGATTAAAACAGACACTTTAACGCGGCTTTTTTCATAATCAACTTCTTCAACAACGCCATTAAAATCAGCGAATGGACCATCGGTCACGCGCACAATTTCGCCGGGTTCATAAAGCGTTTTAGGACGTGGTTTCTCGTGGCCAGTTTGAAGACGCTGCAAAATCATTTCTGCTTGCGCGTCAGGAATTGGTGCCGGACGATCACCAGTACCACCAATAAATCCCATAACTTTTGGCACGTCTTTCACCAAATGCCACGTTTCATCAGTGAGTTCCATTTTTACTAACACATAACCGGGAAAAAACTTTCTTTCACTGCGGCGCTGTTGCCCACCTCGCACTTCTACAACTTCCTCAGTGGGCACTAAAACCTCAGAAAACAGATCGTCTAATCCAGCACGGGCAATAGCTGATTCTAACGACCGTTTTACCTGCCCTTCAAAACCAGAATACGCGTGAATGACGTACCAACGCATCGCCATATTATTTTCTTTCAATCCCTAAAATTGAATCTAGCCGGTTAAGAAACGCAAGATTGCCATTAAAACCAAATCGAATAACCACAATACAATGCCAACTACCAAAACCATCGCAATCACTACCAACGTGGTTTGCAACGTCTCCTGACGTGATGGCCATACAACTTTGCGGACTTCAATGCGGGAGTCAACAACGAATTGCCAGAGTAAACGCCCCAGCTCAGTTTGAAACACAATTGCAGCAGCACCACCAACAAACACTAACAATCCAATGACACGCACCAGTGTCGATATACCGCTAAAAGAGTAAAAAGCAGTGATACCAAGGATTAACAAAAACACAGCGACGGTCAGCTTAATTGTTTCTAAGCTGACGCCAAGTTTTTCCGCTAGAAAATTCATGGAAATCGCCTGTCGCCGAAGCGATATATTTAGGTGGCAGGCCAGGAGGGAATCGAACCCCCAACCTGCGGTTTTGGAGACCGCCGCTCTGCCAATTGAGCTACTGGCCTAAATCAAAAAATGGCAAAGTGCAGAGTCATCTGCACACTACAAACTCAATCAGGCAATGATCTTCGCTACAACGCCGGCACCGACTGTACGTCCGCCTTCGCGCACCGCAAACCGCAGCCCCTCTTCCATCGCAATCGGCGCGATCAACTTGATGGTCATTTTCAAGTTATCACCGGGCATCACCATCTCAACGCCTTCAGGCAGTTCGCAAGCGCCAGTCACGTCTGTAGTACGGAAATAAAACTGCGGACGGTAGCCATTAAAGAAAGGCGTGTGACGCCCACCTTCATCTTTGCCCAAAACGTACACTTCCGCTTCAAAATGCGTGTGTGGATTGATTGATTTTGGCTTCGCAAGTACTTGACCGCGTTCTACATCTTCCCGCTTGGTACCACGCAGCAACACGCCAACGTTATCACCAGCTTGCCCTTGATCAAGCAATTTGCGGAACATTTCCACACCGGTGCAGGTTGTCTTGATGGTGTTTTTAATCCCAACAATTTCAACTTCTTCACCAACTTTGACAATGCCACGCTCAACGCGACCAGTGACCACCGTACCGCGTCCAGAAATAGAGAACACATCCTCAATCGGCATCAGGAATGCGCCATCAACTGCTCGTTCCGGCTGCGGAATGTAGCTATCGAGTGCTTCCATCAACTTATCAATGGACTGGGTGCCGATCTCAGAATCAACGCCTTCGAGTGCCAGCTTCGCTGAACCCGTCACGATTGGCGTGTCATCGCCGGGGAAATCATATTTGGAGAGCAGCTCGCGCACTTCCATTTCAACCAATTCGAGCAGCTCAGGATCATCGAGCATGTCCGCCTTGTTGAGATACACCACGATATAGGGCACACCAACCTGCCGTGACAGCAGAATGTGTTCCCGCGTCTGCGGCATCGGACCATCAGCAGCGGAAACTACCAGAATGGCACCGTCCATCTGCGCCGCACCGGTAATCATGTTCTTGACATAATCCGCGTGACCGGGGCAGTCAACGTGCGCGTAATGGCGCTGATTGCTCTCGTACTCGACGTGCGCGGTTGCAATCGTGATTCCACGCGCCCGCTCTTCCGGTGCGTTATCAATCTGATCGTAGGCTCGCGCTTCACCACCAAACTTCTTTGATTGGTGAGTGGTAATTGCTGCCGTCAGCGTGGTTTTGCCGTGATCAACATGACCAATGGTGCCAACGTTGACGTGTGGCTTACTCCGTTGAAACTTTTCTTTTGACATGAACGGCTCTCCGCATGGTTCAAATCGACAAGACGTATTATTAAAAACACGCAAACGGCTTATTACAATATCTGGAGCCCATGATCGGAGTCGAACCGATGACCTCACCCTTACCAAGGGTGTGCTCTACCAACTGAGCTACATGGGCAATAAAATTTTCAACCGCAAACCAAAAAACGATGGAGCGGGTGATGGGAATCGAACCCACACCATCAGCTTGGAAGGCTGAGGTTCTACCATTGAACTACACCCGCCTTAATTCAAACACAAGCCGAAAAACGCTAAATCGCAAGTTTTATTTGGTGGAGGGGGGAGGATTCGAACCTCCGAAGGCTGAGCCGGCAGATTTACAGTCTGATCCCTTTGACCGCTCGGGAACCCCTCCTAAACAAGCCGCGCATTATAGAGATCGCTTTCACGTCACGTCAACTGTCTTATGCGCTGCGCCACTCAATCTTTTCATCTGTGAACTGATATTATTTGTTCCACGCCTCTTAAATCCTGTTTTTGCGGATCAAAAAAATGGATGTCACGATTTTCGGTAGCGGTTATGTCGGTCTCGTCACCGGCGTTTGTTTGGCTGAAGTGGGCAATAACGTGCTGTGTATCGACGTCGATCCCGCCAAGATCGACTTACTCAATAACGGTGGCGTCCCCATTCACGAGCCCGGTTTAGAGGAACTCATTAAAAGTAACCGCGAAGCCGGGCGGATACACTTTTCTACTGACGCAGAAGCCGGCGTCAAACACGGGCTGTTTCAATTTATCGCCGTCGGCACCCCACCTGATGAAGATGGTTCCGCTGATCTCCAATACGTTCTCGCCGTCGCCCGCACCATTGCGCAACACATGGATGCGTATCGCGTCGTGGTAGACAAATCAACCGTGCCAGTTGGCACCGCCGACAAGGTCGCAGCAGTGATGCGCGATACCTTGGCTACTCGCGCAGTCAGCTTTGAATTTGATGTGGTTTCCAACCCCGAATTTCTCAAAGAAGGCGCAGCAATTGACGATTTTATGCGCCCAGATCGCATCATTGTTGGTACCGATAATCCGCGCACCGCCGAATTATTACGCGCCCTGTATGCACCATTTAATCGTAACCGCGACCGTTTAATGACGATGGATATTCGCTCGGCAGAATTTACCAAATATGCCGCCAATGCCATGCTGGCAACCAAAATCAGCTTTATGAACGAATTATCCAACATCGCCGAAGCAGTGGGCGCAGACATCGAGCGCGTCCGCATCGGCATCGGCTCCGATCCCCGCATCGGCTACCAATTCATTTATCCCGGCTGCGGCTACGGTGGCTCCTGTTTTCCCAAAGATGTCCGCGCTTTAGAACAAACCGCCCGCAGCCTCGGCTACGAACCGCAATTGCTCCACGCCGTCGAAGCCGTCAATTTTCGCCAAAAAGACTTATTATTCAACAAAATCAACGCCTATTTTCAGGGCGACTTGCGCGGGCGCGTGATCGCAGTTTGGGGACTGGCATTCAAACCCAACACCGACGACATGCGCGAAGCGCCCAGCCGAGCGTTATTGGAAGCGTTATGGGCAGCAGGAGCGCGTGTGCAAGTCTTTGATCCGGTAGCAATTCCTGAAGCCCGCCGCATTTATGGCGAACGCGACGATTTCACCCTCACCGCCGACGCAATGGCAGCACTACACAATGCCGACGCGCTGGCACTCGTGACCGAATGGTCGCAATTCCGCAGCCCCAACTTTGGCATCATTCAGCAGATGCTCAAAACACCCGTCATCTTCGACGGACGCAACGCCCTCGACGGCACTCTCGCCACCGCCGCCGGCCTCACTTACATCTCAATCGGGCGTCTTCCGCGCCTACCTGATTGATTTCACTCGCTTTGGCGATCACCGATGGTCGTCAAAGCATCCCCATCTGCACCCGTTTCCAGCTCGCGCCGCCACCAACTCAATTGCGAATTATCAATCTGGTTGCCCGAATTAACGGGAGCCTGTGCTAAATTTGCCGCGTCGATTTGCAATTGAGCAACGACGACCACCAACAAAAAATCGAATTGAGGGGGAATGTTTTATGCGATTCACACGCTCCGCGCTGACCATTGGCATCGTCTGTGCTCTGCCATTTGCAATGCCAGCTCAGGCAACAAATGGTTATTTATCACACGGTTACGGCACAAAAAGCAAAGGCATGGCAGGCACTGGAGCCGCATTGCCACAAGACGCAATGATCGCCACCACCAACGTCGCTGGCACCGTGTGGGTAGGGCAACGAATAGATATTGGTTTTTCACTTTTTCAACCCAATCGTGAATACACCCAACACGCATCAACCAATCTTGCCAATAATGGTTATCCGCCAATGCCAATTGGCAGCAATGCGAATTATACTGGCACAGTTGAAAGTGAAAATGATCTCTTTTTTATTCCACATTTTGCCTACAGCCAACCGCTTGATGACGTCAGCGCAATTGGAATCGCGCTATACGGCAATGGCGGCATGAATACCAGTTACGATCACCATGATACTGCGTATGGTATGGGCACTTATGGCGGTGCAATGGCAACTCCATCAGATGCAACCACCGGCGTTGATTTAATGCAGGTAGCATTGAATCTGAATTATTCACGCAAAGTCGCTGATAATTTTTCAGTTGGCGGCGGCATGATTTTGGCGTATCAAATGTTCAAAGCTGAAGGATTTTCGAGTTTTGGCGGCATGGCTGCTGACGGCAATCCCCAAGCACTTTCCAATCAAGGTCGTGAAAGCGTACCCGGTTTAGGATTCCAAGTAGGCGCATTATGGCAAATGAGCGATCAACTCGCGCTGGGCGCAGCGTATCAAAGCCAAGTAGACTTCAAACGCTTTGGAAGTTATTCCGATTTATTTGCGGAACGTGGCGATTTAAATGCCCCCGCATTTGTGAATATCGGTCTCGCCTTCAAAGCCACCTCAGACCTGACTTTTGCATTTGATGTCCAGCACATTTGGTATAGCGATATTGATGCGTTAAGCAATGGCATGACCAACAACATCCAGCTCTGCATGGCAGGTCAAATAGAGCATTGTCTTGGTGGCAGTCAAGGCGTTGGTTTTGGCTGGCGCGATATGACGGTGTATAAAATTGGCGCACAATGGGCAATGCAGCCTGACTTAACAATACGCGCTGGTTATAGCTATGGCAAACAACCGATTCCGCGTGATGGCGTATTATTTAATGTAGTTGCTCCCGCACTCATTGAACATCACTTTACGTTAGGACTCACTAAAGCAATTACGCAAAATAGTGAAATCAATCTTGCTGCCATGTATGCTCCGCAAAAAGACCTTGATTGTGGTTGTGAATTACCCTTTTCTGGTGGTGCGAAATCCATCAATATCGCCATGGATCAAATGGAGCTTGAGCTCAGTTTTGGTCTGAAATTCTAATTTCCGCACTACTTGAATGCGTCCCCGGTAACGGGTGACGCATCGCCCCGCGTTTACCCCGCCCCAGATTATTTTGCATCGACAATGCCTTTGCGGTTCTAATTGATTCACTGCGGCGACGCATCGCGTGATCTTCCGTCTGCTGCCGCAACGATTGCGCAATGAAAACTACAGGAGTGCATTATGGATCGTCAGCAAGCAGCGCATTTTATGCTTGAATGTTTGCGTAAAATGCTCGTTAAAAAAGGTTCCGACTTATTCATTTCGGCAGGATTTCCACCGGCTTGCAAAATTGATGGGCGCATGACGCCTATGAGCAGCCAAATTTTGAGCGGTGAACAAACCAACATTTTGGTACGTTCAATTATGAATGACCGCCAAGTCCGTGATTTTGATGCCCACAAAGAATGTAATTTTGCTATTAGCCCGCAAGACATCGGACGCTTCCGCGTTAATGCCTTTGTACAACAGGGCTTGTGCGGCGCAGTATTGCGGACAATTAACGCCTCTATTCCCACGCTTGACGAATTGAACTTGCCACCCGCATTAAAAGAAATCGTGATGAAAAAGCGCGGCATGGTGTTAATGGTTGGCGGCACTGGCTCGGGCAAATCAACGTCATTAGCGGCGATGCTGGGGTATCGCAATGAAAACAGCTATGGTCACATCATTACTATTGAAGACCCAGTTGAATACGTCCATCCGCATCGCAATTGTTTAATTACGCAGCGCGAAGTTGGCGTTGATACTGAGAATTGGGATGCCGCACTGATCAATACTCTGCGACAAGCGCCAGATGTCATTTTAATTGGAGAAATTCGCACCCGTGAAACGATGGAACATGCGATTAACTTCTCAGAAACGGGTCATTTATGTTTGTCAACATTACACGCTAACAATGCGAATCAGGCGCTGGATCGCATTATTAACTTATTCTCAGAAGAACGGCGCAGTCAGTTATTGATGGACCTCTCGCTCAATCTCAATGCCATTATTTCCCAACGCCTATTGCCCTGTACCAATGGCGGACGTGTTGCCGCAGTTGAGGTAATGATTAACTCACCGTTAATTCAAGATTTGATTTTTAAGGGCGATGTGGGCGGTATTAAAGGTGTGATGAAACGTTCACGGGAATTGGGAATGCAGACCTTTGATATGGCGCTGTTTGATTTATATGAAGCGGGTAAAATTAGTTATGAAGACGCGCTGCGCAATGCCGATTCAATGAACGGACTGCGCTTGGCAATTAAACTGGAAGGTCACGAAGCACGCAGTCGCGGTCAAAAAGATCAAGCGCCAAACTTGGCACTGGCAACAGAAGAAGATGAAGAAGCATTATTTGATTCTGATGTATTCGGTGCGGTGTCGCGCATTGAAGAAGCGCCGGCTGATTTAATTAATCCGGCTGTAAAAAGTTGACGTTATTTACAGGCGACGTATTAAATGGACATCACGCCTTACCTTGAAATGATGGTGCGCTATAAAGCCTCAGACCTCTTTTTTAACGTTGGTGCGCCAGTAAAAATTAAAATTGAGGGGTTAATTCGTCCAATTGGCGAATCGGTATTAACTCCTGAATTGTGTAATGCTGCCTTAAATTCTATTCTGGATGCGCAGCAAAAAAGCGAATTTGAACAAGCACTTGAATTGGATTTTGCAATTGCGCTTGAAGATCGCGCTCGATTTCGTGTCAATGCTTATTTCCAGCGCGGTCATCCCGCAATGGTATTGCGCTATATTCGCGCCAACATTCCCTCAATGGCAGAATTGAATTTACCGCCGCTGCTCTCGCAGATCATTATGAGTAAGCGCGGCATTATTTTAATGGTTGGTGCGACAGGTTCGGGTAAATCGACAACCTTAGCGGCAATGATTGATCATCGGAATGCGAGTGCTTCTGGTCACATTGTGACAATTGAAGACCCGGTAGAATTTGTACATCCGCATAAACAGTGCATTATTAGTCAGCGCGAAGTGGGCGTTGATACACATAGTTATGCAAATGCGTTAAAAAGCGTATTGCGGGAAGCGCCAGATGTGATTTTAATTGGCGAAATTCGGACGCGGGAGACAATGGAAGCGGCATTGGAACTGGCTGGCACCGGTCATCTTGCGATTTCAACATTACATGCTAACAATGCGCATCAAGCGTTAAAACGCATTATTAACATGTTTCCGCAAGAAATGCACAATACGTTATTTATGGATTTGTCGATTTATTTGCAAGCCATTCTCTCGCAGCGTTTAGTCAAGACGGCAACGGGAGCGCGTTGTGCGGCAATTGAAACGCTGGTGAATACGCCACACATTGCCGATTTAATTCGAGATGGGCGCGTGGATGAAGTGATTGAAGCGATGCAAAATAGCGGTCACGAGGGAATTAAAACCTTTGATGATGCGTTGTTGACGTTGTATCGTGAAGGGCGAATTACTTTAGAAGAAGCCTTAGCAAATGCGGATTCAGCACCGAATTTAGAGGCAAAGGTGCATTTCGGTTAATAGTTCATTTGCGGAGTGCGGATCATGCTCATAAAATGGTGGCTATTGATGGCGGTGTTGGCGTTATTCACTACTGCGCTTATTGCTGATGAACGTGTGTTGCGCAGTGGTAATTTGGGAGCGGCATTTGTGGAACGTGATGGCGTGATTTATCCCGCAATTAAAGGCACATCAACGCCAGATTATGGAGCGCGAGAACGTCTCATTATTCGTGATGGCAAAGTATATGAAGCAATCCCCGGCACGACGACGCCAGATTATGGCAGTGGACGCTATTTGTTTCAAAGTGAAGAGCAAGAAGATGATTAAATGTGGCGTCGTTTTTCAGCGCAGTGATTTTGATGTCTAATCCGACTTCTTTGCAGATTGTGGCGAGTAAAAAACTCGGTGGCGCTGAGTATTGGTTTCAGCGGTTTAGTTGTGCATTAGCGGCGCAAGGAGCGGCAGTTGATATTGCAATTCGGCGTCATAGCGAATTAAAGGATTTGGAATTCGGCACGCTGCCGGTTCATCAATTGCCATTTTATACAACTTGGGACCCGTTATCGCGTCGCGCCGTCGCTGCGCTTATTCGCCGCACGCGCCCAGACATCGTGCAAACCTATATGGGACGGGCGACGCGCTTGACGCAAGCGCCGCCGGGCACGGTACACCTCGCCCGCCTCGGCGGTTATTACGCGCTCGCGCCGTATCGCCACGCGCACGGCTGGATTGGCAACACGCGGGCGCTGTGCGAGTGGATGATTGCTAACGGTTTGCCCGCCGAGCGCGTGTATCATATTTACAACTTTGCGACACCAGCGCCGCCGGTCGCGCCAGCACAATTGGCAGCACTGCGCCAGCAGCTTGGGATTCCAGCGGAAGCGTGGGTGCTGGTGACGCTGGGGCGATTTGTGGCATTTAAGGGACATCGCCATCTGCTCGCGGCGCTCGCACGGCTGCCGGCAACCATCGCCGGACGTCCGCTGCGGCTGGTGATGCTCGGTGATGGACCGTTGGCGGCGACCCTGCGCCAGCAGGCAGTTGACACGCAGCAGGAGCAGCGAATCGTGTGGACGGGCTGGCAAACTGAGCCCACGCCTTTTGTACAACTGGCTGATTTAGTTGTGTTTCCATCGCTGGATGCCGAGCCATTTGGCAACGTGATGTTGGATGCGTGGCGCTGCGGCAAACCGTTATTGACCACGCAATTTCGCGGAGCGCGTGAAGTCGCACGTCATGGCGACGATGCGTGGTGTGTGCCGTGTGAAGATGACGCGGCACTCGCGGCTGGCATTCAAACGCTGTTGCTTGATGAGACTTTGCGGCGCGATCTCGCAGCGCGGGGCAGTGCGCGAGTGGCCGGCGAATTCAGCCGCGAGACCATCGTCAATCAATATCTCGATCTGTATCGGCGACTGACCGGCGCGTGACGACCGGCACTCCGCGTCACCCAAATCTTGAGCATTTACAAATGTCTACAGGCTTTATTGATGAATTGGTCATGTTGCACGGCTGGGGCATGAATGCCGCCGTGTGGAATGACTGCGACCCGGCAGCGTGGGGCGGCGCAGCGCAGCACCGGATTGAACTCCCCGGTCACGGTGATAGCCCATTTTTGCCGTCACTCAACACGCTCTGGCGCTGGGCCGATGCCTGTTTGGAAGCTGCACCGCCGCAAGCTGTGTGGCTCGGCTGGTCACTCGGTGGACTGGTCGCACTGGCGGCAGCTTTGCGAGCACCCAAACGCGTCACTGGTTTAATTCTGCTGACGGCGACGCCGCGTTTCGTGCAGGCAGTCGATTGGTCGCCAGCCATGCCGGAGACCACGCTCACGCAGTTTTATGACGAATTACGCGCTGATCCGAACGCGACGCTGGCGCGATTTTTAGCGTTGCAAGTGCGCGGCAGTGAGAGTGCGCGTGACACGCTGCGCCAGCTTCGAGTGGAATTGGCGACCAAACCGGTGCCGCAGCCCGCTGCGCTGGCGCTGGGATTGGAATTGCTGCGCGATGAGGATTTACGCGGACAACTGCCAGATATTCGCTGCCCCGCGCTGTGGTTATTTGGCAGTCACGATGCGCTGGTTCCCGCCAAGGTCGCAGAACGGGTGGAAGTGTTGATGCCCGGAGCGCAGACCGAGATCATCGCTGGCGCGGCTCATGCCCCGCATCTGTCGCATCCGCTGGCAACGGCGCGAGCGATACGTTCATTTTTTGCCACGCTGCCAGCGCCAGCATGACGACGCACTTCGTTGATAAAGCGCACGTCCGCCGCAGTTTTGCGCGAGCGGCGAGCAGTTATGACGCGGTGGCGGTGCTCCAGCGCGAGTTGAGCGACCGGCTCATTGAGCGGCTCGACGTGGTGCGGCTGCAACCGCAGCGGGTGCTGGATTTGGGCTGCGGCACCGGACACGCGCTCACTGCGTTGCAACGCCGTTATCCCAAAGCGCAACACCTCGCGCTGGACATCGCCCACCCGATGCTGCTGCAAGCGCGGCGACGTGGGCGCTGGTGGCGACGTCCGTTGTGCATTTGCGGCGATGCCGAACTGCTGCCACTAGCTGCGGCTTCGATTGATTTAATTGTGTCGAATGCGACGCTGCAATGGTGCGATTTACCGCGAGCGTTGGCGGAATGTCGGCGCGTGCTGCGACCGGGCGGACTGCTGATGTTCACCACTTTTGGGCGCGGCACGCTGAGTGAATTGCGCCAAGCGTGGGCGCAGGTTGACGGTTATCCCCACGTCAGCCCGTTTTTAGATTTGCACGACGTGGGCGACGCGCTGGTGCAGGCGCGGTTCGCCGATCCGGTGATTGATGTCGAACGGCTGACGTTGACGTATCAACGCCTGCGCGACCTGATGGTTGACCTTAAAACGTTGGGTGCGCACAACGCGACGCCAGATCGCGCTCGCGGCTTGACCGGACGGACGCGCATGATGGCGGTTGAACAAGCGTATGAATTCCATCGACACGCGGGCGTTTTGCCCGCCAGTTATGAGGTGATTTATGGCCACGCTTGGGCACCAGAAACTGCTGCGACCTCGCGCCAACAAGTCGTGCGTTTCCCCGACTGAAGACTAAAAAATGCGCGGCTTTTTCATCACCGGCACCGACACCGATTGCGGCAAAACGACGATCAGTCTGGGGTTAATGGCGGCGCTGCAACGGCGCGGGCTGCGGGTGCTGGGCATGAAACCGGTGGCGACGGGCGCGACCTGTTGGTCTGAAGTGGATTTAGCAATCACCAGTTGGGCAGCGTTATCAAAAAAGTTTGGAGTTAAAACACTCAAATTTAATTCTGACGCTTTACAATTGCTGGCGCAGGGCAGCACGCTTGAACCCTATGAACTCATCAATCCCTATCTATTCGTTCCACCAATTGCGCCTCATCTCGCCGCAGCACAAATCAATGTCACCATTGACGCCAATACCATCATCACCGCGTATAACCATTTAGCAACGCGAGCCGATAGAATCATTGTTGAAGGCGTCGGCGGCTGGCGCGTCCCATTAGCTCCCAATTTCTTTCTCAGCGATCTGGCTGTAATGCTGCAATTACCCGTGATTGTGATTATTGGACTCAAGCTCGGTTGCATCAATCACGCGCTATTAACAATTGAAAATATCCGCGCCAGCGGCGCACCAATACACGGCTGGATTGCCAATCAAATTGATCCAAATCTGCGCGAACGCGACGGTATTCTTGCAACTTTAACGAAATTGATCACTGCGCCCTGTTTGGGCATCGTGCCTTGGTTAGATGCAGCCACTCCGCAACAGATTGCGGACTATTTACGAATTGAAAGATGAGAATTGAATTGAGCAACTCTTAATGGTAAAAATCAACGCTGGGTTTAATGTTCTGTAATTTTATGCTACTGAGATAACGTATGAACTATCGCTATTTATTGTTATTGTTGCTCGTCGCTATTACCAATAGCATTGTCGCCGCTCCCGACATGGTCGGCATGGAATTGTCAGCAGAAGTGGTGTTGTCGGTCGATACCACCTTGCCGGGCGGGATCGTGCTGCCCGCTGGAACGCGCCTGCCAGCCGGAACCGTGTTGCCAGCCGGAACCGTATTGCCGCTGGCGACGCCAACATCAGATGAACCGCTCGAAGAATTGTCACCGGTTGAGGATGCGGATGACGCGCCGATCAGCGCCGAAGTACCTGAATTAGAAACGAAATCGACCGCGCCGGAGTTGGAAGTGACGCCGCCTGCTGCCCCCGCCGAACCGACGTTATCGCTGCCAAATGCGGGGCAGCCGCTCCGGTTGCCACCCGTGCGTTTGGACTCGCATCGGATTCCACAATTGACGGTGCCGCCCGCTGCTGAGGAACAACCAACGGAAGATATTGAAGCAAAATCAACGGATAACGCAACTGAAATCGCGCCCGCTGGCGATGGCGTGCCCTATGTAAGCGGCGGAATTGGAGCCTCGGAACGCGAAGAATTGACGCAGGTTAAATCGGATTACAACCTTTATTTATTATTTGCCGCGCAAGGTTCCGGCGCGTATCTCGCTGATGTCAAAGTAAAAATTTTTGATGCGACGGGCACGACGTTGTTAGCAGCAATTTCTAAAGGTCCTTGGTTTTATGCGCGTCTTGCGCCCGGTCAATACCGACTGCGAGTTGATTACGCCGATCAAATTCAAGCGCGAGAAGTGCGAATAACCGCGAATGGAGCAGTGCAAGTATCATTTTATTGGTAATTGCCAGCAGGAGTATTTTACTCCTGCTAACAGCGCATTTACCATCCCAATGCCAGCGGATCATTTGGATTGATTTCTGCCATAAAAGGCAAGCGGCGGTCATTATTGGTAACGCGATAAACCAAGCCCATCCAATTACCAATGACACCTTGCGCAGTATCATGCCAAGTATTATGTAACCGCGTTGTCATCCATTCTTCTGGGAATAATGGTGGCTCGCGTCCTTGATCCAATGCTTCATTTACCTGCTCGTGATATTCATCCAAAATTGCCCGCGCTTGCAACCCAAAATAATGCTCAGGAAACGGAGGATAATCCACGCGACTGCCGGCAATAAACCGCTTCACTTCGCGTTTATATTCTTTTAATAATGAAATCATATCGTATTCAGGATGCCCCTGAAAGAAAATCTGCCGAAATCCATCGGCGCTCACTGCTAAATGTACACCAGCAGCATCACTTTCAGTTAATACCCGCAAACCAGCAGCATCAAATTGCGCCCGACTAATATCATTAAACCGTGAATGCGGCACATCAAAGCGCGTATTCACATCACTCACTAACGGATGTGTACGTTCAACTATATGATGTGAATATACGCCCCAACATTTTGCCGGTAATGGTTGCCGCCGTTGCTGATAACGAAATTGCATAACTGCATGAGTTGCTAAACAAGAACATAACGTTGAACACACCTGTTCAAATGCCCAATCCACTACCGTCATTAACGGTTGCCAAAAAGGTTCTTGCGCCAGATCGGGACCGCTGACATTAGCACCAGTAATAATAAGTGCGTCTAATCCTTCTGCACGAATTTTTTCAAATGGTTCATAATAGCGTTGGATATATGCTTGCGCTTCCGCGCCGCGTTTTAAGCCATCGAGAGTAAATGGATGTACATAAAACTGCGCAATGGGATTGCTTTGACCAACTAAGCGAAAAAATTGCCGCTCAGTCGCAGCGAGTGCTGCATCTGGCATCATATTAAGCAAGCCAATATGTAATTCTCGAATATCTTGTTGAATTGCGCAATCCGGCTCCAGAATACGTTGTCCCTCATCGCGTAAGCGTGCGAAGGTCGGTAAATCGTTATGGGCGACAATAGGCATAATGGCAATACTCCGATAGCAATGAATTAAATTTCAGCTCGCGGCAAATCCGCCGCTGGTGCAATTTCAGCGCGGGCAATTGCAGATTCAATTAACAATAGAAAATCCTGTTCATCGCGCACAGTCGCCACATCAATAGATGACACCGTATAACCGTGTGGACGTGCAATCGCTTCGTAACGCGGCACTCGAGAATGAAATAAACGCGGAAATACCCAGCGTGTAAAGGCATTGGGTTCAATCTCAGCGACGTAATGCAAACCCTGTTCGGTTAAATAATCTGCTAACGCTGCTCGTAAAAATTCTGGTCGATAATACAACGGTTTAGGATCGGCTTGGGCGCGTTGAATCAGTTTGATCTCATCTGCTGCCGGAACGCGAATGTATAGAATTAAACTATGCTTGGCCAGCAATTCAATCACACTCGGATCATCTAATTCACACAGGCTGCCGCCGACATCATTGACCAGATGTGGATAACCATAAATTTCTCGCGCTTTACGCACAAAATCTGGCACATCGTGCATTGCTGCAATTTCTGCTTTCCGATATAACGCTTGGCGACGGCTGAATTCATTGAGTGGTAACCCATCGAATTCAGGATTACCCAACTTGCCAATAAAACTCAATACTGGGCCGAGATCGTGAATTTTGATGATGTTGCGAATCGTGATCCAATCACGCCGCAATAAATCACGCAAAAAGGGATCACGCATTGCTTGCGCTTTAATTAAATCTAAAATCGGCTCATCTAAATAACGGGTGCCAATACGATAATCACCCGAATAGTGAAACCAATCATTGCGGCGCAACATTGCGGATAAATGGGTTTTCCCCACGCCAGACATGCCCAACAGAGTCACGCATTTGTTGTTCCAAGCCCGGAATGCTTCGACTGTAAATTTCAAGGTTAAGACTCCAAATCAAGTGATCAATAGATGCGTTCTGATTGAATTATCTCACCGCCAGCGGTGGCAATAAGACATCTTCATAAACCGCAGCGATTGCACAGTGAAAATCAACGCTAGTCAGTGCCAATTCATCGGCGGCTGTAAAAGAATACAATACCCACTGGTTGTCTTCTTCACGGCGAAAAACATCAATCGCCATACAGTCTGGTTTCACTAACACATACTCTTGCAATGATTCAAGCTGCTGATAATAACCAAACTTCGCACTGTAATCATAGACTGCGGTTGATTTTGACAGCACTTCAATAATCAAATTGGGATGACGTTTCATTAACGCTTGACCAACATCCCGCGCATCGCAAGTGACAAACACATCGGGATAAAAAAAGCTGTCAGCAGTATCAACTTTCACTTTCATATCCGCAATGAATACGCGGCATGGACTGCCGCGCACATGTGAACGCAGCAGTGTTGCTAAATTAAGTGCGATGGTGACATGTGATTCATGCGCTCCTGCCATTGCGAAAATCTCACCTGCGATGTATTCATGTTTGGTTAATGAATGCTCTTCGGCTTGCAAATAGGCGTCAACAGTCATATAAAGACGTTCAGCAGTATTTGACATTGGGTTACTCCTTATCTTATTGCTGTGGGGTAAAATACGCATGATCTGCAAGCGTCAAGCGCGGCTGTCAGTGCTACATCAGTACAATTCTATCAATTCAGCGGACAATTTAACATGTGTAATACCTGCGGCTGCACCCATTCTCACGACCATTCAATATCTGGCGTTCATCAACACGTTGCCGTAGAGGTGTTGACTGGTTTATTGTCGGCAAACGATCAGCAGGCAGCGCATAACCGCGACCATTTTAATATTCATAAAGTATTGGCATTTAATCTCATGTCATCGCCCGGTGCGGGCAAAACCAGTCTATTAGAAGCTACGATTGATGCTCTCAGTGTTCGTTATCGCATTGCGGTTATTGAAGGCGATTTAGAAACTGAAAATGATGCGCTGCGTATTCGCGCTAAAGGTGTGCCTGCAATTCAAATTACTACCGGCGCTGCCTGCCATCTCGATGCCCAACATATTCATACCGCTTTGCATCAACTAGATTTAGACGAGATTGATTTATTATTTATTGAAAATGTCGGTAATCTGGTTTGTCCCGCCAGCTTTGATCTCGGTCAGCATTACAACATTACACTGTTGTCTGTACCCGAAGGTGATGATAAACCTGCTAAATATCCAGTGATATTTCGTATTGCCGACTTGGTATTGTGTACTAAAGCGGATTTATTACCGTTATTGCCCGAATTTCAGCCAATTCGTGCCGAACACCATTTACGCCAACTCGCCAGTACTGCGCCTTTTATTCCCTTATCCACGCGCCCCGGCAGCGATTTGACGCCTTGGTTGCAATGGTTGCATACGGCATTTGCCACGCATCAGTAATTGACAATGCTGAGTTATTTACACGGATTCCACGCGGGAAATCATGCTGACGTATTCAAGCACAGCGTATTAACGCTGTTGTTGGAAACGCTGACAACTAAACCTAAACCGTTAACTTATTTAGAAACTCACGCCGGTGCGGGTATTTACGATCTCACCAGCGAACAGGCGCGTAAAACCAGCGAAGCGGCGGATGGTATTAAGCGTTTATGGGCGCGGCGGACGGAATTTCCTGAACTTGCCGCTTATTTCAATGCGATTGCGGCGCTCAATACAACAAATGAAATAGTGCGTTATCCGGGGTCGCCATATTTTGCGCAAGCTGGATTGCGGAATTTCGATCAATTGATTTTAATGGAATTGCATCCAACCGAAGTACAAACTTTGCGCCATCATTTTAATCACGATGCGCGAATTCATCTGCATCAGCGCAATAGTTACGAAGGGTTACCGGCGCTATTGCCACCCACGCCATCGCGTGGAGTAGTGTTAATTGATCCGTCGTATGAAACCGCAATTGAAGTGCGGCAAGTTGCAGCGACTGTGTTAGCCTCTTATCAACGCTGGAGAAGCGGTTGTTATTTGATTTGGTATCCGCGTTTAGGTGTGCAGCGAGATCAAGCAAATCAGTTATTAAGCCGGTTGTTGCGACAAGTACCAACGCTATTAACTGCGGAATTATGGGTGCGTCCACAAACGCCAAATTTTGGCATGTGTGGTTCAGGTCTCGCTGTGATTAACCCACCTTGGCAATTTGAATTGCAGTTGCAGGCGCTGTTACCACGTTTGGCAGCAGTATTGTCTATTGCGCCATTAAAAGATGCGGGCTGGCATGTAGAGTGGCGCACGGGAACAACTGCATGAGTTTTTGTGCCCATCATGTCAGTATGATGGGCATTTTGCGGATGAATGATCAGCAATCTGGGCAAGGTTTAATTGGGAGTCCGCGCTCAATCCAACCAGGTCCTGCCATGCTGCCGATCATGCCTTCGGGGATGTTGATGACGTTCGTAAATCCTTGTTTTTGCAGGAAACGCTGTGCGTAACCGCTGCGGCTGCCGGTGCGACAAATGACTGCTACCGGTGCGGTTTTGTCGCCATTCACGGCGGCTAACACTTTGGTAGTAAAGCCAGTTGCACCGTCGGGGTCTTGCAGATCAATCCGTTTTGCCTCTGCCACCACGCCAGAATCACGCCATTCTTCTGGAGTGCGAATATCAATTAAGGTTAATTCGCCAGCTTGCAGTTTGCTCAATACTTCTGGCGGAGTGAGCGTTGCGTTGGCAGCTTGGGCGCTACCGATGATCACGAGTGCGCCGAGTAAAAATGCAGCGCATGAACTCAGTAATGAAAAACGCTGTTGCATTACGGTTAATTCCTATAAAGTTGTGAATGAGATGATGTGTTTGAGTGCCAATTTAGGTGCCGTTAATGCGCTCGTAATAGCGAGCGCGATATAATAAACGCGGCGTCGCGTCATCAGTAAAACCGGTGCGGGTGTGAAGCACGTTATTACTAATTAATCCCCAGCCGGATTGTAAACGCCCTACACAATGCCAAGGCGAATCAGTGCGTAAAAATTCTTTCAAATAGGTAACTGCTGCGGTAGTGAGCGCATCATCGCGCCATTTGATATTACGGGCGCGATTAGTGTAGCGCATGTGTAATTGACCATCAGAACGGACTGAAAATACGGGGCCTGATTGTGCAGGTCGTACCTGTACTCCGCCAATCACATTTGCAGGAATGGTCATACAATCGGGGTGCATTAACGCTTGAATAAAATCGGGTTGATAGTCGCGGAGCTGTAAATACGCCATTTCGTGATCTAATAACGCATTTTCGCCACCGGCAGCGGCGGGTTGCACACAATGCAGTAATAATCCATAAATCTGGCGTTCGGGTGCGTTGTAATAGCCGTCGGTGTGCCAGTCAATTGGGCGATTGGAATACGGAATGTAATTTTCATGGGCGGTGTCAATTTGCACCGTTAATGAAGTAATCGCATCTTCATCAGCGCCAGCATTATGATCTAATTGTTGTAATCCGAATTGTGCGCCCAAGGTTTTGGGAATTGCTTTATCGGGATCAGTGCCAGTTGTGCTGAGATAAATCGCCATATTTGCTATACGGCAGCGTTCTAAAATAGCCTGATGTTCTGCCGTTGTGAGTTGGCGTGGGTCCTTGATTTCAACCAGTAGCGCATTGAGATCAGTTGGCGCAATGGTTAATTTATGATCGCGCCAGCGTTGATATGCGCTTTCATTGCAGAGATAAAATGGAGAATCTGTCATAACAATGGGACACCGTAATCATGTGAGAAATCCGGCGGGGAGCGCCGGACGTTTATGGTAGCCCAATAGCCGCGCCGGGTTACAATCAAACCATCACCAATTCCAAAATAATGAGTGACACGATGATGAGCAAAGACCAGTTGATTATTTTTGATACCACGTTGCGCGATGGCGAGCAAAGCCCCGGCGCGTCAATGACCAAGGATGAAAAGGTGCGGATCGCCAAAGCCTTGGAACGGATGCACGTTGATGTGATTGAGGCGGGATTCCCGATTGCCAGCCCCGGCGATTTTGAGGCGGTGAAAGCGGTCGCGGCGGCGGTGAAGGATAGCCGGGTCTGCGCGTTGGCACGGGCGCTGGATGCGGACATCAATCGCGCCGGTGAAGCCTTGGAAGCGGCGGCGGCGGGGCGGATTCATACCTTTATTGCGACCTCGCCGATTCACATGGAAAAGAAGTTGCGGATGACGCCGGAGCAGGTGCTGGCGCAGGCGGTTCACGCGGTAAAACGGGCGCGGCAGTTTACTGATGATGTGGAGTTTTCGCCCGAAGATGCGGGGCGTTCTGAGATTGATTTTTTGTGCCGGATATTGGAGGCGGTGATCGCGGCTGGCGCTCGTACCGTCAACATTCCCGATACGGTCGGTTACAACATCCCCGATCAATTCGGCAGCCTGATTGCGACCTTGCGCGAGCGGGTGCCGAATGCCGATCAAGCGGTGTTTTCGGTGCATTGTCATAACGATTTGGGGCTGGCGGTGGCCAATTCGCTGGCGGCGGTGCGCAATGGAGCACGGCAAGTTGAATGCACAATCAATGGCTTAGGTGAGCGGGCGGGCAATGCGGCGCTGGAAGAAATCGTGATGGCGGTGCGGACGCGGCAGGATTTGTTTGATTGCCAAACTCGGCTCGATACCACGCAAATTATGACCTGCTCGCGGCTGGTTTCGACCATCACCGGCTTTCCGGTGCAGCCGAATAAAGCGGTGGTGGGCATCAATGCTTTCGCGCATGAATCTGGCATTCATCAAGATGGCGTGCTGAAAAACCGCGAAACCTACGAAATCATGCGGGCGCAGGATGTCGGCTGGTCAGAAAACCGGATGGTGATGGGCAAGCATTCGGGGCGCAATGCGTTTCGGGCGCGGTTGCTGGAGCTGGGCGTGGTGTTGAATTCTGAGGAAGATTTGAACGCTGCGTTTGCCCGTTTCAAAGAATTGGCAGACAAAAAGCACGAGATTTTTGATGAGGATTTGCAGGCGCTGGTGACTGACGCGACGCTGGAAACTGCCAACGAGCGGGTCAAATTGGTATCGCTGCGGGTGTGCTCAGAAACTGGCGAAACGCCACACGCGACGTTGATGTTGACGGTGGACGGCGCAGAACAAGCTGGCAATGCCAGCGGCAGCGGCCCGGTCGATGCAACCTTCAAAGCGATTGAATCCATTGTGAAGAGTGGCGCGGCGCTGCGGCTGTATTCGGTCAACGCGATCACCAGCGGCACGGATGCGCAGGGCGAGGTGACGGTGCGCTTGGAAAAAGGCGGGCGCGTGGTCAACGGGCAAGGCGCGGATACTGACATCGTGATTGCTTCTGCCAAGGCGTATCTCAACGCTTGCAACACGATTTTGCATCCAGCGCAGCGGGCGCATCCGCAGATTGCTGATGTCTGATTTGTGGGCAGCTTCGCCGGGGCGCTGCGCGGCATATCTCGACGCGCTGGGCATCAGTCGCTGGGAATTGCGCGTTCAACCGGCGGCGACGCTGCCGCGCAGTCCAGCGGTTGCTCCTGCGCCAGCGGTGGTTTCAGCATCACCGGCGCTGCCGGTATCAATGAGCGCAGCGCGGCGGGCGGCATATCTCAAGGCGATGGACATCACGTGCTGGCTGCCGCGAGTGCCGGTTGTGCCGCTGGCGCGAGTTCAATTAGAGAGTGAGACGGTGAGCACAGAAACTGAAGTCATCACAGCGGCGAGCGCAGACATTCCGGCGCTGGCGTCCGTTGCGCCAGAA
This sequence comes from Thiocystis violascens, assembly GCA_020721065.1. GTDB lineage: Bacteria > Pseudomonadota > Gammaproteobacteria > Chromatiales > Chromatiaceae > Chromatium > Chromatium violascens_A. The sequence continues at coordinate 255,772 of DYNM01000001.1, read as the reverse complement.
GCGGAGCTGGCGCTGGTCAACGCTGCACCGCAGCGATTGGAAATGCCGTTGCCCGCAGTCGCGCCAGCTTGGGATGTGCTGCGAGAACAGGTGGCGAATTGTCGCGCTTGCGAGCTGTGCGCCACCCGCACGCAGACGGTATTCGGTGCTGGCGCTCGTGATGCGCAATTGATGCTGATTGGCGAAGCGCCGGGCGCAGATGAAGATCGGCTCGGTGAGCCATTTGTGGGGCGAGCGGGGAAATTGCTGACGTCGATGGTGACGGCGCTGGGTTTGAGCCGTGAACAGGTCTACATCGCTAACGTGCTCAAGTGTCGCCCGCCGGACAATCGCAATCCCAAGCCGGAGGAGGCGGCGCAGTGCGCTGGGTTTCTCAATCAGCAGATCGCGCTGGTGCAGCCGCGAGTGATTGTGGCGTTGGGTGCGATTGCGGCGCAGCACCTGCTGCACACGAGCGAGACGATTGGGAAGCTGCGCGGGCAGTGGTGGCAGTTAGAACCGGCGGGGATTCCGCTGCGAGCGACCTATCATCCCGCGTATTTGTTGCGTTCACCTGAGCAGAAGGCGAAATCGTGGGAGGATTTGACGGCGGTGCTGGAGCGGTTGGCGGGGGGCTGAAAAAAAGCAGACCAAGGGTGTTTACTAATTTAGAATTTCCTAATATACTAATTTCGTGGTCGCAGCTCAGACCGGCCACAATCATCAATCATCAGTAAAAATAATTGGAGAACTACGATGAAAAAACTTGCTACTGCTGCCGCAATCGCTGCTTTGTTGGGTGTTTCTGCTTCTGCTTCCGCATGGTGGGGCGGTCCTTGGGGCAACAACAATGGTTATGGCAATAACGGTTACGGTAATAACGGCTGGGGCGACGGCGCGAGCGATATGCTCGGCGACATGTTTGGCGACGGCTATGGCGATTTCAACATGAGCATGAGCGGCGGCGGACGTGGCAACGGTCGCGGACGTGGTTATGGCAGTGGACGTGGCTACGGCTATAACGATGGTTATGGTTACAACGCGCCGGGTTATGGCTATGGCTACCCCTATGGTGCGCCTTACTACGGCGGCGCTTATCCGTATGCGTTCCCCTATGCACCGCCAATGGCACCGATGGCACCACCTCCGGCTGCGCCAGCACAACAACAAGCGAAGTAATTCATTCGCATGTTGAATAAAAAAGCCAGACTTCGGTCTGGCTTTTTTAATGGGCGGCAGTGAAGCAGTCGTCAATTGTTTCAGTGATAGCGCACGACCAACGCCATTAAATACTGCGATTTGTCACTGCGCCAGCTTTAATCATAAAAGCGAATTAACGATCAACGCCCATCCGCGTCGCCAATGCGGGATCATATAAATTCATTGCTGGCGCATCAGTGCGCTTGGCGAGTGCCCGCACAAAACCGATATAACGCCCCTGATCTGCGTCCAATGCTTCGGAATAAGAAGGAAAAATTCCAGTTCCTGCCGCTTCAATTGCCTGTTCAAAATCACGCCAATAGCGCCATCCATCCGGCAGCGTATCGACTTGCACTTCCGTTACAGTGCTATTGCGTTTCCATGATTCTTCCCACCACGCCGCCGTTTTGAAGCTCCAACAACCATCTTCCCAAAACGCTTTGCCATTGCTTTGGGGCTGCGCCAGATGTTCTGGAACTGCACCCGCCACCAACGGCTGCATCAATGCCGGCATCACAACGCCCAAGCTCCCGTGCGGACGTAAAAAGCGACTGAGATAGCCAAGATAAAGCGCATCGGTTCCAAAATACTGATACGCATCAATAGAAATAATCGCATCAAAAAAGCCTTCTGGAAATGGCAATGAATGCGCCTCGGCACGAATTGGAAACACCAAATCATCTACCTGCGCTGCAACGATACGCTGCCAGTTATAGTCTTGCGTAATCCAAAAATCAGTTGCCCATACCTGCACTTTGAATTCTCGTGCTAAAAAAATACTGGTCAATGCGCGTCCGCAGCCCAAATCTAACACCCGCATTCCGGGCTGTAATACCTGCTTTTCCGTTAGCCATTCGGCAAGCCACAGCGCATTGGGTCCCATTTGATTATTCAATACCCACGCCGCGTCATATTGCGCCGAGCGTGGAAATACTTGCTTGTGCAAAAGTGATTCAATCGCTTCAATAGTGTGCATTCGTTTTCTCCTAATCAATAGCGCAATTGAAATTCCCAATATGGTATCAATGAATGTCATTGACAATTGAGCACTCAATAATGAAACCACATCGCTTCTCACACCGCTGCTGCCACCGCCAACCGGCAACCTGCCGCCGATTTGGTCTAAACTACAAAGCCGTCAAAAAATAGACCAAATTTCACCATGCCACACCGCACCCTGAGTGATTTTGGTGTCGCCGCATCCCGACACCAGCTCCTAAATGCCATCGACAGTCCCGCTGATTTACGCGCCCTGCCGCAGCAGCAACTGCCGGAACTCGCCACCGATTTGCGCAATTTCTTAATTGAATGCGTCTCCCAAACCGGCGGACATCTCGCCGCCGGTCTCGGCGTGGTCGAATTAACCATCGCTTTGCATTATGTGTTTGACACGCCCCGCGACCGGCTGGTCTGGGACGTGGGGCATCAAGCCTATCCGCACAAAATCCTCACCGGTCGCCGCGATCAAATGACCTGTCTGCGCCAAAAAGATGGGCCATCTGGCTTCCCCAAACGCAGCGAAAGTGCTTATGACAGCTTCGGCGTCGGGCATTCCAGCACTTCGATCAGCGCCGCCTTGGGCATGGCGCTGGCAGCCAAAATGCGCGGTGAACGGCGCACCGTCGTTGCCATCATCGGCGATGGCGCTCTCGGCGCAGGCATGGCATTTGAGGCGCTCAACCACGCTGGGTCGATGGATATTGATCTGGTCGTCATCCTCAACGACAACGAAATGTCGATTTCGCCGCCCGTCGGCGCGATCAGCGATCATCTGGCGCGACTGCTGTCCGGCAAGATTTACACCACCGTCCGCGAAGGCAGTAAAACCGCGCTGGCGGGCTTGCCGCAGTTGCGCGATCTGGTTGGACGCTGGGAAGAGCACGTCAAAGGCATGTTGATGCCGAGCACGCTGTTTGAAGAACTTGGCTTCAATTACATCGGCCCCATCGACGGTCACGATCTCGACTCGGTTGTGAACACGCTGCGCAATGTCAAAGACATGCGCGGGCAACGGCTGCTGCACGTCGTCACCCAAAAAGGACGCGGTTACGAGCCAGCGTTGCGCGAACCCACGCTCTATCACGGCGTCACCCCGTTTAATTGCCGCACCGGTGAACTGCGCAAAAGCACGGCGACCGGGCCGAGTTACACCCAGATTTTTGGCAGTTGGCTGTGCGATGCGGCGGCGACTGATGCGCGGCTGATGGGCATCACGCCCGCGATGTGCGAAGGCTCAGGGCTGACCAATTTTGCCAAACGTTTTCCGAGTCGGTTTTTTGATGTCGGCATCGCCGAGCAACACGCCGTCACGCTCGCAGCGGGCATGGCGTGTGAAGGTCTCAAGCCGGTGGTGGCGATTTATTCGAGCTTTTTACAACGCGCTTATGACCAGATGATTCACGACGTGTGCCTGCAAAATCTTGACGTGACCTTTGCGGTGGATCGCGGCGGTTTAGTCGGGCCCGATGGCGCAACGCATGCCGGCAGCTTTGATCTGAGTTTTAGCCGCCCGATTCCGAATCTGGTGATTCTCGCGCCGTCGAATGAAAACGAATGTCGGCAGATGCTGAAAACCGCCTTTGAATATGAAGGCCCAGCAATGGTGCGTTATCCACGCGGCGGCGGTCCCGGCGTTGAGATTGATCCGCACGCGCCAGCACTGCCATTGGGACGCGGCGCAATCGTCCGCGACGGACAACAGGTTGCGTTGCTGGCATTCGGCAGTTTGGTGACTCCGGCGCTGGCAGCAGCGGCAACGCTGAACGCGACTGTCGCCAATATGCGGTTTGTCAAACCGCTGGATGTGGCGCTGATTGTGGAGCTGGCGCAGCGCCACGAGATGCTGGTGACGCTGGAGGAAAATGCGATTGCAGGTGGTGCTGGCAGTGGCGTTGCCGAAGTGTTAGCGGCACAAGGGATTGTGGTGCGCTGCATTCATCTGGGTTTGCCAGATCGTTATATCGAACACGCCGAACACGCCGATCAATTGGCGAGTTGCGGGTTAAACGCCGACGGCATCATCGCCAGCGTGCGGGCTGAATTAGCGCGAGTGGCAGCGCAGTAATTCACCCATCATTCCATCTCGCGGGGCGCGATTGGCAACCGCACCCGCGCCAGCAAACCACCCGCCGCTGCGGCTGCAAACGTCACCGTCCCACCGTAGGCATCCACGATGTCGCGCACAATCGCCAATCCCAAACCCGACCCTTCTTTATGCTGATCGAGGCGCAGCCCGCGTTCACCCAGACGCGGCAATTGCTCCACCGCCACTCCCGCGCCGTCATCACTGACCGCAATATCCACCCAATCTGCGCCCGTCGTCACCGTCACCGTCACCCTTGATCGCGCCCATTTCGCCGCGTTTTCCAGCAGATTGCCCAGCAAATCCAGCAAATCATCTGGCATCAGCGCCACCTGCACTGCTGGCGGAATGTCCACCTGCCACGCCAAACGTTCACCTTCTGGAGTGCGCTGCAACACCCGCAGCAGACGGGCAATCGCGCTGCCCACTTCCACCCGCGCCTCATGGCGAGCGGTGCCAGAACGCACTCGCGCCCGGATCAATTCCCGGTCAACGCGGCGGCGCATCGCCGTTGCCAACTGCTCCAAATCATCTGCCAGCGCCGAATGTCCCTGCTCGCGCAATCGCTGCGCATCTGCCGCCAGCGCGGTGAGCGGCGTTTTCAATCCGTGCGCAAGATCGGCAGTCCAAATCCGTGCGCGTTCAATCGCTTCAGCGCGAGCGGCGAGCAGCGCGTTTACTTCGCTCACCAGCGGCATCACCTCCAGCGGATAGTGATCGGCAAGGCGCGGTGCTTTACCGGAGCGGATTGCGCCCACGCCACGTCGCACGGCTTCCAGCGGAGCCAGTCCGGTGTGAATCTGCGCCAGCGTTGCCAGCAACAACACGATCACGATCAAAGCGAGATATGGCTGCATATCGGCGGCGAAGTCAGCGCGAGCGGCGGTCAATTCGGCGCGATGCAGTGCCACTGCGAGCCGCAGCAGCGGTTGATCGTTGAGCCGGACTTGGCGCTCGCGCACCAGCACTGGTTGTTGAGCAGGTCCGGCGAGGAGATGCGCGTGAACCCCGCCGGGCGCGAGCGGATCAGCCGGCAGTTGGAGCTGCGTGTCCCACAGCGAGCGCGAACGCAGCAGCCCCGGCGTGGTGGCGCTGTCGATTTGCCAATACAGCCCACTCAACGGTTGAGCAAAGCGCGGATCAGCCAGTTCGGAGCTGAGACTGACGCTGCCGTCGCTGGCGACCACAAGCGCGGCTGCGAGTTGGTTGAGCTGCAAACGGAGTTCCGCGTCGATGCGCCGTTCAACGTGATGTTCAAACAGCGTGATCAAACCGAAGGCGGCGACGGTCAGCGCGATGCTGATGGAGACAATCGCGCCGAGCCATAAACGGAGGCGCAGTGAGCGGTGCTGCATTAGATTTTTTCCCTTCTTTATTTAAAGGGAGGCATAAAGGTGAAATAAAGCGCATCACCCAATGATCTGGTCGTATTCCGAATGGCTTCCAATCCAAAACCATTGGACACCTTCTGGCAACGCTTGAAAACGATGCCAGAATTTGCGCGAAGCAAAATGTCTCACAATTCTAGTGCCTGACCGTTGTGATATTCAGCCAGTGCTTCCGCTGCCAGCGCATCTAGTTTACCAGCCGCAGCATCAGTTTCGATTTGAATATCCCAAGCGTCAGCATCAAATTGAGCATACCAGCAGCGAAATTTAATCAATTCTGGTGGCGGTAATTGTGTTATCGCTTGTTGTACGGCTTCTGCTGTAAGCATTTTGTTCTCCACTTGATCGCTTAAAACATCACTTTAACCATTCTGAAAAAAAGGTTGGCGAATTTAATTATCCATTTCAATCAAATAACCAAACCCGCGTCGCGTTTGAATCAAATCAGCGCCGAGTTTGCGCCGCACGCGCCCGACCAGCACTTCAACGGCATTGGAATCGCGCTCAAAATCCTGTGCATAAAGCTGTTCAGTTAATTCGAGCTGCGAAATCACCCGCCCCGCGTGTTGCATCAAATAATTCACCAGCCGATATTCCTGCGGCGCGAGATGCACCGGCGCACCGTCCACGCTGACCGTCATCCGCCGCGTGTCGAGCGTCAACTGACCGTTCACCAGCACTGCCGTTGCCTGTCCCGCCGCTCGTCGCACCAGCGCCCGCAGTCGCGCCAGCAATTCTTCCAACCGAAATGGCTTGGGCACATAGTCATCCGCGCCAGCATCAATGCCCTCAACCCGCTCGCTCCAGTCGCCGCGAGCCGTGAGAATCAGCACCGGCAGCCGCACTCCCGCCGTGCGCCATTTGCGCAGCACCGATAAACCATCCAAACCCGGCAGCCCCAGATCGAGAATCGCAGCAGCGTAGTTTTCGGTTTCGCCCTGAAACCATGCCGTGTCGCCATCGCGGGCGTGATCCACCACAAAACCGGCAGCGGTGAGCGCCGCCATGATTCCTGTCGCCACGCGCTCATCGTCTTCCACCAACAAAATGCGCATCGTCAATCGTCCTCCACGTTCAAAATGCGCCCAGTTGCGGCGTCAACTTCCACCTCACGCAGCCGCCCATCAGCAGCTAACACCTTAATTTCATACATCCACAGCGGATGCTCACGCTGATGCTGGCGCTCAAATTCAACGCGAATCACCTCACCGGGCACGATTTCAGCGACTCGCGCCAAAATCTCCGCCAACGGACGCACCTCACCGCGTTCTAACGCCAAACGTGCGTGATCGTGCGCGGCATCCCCGTTGCGATGAGCGCGATGATCGGCAGTGCTGCTGGCGCTAAACACAGCGGCGATAAAAATGAGGAGATGGCGCGGGATAAACATGTGGTTGAGTTTACGTCGAATGATCCTGACCATTTGCTGACAACTGCCCACTCAATAATTGATCACTGCGGTGAATTCATGCGCGACCAGAGCGCGGATTAACGTTGCGTTGCAGCAATGATTAAAACGCTTTAACCAAGCGGTAAACTATCATTAAAAAAATCCGCCTGCTGTTTTTGAAAAACGGCGGGTGGATTTTATCGTTTTATCAGCTTTATTTTTCAATTAACACATTGAGTTCTGGCGTTCGGTCAGTAGCACTGATATAACCAATTCCACCGCGCTGAGATGTCACAAAATCAATGATCTCGCGGCTGGTGGCAAATTCTTTCGGTGGAGTGCCTTTACCAATAAAACGGCGCACCACCCAATAGGCGCGATATTTATCTTCATCCTGCGCTAAAAAAGTCATTAAAAACTGCTGCCGCGTTGCGCTGCCGGGTGCTGCATTCACCACCAGCGTCGGTTGACGATTGATTTCAATGATCCGTCCGGTAAAGAGTTTTTCAATCGTCACACGATCCAATTTAGGCAAATCAGAATGCCCAATAATTAAAATATTGTCCGCAGTTGCCTGACTAGCGGCGCACACAAGGAATAAAAAGGCAATCAATCTGCTGTTCATATCTTTATATTCTCTTAAAACACAAAGTGATAGGACAGAGACAACAGATTGATGTCCTGATCGCTGATCTCACCGCCAACGGGCGCATCCACAAAGCTCGACGTCATACCGACATGAGTGCTCGCCCATTCCAATTTAAGTTTACTCGTCGGTGTCAGCGCATAAGAAGCACCCAGCGCCCAAGTCTGTTGATCGTAAGCGATAAAGATGTCAGTAGTGGCACGTTGCAAAGCGTTAATCAACGGTGCATTGGGAAACCACGCAGGAATAGAAGACTGATTGATCGCCTGATTTAATTTAAGTGCGTTATCTTCGGAACGTAGCTAAGCGTAATAAAGATAGGGCGTCCACTTGCCAATATGCTTGCGCAATGAAGTGTAGCCACCATTGCTATTGATGCCAAATTCTGCGTATTTAACCAAGCGTCTGACATATTCAGTAGCAAACCGAATGTCGTGACCAAGACCAATATCAACGCTCACCACAACAACTGAGAAATCCTCGCTTCTTCCAGTGGAAAATTCTGTTCCTAATCCTAATTCTGGTTGTAACGCGTAATACTGAATACCGGGAAATGGACTGACCAATGGAATGTGATAAATCCATCGTTGTCCATCAAGCAGCTCAACAGATGGTTTGTAAAAACTGAAACGAAATAGATTTTCCTGCTCCCGATACGATAACACTATGCCTTTAACTTCGACCCGAATAGGTATAAAGTACTCTCCAGCAGCAAAATATCCCGGAACGGAATCGCGCAGAAAATAGCGCCACGCGCTATCGGCGCTGCCCCAAAATAATTCAAGATTCAAATCGCCGCGCACCAATCCCCAAGTTTTACCAATTGAAATTCCAGTGAAATCGACGGTAGGTGATGTTGCATACACTTCAACCGGCAGGCGGGCGGAATCGAAAGTCCAACCCACATCTTTATTTTCTGAATTGAGATAACCCGGTAAACGCAATTTGCCCAGCCTCAACAGCCAATCGTCATTTGGTCGCCATGACAGAAATGCCCATGACAATTTGGAATCCCAGCGGTTGTCGTCATCATCGGCGGGTGATACTTGCGCTTGGATCGTCGCGCTCCAATGCGAATTAAATTTGGTATCCAATTGCACTCCAAACAAACTATCACGCGCAAAAGTGCCCTGGTCAGTGATCACGCGCTGATACGAATAGGGTTGATCCGAACGGACGTAACCGAGCGTGCCATAGCCTGACCACGAAAAATCCAACGCCTCTGCGGTGCTCAGATTGGAAGCGAGAAACGCTGCTAATGTTAAATTTAGGTAATAACGCATAATTTTTTCACAGCATTTAGGAATAACGCAGTTGTAGATAAACGATTGTTAGTTTTCAGTTGTCAATGACAATAATGCCAATAGGTATTTGCGTTGATTCCAGCACAACGCCAATAGTTAATGTTGCTGACCATTTGCTGACCATGTCCGCTAACCAACGGTCAGCAGCCGTTGATTAGTCTGCGCTCCAGATCACCGTTGAGTGATTGATCAATCATTAAATCCTTTTAATTTTGGAGCGCAACACGATGTCAATTTCATCACCAACGTCACCGTCAGCAGCAGAAACCACCGCACCAGTGCGCGTTTGGGATCGACTGGTGCGGGGATTTCATTGGTCGCTGGCGGCTGCATTTGCGACCGCGTTTATCGTTGAGGATGACGTGCTCAGTGTTCATGTCAACGCCGGTTATCTCGTCTTGATTTTGATTGCCGTGCGAGTGGCATGGGGATTTGTCGGCAGTGAATATGCGCGATTTAGCGATTTCGTCCGCCCACCTGCCGCCGTGCTGGCATATCTCAAAACGGCATTGGCGAATCGCGCCCCGCGTTATCTCGGACACAACCCAGCGGGTGGCGCGATGGTGATTGTGCTGTTGTTGATCTTGACGGCGACGGCGGTGAGCGGCATGGCGTTGTATGGCGCGACCGAATTTGCCGGCCCGCTGGCGGGGCTGATGCGCGGAGTGCCGGAATCAACGGGCGAGGCGCTGGAGGAAGTGCATGAATTCTTTGCAAATACCACGTTATTTCTGGTGATTTTGCATTTAGCGGGCGTCGCCTTTTCGAGCTTGTCGCACCGCGAAAACCTGATTGGCGCGATGCTGACGGGCTTCAAACGGAGTGCGAAATAATGTCAAAACAACCGCTTATCCACTTATTCGGCGCAGGCTGTTTGACGATTTCAACTGCGTTATTTGCCGCTGATCCGGCAGCAGGTTTGGCGGCGTGGACGCTCGAATATGCACAAGCCGACGGCTCACCAGCCCGCAGTTGCGTCACTTGTCACGGCCGCGATCTGACGCAGCCGGGGCGACACGCCAAAACCGGCAAAGTCATCGAACCACTCGCGCCGTCGGTCAACCCGCAGCGCCTGACCGATCCAGCGAAGGTGGAAAAATGGCTGACGCGCAATTGCACTTGGACGCTGGGGCGCGAGTGCAGCGCCAGCGAAAAAGCCGATTTCATCAGCTATATCAAAACGCAATAACGGGGAGCGATGACGATGACCTTTGCTAAACCAATTTTGACCAGTCTCATCATCGGCTTGCTGGCGCTGGGCGCAGTCGGCGTAGCGTTCAGCGATGACGATGGAGATGATGATGACGAACGCGGCGAGCGCCAGCGGCACGGCGGTTGGGTGCAGTCTCGCGCTGACATCGCGCCAGCAACCAATCCGACCTATCTGCAAGAATGCAGCGCCTGTCATCTCGCCTATCAACCCGGTTTGCTGCCGGCAGCGGCGTGGGAGCAAGTGATGACACCGGCAGCACTTGCCGCGCATTACGGCGATGACGCCACGCTTGCCGAGCCGCAGCGCCTTGAAATCAATAGTTATCTCAACGCCAACGCTGCTGACCGCGCCGATCAAGTGCGAGCGCAAGCCTTCGCCGTCACTTCTGGCGCAACGGGCACCGCGCCGCGCATCACGACCTCGCAGTATTTCATCCGCAAACATGATGAGATTCCGCAGCGACTGGTGATTGACAATCCCAACGTGGGCAGCTTTAGCCAGTGCAACACCTGTCATCGCGGCGCAGAAAACGGGATTTATAACGAGCATCAAGTGAAAATTCCTGCGCCCACTGCGCCAGCAGCTCCCGCCAGCACCAGCACGACTCCGCAATAATCATCTGCACCACCCGGCGGGCAGCCGCAGTCGCCAAGCTGTCCGCCCAACCGCTAGACTCGCCGCCCTTCATCACGTTTTGGGAATTGTCGATGTCTGCCGTCTTCCCTGATTTAAGCCACGCTGCGGTGCTGGTCGCTGGCGATGTCATGCTGGATCGTTATTGGAGCGGTACTGCCGCCCGCATTTCACCTGAAGCACCCGTGCCAGTGGTGCAAGTCACGCAGATTGAAAACCGCCCGGGTGGAGCCGCCAACGTCGCCTGCAATCTCGCCGCGCTCGGCGTGTCCACCACGCTCGTTGGCGTCACCGGCGCAGATGAAGCCGCCGATCAGCTCATTGCCCAGCTCGCTGCGCACCAGATCATCACGCATCTCCAGCGTCGCCCCGACCTGCCCACCATCACCAAATTGCGGGTGCTCAGTCAGCACCAGCAGTTGCTGCGGCTTGATTTTGAACAATCGCTCGCGCCGCTGACTGCCGATCCGCTGCTGGCGCTGGTCACAGAATTGCTAGAAAGCGCCGACGTGCTGCTGTTGTCGGATTACGCCAAAGGCACGCTCGCCGATCCGCAGCCGTTGATTGCTGCTGCGCGGGCGCGAGGCAAGCCGGTGGTGATTGATCCGAAAGGGCATGATTTCACCCGTTATCGCGGCGCAACGTTGTTGACGCCCAATCTGCACGAGTTGGAGCTGGTGGTGGGCGCGTGTCCGACTGAAGCAATTTTGATTGACAAATCGCAACGCCTGCGTCAAGACCTCGCTTTAGCGGCATTGTTGGTGACACGCGGTGAGCGCGGGATGTTGCTGGTGCGTGAAGATGCTGCGCCACTCCATTTGCCGACGCAGGCGCGAGAAGTGTTCGATGTCACCGGCGCGGGTGACACGGTGATTGCGACTTTGGCGGCGGGTTTGGCAGCGGGGATGGAGCTGGCAGCAGCCTGTGCATTGGCGAATTGCGCCGCTGGATTGGTGGTCGGCAAGCTAGGCACGGCGACGATCTCAGCCGCAGAATTGGCAGCGGCACTGCACAGCCCCGCTGCGTCGCCCATTTTAAGTGCTGACGCGCTGGCAGCAGCGGTCGCAGCAGCGCAGGCGCGGGGTGAACGGGTGGTGATGACAAATGGTTGTTTTGATCTGCTGCACGCCGGTCACGTCGCCTATTTGCAACAAGCTCGTCAGTTAGGTGAGCGGCTGGTGGTGGCGGTGAATGATGATGACTCGGTGCGACGGCTCAAAGGCGCGACGCGTCCAATCAATCCCATCGCGCAGCGGCTGGCGGTGCTGGCGGGTTTGGCGGCGGTCGATTGGGTGTGCGCGTTCAGTGAGGACACTCCGGCGGCGTTGATTTGTCGGCTCAAGCCTGATGTGTTGGTCAAGGGCGGCGACTATCAGATCGCGCAGATCGCTGGGGCGGATTGTGTGCAAGCTGCGGGTGGGCGCGTTGAAGTGCTGGAGTTTTTAGCGGGTTGTTCCAGCAGCCGCATTATCGCGGCGTTACAAAAAACGGCGATTATTTGAAATGAACAATGAAAAAACTGTGTTGAATAATAAAAATAAATCTCTCTTAAAAAAGAGAGCGCCAGAGGAGAACAAAGCGTCCGAGGAATTAAGGAGTTAAGTCAATGAATCTTTTAAATCATTTAAAAATTTCCCAGCGTTTATATCTGAGTACTGGTATTGTCATCTTCGCGAGTTTGGCGATTTATGTGTTGCTGCTGTGGTCAATGCGTGGACTGGAACAAACCAACGTTGCCGTTTTTGAGCGCGAGGCCAAAGCGCACATCCTCACCCAAACCATCACCGCCGAGCTGAACATGGTCAGCCGCTTGTCGCGCAACATCATGTTGGGCAGCGATTTTGAGAAAAATCTGACCGAGATTCGCCGTTTGGAGACCAGCATCCGCGCACATTTTGATGAATTGCCAGCGGCGTTGATTCAACCGGAAGAACTGCGCCTCGCCGATGTCAGTCGCCGTAGCACGTTGGGATTTATCAAGATTGTGCTGGAAATGGTAGCGGAGATGCGCCCGTTGCCCGCTGCCGAGCGCCACACGCTATTTGAACGTTATGAGCGCGACGCCACGCCGCCAGCGCAAGAGTCGCGTAAATACTTTGGCGAACTCACCGTGCTTGCCGAGCACAATTATCAAGCTGCCAGCGCCAACGCTCGCCAGCAATTCGCCAGCTTGGTGACGTTGCTCAACACGGCAATTCCGGTTTATGTGTTGATTTTGACAGCGATTTTGCTGTCGATTGACTATTCAATCACCAAGCCGCTGCATGACTTAACCGCAGCGATGGCGCGTCTCACCACCGGCGAGGGTGATCTCAGTCAGCGCCTGAGCATTCAGGGGCGACACGAGCTGGCGCAGATGGCCGCCAGTTTTAATGATTTCACCGCCAGCATTCAGCAATTGATCGCGCAAATGCACCATCACAGTTCTCACGCGGTTAGCGCCGCGTTCAATCTGGAAGTCGATTCCGAAGAAACCTTGAAACAGGTCGGACAAGCAGCGGATCAAATGGCGGCGGTCGCCACTGCCAGCGAAGAGATGACGATGACGACGGATGCGATTGCCCAAAATTGCAGTCATGCTGCCAATCGTGCTCACGAAGCCAGCCAGATCGCGCAGCAGGGCGCTGCGGTGGTGCAGCGCACCATCAGCGCGATGCACGATATGACGCAGATGGTGAAAACTGCCGCCGAAACGGTGCAAGACCTCGGCGCACGTTCCGATCAAATTGACGCCATCGTCGGCGCGATCAAAGCCATCGCCAATCAAACCAATTTGCTGGCGCTCAACGCAGCGATTGAAGCAGCGCGAGCGGGTGAACAGGGACGCGGTTTTGCAGTGGTGGCAACCGAGGTGCGGGCGTTGGCAGAGCGTACTAATCAGGCAACCCGTGAAATCGGCGAGATGATTCAAGGCATTCAGCAGGAAACCGGCAAGGCGGTGGTGTCGATGCGCAATGGCGTGGTGGAAGCCACGCAGGGTTCTTCAGAAGCTGCGCTCGCGGGCGAGGCGTTGAATGACATTTTGCGCAGCGCCGATGCGGTGAATGCCGAGATTGACCAGATTGCTGCGGCGGCTGAACAGCTTGCGGCAACCAATAGCGAGGTCGCCAATAACATTCTGCGCATCAGCGAAATCACCCAAGTTTCCCGCGATCAATCCAAGCGCACCGAGACCACCGTCAGCGGCATGATGGACATTTTTCAGGCGCTGCAAGGTTCGCTCAGTCAATTCAAAAATGATGAAGATTTGAGCGGCGTGCTCCACAAGGCGAAGGTCGCGCATCTGGTCTTCATCCGCAAAATTAAACATGCCCTGCGCACACCCGTTGCCGCTGATCCGCACGCTTTGCCGACCCATCACACCTGCGCGTTTGGCAAGTGGTATCACGGCGCGGGGCTGGTGCGGTTTCCCAATCATGCGGCGTTCCGCGAGATCGACGTCCATCACAAGCAGGTTCATGAGTTGGCGAAACAGGCGTTGACTGCGCACAACGCGGATGATCGCCGCGAAGCCGAGCGGCTGTATCACACGATGGTTGAAGCCTCCAACCGCTTGCAAGTGCTGCTCGACCAGCTCGCCTGATGACGCGCCAGCTCTATAGTCTGCTGCTCTGGCTGGCGCTGCCGCTGATTTTGACGCGGTTGCTGTGGCGCAGTCGCCGTCAAGTGGCGTATCGCCAGCGCCTCGGCGAACGCCTGAGCTGGACGCCCGCACCTCGCGCTGATCTGTGGTGTCACGCCGTTTCAGTCGGCGAGGTGCAAGCTGCCGCGCCGCTGCTGGCGCATCTCCTCAGCATCAACCCCGACCTGCGCATCTTGGTGACGACGACGACGCCGACGGGCGCAGCGCGAGTACGGGCGCTGTTTGGCGAGCGAGTGCAGCAGCGGTATCTGCCGTTTGATCTGCCGCAATTGATGCAGCGGTTTGTCGCGCAGGTGCAGCCGCAGCGGGTGCTGGTGCTGGAGACGGAAATTTGGCCGAATTTGCTGGCGATCTGCGCCGAGCGTGAGATTCCGGTGCTGCTGATTAATGCGCGGTTGTCAGCGCGGTCGGCGCGAGGATATGCGCGACTCGGCAGTTTCACGTCCGCGACGCTGGCGCAGTTCCATTTGATCGCGGCGCAAACTGCGGCGGATGCCGAGCGGTTTATCGCGCTGGGTGCTGATTCGGCGCGAGTGGCGGTGATGGGAAATCTCAAGTTTGATCAGCGCGTTCCAGCAGAGTTGCCAACTCAAGCTGCGGCGCTGCGGGCGACGTGGGGCGGGGCGGAGCGTCCGGTGTGGGTGGCGGCGAGTACGCACGAAGGTGAGGAAACGGTGATTGTGGCGGCGCAGCAGTTGCTGCGAGCGCAGGTGCCGACGGCGTTGCTGGTGCTGGTGCCGCGTCATCCCGAACGGTTTGAGCGGGTGGCGACGCTGGTGGCGCAGCAGAATATGCCGCTGGTACGCCGCAGTACGCGAGCGGAGGTGGTGGCGACGACGGCGGTGTTATTGGGTGACAGCATGGGCGAGGTGCCGCTGTTTCTCGCGGCGAGCGATGTGGCGTTCATTGGCGGGAGTTTGGTGGCGGTCGGTGGTCACAATCCGCTGGAGGCGGCAGCAGTGGCGGTGCCGGTGCTGGTCGGGCCGCACACGTTCAATTTTGCGGCGATGACGGCGGATTTGCTGGCGCTGGGCGCGGCGCGACAAGTGACGGATGCAGCGACGTTGGCGGCGGCGGTGGCGGAGTGGTTGACGGATACGGAGCTGCGGACGGCGGCGGGAACAGCGGGGCTGGCGCTGGTGGCGCAGCAGCGGGGAGCGGTGCTGCGGGTGGTGGCGTTGATGGATGATTTCGGTATCCGCTCTTGAACCGTTTGTTAGGCAATTATTGCTCATTGTTGGGTTGCCAAAAGCGGCAACCCAACCTACGCCGCTAACGTTTGAGTTCAGCGGCGCGACTTTTTGCGCGTCCGCTGGAACGAGTTGTTAGCGGTTTTTATCGCTTAATTTGGTAGGAATATCCTGCGCCAGAGATAATGATTTGCTGCTCTTCCCAAGATAAAGTTACTTGTTCCAGTGTTGCAAGCTGAATATCTTCTATTTCAGAGATGGCAGGGCGGATGTACTTTTCAATAAAAATCGACACAACATCACCAGATTTTTCTTCCATATAATTCCATGCCTCCTCACCTTGATAAAACTCACCACCACAATCAATGAACTTCTTGGATAGTTCATCAAGTCTATTTGATGGCGTGGGGTCTAAGACAAGTAAAACTGGTTTGATTCCGGCGGCTTTACACTCAGCGGGAAATGATAACTCTTCCCCAAAACGTCCTTGACCGCTGGCCGCAATTGTTACCCGAAGTTTTATTTCATAGGCTGTATTTGTAGATGGAACGTAGCAATCGATTTGTCTTCCGTTGGCTATTTGATTTCCAGACTCGTCAACGCGCTTTACTGGAGAATTCCTTGCCCCCACAGACTCCCCACCCAGACAGCTTGCAATAATTGGTTCAAATACATAGCCAGTTTCTTGTGCTGCTCTATTGTCAATATCGTAAATCCATTTTCTCCACGTCATCCAATTAGCTAGTAAATTGGAATCGCACGCACCAAACTCTAACAGAACGCGAGGACCAATTTGATCCATTGTTGGCATTGGCTGGGAAGACAGTATTCTTCTATATTTGACTCTTCTTCTATGAAGTGCCGCAAGGTTCTCAATGAATAGTACGAAATCCTCTTCTTTGTTTTTTGCATTTTCAAGTGTCTCTTCAATATCAGATGGCGCAACAGCGATATCTAGTTGCTCAAACCAATCCAATGAAATCTCGTAGTAATTTTGTCTTTTGATCTCAATTTTTTTGGTATGCAAGCCATCTTCCAGCCAACCAAGGTCATTGAGGGCAACAACAATTAGTGCATATAACTCGCCATCCGTTAGTACAACCTGTGCATCGCCACTACCGTGCATTTTGCACTTAGCATATAAATTTCTAATAAATAGGGTAGTCATATTGCAAGTTTTCCTTGGGCTAGATTGGTGGTTAAACTGTCGAGCAATATACACGTCTTCTTAAGGGCGGGACTCATGGCTTCTGCTTTGGTAACGGAATAACCAATTAGGCCGCCGTTGGTCGAAATACCACCAACAAATCCGTACTCATCACGAATATGCTCGGCAAATATTCTTGCAACAAGTGGAGGTATCGCATTTCCAATTTGCTGAATTTTCGCAGAGGCATTTCCGTGAAAATTGAAATCATCAGGAAATGTTTGAATTCTTGCGCACTCTCTGATGGTTAATGGTCTGTGGTAAAGCGGGTGTATGAACTCTCGCGTGGCCGCGCTGGTTATTGTCAGGCATGGCTCATTAATAACTAGCCTTTTTAGACCAGAAGGAGACCCACCTCTTTTTTCCGTAGGTGTTCCATCCATTACTCTCCTGTTTGCTCTTTTTTTGAATGATTCGTGTTGCAAATGCTCCGGCATGTCCTTCATGGTTTGGCCAGGAGATAACGCCATAATCCTTTGAAGTTGAATCTCGCTCATAAATGGACAAAAGTGCTCTTTGATTGAACAAGAAGTTCCTCTTAAGTAGGTTTCAAACTGATCTTTTGGCGGGGTCTGGTAAGGCAGCTCTACATCTTTCGATGCAGTTGCATCGGGAAGCTCCCCTATTGTGTGCTTCAATGTTATATCCGAGTTTCTAAATATTTTTCCATTTAGTTTAATTGTCGGCTCTGGGAAATTGAAATTTTTACCTAATCTATTTCCAACTATTATTACTCTTTTTCTTCTTTGGGGGACACCGAATTCCTGAGCATATATTTTTTCAATTCGGATTCTATAGCCCAAGGAAATAAGTGCCTTGGCTGCTTCAAAAAGATATTGACCGTCTTTTGCTGTCAAAAGTCCTTCAACATTTTCCATAAGAAACCACTTGGGTCTTATCGTTCGCAGTGCCTTTACATAGCTTTTTAATAGTTCATTTCTTGGGTCATCCCAGAATCGAGCACCAGCCGTTGAAAATCCTTGGCAAGGTGGACCGCCAATTAAGATGTCAAGCTCGCCTTCTTTGATGCGAGCTTTGGATAGTAATGACCTGAAATCTAATTTATTAATATCTGCTTGTTCAAATTGAGTTTCTGGAAAATTAACTGAATATGATTTTCCTGTCGTCTCATCAATATCGCTTGCATACAAAACAGAATATCCGGCCTGCTTGAATCCAAGCGAACACCCGCCAGCGCCGGAAAATAAACTGAATACTGTATTACTCATGATTCCTCTAGGGGCGATTCAGTTCGCTAACAAAACTTCAACCTCAAATCTGAGGCTAAAGCCGACCTAAAAATTTGTTAAAACTGACAAAACTATTTTTTGCTAATCTAAGCATTACGCGCTGCATAAAACTGTGAGTTGGAAACAAGGGAAGATTTATAATACCTTTTGATTAACTAAATTAGTTTGCAATGTTTAATCACTCAGTGTTTAGAAACAGCACGAAACACGCCAATTAACCCAGCGCCAGCACTTGCACCGGATCAATATCCCACTGCGAAGGCACTTCAGCGTTGACGATCCGCTCCTCAGACTGTTTTGGTAATTGCGATAAATCAACATCTTGCGCGGTGAGAAACGCACGGCGTTTGACATCCATCACCACCCGCACCACCGGCTGTAACAGCCCTTGGCGACCGGTTTCCACCACGACGCCGAGCCGCCCGCTGTGCAGCCGCACCAGCGTCCCGACCGGATAAATGCCGACGCAACGAATGAACTGCTGCACCAGCGTCGGATCAAAATGGTGATTGCTCCATTCCAACAGCTTGCGCAGCGCCTGATGCGGCTCCAGCGCCTTGTGATAAACGCGATCCGTCGTCAGCGCGTCGTACACATCCGCAATCGCCGCCATTTGCCCATACAGCGAAATCTCAGCACTGGATTTGTGCAGCGGATACCCACTGCCGTCCACCCGCTCGTGATGTTCCGCCGCCACCGCCAGCGCAATCGGCGGCAGCCCCGGCACCTGCGCCAGCAAATCGCGGGTGTAAACAACGTGATTGCGCATCTCAGTAAATTCGACATCAGTCAACGCGCCGGGCTTGTTCAAAATCTCCGGCGGCACCAACACCTTGCCGATATCGTGCAGCAGTGCGCCCAAACCGATGTCGTGAATCACCGCTCGCTCGATAGTCAACGCTCGCGCAAATGCCACCATCAACACCGCCACATTTACCGAATGCTCGAAGGTGTAGCGCCCCACTTGGCGAATCCGCGACAGCGCCAGCAGCGCGTTTTGATTGCGAAAAATCGACCCGACCATTTCTGTCACCACCGGATGTGCCTGCTCCACATTGAGCTGGTGTCCGAGCCGCGCCTCCTCCATCAACCCGCTCACCACGCCAATCGCTTCCTGATGAATGCGCCGCGCCCGTCCGCGCTCCGCCGTCAGCGGCACCGGCTGTGGTGCTGGCACCTCGTCCAATTGTGCCAACTCCTGCTCCAATTTCGCCGTAACGACGCTGGCGCTGGGCGCAGGTGAAGCATCCGTGCCCTTTGCGGTGTCGATATACAGATCACAGATGCCGAGCTGCCGAATGCGTAATAAATCAGTTTCTTTTTTCAATAAAAACTGATTGCGAATAAAACCATGATCAAGCCAATCGCAATTCAAATCATGCACATACATGCCAAGCTGGAGCTGTTCAATTGCAATTTTTTTAATCATAAAATTTATCCGTTAGCTGCAATTATTGAGATTCCAACCCAGCATTTCACTGGCATGAGCACGGGTGCGAGCGGTGAGTTCGGTGCCGCCTAACATGCGGGCGATTTCCTCAATCCGATCCGCCTCAGCCAGCGGTTCAATTCGCGTATGGGTGTGACCGGCGATGGTTTCTTTACGCACCCGCAGTTGCCAATGCGCCTGCGCTGCGACCTGCGGCAAATGGGTGACGCACAGCACTTGCCGCGAGTCGCCCAGCCGGCGCAGCAAACGCCCAACGATTTCCGCCACGCCGCCGCCGATCCCCACGTCCACCTCGTCAAATACCAGCGTTGGCACCGTGCCACATTCCGCAGTGGCGACCTGAATGCCGAGGCTGATGCGCGACAATTCGCCACCGGAGGCGACTTTGATCAGCGGTTGCAGCGGTTGCCCCGGATTGGCGCTGACCAAAAAATTGAGCCGTTCTAAACCGCCGCCGCTGGCGTGTTCCAGCGCCAGCGGTTCCACCTGAATCGCAAAACGTCCACCCGCCATTCCCAGTTGCTGCATCGCCGCCGTCACCGTGTCCGTTAGCCGGTCAGCGGCAGCAGCGCGAGCACTGCTCAACTGCTGCGCCAGCGTTAAAAAGTGCTGCCACGCCGTCGCCCGCGCCTCGCGCAACGTGCCGAGAGTGACATCGGTTTGTTCTAACGCCTCTAATTCGGCACGGCGTTGATCAAGCGCCTCCGGCAATTGCACCGGAAAAACGCGATATTTCCGCGCTAAATCATGCACCTGCGCCAGCCGTACCTCCACGCTCGCCAACGCTGCGGGATCAAGCTCCAGCCCGTCGAGGTAGTGGCGCAAGCTGGCGGCAGCTTCGGCGGCGTGAATGGTCGCCGTCTCCAGCAACTCGCGGCTGGCGCTGAGAGTCGGATCAATTGCCGCCAGTTCGCTGAGATCGGCAGTCGCGCTGCGCAAATGGTCTTCCAGCGACGGCTCGGCTTCTGCCAGCAGTTGCAACACGGCAGCGACGGTGGTTTGTAAATGGCCGAGATGACTCAAGCGCCGTTGCTCTTGATCGAGCGCCTCAATCTCGGCGGCGCTCAGTCCGAGTGCGGCTAATTCCAGCACTTGAAAATTGAGCAGTTCCAGCCGGGCAAGGCGGTCGTGGGCAGCGGTTTCCAGCGCGGTCAATTGTTGGTCAAGGGTGCGCCAGTCGCGGAAGGCTTTGGCGACGCTGTCTGCCAGCGCCTGATGTCCGCCATAAGCATCAAGCAGGTCGCGCTGGGCAGCGGGGCGCAGCAGCGATTGATGCGCATGTTGCCCGTGAATATCGACCAGCAAATTGCCGAGATCGCGCAGTTGGGCGGTGCTGGCGGGGCGACCGTTGAGATACGCCCGTGAGCGTCCGTCGCGCACCAGCAGGCGGCGAATGATGCACTCGTTGTCGGCATCCAATTCCTGTTCTGCCAGCCAAGCACGAGCGGCGGCGCAGTGGCTGAGATCAAAGCTGGCGCTGATGTCGGCGCGGTCGCTGCCAGCGCGAATCATGCTGGCTTCGGCTTTGTCGCCGAGCGTGAGACTGAGTGCATCAATCAAGATGGATTTACCTGCGCCGGTTTCGCCGGTCAGCGCGGTCATGCTGGGGGAACAGTTGAGTTCAAGCTCGCTGACGATGGCGAGATCGCGGACGTGCAATTGGGTCAACATGCGGGTGCTCGTGTGGCTGCGTGCGGGCCGCCCCAATGCAGTTTGGCGCGCAGGATTTGATAATGGTTGTGACCGCTGGGGTGCAGCAGGCGCACGCGGTCGGGATGACGGTCGATGTGAATCCAGGCATCGGGCGGCAGCGGCAGTTGGATTTGCCCGTCGCAGGTGACTTGGACATCGCCTTGATTTAATTCGCAAATGCGGACATCAACGCAGCGATCAGCGGGAATGACGAGCGGGCGCTGGCTGAGGTCGTGAGGGCAAATCGGCACCAGCAAGGTGGCGTCAAGTGCCGGGTCAATCAGCGGGCCGCCGCCGGAGAGCGCGTAGGCGGTGCAGCCGGTGGGGGTGGCGATGATGAGGCCGTCGGCGCGGCGTCCGTTGATGAAGACGCCGTCGAGATAGGTTTCAAATTCGATCATCCGCCCGGTGTTCCATTTGTGGATGGCGACTTCGTTGAGCGCGGTGGCGGTAGCGACGTTGCCTGCGTCGCTCATCACGGTGGCGCGAAGCAGGGAGCGGCTGTCAGCTTGATATGCGCCAGCGAGAATCTGGTCGATGACGGTTTCGATCTCGTCAGGCAACACGTCCACTAAAAAGCCGAGCCGTCCGAGGTTGACGCCGAGCAGCGGGACGCCGTGTGCGGCAGCGGCACGGGCGGCGTGGAGCAGGGTGCCGTCGCCGCCGACGACGATGATGAGATCGCAGTGGGTGGCAAGTTCGGTGACGGTCTGCGCGGTCGCGGCTGGCGCTGCGAGCAGGCGGGCGCTCTCGGCATCGAGTAAACAGGTGACGTGGTGGGCGCGAAGATGGGCGGCGAGGCGCGTCAAGGTGCAGCGCACGGGAAGCGGATCGCCCGGTTTGGCAATGATGCCGACGGTGGTGAAATGCGGCATGGGCATGGAATTAGACTGGTGACTGATAATAATAGGTTGAATCAACGTTAGCACGGGGATGGAGACATTGTCAGTTGTCAAGCAAATTTTGTTAGAAGCTGCTGCGCGTGTGCCAACCTTTTTATGCGTTTGCATTCAAAAATCACCATCTTTTTTTAACGCTCGTTTTACTGACAACCGATAACTGACAACTGATAACTGATAACTGATAACTGATAACTCAAAAACCCTCCCTTTTTTCTGTTTCTCTTGAGAGTGTTTTAATGACTGATTCAATGCACATTGCGCGTGAGATGATTCTGGCTCCGGCAGGATTAACTGACCACGATTTAGAAAAGCTGCTGGCGCATTTAACTAACGCCGCAGTTGATGCCGCTGATATTTATTTCCAAGCCAGTCGTTTGCAATCATGGGTTTTAGAAGACAGCATGATTAAAAACGGCAATTTTAGCATTGAAAAAGGCGCGGGTTTACGCGCCGTGAGCGGAGAAAAAACTGGCTTTGCGTATTCCGATGAATTGGAGTTTGCCATTTTATTAGAAGCCGCGACCACTGCTCGCGCCATTGCCAGCAGCGGTCAGAGTGCGCAGGTCAAGATCGCGCCGCAGGTGAATTCGCGCCAGTTATATCCGCCGATCAATCCGATTGATTCGCTGCCCGACGCTGACAAGGTGGCGCTGTTGCAGCGCGTTGACGCCGAAGCGCGACGGCTTGATCCGCGTGTGCAGCAGGTCAGCGCCAGCGTGGTCGCTGCCCAAGATACGGTGCTGGTGCTGGCTGCGGACGGCAGTTTGGCGGCAGATGTGCGCCCGCTGATTCGCCTCAGCGTGAGCGTCATCGTTGAGCAAGACGGTCGCCGTGAGCAGGGCGCAAGTGGCGGCGGAGCGCGTACCGATTTGAGCTATTTTCTGCTGGAAGATCGCGCACTTGGCTATGCGCGGGAGGCGGTGCGGCTGGCGCTCACCAATCTTGATGCGGACGCAGCACCCGCTGGCACGATGACGGTGGTGCTTGGTGCGGGTTGGCCGGGCATTTTGTTACACGAGGCGGTCGGGCACGGGCTGGAGGGTGATTTCAATCGCAAAGGCAGTTCGGCGTTTGCGGGGCGGATCGGGGAACGAGTCGCCGCTGCGGGTGTGACGGTCGTCGATGATGGCACGCTGCCGGGGCGGCGCGGATCGCTCAATATCGACGATGAAGGCACGGTGAGTCAGCACACGGTGTTGATTGAGGACGGAATTTTGCGCGGTTATATGCAGGACAAACTCAACGCTCGTCTCACGGGTACGGTGTCGACGGGCAACGGGCGGCGTGAGTCTTATGCCCATCTGCCGATGCCGCGCATGACCAATACTTACATGTTGGCGGGTCAACGCGAGCCGGCGGAAATTATCGCTTCAGTCAACAAGGGGTTATATGCCGTCAACTTTGGCGGCGGGCAGGTGGATATTACGTCTGGCAAATTCGTTTTTTCGACCAACGAAGCCTATCTCATTGAAAACGGTAAAATTACCCGTCCGGTGAAGGGCGCGACCTTGATTGGCAATGGCCCCGAAGTGCTCACTCGCGTCAGCATGGTGGGTAACGATTTGCGGCTTGACGATGGCGTCGGAACCTGCGGCAAAGAAGGGCAAAGCGTGCCGGTGGGCGTGGGTCAACCGACGCTGCGGGTGGATGGTTTGACAGTTGGCGGTACCAATTAAAATTAGTGGGCGCGTTGATTCAACGTCTTTGGCTTACGGTCGGAGTCGTTGAATCATTTTTTTTATACGCGACTTGCTGGCATTTGTTATCCATGACGCACTCCAAAGCAATTATTCATTGGCACAACTGGCAACAAAGAATTTAAGTGATGTGCAAATCCCGTGCTCATGCTGACGCTAAAATTGAAAGTTTCCGCAATAATCCAAGTTATGCAGCAGAATATCTTAATGCCGTTTTAGAAGATGGCGATCAAGAAGAATTATTAGAAACTCTCCGTTATCTTGCCGCTGCTTTTGATGGCGTTTCTCAACGCGAATTTGCGGTTATTCCGATGGATTTATTTGAACGTATGGCTGCTGCAATGGAAGACCTTAACGATATTGCATTATATGACGCTGCAAAAGCTGCCGATGATGGATTTCGTGTTCCCGGCGCAGTATTACACGCCATTATTGATGGTGCGCATCCAGTGACCGCGTGGCGCAATTATCGTGGTCTCAGTTTAGAAGAACTCGCCACCATTGCAGGCATTCACCCAACACTGTTATTGCAGATTGAACACGGCACTGAAAATAATTCAACTGCAACCTTGCGGGCAATTGCGCAGGCGCTCAATGTTGCTATAGAAAACTTGCAAGAATAAAACGCTGGCGCATGATTGGAGAAACAAAATCGCGCACGTGCTAGGTTTGGAATTGCACTTAACGCATGTCACACCCAAACCGTGCCAACAACCCGAGATGTCACACCCACCCCTGTGACACCTACTAAAAATGTCACACCCTCAGGTGTGACACCCACCGCACCCGCTCCGCACCATTTTATCAAATCACCTTAAAAATAAACGACTTAACGGAAAAAGGCGGCGCAGCGCAAATCTTGGCACAGCAACTGCAAAATGGTAATCAGGAAACGATCCGCACCGCTTAACTGAACACCGCGTTTTGTTTTCTGCTTTTAATTCGGTTGATTCATTCACATTTGGAGCACGGCAATGAAAAAGTATCAACAAGGCTTTACCCTGATTGAACTCATGATCGTGGTTGCAATCATTGGTATTCTGGCCGCGATTGCAGTTCCGGCTTATCAGGATTACATCGCTAAAAGTCAGGTAACTGTCGCACTGGCTGACATCACTCCCGGCAAAACACAGGCAGAAACTCAGATTAACGAAGGTCTAACTGCTGCGCTTGCTCTTCCTGGCGATGTGGGTCTTTCGGCAACTACAACGCGGTGTTCGGCCGTTACGGCTGCGGTTGGAACAGATGGTTCAGCAACAATTGAATGCACGATAGATGGCAACCCTGTAGTTAAAGGTAAAGTAATCACCTTAACGCGTGACGGCACTTCGGGGGCATGGACATGTACAACTGATGCCGATGCAAAATTCTATCCCAAAGGTTGTACTGCACCGTAATCAGAATATAGGGGATGGATGGCAGGTTTTAGCGTCAACTTTCCTCGCCTGATCCGATTAAAAACCCCGTTTCCAATTAGGATTCGGGGTTTTTTGTTACAACAGTGATTATGGAAAATGGTTTAAATATCCATTTCCACTATCTTTCAACAACAGTGGAGCGCCCACTATGTCCCAGTTATCTAAGGGCTTCACGCTAATCGAACTAATAATTGTGGTCGCAATTATTGGAATTCTGGCATCAATTGCCGTTCCAGCTTATATGGACTACATCGGTAAAACTCAGGTTAGTGCAGCACTTGCTGATATTCGCGCCGGAATTACTAAATACGAGTTATTTGTGGTTTCTGGCGAACCAGCGGCTGTCTACACTCTGGAAGGAGTTGGGTTGGCGGCATCAACGAATAGTTGCAGTTCAGTTACCGTGACAGCGGTTAATAGCGACGGAAGTGCAGAACCTGCAATCAGTTGCATTATTCAAGGAACGCCAAAAATAAAGGGAAAGATCATTCGTTATGATCGCGCCGTCAACGGAACTTGGCAATGTAAATCAAATGTTATCTCGACTTTTTATAGCCCATTTGGTTGCACAGCAATTTAAACTATTTGGGTCTAAAGCACTAAAGCCTCTGATGAAACGGGGGCTTTTTTATTGGGTGGGAATTGAGATATTCGAGCAGCGTAG
The DNA here is from genome assembly GCA_020721065.1 of Thiocystis violascens. Classification (GTDB taxonomy): domain Bacteria; phylum Pseudomonadota; class Gammaproteobacteria; order Chromatiales; family Chromatiaceae; genus Chromatium; species Chromatium violascens_A. The sequence goes on along the minus strand of DYNM01000001.1, from coordinate 229,824 downwards.
CAGCGTAGGTTGGGTTGCCAATTGCAACCCAACCAATGACCAACTTGTCGGGCAATTGATTTAATTAAACGATTGCACCCGCAAGCACCACAACCCCCGGCAACGGGGGTTTTTTGTGCCTAATGACCGGCGGCTTGATTCCCCGCGCTGAGGTGTTTAGGCTTCAATTATGAAGATTGGGTTTGATTCAGAAAAAGACCGCCGCAACATTGCCAAGCGTGTCGTTGTCGTTGGCGGCGGATTTGGAGTGGGATCAGATGGTGTGCCGCGAAGATCATCGGGAAGACTATGGCGAGCTTCGGCTGCAATGCTTCGCACCCATCGCAGATCGGCTGTATTGCCTGATTTGCACCGAAAACGACGATAACTACAGAGCAATTAGCCTGCGAGAGGCTACACCGCAAGAGGTTAAGTATTATGTACGTTACAGACAGCACAGGTAGAGCATACCGTCTCCCAACCGCCGCAGAAGAGGCGCGCATTCGTGCGGGTATTGCTGCCGACCCTGATGCGGTCGAATTAACTGAGGCGCAGTTGGCTGAACTGCGCCCGTGGTCTGAGATGCGCTCGCAAATAATGAAAGAAAAAAGGAACAACTTGTCGGGCAATTGATTGAATGAAACGATTGCCGCCGCGAGTCACACAACCCCCGGCGACGGGGGTTTTTTATTGCGCCAATAATCGTAATTCAGTCAATTTGACTAGCGATCAGTTAAATTTGAATTGCGGATTTAATGCGGTTAAAGCCTCCAATAAAGCGGAGGCTTTTTATTTGCGTCTTTCTATTTCGTAGAAATTGGTGTACTATGTAAGCCACGCTTTAGAGCAAAATCAGTTGGGGGTTTGCGTTGATCCAGACCATCGAGTTTATTGAAACCAGAATTTTTACGCATCAAATTCAAGCAATCGCTACTGATGATGAAATTCAACAACTTCAGCGTGAACTCATCGAACATCCTGAAAAAGGCGATTTAATTAAAGGCACTGGTGGATTAAGAAAGATTCGCATGGCAACTGGTATTTGCGGCAAAAGCAGTGGCGCTAGAGTGATCTATTTTTTGGCAACATTCCAGACCATTTACCTCATAGCAGCTTACGCCAAACGCCAAAAAGAAAATCTGACGCCCGCAGAAAAAGTGGCGCTGAAAAAACTTACGAAACAATTACACAGCGAGGCACACCATGAGTCTATTCAATGACCTTCAAAACTCTCTGGAAGAAGCCATTGCAATCCAGCAAGGTCGTCAATCTGCCAGTCGCATTACCCGCCATGAAGTGATTGATGTCAAAGCCATTCGCGCTCAACTGAATGTCTCACAAAGTGAATTCGCCAGCGCACTTGGCACCAGCATTGATACCATTAAGAGTTGGGAAAGCCAGCGGCGAAATCCATCTGGACTGGCCGCTAAAGTATTAATGACTATTCAAAGAAAACCGGATTATTTCCAAGAACTCGCAGCACACTAACTATTTTCGGTTAATGGTTTAGTCGCGTAGCAACCCAACAATAAAAACTCCCAGCAACGGGGGTTTTTATTGCGCCAATAATCGTAATGCAGTCAATCTGACCAGCGAGCAGTTAAATGTGAACTGCAGATTTAATGCGGTTAAAGCCTCCGTTGAAATGGGGGCTTTTTTTGTTGGGTGGGAGTTGGGTTGCAGTTGTAGATGAACCAACAACAAGAATTTGATACATTGTCAAGATGTAGCCACTTGAATTTTCGAGAGCGATATTATGAATAACACAACGAAAATTACAAATAAAGGTCAAGTTACCATTCCTAAACATATTCGAGAACTCGCCGGATTGTTACCCGAAATGGAGGTTGAATTTCGCTTTGAAGATGGGCGAGTGATTCTCGAAAAAACATTCAGTCCGCCCAATCGTGTAGAACGCGCTATTGAGCGATTGCGTCGTGTCCAGCCCTGTATTTCACTCACGACTGACGACATTCTTGCTTTAACACGCGGTGAGTAATGTCCATGCGCAAACGCATTTTGGATGAACCAACAACAAGAATTTGATACATTATCAAGATGTAGCCAATTTGAGAGCAACAGTTAGGAGCGAACATGGATAGCATTTGTTTATCTAAACACGAATTGCGTGAATTGCTTGAAGAAGCAGTGACTACAGCCTTAATCAATCACCGCGAGCTTCTCGAAGAAGCTGTCACCGAGGCAATTTTAGACCTTAAATTCGGTCTCGCTGTTGAGGAAGGCGATAACAGTGAATATGTTGCTGAAGCTGCTATTTGGGCAAAATTAAACAGCGCGGCATTTTGAGATGCAACTTATTTACACGCAAAGTTTTAACCGTGATCTCGACAAAATTATGCACTTGCCAGTGGTTAAACAACGGTTAGCACATTTGCTGCTTTCATTGCAACAAGCAACGTCACTAAACGAATTAAATGGTGTAAAAAAGTTGCAAGGCTATGATAGCTACTATCGTATTCGTGTAGGTGACTATCGTCTTGGGTTGAAACAAACTGAAAATCACATTGAAGTCGTGCGCTTTTTGCATCGTAAAGACATCTATCGCCTGTTTCCGTAATTGCTCCACTGTAGTGAGATAGCGGCGTAGGTCAGACCCAACAAACAAAACCTTAAAGCTGGACGCGGTTTTCCATAATCACCTTGGAGTGCAATCGTCACCAAATCGCCGCGTATCATTCCCATCCATTAACATCCGTTACGGTTTCAATCCAATTCAACAACTCACGTTCTTGCATATCATTACGCAAAAGTGAAGATTGACGCCGACATTCAAGCGCAAAACTCGGACGGCGAGTATCTGGCACCCATAATTGAATTGGGCGCAATCCTGCCATACGCAATGCTGCACGGCGCTTGTGAGTATGTGTTATTGAAGAGTGAGTCATTTTTAGTACCTTAAATGATTTATAAAATACAGTGATTTTTAATTGAACAGATACTTGAAATATATCAAGCGATGACCAACTTTGACGATTTCAACAACAGTAGATTTGAACCGCAAATTATAGTGTGCCATCAGCTTTAATCTGGACTAGAAATGCTTCATCATTCAAAGTAGGCTCTTCTGCGCGGTCGGCAAAAGCAGCTAAATCGTCCTCGTTTTCTTGCAAAGAGAGGCGTATCGCGTCATTAACAAATTTAGAAATACTGCGGTGGGTATTCGCAGCTTTACAGCACAGCGCCTGATGCAGTGTTAGATCAAGATAAAGTGTGGAACGAATGGCGTGACTATTCATAAATACCTCTGAATGATTTGCGGTTCTTATTAAACACCGCTTGTAATTGGTCGAGAGTGACGGATTCCAGATTGTCTTTCTGCGCTTCCTTCATCGCTAAAATAGTAGCGGAGTTTGGTATTAGCGGCTCAAACGGCAATACTTGTTCATGGGCGATGTGAATCAATAAGATGCGCAAAGCGTCTGACACTGTCAACCCCATTGTTGCAAGTACAGCACTGGCTTCTTCTTTAATGTCCGCATCAATGCAAGCGCGAACAACAGTATTTGTTGGCATGATTTTATTCTCTGGTAGCGTAGCAATATAAGTTGGGTCGCCAATAGTAACCCAAAAAACAACTGTTTTGCACTGCAAGCAAAACTACCGGTAACGGTGGTTTTATTGCGCCAACAATCGTGATGCAGTCAATTTGACTAGCGATCAGTTAAATTTGAATTGCGGATTTAATCCAGTTAAAGCCTCTGATGAAACGGAGGCTTTTTTATTGGGTGTGAATTGGGTTAAGATAGCAGGCAAAGAATGTGCTAACAACGAGGTTGCCATGCGTGATTTTCATGTTACGCCCACGCGAATTGATAGCGATACTAAAGCACGCGCTGTGCAAGTACTGGCAAATATGGGATTATCCATGTCGGACGTGATCCGACTGTTAATACAACACATTGCCGACGAGCAACAATTACCTGTTGCATTACAAAGCCCGAATGCCGTCACGCGCCAAGCAATGAGCGAACTAGAAACCGGACACGGTCAATCTTCAGAAACGATTGACGCTTTAATGGCAGATTTACATGCGGACGATTGAACGCTCGACGGCATTCAAACGTGATTATAAGCGCGAGTCTAAAAGCAAATATTGTGCGGTACTAGATATGTTATTAAAAGAGGTTTTAGTTGCACTAGCAACTGATCAATCTTTAGCAACGCATTATCGTGACCATCAACTCGGCGGAAATTTGACCAGCTATCGTGAGTGCCATATCAAACCGGATTTACTGTTAATTTACCGAAAATTAGAAACGAATACGTTACAACTGGTCAGGCTTGGATCACACGGTGAATTATTTGGTTAAATCGGAACGAGTAGCAGCTTAGGGTTGCTAATTGCAACCCAACAAACAAAACTTTTAGCAACGGAGGTTTTATTGGGTGGAAATTGATTGAGAGTAGTGGGTGAAATAGTTGCTTAGAGAGAACATGGTATGACAATGCACAGCTATGACAGCGACATTATTGCATGGGCAAATGAACAGGCGCATTTGCTGCGCAGCGGACGTTTTGATTGTTTAGACATTGCGCATCTCGCTGAGGAAATTGAAGACGTGGGCAAAAGTGAACAACGTGAATTAGCACACCGCATGGCGGTACTGCTCTCTCATCTATTGAAATGGCAATATCAACCGGAGCGGCGAGGTTCGAGTTGGGAGCGCACTATTCGAGAACAGCGGCGGGCGCTGATACTGCGTCTCAAGCGCACACCGAGCCTTAAAGCAATGCTGCGTGATGCTGATTGGTGGGAAGAAATTTGGGCAGACGCCATTGCTGCAGCAATTGCCGAAACTGGACTGGAAATCTTTCCTGAAAACTGTTCTTGGACACCAAGCGAAATTCTGACTCCAGACTGGTTGCCAGAATAATTAAAAAAGCCCTCAATAAATCGGGGGCTTTTTTATTGGGTGGGAATTGAAATGTTGGTGTGGTATTGAATAGAGTTAGCCGCAATCAACAAAGCACAGTAGTGTGTTTATCGTCGTGCTGCTTCATCGAGTGCTTTAACTGCCCACTGATTTAGACTGATACCAGCCAGCAAGGTCGTCAATCTGCCAGTCGCATTACCCGCTATGAAGTGATTGATGTCAAAGCCATTCGCGCTCAACTGAATGTCTCACAAAGTGAATTTGCCAGCGCACTTGGCACCAGCATTGATACCATCAAGAGTTGGGAAAGCCAGCGGCGAAATCCATCCGGGCTGGCCGCTAAGGTGTTAATGACTATTCAAAAGAAACCGGATTATTTCCAAGAACTCGCGGCACACTAACTATTTTCGGGTAGTGGTTTTGCCGCGTAGGTTGGGTTGCTGATAGCAACCCAATAAACAAAAAACCTCCGGTAACGGAGTTTTTATTGGGTGGGAATTGATTTAGAGCGGTGGGTGAAATAGTTGCTTAGGGAAAACACGGTATGACAATTCACACTTATGACAACGACATTATTGCGTGGGCAAATGAACAGGCACATTTGCTGCGCAGCGGACGTTTTGACTGTTTAGACATCGCGCATCTCGCTGAGGAAATTGAAGACGTGGGCAAAAGTGAACAACGCGAATTCGCACACCGCATGGCGGTACTGCTCACCCATTTATTGAAATGGCATTATCAACCGGCGCGACGCAGTTCGAGTTGGGAATGCACTATTCGAGAACAGCGGCGGGCATTGTTACGCCGTCTGCAAAAGACACCGAGCTTAAAAACATGCCTTGATGATTCTGATTGGTGGGAAGATGTTTGGCTTGACGCCAGAACAGAAACGGTAAAGGAAACGGGTATTAAGTTCGACCAATTTCCAGCTATTTGCTCTTGGACACCAAGTGACGTTTTAACTCCAGAGTGGCTGCCAGAATCATTCACAAAAAGCTGTTACTTACCCAAAAATAATGCTAAACGGTGACTGGAATAATCATGTCAAAAAACGCAGGCAAAAAAATAGGCAGATGAGAATGTCATCCGCCTATCGGCACAAAAGTGTCAGGTCTTACTGAGCTTGGGTCGCAGCAACCGGAGCAGGTGCAACAACAGCAGCAGGAGCCTTCACACGAACGGAATCTTTCCAGCCGTAGCCTGGCAGAGCCAGTGCGTAGCTATGAATCATCCACATTTGTACAAACAGGATGCCGAAGAAAGGAACCATCCAGGTAGCTGGATTGATAACGGTCCAAATTTTCCAATCTTCTTCAGGATGATTGGGTGCAGCAACGGACGGATCGGCCAACATAACAGGTACTTGCATTGGAAATCTCCTTTAATAGAAAGAAAAAGCGAATGAAACGCTTAGAACCAAGGTTGATAAACCCAAGTGACGACGTGAACGGCACACGCAATCATCACCCAGCTCCAAGTGCCATGCTTCCAATGCTCATGGAATTCTTTTGCTTGTGCGTCGGTCAGACCGGACAGGTTTTTTGCTGCTTCTGCCATTGAAGTACCCTCTGTGAATAACTGAATAAGTAACACGCACTTAACAGTGCGGAGTCGGGCTTGCTGTCAAATTACGCTTCACATCGTGGAACCGGAACCCATCAGCAATGCACAAGTGTTAGTTTAGCCTGACAGACGGTTGCGTCAAGTTTTATTTACACATCAACCGCCAGTTGATCGCCTTACCAAGCTCCAAAGCCCCATTTTGCTAAGAAAATCAACGCTAAAAACACTAAAAATGCCGTACCGGTGACGCGCCCAAAAAAGAAGATGTTGCCGTACATCGCCTTCCACACCTCACCAATGCTTTGCTCCTGCATAAACTCCTGCGGCTGTGCAGCAGTACTCACACTGCCGCTGCCACTTTCCACTCGCGGATCAGCCGGAATCAAGCCATAAGGATCAGCGCGGCTCACTTTGAAAAACTGAATCTCTGAATCCGCGCCGCCTTTCTCAATCACAACAAACTCGGTGCCCACCGCCAGCGCCTTATCAGCGGCGTACATCATGGCGAAATCGTCCAAACTCTCTGCCGCGCCGAGATAATCCCAAGTCGCTGATTTCTCAGGCCACATCATTCTTGCTGCGTAATTCAACGATGATTCCTCAATTGGATAGTGTAATGAACGATGAATGAGCGACCGCCGCCTGACTGTGCAAAATCGCCCCCTGTCAGGTAGACTCAACCGCCCAGATGTCTAGTGAACTAGACACTCATTTGAACCTAATCACAGCTCATCTTGCAAGGCGCGATCTCGCAAGCATCCAGTCAAATTTTCCCTTTAATTTCACGCTTGAACAAACAAGGCAGACACATGCGGAATAAACGAATCCTCGTGATCGGCGCGGGCATGGGTGGCTTGAGCGCAGCACTCAAACTGGCAACCAAAGGTTTCGCGGTCACTGTGGTCGAACGCGGCTCACGTCCCGGCGGCAAACTCCGCGAGCAACATCGCGGCGACCAAAGTTTCTACACCGGACCAACGGTGCTGACGATGCCTTGGGTCTTTGACGAAATGTTCGCCGAAGCAGGCGCTTCATTAAATGAGCGCGTTACTTTACATAAAGCGGAAATCCTCGCCCGTCATGCGTGGAGCCAGAATGAACGGCTTGATTTATTTGCCGATCAACAACGCTCCGCAGACGCCATCGCCGCCTTTGCTGGCGCAGCAGAATCTGATGGTTATTTACGTTTTGTGCAACACGCCAAGCGCGTCTTTAATGCCCTCGAAGTGCCATTTATTCGCTCCTCGCAACCAACGCCATTATCAATTTTTGGACGCTTTGGAATGAGCGGAATGAGTGAATTGGCGCGAATTAAAGCCGTATTCACATTATGGCAAGCACTTGGTGGTTATTTCAAAGATCAACGGCTGCGTCAATTATTCGGGCGCTATTCGACTTATGTCGGCGCGTCACCCTATCACGCACCAGCAACATTGATGTTAATTGCGGATGTCGAAAGTCGCGGCGTTTACGCCGTCGAGGGCGGCATTCACGGCTTGCCGGAAGCCGTCGCCAAGCTGGCTGAAGAAAAAGGTGTGACGCTGCGCTACGGCGAAAAAGTCACAGAAATCATCATCGAAGGCGGACGCGCAGCTGGCGCAGTGCTGGAAAACGGCGAGCGATTGTCTGCCGATGCCGTCATTTACAACGGCGATGCCTCAGCACTCGGCGCTGGTTTATTGGGCGCACGAGCGAAAAAAGCTGCCCCGCAAATTACCCCCGATAAACGCTCTCATTCCGTCGTGACTTGGAACTTATTGGCAAAACCTGTGGGTTTTCCAATGCAATATCACAACGTCTTTTTCCCGCGTGATTACGCCGAAGAATTCAAATCGGTATTTGAAGATTTGCGTTTACCAATTGATCCCACCGTCTACATCTGCGCCCAAGATCGCGGCAATCCTGCTGCCCCTGCGCCGACTGAAGCGGAGCGGTTATTAATTATGGTCAATGCACCAGCGCGTGGTGACAGTCAAGTCATTCCCGAAGATGAGATTCGGCGCTGTGAAGAACGGGTAATGAAGTTATTGGCGCATTGCGGATTAACCTTTGCCGACAGCCGAGAAATCGCCGTGACCACGCCAGTTCATTTTGAACAAACTTATCCCGCATCTGGTGGCGCTGTATTCGGGCGCGTCACCCACGGTTTATTCGGTTCTTTTGACCGTCCGGGGAATGAATCAAAAATTGCTGGGTTATATCTTGCTGGCGGCAGCGTTCATCCTGGCCCCGGCATTCCAATGGCGTCGATTTCTGGGCGAATTGCTGCCGAAGCAGTGCTGGCACAATTGAATTGAATCAGGAGTTGAATAATGACGACTGCAACAACCAATCGCCCCGCCAGCCCAGATTTCAATTTAACGGTGCCGCCGCGTGGTTATGCGTGGTGGTACGTTGATGCGTTGAGCGATGACGGCAAACATGGTTTAACGTTAATTGCATTTATTGGCAGCGTTTTTTCGCCGTATTATTTCAAAGGACGGCGCAAAGGACGCAATGATCCGCGTGATCATTGTTCAATGAATGTCTGTTTATATGGTGAAAAACGGCGCTGGACCATGACAGAACGTCACGCCAACGCCGTGAAGCAAACCGAGACCAATTTAACTATTGGACCGAGTGCAATTCAATGGAATAGCGACGACACATTAACGTTGCAACTCAATGAAATTGGCACGCCAATTCCGCAGCGGGTACGCGGCACAATTCATTTAACGCCCAATTTTATCAATGAGCGGATATTCACTTTAGACAGCAACGGACGTCATCGTTGGCGACCGATTGCACCGAGTGCGCGAGTGACGGTTGAATTGGAACATCCCAATATCAAATGGACGGGACACGCCTATTTTGATCGCAATTGGGGCGATGAACCATTAGAAGATGCGTTTGTGTATTGGGATTGGTCACGCGCTGAAATGAGCGACAATGAAAGCGCAATTTTATACCACGTTGAACGGCGGAATGATGCGGCGCTGGCATTAGCACTTCATTTCAATGCTGATGGTTCAATCAATGAATTTGCGCCACCGCTAGATCATCGCTTGCCGCGTACACCAATTTGGCAAATGCCACGCAGCAGTCAATCAGATGCTGGTTCACCACCGAGCGTGGTGAAAACATTAGAAGACACGCCGTTTTATTCGCGCTCGGTCATCAATGCGCATTTATTAGGGCGCTTCGTTGAAGCAGTGCATGAAAGCCTGTCATTAGATCGGTTTCGTTCGGCGTGGGTGCAGCATTTATTGCCATATCGGATGCCGCGCTGGTAATAACGAGGCGCGGAACCTGACCATTTATCAATGGTTCCGCGCTCAAAAACGATGTGTTTTTAATTGGGTAATTAAAAAATGGCTATTTCTCTCGAAAAGAAGTTAGAAGAAGCAACGGTTGCCAAAAAACGCTATCAATCGCTCTTTGTCACCGTATCAATTTTATTCATCGCAGTGATTGGTTATTTATTTAACACGATGGTGTTAGATTATGCAGTGTTAGAGAACGTCAGCATCACTCGTGATGACGATACCAATCAAGTGTCATTTGCATACGATGTTGTCGAGCCGGGCAGAATTGATTTTAATTATGCAAACGCCATTCTCACTGATCGCAAAGATGCAGGAACAGATGAGAACTTTACTTGGAGTTGGGACGCAGAAGGTTTAACAGAAATTTCTATCAGAAGTCGAAAATCTGTTTTGCCACATTGGGATAAAGAGAATTTTGATTTTTAATAACGGTTAGGTTATCGCACCGACATTATTGAATTAACTCATTACTCCTTAAATTATCCCTCACTTTCGAGCCAACCGTGACCACCGACATTCCCACTCTCGAAGCTCTCGCCGTCGTCCTCGAACAACCCGAACAGTTATCGCTGCGCCGCCTCGCGCTGACGCCGCCAGAATCCACCGATGTCATCGTGGACATCGAATGGAGCGGCATCAGCACTGGCACCGAGCGCCTGCTGTGGTCGGGGCAAATGCCCGAATTCCCCGGCATGGGCTATCCGCTGGTGCCCGGCTATGAATCGGTGGGGCGCGTCATTTTTGCGGGCGCAGAATCTGGTCTCAGCGTCGGGCAGCGCGTGTTTGTGCCGGGAGCGCGGTGTTATGGCGACGTGCGCGGTTTATTCGGCGGGGCTGCATCGCGCATCGTCGCGCCAGCCAGCCGCCTGTTGCCAGTCGCAGAAAACTTTGGTGAGCAAGCTGTGTTGTTGACGCTGGCAGCAACCGCGTACCACGCGATTGCCGGTGCGACGGTTGAGTTGATCGTTGGGCATGGCGTGCTCGGACGGCTGCTGGCGCGGATTGCGGCGCTGGATGCAGAGACGCCGCCGGTCGTGTGGGAAACCAATCCAGCGCGGCATTCGGGCGCAGACGGTTATGGTTACAACGTCATGTCGCCGGACGACGATCCGCGCCGCGATTACCGCTGCATCTGCGACATGAGCGGCGACGCAACGATTTTAGATCGGCTGATTGCGCGGCTGGCGCGAGGCGGCGAAATCGTGCTGGCAGGGTTTTATCACGCGCCGGTCGCCTTCACCTTTCCGCCAGCATTTATGCGCGAAGCACGGTTTCGCATCGCCGCTGAATTTCAACCCGCCGATCTCGCCGCAGTACAGGCGTTGCTTGATTCTGGACGCTTGTCGCTGGATGGCTTGATCACGCATCGCGTCACTGCGACTGACGCTGCGAGCGCATATCGCACCGCGTTTGGCGATCCCACTTGTTTGAAAATGATTTTGGATTGGAGAGATTTATCGTGACTGCATCCGTGACCGTTTCCGCGCCCACCACCGCGCCAGCACTCAAACAAACCCAGATCATCGCCATCTATGGCAAGGGCGGTATCGGCAAGAGTTTCACCCTCGCCAACCTCTCGTACATGATGGCGCAGCAGGGCAAAAAGGTGCTGCTGATTGGCTGCGATCCCAAAAGTGACACCGCGACGCTGCTGTTTGGTGGACGCGCCTGCCCGACCATTCTCGGCGTCTCCAGCGAGAAAAAACGCGCTGGCGACAGCGTGGCGATTGGCGACATCTGTTTTAAGCGTGACGGCGTGTTTGCGATGGAGCTTGGCGGACCGGAAGTCGGACGCGGCTGCGGCGGACGCGGCATCATTCATGGCTTTGAATTACTGGAAGGTTTGGGCTTTCACGAGTGGGATTTTGACTACGTTTTGCTGGATTTTCTCGGCGACGTGGTGTGCGGCGGCTTCGGGCTACCGATTGCCCGCGATCTGTGTCAAAAAGTCATCATCGTCGGCTCCAACGATCTGCAATCGCTCTACGTCGCCAACAACGTCTGCTCGGCAGTCGGCTATTTCACCGGCTTGGGCGGCAGCGTCGGCGTCGCCGGCATGGTCATCAATAAAGACGACGGCACCGGCGAGGCGCAGGCGTTCGCGGACGCAGTCGGAATTCCGATTTTGGCGACGATTCCGGCCGACGATGACATCCGCCGTAAAAGTGCGAATTACGAAATCGTTGGACGCCCGGGCGACCGCTGGGGCGCGTTGTTTGAAGAATTAGCGGCAAATGTCGCCACCGCGCCGCCGGTGAAACCCAAACCGCTGGCGCATGAGGAATTGTTGAATCTATTCAAAGGTGATGCCGTTGGGCGGCATGTGATTTTAGAACCGGCAAACGCGGCGGATATGTGCGACGCAGCCGCAGTGGCGAAACCGTCTCTCGAAGTGGTGTACGACGATGTCTGAGTTGCCAACGCTTTCGACCTGCGCCAGCGGCCCGCACGATCAACCGCAAACGATGTGCCCAGCATTCGGCGCGTTGCGCGTCGGACTGCGAATGCGCCGCACCGCGATGGTGCTGGTTGGTTCGGGCTGCTGCGTGTATGGCCTGAGTTTCACCGCGCATTTTTACGGCGCACGGCGTTCCATCGGTTATGTGCCGTTTGATTCGGAATCGCTGGTGTCTGGGCGATTATTCGAGGATGCGCGGGACGCAGTGTTGAAACTGGCTGATTCCGACCGCTACGACACCATCGTCGCTATCAATCTGTGCGTTCCGACGGCATCTGGCGTTCCGCTGCGCTTATTGCCCAAGCAAATCAACGGCGTGCGGATTATCGGCATTGACGTGCCCGGCTTCGGCACGCCAACTCACGCCGAAGCGAAAGATGTGCTGGCTGGCGCGATGCTGCATTACGCCCGCACCGAAGCGGAACAAGGTCCGGTGCAAGCGCCACGCGGTGGGCGCAGCGAACGTCCGACGATCACGCTGCTCGGCGAAATGTTCCCCGCCGATCCGGTCGGGATTGGCATGATGTTGGAACCGCTGGGGCTGGCGACTGGGCCGGTGGTGCCGACCCGCGAATGGCGCGAGCTGTACGCCGCGCTCGATTGCGCTGCCGTTGCCGCGATTCATCCGCAATATGCCGCCTCAGCGCGGGAATTTGCCGCTGCCGGACGCCCAATTGTGGGCTCGGCTCCGGTCGGCTGCGACGGCACGGCGGCGTGGTTAGATGCGATTGGTCAAGCCTGCGGCATCGCGCAAGACAAGGTTGATGCAGCGAAAAATAAGTTTTTACCGGCAATTGCTGGCGCGTTGGCGGCAAAACCAATTAAAGGGCGCGTGATTGTGTCCGGTTATGAAGGTTCGGAATTATTAGTGGCGCGATTGTTAATTGAATCGGGCGCGACAGTGCCGTATGTCGGCACGGCTTGTCCGCGCACGGCGTGGAATGAAAGCGATTTGGAATGGTTGACTGCGCACGGCGTACCGGTGCAATTCCGCGCTTCATTGGAACAAGATTTAGCGGCAGTGAAAGCATTGGAACCGGATTTAGCAATTGGCACCACGCCGGTCGTGCAGGCAGCAAAAGAATTAACGATTCCGGCGCTGTATTTCACCAATTTGATTTCAGCGCGTCCGTTAATGGGGCCGGCTGGCGCGGGTTCATTAGCGCAAGTGATTAACAGCGCCTTAGCGAATAAAGAACGCTTTATTGCAATGCGTGAGTTTTTTGATGGTGTGGGAATGGGTGACACGAGCGGGATTTGGCAGCAAGCGCCGGTGCAAGTAACTCATTAAAAGTTGGCAACATTGATTTGTGCGGCGGTGAAAAAACGATGATACCCAACACGATTACTGAATCAATTTGCGCCGGAATAGAACAACTTTTTTAATACGTTTTAATCATTTCCCATGCGCTCAACGCTTCTCGCCGCGATGCCGCTAAATCAACCAGCGGCTGCGGGTAATGAACTCCCAGCCGCACTCCCGCCGCCGTCAAGGTCGCCGCACTCGCCGCCCAAGGTTGATGCACGACGCGATCTGGCAGCCGCGCCAGCTCTGGACACCAGCGCCGCACATAAACCCCGGTCGGATCAAAGCGTTCGCCTTGCAGCACCGGATTGAACACGCGGAAATAGGGCGCTGCATCCGCGCCGCAGCCCGCAGTCCACTGCCAACTTGCTGTATTCACGGCTAAATCTGCGTCAACTAACGTGTCCCAAAACCACTGCGCTCCGAGTTGCCACGGCAGCAGCAAATTCTTGGTCAGCAGCGAGGCCACCACCATCCGCACCCGATTGTGCATCCAGCCCGTGTGCCACAGTTCGCGCATTCCGGCGTCCACCAGCGGAATGCCAGTTTGACCGCGCTGCCACGCTGCGAGCTGTTCCGGTGCGCTGCGCCACGGCAATTGAGCAAACCGTTGATCCAACGGCTGCGTCGTGGTGTGGGGAAAGTGATACAGCAGGTGATAAGCGAATTCGCGCCAGCCCAGCTCGCGCACCCAAGGATCAGTGGTTGGTTCGCCGCCGTGCGCCAGCACCAGCGCCAACAAGCGACGCGGGCTGATGTCGCCAAAATGCAGCGCCGCTGACAGCCGCGACGTTCCCACATTCCCCGGCACATCGCGCTGCGTCGCATAGCTGGTCAGGTCTTGCGCCAGAAACGTCATGGCCTGCTGCATCGCGCCAGCCTCGCCCGGCGTCCACGTCTCGCGCAGCCCGTGATCCCAATTGTGCTGCGGCAATAACCCCAATTCGGCGAGGTCACAACCGGCGCTCAGTTCGCCCAGCGGCGGCAGCGTGGCAGGCGCTGGCGCGGGGAGTTGACGATATAACTCCTTGACGCAGGTGCGCCAAAACGCACTGAACACGCGATATGGCTGCCCGCTGCCGTTGCGAATTTCCCACGGTTCAAACAACAGCGCCGCGTTGGTGCTGGCGCAGTGCAGACCATCGTCTCGCAACGCCTGCTTGATCGCGGTATCACGCGCCGACAGCGCCGGCTCATAGCGCCGATTCCACAACACCTGCGTCGCGCCGGTTTGCGCAATGAGCTGGCGCAGCGTCGCCAAACTCTCGCCTCGCGCCAGCCACAACCGACTGCCACGCTCACGCAACGCTTGATCTAGCGCCAGCAGGCTGTGATGCAACCACCAGCGATTGGCAGCGCCCGGCTCCCACGGCGCAGCTTCCTCCGGCGCGTGAATGTAGACCGGAATCAGGCGCTGGCTGGTCGCTAACGCGGTTTGCAACGCAGGATTGTCATCCAGCCGCAAATCGCGGCGAAACCATAAAATAGTAATTTGTGACATTTCAATTCACTGTATAAGGTTTATTAAAGACTGTTGTCATTTCATATCCTCACCGCTTCAAAAATCCCAATTCATACACCAGCGGCTGCAATTTCTCGGTTAAGGTTTTATATGCCAATTCAAACGCAACAAAACTAACCAATTCATTATAATCACCACTATCATTGCGTTTTTTCAAAGCATTGCAGAGTTGATACCAGCCCACATCAGCGCGATTTAATTTTAATTCATGGCGCACGATATGATGATCACTCTGGGCGAAATACGCCAGCCACAAGTGTTTGCCTGCTGCGAGCACAGCTTTTGCTTCAGATGACTGCTTTTTGCCTTTCAAATAGTACACCATAAAATCAGATTCAAATCGCGTTGGTGCGTTGACCTCGGTTTCCGTGAACGGAATAAAATGATTGACGATTGACCACGTTGCGCCATTCCATTCTAAATCATCGGCGCTGGCGGTGAGATTGCTGCCGTTGAATAGCATCCAAATCAAGCAATTGTGTTTGAATTCATCCGTTAATTCACCAGTTGGTTGCAAAAATTGATCGCGGTCATTCAACCAAGTGGGTTTTACTAAACGGCGCACGGCAAAAATAATGGCGGCTTGCCAAAGATTGTCGGGGTTAACATAAAAGCCATGCCCATCGCTAAAACTTGATGAAAATAAAGCAGTATGTTGATTGGCGTGTTGAACATCATTCACTGAACAACGCATATAACCGATTGCCTGATCTGACCATGTAGTGACACTTGGCGTAGATGTTGCCGGTGAAATAGCATTTTTAATCGGTATCACTGGTTGGTTATTTTTCTTGGGACGTTTTAACCACACATTCAAATAACTGCTGTTCGGTAAGTTATAAAACTGTTTTTCACCAATCGGTCGTGTATTTCTATCAAAAACTTCAACGGCAATCGCATCAATCGACCGTTTCTTTTTGGCATTTTGGTTGGTTTTCCACACCAAAAAGCCAATCGGAAAATCACCTTTTAAGCCATCAAATGCCTTGCTATGCACGACAAAGCCACCGAGATATTCAGCGTTCCAAACCTGTCTAAACTTCTCAAAATTCGGCGCGTTGACATATTTCAACTTGCTGAATATCGCCACTGTTGCTGTGGGTATTTCTAGCGCAATTCTAGCTAAACACTGCGTAAACAGCTCGTTGCTGGCTTTACCATAACGATTCATTGCTGTTGCGGCAAACTTTGTTTTTGCCACGCCAGCCTTATCTGTACAGCTAACATCTGTGCCCGCCTCCGCATACGGCGGATTGATTAACACCAAAATCTTCTTGCCGGTTGCAATCGCAGCACACAACGCTGGCGGCAGTTTATTGGTGAGGCTGTAATCAATTCTGCCGTCATCGGTAATATCATCATTCAAATAATCATATTGAAAGCGCGTAGCAGCAACGCAGGTTTTCGTTGCTCGCATCACATCAATGTCCGCAACATCTAACGTACTCATAAACAGATTGCGGTGATTGGAATGCTTCACTTCTAAATTGCCAACGCCGCAGCACATATCCCACACGAGATAATTTTTTTGCCAGTTTTTTCCTAATACCTCAGCAAGTGTATCATAAGCGCGATCCACGACATTGAGCGGCGTATAATATGCACCCTTAAAGCTGCGCTCATTCAACGGAATTAAACTATCGCGCCGTTCCAATAGATAGTTGCGATGTTCTTCCTGCGGCGGACGGTGATAAATTGCCCAAAACTGGCGATACCCTTCTTTGTTACCCAATGCACAGAGCTTGCCATCCAGAAAAAATGCAGGTTTGCCGTCTACAAAAATTAACTTTACCGAAATTTCCTGATAAGAAGATACCGTGCCATCATTCATGATATCGGCAAAAAACAGCAACGCATAATCTTCGGCGCTGATGCTGTCAATCTGACTGCCGATCATCGTCACCCACTTATCAAATGCCTGCTTCAAATTATCCGGCGTGATTTGAATCCGAATGATTTCGCCGGTTTGAATCGCGGCTTTGATGGTGGCAATCAATTCATCTTCGTGCGTTTTTAAACGAAACGAGACAAAATAGGTGCCGATATATGCGGATACGACCTCCAAGGCTTCTGGCGTATATTTGCTGGCGGATTTACCCCAACGAATCTTTTTTTAGCTAAAAATGGCAGCACATCGGCGCTTTTCATGATTGCTGCTTTTTCGGTATCAATGACTGCTAAAAACGGCGGAATGCGTTCGCCTTTATTCAACGCATCCTGCACATAATGCAGCAATTGCGTAAACATCGCATAACTGGAATGTTTGCCGGTATCCTTGGCTTCAAACCAGATTTCTTCAGTTTGAATATCAATTAAACCCTTGGTGTAGCTGGTTAAACCCAAAACTTTGATATACGCATCTTTTACGTCTTCTTCACTGCGAACGTTTTTCAAATCAGCATATAAAGTCATTGGCTAATGTTCATAAAAATGGTTGTTACTCATTTAGGAGTGACGCAGTTGGTGTTGGTTGGGTTGATGCGTCAACCCAACCAATTGAATTTAATCCAATGAACTGCCGAGTAATGTTTCCACATTAGGCGCATCAAAAATCTGCTCCGCCCATGCTTCCAATTGCTCTGTATTTGCCTTCTGCAATTGCGTCATTGCCCAATCAGACAAATCATCAAAACGCCGCCGGAGTTGTTTAGTGAGGATACGCGAGCCTGTTGAAGCCTTTTCTCCACGCCAATGCCCACCAATTGCTGATAAGCACGGGTTTCTTCTAACGCTGTTGTTGGAATATATGTAACCTTGCCATAATCTCCTCATAACGTATGCAAATGTTTATCTGTTTTCATTACAAAGATGCCGCTCAATTCCAATGTAGCAATTCCCATTGTGGGACAGCGGTATTGCGAGCAGAACGTTCTTGCGCGTCAATGACACCGTCGCCATTCACGTCATAAAAATAATATGCCGGCCCAACTTGCGGCTGGACGCGAATCATATAAAGCGCCCCGCGCACTCGATATTCATAAACGGTTGTGGTGCCAGATTCAGTGATGGTGATGTCCGGTTCGACCGCATCATCGGTCAACGGCGACGGTTCAACGCTCGGTGCTTGAAGAAAACCACCGCCATCAGCAGCGTCAGCGGCATCAGGTTGGGCGGCAGCGTTGACGCACGTCAAAGCAAAAAAAGCTGTTAATACAAAATGATAGCGCATAAAAATCACCGTAAATGTATGACGAAAGATGGCATGGTAAAGCTAGAATCGGTTCCACACGGTTAGCAACGCTTGCCGCGCTCAATCACGACGCCGACATCCACACCCGCGCCGACCGCATCCGGTTTGTGCAGCGTCAGGCGCAGCCAACTGATGTTGAATTCCTCGCGCAGCCGGGCGGCGCAGTGTTCGGCCAGCGTTTCAACCAGTTCAAAGCGGTTATTCATCACCAATTCCGTCAGGCGAGCGGTGACGGCGGCATAATCTAGCGCGTCAATAATTTGATCAGTTGCTGCGGCACGAGCGATGTCGCTGGCTAATTCGAGATCAACAATGAGCGGGCGGCGCTGCTGCTTTTCCCAGTCGTGAATGCCGATGATGGCGTTAATCTGGATGCCACGAATAAAAACGATGTCCATTATTTTCTCCACAGTGGTATTGCATCATTGCTGTTAATTTGGCGTAATGTGTAACACAGTTTATTCTCACTTTTTTGTTGCGATGATGCTAATGACTATTGCGCTTGTGATTGCTGCTTATTTACTCGGTTCCATTTCCAGCGCGATTGTGGTGTGCCGGTTAATGAAACTGCCCGATCCGCGCACCCAAGGTTCTAATAATCCGGGTGCAACCAATGTGTTGCGCATTGGCGGCAAACTCCCAGCGGCAATTACGCTGGTGGGTGATAGTTTGAAAGGGTTTATTCCGATGCTGTTAGGACACGCGCTGGGCGTGGAACCGCTGGCGTTAGCAGCGATTGGATTAGCGGCATTTCTCGGTCATTTATATCCGCTGTTTTTCGGATTTCAGGGCGGCAAAGGTGTCGCCACGGCGCTGGGCGTGCAATTTGGGTTGCACTGGTCGATTGGTTTAGCGGTGGCAGCGATCTGGCTGTTTATCGCCAAAGTGCTGAAAATTTCGTCACTCGCGGCGCTGATTTCGATGACGTTAGCGCCGGTGCTGGTGTGGCTGCTGTGGCCGGAAACGGCGGAGGTGCGCGTGTTGGTGGGAATGCAGTTGGTGATGAGCGGCTTGTTGGTGTGGCGGCATCGCAGCAACATTCAAAAGTTGCTGACGGGGCAGGAAGGGCGTTTAAGCGTCGCGTCCAACGACGATTAACGCCCGCTTCATCAAGTTGGTGCGGTTATTTGCGCCGCCGCACCGCCTGCATGAAATTTGCCATCGGTGATTCGGCGACGTTCCACCACACATCAGACCGTTGTTGGAAGGTGCGCATCGACTCGTAAAGCGCCTTAAATGCTGGATTTTGCGCAGATTCTTCCGCATAAATCTGCTGCGCCACATCGTAGGCTTTGAGCAACACATCATCGGGAAAACGGCGCAATTCCGCGCCGTTTTGCAGCAACCGCTGCAACGCTGGCGGATTTTTAGCATCGTAGGCGGCAAGCATCAGCAGATGCGCTTCCTGCGCGGCGACGGTGAACGCAGCTTGATAGGCCGGCGGCAACGCCTCCCACTGCGCCTTGTTCACATAAAACACCAGATGGGTGCCGGTTTCCCACCAGCCGGGCGCGTAGTAATACTTCGCAACCTTTTGAAATCCCAGCTTTTCATCGTCATACGGCACCGTCCACTCCGCCGCATCAATCGCGCCGCGCTCCAACGCTGGATAGATTTCTCCGCCCGGCAGCGACTGCGGCACCGCGCCCAGCCGCGAGAAAATTTCCGCGCCGAAGCCGGGAATGCGGATTTTCAAGCCCTGCAAATCCGCCAACGACTTGATTTCTTTGCGAAACCAACCGCCCATCTGCGCCCCGGTGCTGCCGCCGGGAAAATGCACCAAGTTGTAAGTGGCGAACAATTCGCGCAACAGTGCCATCCCACCGCCTTCGTATAACCACGCCGTCATCTGGCGCGTATTAAGACCAAATGGCCAAGTGCTTTCCAACGCCAATGCCTTATTTTTACCGTAGTAATAATAAGAAGCAGTGTGTCCGCATTCGACGGTGTTTTGCTGCACCGCATCGAGTACGCCGAATGCGGGCACCAATTCGCCGCCAGCGAATACGCGAATCTCAAAACGTCCATCCGTCAATTCAGCGACGCGCTTGGCTAATACTTCCGCTGCGCCATAAATAGTATCGAGGCTTTTAGGAAAGCTCGACGCCATACGCCATTTAATTGTTGGCGCAGCAGCCAATGCAGGTGTGGCAATACCAGCGGCGAGCGCCCCAATACCAGCAGTTTTCAAAAAATCCCGTCGTTGCATTACAAATCCCCATTCAAATTAAGCAGTGATTTCTAATAACACTTCATCTGGATTGACTGCATCACCTTTAATGACATATAGCGCCGTCACTGTGCCACTGATTGGCGCTTGAATCTCAGTTTCCATCTTCATCGCTTCCGTCACCAATAGCGACTGTCCCGCAACAACACAATCACCTTCTTTAATTAACACATCCACGATATTGCCCGGCATTGAAGTCGTCACATGACCGGGTTGCGTGGGTTTAGGACGCCGCCCCACAATCGCTTTTTTCACTGCGCCCTGCGCCCCGCCAGTTAATACCACTTCATCAAGCGTCTCAACGACAACTTCTTCTGGGACATCATCAATGGTGAAATAAAAATGTCGATCTGCCTGATTTTTATGACCGGTACCCGTGACCTTCACATGATAGGTTTCGCCATGCACAGCGATATTAAATTCCGTCGGCGCAGTACGCGCATCTCCTTGAATTGGCGCAGGTTCTAACGCTTCTGGCTGCAAAGTGCCAGCGGCGCGTTGTTCCAAAAAGCTGCGTCCGATTTCAGGAAACATCGCATAAGTCAACACATCTTCATCCACCGGTGCCAATTCACCAATCTCATGGCGTAAGCGTTCCAATTCCGGCTTTAATAAATCAGCCGGACGACAATCAATTAGCTCTTCATTGCCAATTGCCTGTTGTTGCAGCGTTGGATTCACTGCCGCTGGCGCACGTCCATAACGCCCCTGCAAATACAACTTCACTTCATTGGTAATGGTCTGATAACGCTGATCGGTCAACACATTCAATACCGCTTGCGTGCCGACAATTTGCGAAGTAGGTGTCACCAGTGGCGGATAACCGAGGTCTTTACGCACGCGGGGAATTTCTTCCAATACTGCGCTCATGCGCTCCAGCGAATTCTGTTCTTTCAATTGATTGGCGAGATTGGAAATCATGCCACCGGGCACTTGGTTAACCTGCACCCGCGTATCAACGCCGGTGAATTCACTCTCGAATTGATGATATTTCTTGCGCACCTGATAAAAATACAGCCCCACTGCTTGCACTGCTTCTAAATTCAAACCGGTGTCATATTCAGTATCACGCAACGCAGCAATTAGACTTTCAGTCGGCGGATGTGAAGTTCCGCCCGCCATTGAAGAAATCGCGGTATCTAAACCATCGCAGCCATTTTCAATCGCTTTCAAATGGCACATATCCGCCAAACCGGAAGTCGCGTGAGAATGCAAATGGAGCGGCAAATCAACGTGATCTTTTAAGGCTTTCACCAATTCAGCGGTCACATACGGCGTCAATAATCCCGCCATATCTTTAATGGCAATTGAATCACAACCCATCGCCGCTAATTCACGTCCCATTGCCACAAAACCAGCGACATCATGCACTGGACTGACGGTATAACAAATGGTGCCCTGCGCGTGTTTACCGGCAGCTTTGGTGGCTTCAATTGCAGTTTGCAAATTGCGCAAATCATTTAACGCATCAAAGATGCGAAAAACATCCATGCCATTCGCGGCAGCGCGAGCAATAAAGGCGCGTACCACGTCATCAGAATAATGGCGATAACCGAGCAAATTTTGCCCACGCAATAACATTTGCAGGCGCGTATTCGGTAATGCCTCACGCAATTGACGCAAGCGTTCCCAAGGGTCTTCTTTTAAGAAGCGCACACACGCATCAAAGGTTGCGCCGCCCCAGCATTCTAATGACCAATAGCCAATTGCATCCAATTTGGCGCAAATTGGCAGCATGTCTTCAGTACGCATCCGCGTGGCATGAAGGGATTGATGCGCGTCGCGTAAAACGACATCGGTGAGTTTGATTTTTGGCATGATGTGATTTAACTCAGTGTGTTAATTGAAAGCGTGATGTCGATTACAAACCGGCGTGCGCAGCAATTGCCGCCGCCAATACCGCCGCAACATCTTCACGGCGACGCTTGGTTGAATACTCTAGCAATTCGGGGTGCATTTCTAAAAAGCTGGTATTGAAATTGCCAGCGCGGAATTCAGGATGACGCAGAATTTCTTGATAAAACGGAATAGTCGTTTTCACTCCATAAACGCCAATATCACGCAGCGCCCGATCACCCCGACTCACCACATCATCCCAATTTAATGCCCACACAATCACTTTTGCCAGCATTGAATCATAATGAGGTGGAATAGTATAACCAGTATAAATTGCGCCATCAGTGCGTACACCAGGACCACCAGGTGCGTAATAGCGGGAAATGCGCCCGAAGCTGGGCAAAAAGTTATTTTTAGGGTCTTCGGCATTAATACGGAATTGCATGGCAAAACCGCGCCGTTGAATATCATGCTGTTTGAAGCGCAGCGGTAAACCAGCCGCAATGCGGATTTGTTCCTCTACTAAATCAACGCCGGTGATTGTTTCAGTAATGGTGTGTTCAACTTGAATGCGCGTGTTCATTTCCATGAAATAAAAACGCCCATCAACATCACGTAAAAACTCAATCGTTCCTGCGTTGGTATAACCAACTGCTCGCGCTGCTAATACCGCCAAACCGCCAACGTATTGCCGTTCTGCTTCATCAATTTGTGGCGAGGGTGCAATTTCAATTAACTTTTGATTGCGACGCTGAATAGAACAATCACGCTCATATAAATGGATGCAATTGCCATGTTGATCAGCTAATACTTGCACTTCAATATGCTTCGGATTGACTACGCATTTTTCTAAAAATACCTCGGCACGTCCAAATGCTTTAGTCGCTTCCGAAATGACGCGCTCATAATTGTGGCGCAGTGCTTCAGCATCATCGCAGCGCCGAATCCCGCGCCCGCCGCCGCCAGAAGTGGCTTTGAGCATCACCGGATAACCGATTTGAGCCGCGCAATGCAGCGCCTCCTCAACGTTTTCCAAGTTACCGGGGCTGCCGGGCGTGACTGGAACGCCGGCTTTTTGCATCGCCAATCGCGCCTCAGTTTTGTCGCCCATTCGCGCAATCACCTCAGCAGTCGGGCCGATAAATGTCAGCCCACGTCGCACACAAGCCCTTGCTAATTCTGGATTTTCTGACAAAAACCCGTAGCCAGGATGCACCGCATCGCAGCCAGTCGCCAGTGCCAGATTGACGATGTTGTGGACGTTGAGATAACCCGCCAGCGGATCGCTGCCTAAGCTATACGCTTCATCCGCTTTTTTAACATGCAGTGAATGACGATCCGCTTCCGCATAAATTGCCGCCGAGCGAATACCCATTTCAGCGCAGGCGCGAATCACGCGAACCGCAATTTCGCCACGATTGGCGATTAAAATTTTACGCAGCATTGATGTTTAAGCCTTTACATAATTGAATTAACGTGCAGTAAATAGTGAATGCGCAGAACATATTGCTGCGCCGCAATATCGCTGATTGAGTGGTTGCTGTAAAGCAAATCGAATTCTTTATCACCGGATAGCATTTAATAACAATGCGCGACCCGTCGTCCGATGCCGGTAAATAATTGATAAGCAAGCGTTGCGCTGGCAGCAGCAACTGCGTTGGCAGCAATTGTTGTGCCCCATAATTCCACCGTTGCGCCGACGTTGGCGTCAATAATTCCAGTTAAATCAACAGTAATCATATCCATCGACACCCGTC
This sequence comes from Thiocystis violascens, assembly GCA_020721065.1. Taxonomy (GTDB): domain Bacteria; phylum Pseudomonadota; class Gammaproteobacteria; order Chromatiales; family Chromatiaceae; genus Chromatium; species Chromatium violascens_A. Next base: position 205,783 of record DYNM01000001.1, on the reverse strand, counting down.
CCAGCAGCCGCGTCAGTTGCCCATTCACCGCCACCGGCGTTCCGGTCGGCGCGTGGCGCGGATAACCGTCAGCATACCCAATCGCCACCACGCCCACTCGCGTCGGGCGCTCGCATACAAAGCTCCCGCCGTAACCAACCGGCTCCCCAGCGGGTAAATTTCGTATTGAAATCAACGCGGATTCAAGCGTCATCGCCGGGCGCAGCGCCATCGCCAGCGGTTGCGCTTCGGTAAACGGTGAAGCGCCATACAGCATTAAACCGGGGCGCGTCCATTCAACATGCGCATTTGAATACGCAAGAATCGCCGCCGAATTCGCCAAACTGCGCGGAATGATTAAACCTGATAAGGCTTGTTCAAATGTAGCAATTTGTTGTGTCGTATACGGCAAATTTGGTTCATCAGCACGCGCAAAATGACTCATTGCTACTAATTCGCCAACGTGCGGACAGGCGCGTAATTCCGCATAAACGCGATTAAATTCAGATGGCGCAAAACCAACGCGGTGCATTCCCGAATCAATTTTAATCCAGCAATTGAATTGTCGCGTTGGACGCGCTGCCAATAACCACGCTAATTGCTCTTGACAATGAATGACCACGCTTAATCCTGCGCAATCCACCAGCGCCAATTCATTAGAATGAAAAACGCCTTCCAATAATACAATGGGTTGTGTGATTCCGGCGTCGCGCAATTCCATTGCTTCATCAATACAAGCGACTGCAAAACCATCAGCGCAATCAGCCAGCGTTTGCGCGACAGCAATTGCGCCATGCCCATAAGCATTGGCTTTAACGACCGCCAATGCTTGTGAATGTGGCGCTAATTGTTTGGCATAAGCGTAATTGTGGCGAATAGCATCAAGATGAATGCGAGCGCGGAGCGGGCGAGAAGATGGCATTGTTTTGAGTTGTCAGTTATCAGTAAAAAGTTGGATTTTACGAAATGGCACGAAAAGCCCTTTTTGAAAAAGGAGATTGGAAGATTGATCAATAAGCGAAATTCATTGCTCATTTTTTCCAAGTGTAAACCGCAGTGACAGCATAATTCCACACTGCGCCCACTAAAATTCCCGCTAATGCCGATAAAAACCAGCCCGACTGTCCTTGTTGAAATAACGCATTAGCAATACCAACATTGGCTAATGCACCCAATCCACACACCATTACAAAACTCAACCAGCCCCACAATAATTGCCGTCCTACCAAACGCTGGTCACGGTAAGTTAAAATGTTATTGAGAAAGAAATTACTGGTCATTGCGACCAACGTCGCTGCGGTTTGTCCTATTAAAAATGCGCTCGTGCCGAATACATGCAGAAGCGGCCACAGTATCGCCATGTGTACAGCAACACCGAAACCGCCAATCAATGAAAACGCAATAAATCGTACCGGAATGCGCGTGCCAATTAGACGTTGCGCCAGCATCAATAGATATTCCCACAGCACTGCCGTTTCCAATTTACTTGCGCCGGTTTCGCGCTGGCGAAATGTAAACGGCAATTCTTGAAAACGCAGCGGAGTGGATGCTGCAAAGAAAATATCTAATAAAATTTTGAACCCAACGCCGCTTAAACGATGAATACAATTTTGAATAACGCTGGCGCGTACCATAAAAAAACCACTCATTGGATCGTGCAATTCAGCGCGAATTAAACGCTGGCCAATGCGCGTCGCCAGCCGACTCATCCATTGCCGTTGCGTATTCCACCCGCCCACGCCACCGCCTGCGACGTAACGACTGCCGATCACGATGTCGAGCGCCGTCGTTTTCAGTGTCTGCAACATCACCGGCAACAGCGTTTCATCGTGTTGCAAATCGCCATCCATCACCGCCAGCAGCGGTGCCGTCGTCGCCAACATGCCCTCAATACACGCCGATGACAGCCCGCGTCGCCCAATCCGCTGCAGCAACCGCACTCGCGCATCCTGCCGCGCCAGCTCGCGCACCCGCTCGGCAGTGCCATCTGGCGAATCGTCATCTACAAAGATGATTTCCCACGCAATTCCGTCCAACACCGCCGCCACGCGCCGCACCACTTCGGCGACCGCCGCAGCTTCGTTATACGTCGGCACGATGAGCGCCAATTCGGGGGGCGGATTCGGTGAAAAACACGGCATGGCAACGGACATACAATCAACCTGAGTGATGGCAAATAAACACAATTGGCGATCCTATCAAATCAAGCTGACCAATGGCGGTGCTGCGGAATCAAAGCGCCCGCGCAACTGCTAACATCGCCGACTTCTCAATTGGTTCACCGGTTCTATCATGTCATCAACGTTGTCCGCTTCCGCCGTCGCCAGTGCATTCAAATTATCCGCCGCCGACCGTTACACCCTTTTTCTGAGCGAAGTCACCGCTCATGCCCAAGTCTGGACGCTCAAAGGCGCAGATGGCTTTGTCGCTTTCAAAGATGACGATGGTCACGAGTGTTTCCCGTTTTGGCCCGCCGCAGAATTCGCCACCGCGCTGGCAGATCGAGATTGGGCGGATTGTCGCGCCGAACCGCTGGCGCTGGAGATATTTAAGGAACGCTGGCTAAAAGGAATGGCGCGAGATCAACGACAGGTGGCGGTATTTCCCGCTCCAGATGGCACCAGTATTGTTTTGGAGCCATTGATCGTTTTGGAAGATTTAATTGCAGAACTAACGAATTAAATTGTTCAAAGCAATTCCATTTTTTAAGGAATTGCTTCCTGTTTTTCTATTCAAACCTTGCCAGCCGCAGCGACAAATCCACCGCCGTCACATCTTTGGTCAAACCGCCGACCGAAATCCGATTGACGCCGGTTTCCGCCATTGCTCGCAATGTCGTCAGATTCATATTGCCAGACGCCTCCAACTGCGCCCGCCCAGCGGTGAGCGCGACCGCCTCACGCAACTGCGCCAGCGTAAAATTATCCAGCAAAATCAACTGCGCTCCACCCGCCAGCGCCTCCTCCAATTCCGCGAGCGATTCCACTTCAATCTCAATCGCCACTCCCGCGTTTAACTCCTGTGCTGCTGCCAGCGCAGCGCGGATGGAACCCGCAGCTAAGATGTGGTTTTCCTTGATTAAAATCATGTCAAACAAGCCGATGCGGTGATTGTGGCACCCGCCGCAGCGCACCGCGTATTTCTGCTGAAGCCGCAAGCCCGGCAAGGTTTTGCGCGTATCCAACACCTGCACCGGCAGCCCCACGACCGCATCTGCAAAGTGCCGCGCTCGCGTCGCCGTCCCCGACAACAATTGCAGATAATTCATCGCTGTACGCTCACCAGTCAGCAATGCGCGGCTGTTGCCCTCCACGCTGCACAACCGCTGCCCCGGCGCGATGCGCTCGCCGTCGTGCGCCGTCCAACTCACGCAGCACGTCGGATCAAGCTGTTTGAAAACCGTTTCAAACCAAGCACTTCCGCATAAAACCGCCGCTTCGCGGGTGATTAACTCCGCCCGCAACGTTTGTCCGGCAGGCAGCAGCGCGGCAGTTAAATCGCCCGTGCCCACATCCTCCGCCAAGGCCGTCGCCACCTGCGCGGCGATCAGGGCGGGAGCGGGTAAATCTGCTGTTAAATCAAGCGTTAAAGTCGTCATCAGTGATCTCCAAAAAATCCGCGTATTCCAGCGATTCCGTGTGCTCCGTGTCCCCGCGCCGTCGGTAAATCCGCTGGCGTCACACCGCCGAGCGCGTACACCGGCAGCGCCAGCGATTCCACCAATTCCGCAAATCGCGCCCAGCCGAGCGGCGTCGCGTCGGGATGGCTGGCAGTTTTTTGTACCGGCGAGAGCAGCGCGTAATCCAAACCGAGCCGCTCGGCCTGCGCCAACTGCGCGGCATCGTGACAGGACGCGCCGATCAATTCGGTCGCGCTGCCGGGGCGTTCGGTCAGCGTCATCAAGACATGACTGGTGAGATGCAGCCCGTGACGCGGCACACCAACGCAGCGGTCGGGAGCGCGATTGAGCACCAGCCGCACGCCGTGCTGCTCGCAGTGGGTAAAGAGTTGACGCGCCAAGTGGTTGTATTCGGCATCGGTGCGGTCGTGAGCGCGGAGTTGAATGAGCAAATCCCCCCAACCCCCCTTTTCCAAAGGGGGGCTTGATGCGTCCTTTCCCAACGAGGGGTTTTTGAGTCCCCCCCTTTGGAAAAGGGGGGTTAGGGGGGATTTAGCACCGTCAGTGATTTGCAGCAATGGCGGCAGACGTAACCGATTGATAATCGGGCGATCTCCGGCAGGAAAGACGCTCGGATCAAGCGCCAGCGGCAGTTGCCAAGCAAGCGGCTGACCCTCGCGCCCGTGCGGAATGCCCTCAAAATCAGTCACTTGCCAAACATCCAGCAGCACGGTCTGCGGCGGATACACATGGCGCACCACCCGCAGCGGCTGACTGCTAACCAGTTGAATACCCAACTCTTCCGCCAATTCCCGCGCCAGCGCCTGCTCCGGCGTTTCGCCGCGCTCGACTTTACCGCCGGGAAATTCCCAGCACCCACCGTGCGCGACCTGCGGCGGACGTTGGCTAATCAACACCCGTCCGCTCGCGTCCCGAATGATGCCGACCATGACGTGCAGCGGCGGATGCTCAACTGCGATATTCGGCATTGATGCGGACATAATCGTAAGAAAAATCACAGGTTAGCACCTGCGCTGCCGCCGCCCCGCGCCCTAAAATGACGCGAATCACAATCTCCGCCTCTCGCATCACTGCCGCACCAGCTGCCTCGGTGTAGTCCGGCGAACGTCCGCCATTGCTGACGATTCGCACCTCACCGAGATCAATTTGCACCCGCTCAATGTCCAAATCCGTCACGCCAGCGCGTCCGACTGCCGCCAAAATCCGCCCCCAATTCGGATCGGACGCAAACAGCGCCGTTTTCACCAGCGGCGAGTGCGCGATGGTGTAGGCGACCTGTCGCGCTTCCACAACATCTGCCGCATCGTCCACCCGCACCATCACCAGCTTAGTTGCGCCTTCGCCATCGCGGACAATCGCTGTGGCTAATTCCAGACACACTGCATCAACGGCGGTTTGCAGCGCCGCATATTCGGCACTTTCTGCGTTATTAATCAACGGGTTGCCGAGCGCACCGCTGGCAATCAATACGCAGGAATCGTTGGTTGACGTGTCGCCATCAATCGTAATTGCGTTGAATGAACCGGCAACTGCCGACTCCAAACAGCGTTGCAGTAGCGCGGGCGCAACAGTGGCATCAGTAGCAATAAACGCCAGCATCGTCGCCATATTCGGGCAAATCATCCCCGCACCTTTGGCGATGCCCGTCACCGTCGCCGTCTGACCGTTCAACTCGAATTGACGCGAGACCAGTTTGGGCACCGTGTCGGTGGTCATAATCGCCCGCGCTGCGAGCGGCCACGCGCTCACATCCAGCCGCGTCAACAGGTCTGGCAGCGCAGCGGCGAGGCGCTCAACCGGCAGCGGCTCGCCGATCACGCCGGTCGAAAACGGCAGAATTTGCTCATGTAAACAAGCAGTTAGCTCCGCCAACGCTGCGCACGATGCCTGCACGTCAACCAATCCGCGCTCGCCGGTGCCAGCGTTAGCGTTGCCAGAATTGATCAGCAAATAACGCGGCGCAGTCGTCGCCAAATGCTGCCGCGCCAACGTCACCGGCGCAGCACAAAAGGCGTTGCGCGTAAACACGGCGGCGGCGCTGCTGCCCGGCGCGAGCGCCAACACCAGCAAATCATCGCGCCCGTGATAACGAATGCCCGCCGCGCCAGTCGCCAATTGCACTCCGGCGACCGGTAAAAATGAAAGTTCAATTCCGTTCATTTTCAACTCGCTTTACCGCAGCATTGTTTGTATTTTTTGCCCGAACCGCACGGACAAGGATCATTGCGCCCGATTTTTTCATTCGTGCGCATAAATGGTTGTGATACGGGAGCCGTTTTATGTTCTGCATCCGCAGCGGCTGGCGCTTCAGCTTCATCATCTGCAAAACCATGAAATTCATCATGTTTGAATTCAAACGTCGGCAATGGCGGAGCGAAATTGAGCGGCGCTGGCGCAGCGCCAATATGCAATCGCGCCAATGTCGTCACCACATCATGTTTAATGGTATCGAGCATTGCCGAAAACATTTCAAATGCCTCGCGCTTGTATTCCTGTTTTGGATTCTTTTGCGCATAACCACGCAAATGAATACCTTGCCGCAGATAATCCATTGCCGCTAAATGATCTTTCCATTCCGTATCGAGCGTTTGCAACATCACCGCTTTTTCAATCTGCCGCAATTGCGCTGCCCCAACTTGTTCTTCCTGTTCGGTATAGCGAGCAATGAGTGTGTCATGAATACGGCGGCGCAAACTTTCTTCATGTAAACGGTCATCGCTATCCAGCCAGTATTGAATTGGCCACTCACCGCCGAATAGATCAGTTAATGCCGCAGTTAAACCGGCAATATCCCATTGCTCTTCCAAACTTTCCGGTGGAATGTGCGCATTGATAATTGCCTGCAACGTATCCTCGCGCATGGCATCAACGGTCTCAGAAATATCCACGCTATCCATCAATTCACGGCGCTGCCGATAAATGACTTTGCGCTGATCATTCGCCACGTCGTCATATTCTAATAATTGCTTGCGAATATCAAAATTGCGCCCTTCAACCTTGCGCTGCGCATTTTCAATCGACTTCGTGACCCAAGGATGTTCAATCGCTTCACCATTTTGCATTCCGAGCCGCTGCATCATTTTACCGACGCGCTCGGAGGCAAAAATTCGCATCAAATTGTCTTCCAATGACAAATAAAAGCGCGATGAACCCGGATCGCCTTGTCGCCCAGAACGCCCGCGCAATTGGTTGTCAATACGCCGCGATTCATGGCGTTCAGTACCAATGACATGCAGCCCACCAGCAGCAATCACTTGTGCATGACGCGCCTGCCAAGTTGTACGAATGTGATCAATATCTTCATTCACTCCCGCAGCAGCAAACTCGGCCTCTAAATTACCGCCGAGCACAATATCAGTACCGCGACCAGCCATATTGGTTGCAATCGTCACTGCGCCGGGTTTACCGGCTTGCGCAATAATTCCCGCTTCACGCTCGTGCTGTTTCGCATTCAATACTTCATGGGTGATGCCGTGTTGTTTTAATAGCGCCGATACCAATTCCGACGTTTCAATTGATGCCGTGCCCACTAATACCGGTTGCCCGCGCCGCACACAATCCTGAATATCAGTAATGATGGCCTGATATTTTTCATCCTGCGTTAAATACACCAAATCACCACGATCATCGCGGATCATTGGTTGATTGGTGGGAATGACGACGACTTCTAGCCCATAAATCTGTTGAAATTCATAGGCTTCAGTGTCAGCCGTGCCGGTCATGCCAGCAAGTTTGGGATATAAACGGAATAGATTTTGAAAGGTAATCGACGCCATCGTTTGGTTTTCGGATTGAATAGCGACGCCTTCTTTCGCCTCTACTGCTTGATGCAATCCTTCTGACCAGCGCCGCCCGGGCATGGTGCGTCCGGTGAATTCATCCACGATGATAATTTGTCCATCACGGACGATGTATTCCACATTCTTTTGAAACAAGACATGTGCTTTTAATGCCGCATAAACGTGGTGCATCAATACGATATTGCTGGGATCATATAGCACTGCGCCTTCATCAAGCAGCCCACTTTCTACCAACATCTGCTCGACTTTTTCATGCCCGTCTTCACTGAGATACACCTGCCGCAGTTTCTCATCAACTGAATAATCACCGGGACCAAAATCAGGCTTTCCTTCATCATTGGTGATCGGCGCTTGCCGAGTTAAACGTGGAATCAGTTTATTGATGTGTTGATAGAGTTCAGTGCTGCCTTCAGAGGTGCCAGAAATAATGAGCGGCGTCCGCGCTTCATCAATTAAAATGGAGTCTACTTCGTCAACAATAGCGAAAAAGGGTTCGCGTTGCGTGCGCTGTTCTGGCGTAAATGCCATATTGTCGCGCAGGTAATCAAAACCGAATTCATTATTGGTGCCGTAGGTAATATCAGCAGCATAGGTTTGTTTGCGCGTGACTGGACGCAAATGACGATAACCGCCATCATTTTCATGGGATTCGTATTGCGGATCGAATTGATAAGAGGAGACATCAGGACCTAAACCGCCAGATGAATTGATGACGCCAATTGATAAACCGAGAAAATGATATAAACGTCCCATCCACGCGGCATCACGACGCGCTAAATAATCATTGACGGTAACGACGTGTACGCCTTTGCCGGGCAGCGCGTTGAGATACGCGGCGAGGGTGGCAACCAGCGTTTTACCTTCGCCGGTGCGCATTTCGGCGATTTTGCCGTCATTCAGCACCATACCGCCGACCATTTGCACGTCAAAATGGCGCATTCCGAGCACGCGCTTGCCCGCTTCGCGCACGACGGCGAACGCTTCCGGCAGCAAGCTGTCAAGTGTTGCGCCGGTGGTCAAACGTCGGCGAAATTCTGCGGTTTTAGCGGTCAATTCCGCGTCGGAAAGCGGCGCGAGCTGCGTTTCCAGCGCGTTGATTTGCGCGACAGATTTCAGCAGCGTTTTCACCAGCCGCTCATTGCGGCTCCCAAAAATCTTCTTAAACAGACGAGTAACCATCGGAGAAATATGAATACCTAGTTAGAAAAATCGTTGAATCATACTGGATTTTCCGCCCGGCGGCTGATGAGGCAGCGCGGCGCAGAATTGCGGAGAATAAAAAATGGGCATCAAGCGGCGACGCGGTGAACAATTCGGCTGGACACTCGGCTGGCTAGGCGGTTTTATATGGGTTGCGGCGCTGGCAATGCAGTGTGGTTGGCAAAGACAATGGTGGGCAAGCGCAATTGGACTGCTATTGATCGCAGTCGCTGGCGCAGTGATTTATTATTGCGCTCCTTGGCGACATCCATTGCGCCCATATTGGCAGTTATTATTAGCACCCTATACAGTATTTGTGCTTGCTATTCTATGGGCAATTGTCGCATTTGGCGGCTGGGATGCGCTAGAATTCAATCACTGGTCACTGCTACAATTTGCACCGCTATTGATGCCGGTGTTAGGTTTACCCGCTCGCCGCACTTGGGCAGATGGTGAATTGCCGCCTGCACAAATCAAGTAAAAAATGCAATTTTTAGGAACGAAATAATGTCGATAGAACTGTCCACGCTCACCGCCATTTCACCAATTGACGGTCGTTATGCTGCTCGCACAGCGGCATTGCGCTTGCTGTTTAGTGAATACGGTTTAATGCGCCAGCGCGTGCGGGTTGAAATTCGCTGGTTGCAATTATTATCACAGCATCCTGCGATTGCAGAAGTGCCCGTTTTTTCTGCGGCAGCGACGCAAGTACTCAATCACATTGCTGAGAATTTCACGCTCGTAGATGCACAACGCATTAAAGAGATTGAGCGCACCACGAATCACGATGTCAAAGCTGTTGAGTATTTTTTGAAAGAACGCATCGCTGATAATGCTGAATTAGCAGCAGTGAGCGAATTCATTCATTTTGCCTGCACCTCAGAAGACATCAATAACCTTGCGCACGGGTTAATGTTGCAAGAAGGACGGGCGCAAGTGCTATTGCCGGATATGGATCAATTGATTGCCGCATTGCGTGAACTTGCACATCGTTATGCGGTGCAACCTATGCTGGCACGGACGCACGGGCAACCTGCTACGCCAACTACATTGGGTAAAGAAATCGCAAATGTGGTGTATCGTTTGCGCACGCAGCGTCAACGCATTGCCGACGTTGTATTGCTTGGAAAAATCAACGGCGCGGTTGGAAATTACAACGCCCATTACGTTGCTTATCCGCAAGTGAATTGGGCAGATTTGGCACAAGAATTCGTCACTTCATTGGGTTTAACTTGGAATCCATATACCACGCAAATTGAGCCACATGATTATATGGCGGAGCTATTTGATGCTGTGGTACGGTTTAATAACATTGTGAGTGATTTTTGCCGCGATGTGTGGGGCTATATTGCGCTCGGTTATTTCAAACAGCGGACAATCGCGGGTGAAGTTGGTTCTTCAACCATGCCGCATAAAGTGAATCCGATTGATTTTGAAAATGCGGAAGGCAATCTCGGTTTAGCCAATGCAATTTTGGAACATCTTGCTGGTAAATTAACCATTTCACGTTGGCAACGTGATCTCACTGATTCAACGGTATTGCGCAATCTTGGCGTTGGCTTTGCGCATACGACTATTGCTTTACATTCGACTTTAAAAGGCATCAGTAAATTAGAAGCTGATCCAGCGCGATTAGCCGCAGATTTAGAGGCAAACTGGGAAGTGCTCGCCGAGCCAATTCAAACGGTGATGCGTCGTTATGGCGTTCCAGAACCCTATGAAAAACTCAAGGAATTGACACGCGGACAGCGGATTGGTGCGGCAGCATTAACTGAGTTTGTTGCTGGTTTAGAATTGCCACCTGCCGCTAAATTGGAATTGCAGGCATTAACACCGGCGACCTATGTGGGAATTGCGGCGCAATTGGCGCTGGCGGTATAAGACAAGCGGTGGGTCATTGACAGATAATAAAAAGCCGATTTCAATCACGAAATCGGCTTTTTATTCACAGCGGTTTGACAGCGCAGGTTGACATCAGCCTTCGTATTCGGCGTTAATTTTCACCCGACGTTGTTCAACTGAATAAATATCAACACCTGGAATCATATCTTGTTTACCACGACTCCGCACGGAGACGATGTCTGATGCTGGAACGCCTTTTTTAATCATGTATTGCTTCACAGTTTCAGCGCGGCGTTGACCCAGTTGATAGTTGTATTCATCTGATCCTTTTGCGTCAGTGTGGCCAGTCAATGAAATCTGTTCACGCACTGGTGTTTCCTTCACTTGTGCAATGTAATCATCCAAACGCCGTAATTCATTATCATTGACGATGTTGCTCAGTTGGTATTTATCAAACTCAAAATTTAAGCGCACCGTGAATTCTTTTGGTACCGCAGCCACTGGCGCAGCTTCAGTACAGGGCGACAATTCACCATCGCCATGCAAACTCTGCCAACATTCATCATAGTTATTGACCCAGCCCGAACCTTCTGGTTGTGCTGACCAAAAATGTTCATTGTTGTAATCATCGCCTGCTTGTGCCGCCAGCGGCGCGGTCACACTCAAAGCAAAAACGAATGCAGTGGCTAAACGTGACAGCGGGAGTGAGGTGTGCATATTCAAAATCCTATTGCAAAAAAGTGAAGACGGTTGACTGGAGAGCCAACGCTGACAATGCGGCAAGTCGTCTGCAAAAAACAACAGCGTCATGCTTTTGCGACGGAACCAGATAAAGTCGCAAAGTGAAACCACAGACATTTTAGCCTACAACTGCCTCAAAAGAGCAACTTTTTCTGCTTTCGTGTCATATTTGCCACGAGTGTTTTTTGAATGCGACAGTTGATTACAGGCAGCGCAGTTGCAAAAAGTTGTCAGTTGTTAGTTGGCGGTTGTCAGTAAACAGCACGGTTGTTAGCGATCAGTGATAGCTGACAACGTAATCAATCACTTATATCCGTAACTGCGTCATTTTTATTCGTTTGCCACCGACGCCAAACGCTTGGAACTAGACCTCTTTGTCTACGCCGCAGTTCGTCATTTTTTTACCACGACTTAAACGCCACTGAGCAGCTTACAAGTCGCAATTATTTTCTTGTCTAGGATTGTTTTTGATGAAATCACCACCGCCTCGTTCTGCTGCGCGACCACTTTCTCAGCGCCGCAGCCAACGCTTTTTGCGCCAGCCGCCGCGCTGGATTCGTCCAACTTTGATCGGGTTATTGGCACTGATTGCGTTGGCGCTGCCGTTGACGTGGTGGGGCAGCGATTCGCACCAGCGCACGTTCCAAAATCGCACGCTGGGCGTGATCGTGCAGGAACAATTACGGCGCTGGTTTCCGCAGCCGCCCACTCCCGTTAATGATGGTTGGTATGGGCTGGAGCAGCGGGTGCGGGTGCTGAATTCAAAACAACCGCGCATCGTGTTGGTACATGGCATGGATGAGCCGGGCAATATCTGGCATGACCTGTTTCCGGTGTTAGATGCCGCTGGTTTTGAGGTGTGGGAATTTCGCTACCCGCAAGATCAATCCCTTGACGCGATCACGCAGGATTTTGCGCAGCGGTGGGCAACGTTGCCGACGACGCGCCCAGTGATCCTCGTTGGTCACGATGTGGGCGGACTGGTGATCCGCGAGTTCATTACCCGCTGGCGGCATCCGGTCGGCAGTCCGCCGCGCAGCACGGGCGCGGCGGTGCGCGGCGCGGTGCTGATTGCGACGCCGAATCAAGGCATCGAGTGGGCGCGACTGCGGGTGTGGTTGGAACTGCGCGATCAATTTTTATATGACACAGAACGGCGGTTTGCACTCTTTGCGGCGCTGCGTGATGGCACCGCTGCGGCTGTTCTCGATGTGCAACCCGGCAGTGCCACGCTCACGGCGCTCAATGCGCGGACGTGGCCGGAAACGGTGGGATTGCAACTGATTGGTGGCGTGTTGACCGCACCAACGCCGCAAATGACCGCCAGCATCGCAGCCTTGGTCAAGTCAACGGCGGTGGTGGAATTTCAAGAGGCATTGATGGCGTGGTGGACGGATTTGGGTGCCAAGCTCGGCGATGGCGTGGTGCCGCTGGAGGCACTCGCGCTGCCGAATGCGCCAGCGCCGCTTGCGCTGCCGGCATCGCATCGCGGGTTACTCACGCGGGCGGTCTCAACCGATCCTGAGCCGGTAGCGATTGCGCCGTTGGTGCAAATGCTGCAAGCGTGGAGTGGTGAGAGTGCCGTGCCGCGCAGCGTCAACCCTGCGCCAGCACTTCCGGCAGCGCCGCGAAGATAAACAATTGAATTGATTTGATTAAAACGGATCATCACGCAGCCAGACGACTGCGTGATGACGATAGGCAGGTTATTTCGACGTCCGTGTTGGCGAGCTGAGTGGTGCCATGTGCAGCATCCATTCCGGTTGCGGATGCGGCATCGGAGCGGCAACCGGAGCTGGTGCAGTTTCAACTGCCGGAGCTGCTGGTGCAGGTGCCACTTCAACCGGAGCTGGTGCAGTTTCAACTGCCGGAGCTGCTGGTGCAGGTGCTACTTCAACCGGAGCTGGTGCAGCTTCGACTGCTGGCGCAGCAACTGGTGCCGCTGCTGGAGCGGGCGCTGGCGCTGCTACTGGAGCGGGTGCAGCGACTGGAGTTGGCGCGGGTTTGGCAACCGGCGGCGCGACGGGTTTCGTCAAGTTGACGGTGCCGATTCGCGCTAAATTGGTGCTCAATTGTTCGACCGTAAAGCTCGGCGCTTCCGCACCAATCATGCCGTGAGAAATCGCGTGGGAAACGCCAAAAATGGCCAGCACGATCACGCCGCCGATGATGGCTTTAGTGCTGTCGATATTGCTTAAAGCTGCGGGCATCAAGCCGGGGGTTACTTCACTCATTGAGGTTGATCCTATCGTTAGAACGTCAAGTAAACGACAAGGTTAATACAAGTCTGGTCTGGTTGCTCGGATGCGGAGATGGGATCAGATCAGAATCTGTTGTAGCGCGTTATTGCTGCTTTAATAGCGTCTTTTTTCGCATATGCAGCAATTTTCATTGATCTTAATCATGTTGCAGTTGCATCATAACCAGACGTACAGCGAGCAGTTCGGCGACGCTTTGGGCGTTTGATGGAGTGGCTCGCATTTTTTCACCACTTAGAGAACGCAAACGATGACCGATTATGTCCGCTGGCTCAAAGACTTAGGAATGGAAGATGTGCCTGTTGTGGGCGGCAAAAACGCCTCGCTCGGCGAAATGATCCAGAACTTGACCGATCTCGGCGTGCAGGTGCCGGGCGGATTTGCCACCACCGCCGATGCGTACCGTGAATTCCTCGCACACGAAGGTTTGGATGAGCGGATTCAAACCATTCTCGACACGCTGGATGTTGATGACGTTGCTGCGCTCGCTGAAGCTGGCCCGCGCATTCGCGGCTGGGTTTTGGAGCAACCATTCCCGGCGGCGCTCGAAGCTGCAATTGATACCGCGTATGCCGAATTGACGACCGCAGCCGGCAGCGAAGTGTCGTGGGCGGTGCGCTCGTCGGCGACGGCGGAAGATTTGCCGGATGCGTCCTTTGCGGGTCAGCAAGAAACCTTTTTGAATGTCAAAGGTTTGGATCACATCAAACATCGCATCAAAGAAGTGTTTGCCTCGCTCTTCAACGACCGCGCCATTTCTTACCGCGTTCACCAAGGTTTTGAGCATCGCAACGTCGCGCTGTCCGCTGGCATTCAGCGCATGGTGCGCAGCGATTTAGCGGCATCTGGCGTGATGTTCACGCTCGACACCGAGTCGGGTTTCCGCGACGCCGTATTCATCACCGCCAGCTATGGCTTGGGTGAAATGGTCGTGCAAGGCGCGGTCAATCCCGATGAATTTTATGTGCATAAACCGACACTTGCTGCCGGTCGCCCCGCGATTTTGCGCCGCACCGTCGGCGATAAAGCCATCCGCATGGTGTACGCCGAAGCTGGCGCTGCCAGCCCGGTGCGCACCGAGCCAGTGCCGGAAGAAATGCGCCCGTTGTTCAGCATCAGCGATGCCGAAGTTGAAGAGCTGGCGAAGCAGGCGATGCAAATTGAGCAGCATTACGGGCGTCCGATGGACATCGAATGGGCAAAAGATGGCATGGACGGCAAAATTTACGTCGTGCAGGCGCGGCCTGAGACGGTGCAAAGTCGTTCCGGCAACATCATCGAGCGTTACATCCTGCGTGAAAAAGCGCCGATTCTGACCAGCGGACGCAGCATCGGTAGTCGCATTGGTGCTGGTGTGGCGCGGGTGGTGGAAAGCATCGCCGATATGAATCGCGTCCAGCCCGGCGACGTGCTGATTACCGATATGACCGATCCCGACTGGGAGCCGATTATGAAACGGGCGGCGGCAATCGTGACCAATCGCGGCGGTCGCACCTGCTTCTCCGGCAAGACCATGTTATTGACCAATAAAGGGTTTATGACTTTCGCCGAGGTGCATGAGCGCGGTCACGAGGGTTTGAGCGTGCCGGCGCTGCACCGCGACACGCTGAAGGTCGAATGGAAGCCCGTTGAGGCGGTGATGCAGAAACAGGCCAAGACGATCCGCGTTGAGGTCTCGCAAACCGGACGGCTGGCTGGCAACGCGCTGACGCTGACGCCCGATCATAAGATGTTGAATTTGCGCGATGCCGCGCTGGTGGACAGCGAAATGCAGCAGATGTTGGCGGACGGTGACGCCGTGTTGCTGGCGCAGCATCTGCCGCAACTGTCCACCTCCACCGGCAAAGAACGCTCGCTGGCGTATTTGCTCGGCGGTTTGATGAGTGACGGTCATATTCATCTCAATCAGCGGCACGGCGAAGTCACTTTCATTCAGAAACCAACTGAATTAAAACAGCAATTCATTGAACGGATGAATGCGGCGCTGGTGGAGAATTACGGTAAAGCATTTACCGTTTCGACTAAAAAAGAGTCGCAGGGTTTCATTCGCGGAGTTCAGGTTGTTGGTTCGGCGAATGCTTACCGCTGTTATTCAAAATCCATTGCCGAAGATTTATTGCAAGAGCAAGATAATATCGTCACCACTTTATTGAAAAGTGACGCAGAACTTGCCGCGCATTTTCTCGCTGGTTTAATTGATGGCGACGGCTGTTTTCATAATGGGCGCGTGAATTTATATGTCTCTGATGACGAGACTTTGCAGGCAGTGATGGTCGCTTGTTTGCGCCTCGGCATTGTGCCGCAAGTCACGCGTAACCGTCATATTCACAACGTGCAAATCGTTGAACAACTGGATCGCATTGGTCAACACACGCAGCGCGTTGCCTGTCGTGATACGCGACAAGTTGGCAGCCGCTTTTTTAATACGCGGCAATTATTCAGCAGTCCGGTAAATGGCGATATTAACAATCGCGTGAATAAGAGTTATCTCATTGCGGAACGCGCATTGACGGCAATTCAACCGCACTTAGCACCGGAATTGGCAACGCGGCTGCAAACGTTATTGGCATCGGATACGCGGCAAGCGCGAGTGCATTTGGTTGAAGAATGCGCCGAGGAAGCGGTGTATAACATCACCGTCGCCGATCATCACAATTACATTGTCTTTACTGAGCGTTATACGCCGGTGCTGGTGAATAATTGCCACGCCGCAATTATTGCGCGTGAATTGGGCGTTCCGGCAGTAGTTGGCTGCAATAACGCCACTGAGATTGTGAAAGAAGGGCAATTGGTGACGGTCAGTTGTGCCGAGGGTGACACCGGTTATATTTACGATGGCAAATTGGAATTCGATTACAAAACCATTGAATTGACGGCGATGCCAGAGATTCCGGTTAAAATTATGATGAATGTCGGCAATCCAGATCGCGCTTTTGCGTTTTCGGCGACACCAAATGCTGGCGTCGGATTGGCGCGGTTGGAATTCATCATCAATAACATGATCGGTATTCATCCGAAGGCGCTGCTGGAGTTCGATCAATTGCCAGCGGAATTACAAGCGCAGATCACGCCGCGCATTGCTGCGTATGCCAGTCCGCGTGAGTTTTACATTGCCAAGTTGGCAGAAGGCATTTCCACGCTGGCGGCAGCATTTTCACCCAATACCGTGATCGTGCGGATGTCCGATTTCAAATCGAATGAATACGCCAATTTGATTGGCGGCAAGCGGTATGAACCCGAAGAAGAAAATCCGATGATTGGCTTCCGTGGCGCTGGACGTTATATCGCTGACAATTTCAAGGATTGCTTTGAATTGGAATGCGCGGCATTAAAGCGCGTGCGCAATGACATGGGATTAACCAATGTCGAGATTATGATTCCATTCGTGCGGACGTTGGCGCAAGCGAAGGCAGTTGTTGCAGCATTGGCGGCGCAGGGATTGGAACGCGGTAAAGATGGACTGCGGTTAATTATGATGTGCGAATTGCCATCCAATGCCGTGTTAGCCGATGAGTTTTTGGAGTATTTCGACGGCTTTTCAATTGGTTCCAATGATATGACGCAGCTCACGCTGGGATTAGATCGGGATTCCAGTTTGGTTGCGGAGAGCTTTGATGAGCGCGATCCAGCAGTGAAAAAGATGCTGTCGATGGCAATTGCTGCGTGCCGTGCTCAGGGCAAATATGTCGGCATTTGTGGGCAAGGACCATCCGATCATAAAGATTTCGCGGATTGGTTATTGAAGCAGGGCATTAGCAGTATTTCACTCAATCCCGATACCGTGATTGATACTTGGATTTATCTGGCCGAACAAGCCAAGACGCTGTAATTTTTGATTGATTAAAAAACCCTGCTCTTTGTGATGAAAGAGCGGGGTTTTTTAGTGCGTTGTCATTCATTTTCTGCATACGGATCAATTCCTTCTAATAGAAATACAAACGTCAATACTTCTGCTACTGCCAAATACAAATTCGGCGGAATTTCGCGCCCCAGCGGTATTTGCGCCAGCGCCGCCACCAATACTGGATCGGATTGCAATGGTATTCCTTCAGCTTCGGCGATGCGGATGATTTCCTCCGCCGTTTGTCCTTCACCCACTGCCGTGACTCGCGGAGCGCGGCGGCGATCCCACTGGAGCGCCACTGCCTGCGTGGGTGCGGGAGACGGATCAGCAGTCGTCATCAGCATTGCTCACGAATCAGCGCCGCTCGCGCCAGCAGCGGCGGCATCGCGGGAGATAACGGTCGATAACCCGCATGAAGACTCGCTACTTCCAGCCGTTGCGCCAGTAATCGGGTGCGAAGCGTGACCAAATGTTCCTGCAACAACGCCGCGCCAGCTTCGGTGCCTGCTTGTAAACCGGCATCAAGGCGGTCAGCGCGGACACTGAGACGAATCACCAACGGTCCCAAGCGCGGCAAATCCAGTTGCAACTGCAACGTCCAACCTTCCGCGCCAGTTGGCTCCCGGCGCGGGTGTTGTTGCAATTCCGTCGTCAAAGTAAAGATCGACCCGTCCGGTGCGCGAAATGGCAGCTCCAACTGCCAACGCGCTTGTCCGCTTGTCGCATCCAAACTGAGCAGTTGATGCGTCACCATCTGTCCGAGCAGACCATCAATATCGCGGAGCAGCGCCTGTGCCGCTAATGAGTGGGCGCGGGTGGGCGGAGTGGGTACTTCAGCGGTTAGTTCATCGTCTTCCGTTATTTCAGATGTTTGTGGCGCGGTCTCTGCGCCTGAGTTGGCATTGGGATCACCTTCCGCATCAGCAAAGGTCGCAGCACCGTCATTCTCAGCATCGGCGTCATCGTCGCCGTCAACATCCACTTCCAACTCCGCATCGCCATCATCTCCCTCATCCAGCGCGTCACAATCATCCAACTCATCGCCAACTTCGCAGTCCGCGTCAGCATCCGTCTCACTGTCAGCAGTTGAAACGTCCTCGACCGGTGCCGTTTCCGCCAAGATTGCGCTGCTGATGAGTTCCGCCACGGCGACCTCGGCTGCTTCAGCGGGTGGCGACGACGGATTGGCGCTGGCGGCTGCCCGCAGCTCGGCGGCGAGACACAGCAATTGCGCTTTGAGGTCTTGACTGAAATCAGGCGCTGGTTGTGACGGCATCGCCGCACTTTCTGCCAGTTGCGCCTCCAGCCAAAGACCGGAATGTTGGAAGGTGTCTGCCAAACGTTGTGGCGTCACCAAATCTTTAGCGGTCGGCAACTGCGTGATAAAGGTCGCCAATAATTGATGTTCGGCGCTGCGGGTCTGGGTGTTAGGAGCAGCGGCGAGTGCGGTATGCCAGCGTTCTAGCGTCGTTTGCAACGGCTGGGCGCGGGGCAACTGTTGGCGTAATTGTCCATCAAGCCAAGTGTGAGCAGCGGCGGCAGATGGCGATGGGGCGGGAGATGACTGAGCAGCCGCTTTGGGGATAACGGCTTGAAGCGCGGTGAGTTGCCGTGCGTTGATTAAAGGAGGCAGCAGTGGCTCGGGCATCGTTCAACACCTGTGAAAATGCGCTGACAGCGACTGCTCGCTGCGACATTAGTCACGGCGAAAGTCCAATTTTCGCGCCTCACGTTGATAATAAAGCGCCGCTCGCATGAGCACTCGTTCAGTTTGTGGATCAAGGTCTAGGATATAAAAACCAGCAGAAACAATCCCTAAATGCGCCGACGGACGCAGATTGACAAAGCGGGCGTGTCCAGACAGCGGAGTGCGCAAACCGGGCAATTCCATCCCTGAATAGCGAAAGCGCGTTTTCAACAAGCTGCGCTCAAGGGTGCCTTCCAACAGCCCCACACAAAAACCTTTTACTGAAATATCAATGAGACGTGCGGTGAGGTCTTCTGTGGAGTATTCGTGCTGCAACACAACGCTGCGACGTTCGTGAGGCGGCAGGGAGACACGAAATACATCGCGCCGCTGCAAATAGTTTACCTGTTGGGGATAAGCGCCGATGTAAAGCTGTTTATTCTCTTCGCAGATCAGGCGTTCCACCGTCATCTGAAAATGAATCGCAATCCCGCGCAGACTGGCATACACATGAATCTCGGTGCCCAGCACGATCTGCTCACGCGCATCAAACAAATTGATTTCGTCCAAATACAGCAATTGCTGTTCAGGATCGAGCCGCACCAATAACGAGTTGTATAACGGGCCATCGGTGCCAATGCGCACTCCAACCAATACCAACTGTTGGCGGAGTTCATGGAGAACGGCGGTGATGCGTTCAGGACTGGTGACAACATGACTATTGGCATCATGCGCGATGGCGGGCTGAGTCGTCGGCTTCATGGACGGCTCCGCCACGACAAGCGTGTTGCATTTTCTAATAGAGCAAAGTTAAACAAGCTGTGAATCCAATGCCGATTGTGTTCTGCATATTATGCGCGAATCAGAGTGCGGCTGCGGGAACTTGCTGATTGTGTGCGTCCCTGCGGCGTATAGGTCGCCGACGGTGCGTCATCCCCGCTGAGAATGCGCAATAGATTGGCAATGCGCTTGCGATCCTGCTCAATTAAACGGGCATTGGCTTGATTGAGTTGCGCACAGCGCAGCCCCAATGCACACAACTGCGCCCACTGCTCGCGCACCATCTGCGGTGCAGCGCCGGCAGCAAAAAAAGCTGCCAACCCCGCTGGAGTGAAAGGTTGAGCTGCCATTTCAACACTCTGTTTTTGTTTCAGCGTTTCCTTTTCCACCGCCAGCACCAGCGCCTCTTTGCGGATGACGATTTGCTGCAACAAGTCGGGATCACGGCTGGCGAGTGCCCGTGTTTCATCCAACATGGTCGTTTCCAACTGTTGCAGCAGCCGCAGCGCCTGCCCCAGCGCCTGCACGAAATGATGAATCAGTTGTGGCGTGAGAGTCGGCTGGGTGCTCATTGATCACTGATCTCCGTGGAATGGCGCAATGACATTTTAATCCGTTGACTATTAGGAGTGATGCGGTTGCAAAAAGTTGTTGGTTGCCAGTTATCGGTGACAACCCTGCTTTCTACTAACAACCGCCAACTGACAACTGGCAACTTTTTGCAACCGCATCACTCCTAGACTATATTAAATTGAATTAACGCTCGTTATTTGAATAGCGGCTTCTCAAAAAAATCAATATCAGAATCAAGGATTCGCTGCGCCAGCTTTTTATTATCAATAGCGGGATAACGACCTTCGGCAATAGCTGCCCGAATTGACGCTACCTTTTCCTCATTAAAGGGTACGGTACCCGCTCCATCACGCACGGCAGTCAGGGAGCGTGCTGCTGGCGTTAGGGTAAGCAACTCGGTGGTAACGCCACCTTTCACGGTGGGCGCGGCGCTGGTTGGTTCAGTGAGCTGCGGTTTGCTGGTTGAGGATGACACCTCATTGCGACGACTGATGCTGCTTATGCTATTGATGTTCATAATTTTTTACGCGAAAACGCGACCTTTAGAACAGGGCGGATAACTCCCTGGGCGTAGCGCAGTGAGGTCGCTCGTCTCGCTGCCTCCGTTTCATTGGGTTTTAGAAAAAAGTTGTGATCCGCATCAACACGAGTCTTGCGTTCAATAACGACTGGTGAGACGAAAACTGTAGACCAGTTCGCAGTGTTGTGGCAGTTCACAACTGTAATCGCACCATCCCCGACGCCTCAATTTCACCTTCTATAATCTGCTTAGAAGTACTGTTGCGCACCCGAATCCGTTGCCCCACCGCCCCGTCTTCCAACGCTTCCCCTTTCATCTGCACCGTCACGCCGGGCGTGACCACAATCAACGTGACCTGTTGTCCCCGTTTCACCACCTTGGCGGGCGTGAGTAGCGCATCATTGAGCACCTGCCCGGGCAGCAGCGCCCGTTTTGTTTGCAGCCCGATCACGTTTTCTGGCGTGTCGAAATAGCCGTTAGCGAGTTGTGCCGAACTGGTCGCTTCTAAACGCACATCAGCGGCAGTAATCACCTGCTGGCGCGACAACGGGCGCGTGACCACCACCGCCGCCACTTCTCGCTCCACCCGCACTGGCACGAAAATTGACCATGTCACCGGAGCCGTGCAGCGAATGTTGACGGTACCGTTATCAAGGGAACGCGAACCGGGTGCAAGTTGAGCCGTCGGCAGATGCGCACAGCGGGCAAGGCGCAACCGGCTATCTAATTGACCGATGTCAATCCGCGTAGCAGTTGTTGCCGCGTCACCGAGTGATGCCAACACAAAGGTGCGTACCGTCGTCATAATCCGCTCCAATGGTTCGATGGCCGCTGTTTCCGTACCCGCGATTTGGGCACTGAGACTGGCACTGCACAGGAGCAGACCGATCCCAAGCCAAGCCCGCAACCCTTGCAACCGGAAACGCTGGCGACCGAGAAGCGCCGCGCTCATCCTGTTAGACTTAAACACGATCACTGTTGATCTGGGGGACTGTTGATGAGTCATTTTATTGATGATATTGACCAACGTACTCGTATGGTTGGTCATAATCGCATGGAATTATTGTTGTTTCACCTAGGCAATAAACAGGCGTTTGGTATCAACGTATTTAAGGTGCGTGAAGTCATTGCCAAACCCACCTTGCGTCATTTGCCCGGCTCCAATCCAACGGTGCGCGGCGTCGCTAACATTCGCGGACGCACGGTATCCGTGATTGATTTGGCGCTCGCAATTGGCTTGGCTGGACAACCAGCATCTGATGATCTCGATGCAAAAGTGATCGTGACTGAATTTAATCGCTCCGTGCAAGGATTTTGGGTATCAGCGGTTGATCGCATTGTGAATGTGAATTGGGAAACCGTAAAACCACCACCGCGTGGCACGGAACGCGAAAGTTATCTTGTTGCGGTGACAGAAGTAGACAATCGTTTAGTAGAAATTATTGATGTTGAGCGCGTTTTTGCGCAAATCAATCATTTGAAAAGCGACGTTTCTGATGAAGTACAAAAACAAGCAAAACCGTTAGATCACGACCGGCGAATTTTAATTGTCGATGATTCATTGGTAGCGCGAAAACAAATTGAACGCGCTATTTTAGAAATGGGATTCCGCACCGAAACACGTTCTGATGGCGCTTCTGCACTGCAATATCTCGAAGAGCTTGCGGCTGAAAATTTGGTTAATTCGACGATTGAAATGGTGATCGCTGATATTGAAATGCCACGCATGGATGGCTACACCTTAACCCGCAAAATTAGGGAAAATAATCAGTTAAAAGATTTGCATGTCATTTTGCATTCTTCACTCAGTGGTCAATTCAATCACGACATGGTCAAGCGTGCAGGTGCCAATGCGTTTTTAGCTAAATTTGATCCTGATGAGTTGGCATCAACGGTGCTTAAACATGCGCGACCAGCATAATTGATGCGCATACTGCAATTTGCCGCGCTCCGATATGATGCTGCTGGGCGCCGCTGTTGTTTTCTTAATTGATGTCTATAGCACGAAGGTTTAGCCGTGATTGATGCGCAGGATTATGCCGAGTTTTCCCGATTTCTTGCTGATTGCTGTGGTTTAGTGCTCGGAGAAAACCGTCAATATCTCGTCTCTAGTCGCCTGTCGCGTCTGCTCGATGAATTCGCCTTCGCCAAGGTTGAAGACCTGTTGCGTGCCTTGCGGCGTTCGGCAGACCCGACATTGAAATCACGGGTCATCGACGCGATGACTACCAATGAAACCTCATGGTTTCGTGATAACTATCCGTTTGAAATGCTTCGACAAATCGTCTTTCCTGAGCTGGCCGCTAAACAAAAGCCGATTCGCATCTGGTCGGCAGCCTGCTCAAGCGGTCAGGAGCCCTACAGCATTTCCATGATCGTGAACGAATGGGAAAGCAGTCATCCGCAAAAGTTGGTGCCAGTCAGTATTTTGGCGACTGACTTGTCAGAAGGCGTGTTAGCACAAGCGCGGTCAGGGATTTATGACGGTCTCAGCATCGTGCGCGGGCTAAGTGCGGAACGGCGGCAACGGTTTTTTGAAACCGTACCCAATGGACATCGCATCAAAACAGACATTCAGCAACGAGTGCGCTTCCAAAAACTCAACTTGATGGATTCTTACTCGGCGCTGGGCAAATTTGAGATTGTATTTTGTCGTAACGTTTTGATTTATTTCTCAACCGATACCAAACGTCGGATTTTTGACGGCATTGCCCGCCAGATGGATCCCGGTGGTTACCTATTTGTTGGCGCTTCTGAAGCAGTTGGCTCCTACACCGATGCGTTTGAAATTCTGCGCACCCCGCAAGGTTCAATGTTGCGCCGACGTTAACTAACGCTTTTCCCTCAGCTTTTTTCATTTCCATCCCCGCCGCTCAAGCGGACATCCTCAGCAGCCGATAACAGCATTGGTGGCTGTAATAGCGCGACAACGCCACGATGAATTGGCATCTCCTGAACCCAACTGGCACAACCTTTGCTGATTCCTATGTCATTACAGAACCATACGCATTCACTGGTAATGAGCATTCAGATATGAGCCTGTCATTAGATAAAGCATTTGGCATTTTGCCGGCATCAATGACATTACAGGCGCATCGCACTGAATTATTGGCATCGAATATCGCCAATGCCGATACGCCATTGTATAAGTCACGCGATTTTGATGTGCGCGGTTTATTAACCACGCTGGTTGATAAAGGAAATACATTAGACATTATAAAAACGCAGGCAAATCATTTGGAGTTACCCGGACGCACTGTCGATGCCACTCCAACATTGTTATATCGTATTCCGGCGCAACCAGCACTTGATGGGAATACCGTTGATCCGCAATTAGAACGTGCCGCATTTGCAGATAATGCAATGCACTATCAAAGCACACTTGAATTTTTAAGTCGCCGCGTTTCTGGAATTCGCGCTGCGTTGCGCAAGGAGTAAGGCCATGAGTGGTGATTTATTTCGTATTTTTAATACTTCCGCCTCGGCGCTCACTGCGCAATCTATTCGCTTAAATACGGTTGCATCGAATTTAGCAAATGCGAATACTGCCTCTAAAACACCGGATACAACGTATAAATCCAAACAGGTGTTATTCCAAACGATTTTGGATAAAGAAGACCCCGATCAAGCGGCAATGCCAGTGCGCGTGGTTGATATTGTTGACGCTCCAGCACAACCAATTCCAACCTATGAACCGAATCATCCACAAGCGAATGGCGACGGTTACGTCTTTCGACCAGCAATTAGCGTGGTTGAAGAAATGGCAAATATGATGTCAGCATCTCGCAGCTATGAAGCTAATGTGGAAGTAATGACGACTGCCCGCCAATTATTACAACGTACCCTGCAAGTTGGTCAAAATTAGGAGCATCAATAGTGGCAAATGTATCCGCAGAAGCCTACACCGGAATCGGATTAACGACTTATTCGCCAACTACAGCAGTGAAAGAAAATAAAGAATCACTTGGACAAGCAGATTTTCTTAAGTTAATGACCACGCAGTTGACTAATCAAGACCCATTAGCACCAATGGAAAATGGCGAATTTCTTGGTCAGATGGCGCAATTTTCAACCGTCACGGGTATTGAATCATTAACCAAAGAATTTAGCGCCCTGTCTTTATCATTAAATCAAAGTCAGGCGCTGCAAGCGGCAGTGTTAGTGAGTAAAAATGTGCTTGCACCCGCGCAATCCGCGACCTTGTCTGAAGGGGAGGGAATCAATGGCGCAGTTGATTTGCCTTCGTCAACGCAAGGAGTAACTGTAAGCATTACTGATGCCAGTGGGCAGTTGATTCGTAATGTTGATCTTGGTCGTTTAAGTGCAGGATTACAAGAATTTAGCTGGGATGGATTGAATAATAGTGGCAACCCGGCACCGGCTGGCGCTTATACGTTTCAAATTACCGGTCAAGTTGATGGTAAAACAGAAGCATTTGAAACGTTGTTGAATGGTCAGATAAAGAATGTAGCCTACGACAGCACAAGCGGCGGTTTGAAGCTCAATGTTAAAGGGCTTGGTAATATCAGTTTTGCCGATGTTTATCGTATTGGTTAGTTTGTTTTTTAGCCACTGCTTTTGAATGAAACAGGAGAATATCACATGTCTTTTAATATCGGATTGACAGGATTAAATGCTGCGTCAGCAGACCTGAAAGTCACTGGCAACAACATTGCGAATTCTGGCACGGTAGGATTTAAGGAATCTCGCGCTGAGTTTGCTAATTTATTTGTTCAGTCTTATGGCAGCATCAGTAAAACGGCAATTGGTTCTGGAGCGCGATTAGCCGCAACGCCACAGCAGTTTACCCAAGGCTCACTCGATTACAGTGACAATGTCATGGATTTGGCAATTAGTGGGCAAGGCTTCTTTATCATGGATGAAAACGGCAGTAAATCTTACACCCGCGCTGGTGCGTTTCAGGTGGATCAAGATGGTTATGTTGTTAACAGCCAAGGACAAAAATTACAGACTTATCCGCGTAAAGATGACAATCTTTATGCAGTGACTGAGGGCGTATTTGTACCAGAGTTGAATGATCCAGAGTTCGATGTTGGTAACTTACAAAGTTTACAACTGCCATTGGAGAATTTTCCGCCAACATCCACTGGCAAGGTCGTTTCTAAAATCAACCTGCGTTCTGATGCTGAGGCAATCCGTGATATCAATGGCACCTTGGTAACATTCAATCAAAACGATCCAGATACTTACAACTATTCAACTTCGGCAACGGTATACGATACGTTAGGATTGCCGCGTAATATGACGTTTTATTTCCAAAAAACAGAAACGCCATTGACATGGAACGTTTACACGGATTTAGGTGATTGGGCTGATCCCGCAAGTCCTAACACACTCACTCCAATAACATTGGAATTTGATACCACTGGCAATTTAGTGGCACCGGCAGCAGATGAATTGCAAGCGTTTGCGTTTCCAGATTTATCACTGTACGAACCTGACAATGGCGCTCAGATTGGTACCGTGCAGAATCCAGATATTGTTCCACCATTAGTAGACCCCACAATTTATGTCAACTTCACTGGTATGACGCAGTTCGGAACGCAATATACGGTGAATGAATTGAGTCAGAATGGTAACGCAGTGGGACGTTTAAGTGGTCTTGAAGTTGACTCCAACGGTATTGTGTTTTCTCGCTATACGAATGGTCAATCGAAAGCATTAGGACAGGTGGCGCTGGCGAATTTCAATAACCCGCAAGGATTACAGGTGGTTGGGAATAACGCTTGGATTGAAACTGCTGAGTCTGGTGAACATACCTATGACGCGCCCGGTAATGGCGAACTCGGTTCAGTACAATCTGGTGCCCTCGAAGCCTCTAATGTTGATGTTGCTGAAGAATTGGTGAATCTCATCACTGCGCAGCGCAATTATCAGGCAAATGCAAAAACGGTTTCTACTGCGGATCAAATGGTGCAAACTATTTTGAATCTGCAATAGTCATTTGAATACAACATTGATTGCCGGAGCATTTGAATCATGGATCGTTTTCTCTATCTCGCAATGTCGGGCGCAAAAGAAAACCTCTATGCGCAGGCAATCAATCACCAAAATTTGGCGAATGCCAATACGCATGGTTTTCGCCAAGCCTTGGGTGACGCCTATACCGTGCCAGTTCGCGGCCCCGTATTTGATTCCCGGGATTATGTGCAGGTGCGCGATGAGGCAATTGATTTTTCGCTCGGTGCGCAGCAAAGCACCGGACGCGAGCTGGACGTTGCCCTCGATGGTCCCGGCTTTATCGCGGTGCAAGCGCCTGATGGCACCGAAACCTACACCCGTTCTGGCAACTTTCACGTTGATTCAACTGGCATTTTGCGCACCGAGCGCGGTTTAGCAGTGCTCGGCGGCGGCGGACCGATTGCCGTGCCGCCCAATGAAGCCTTTGCAATTGGCACCGATGGCACGATCACAGTGCGCCCCGGCGGTTCTGGTGCCAACGCGCTAACCGCCATTGATCGCATTCGGTTAGTAAATCCTGATCTTAAAGCGTTGTTTCGCGGTGAAGATGGCTTGATTCGGGCGAGGAACGGGCAGGCGCTGCCAGCCGATGCCACGATGCGCGTGATCAGTGGCGCGTTGGAAAGTAGCAACGTCAATACGGTGTCGGCGCTGGCGGAGATGATTGATCTGTCACGCAATTTTGAGTTGCAAATCAAGATGATGGATGCTGCCAACAACATCGAACAAAATCACAATCGCCTGCTGGGAATTAGCGGCAGTTAGCGCCACGCCTAACTGCGAGGAATTTTTATGAATCAGTCACTTTGGATCGCTAAAACCGGACTCGACGCGCAGCAAACGCGCATGGCGGTGGTCGCCAACAATTTGGCGAACGTCAACACCAACGGCTTCAAAAAGAGTCGGGCGGTGTTTGAAGACTTGATTTATCAAACCATCCGCCAGCCCGGTGCGCAGGCAACGCAACAGGCGCAGCTTCCTTCAGGATTGATGCTCGGCATGGGTTCGCGCACCGTCGCTACTGAAAAGTTGTTCACGCAGGGCGGCATGGTGCAAACCGAAAATGCGCTCGATATGACCATCGAAGGGCGCGGATTTTTTCAAGTGTTGTTGCCCAGCGGCGAGATGGGTTACACCCGTGACGGCACTTTTCAGCTCAATGCTGACGGCGAGATCGTCATGTCGAACGGCTATCCGTTGCAGCCGGGCTTGACGGTTCCCGCCAACGCGCTGTCGGTGACGATTGGCAAAGATGGCACTGTCTCCGCGCAGATTCCCGGCGAGGCAGCCGGACAAGAGATCGGCACGATCCAGCTCGCTGATTTCGTCAACCCCGCCGGTTTGCAGGCGATGGGCGAAAATATCTACATCGAAACCGGCGCTTCTGGCACCGCGCAGTCCGCAAATCCGGGTCAAAATGGCATCGGTACTGTTGTGCAGGGCACGTTGGAAACCAGCAACGTCAACATGGCGGAAGAATTGGTCAACATGATCGAAACGCAGCGGGCTTATGAGGTCAATTCCAAAGCCGTCGCTGCCGCCGATTCGATGCTCCAATTCGTCAATAACAACCTCGCTCGCTAATCCCAACTTCTGCTTGCCATGCGCCAGCTCACGCGCTCCACACTGCTCTTCATCGCGCTCGGCTTGAGCGGCTGCGCTGCGCTCACGCCGACACAACCCGGCGATTCACAAGACTATCGTCCGATCCCGCCACAACCGCCGCTGCCATCTGCCGCCAATCATGGCGCGATTTATCAAGCCACCCGCAGTCAAGGGTTATTTGAAGATTACAAAGCGCGTCGCGTCGGCGATCTGGTGCGGGTGCAGTTGGCAGAACGCACGAACGCCAAAAAATCGACAGCAACCACGACGACAAAAAGCTCATCAAACGATATGAGCATTGGTGGTCTTAATATTGCTGGACGCGATGTGATCCCAGGCGGATTGCCGATTTTGAGCGCCAGCAGCGCCAATGACGGCAGTTTTGATGGAGCCGGTGATTCCAGCCAGAGCAATCAACTCAGCGGCGAAATCACTGTCACCGTCGCTGAAGTGTTGCCAAACGGCAATCTGGTCGTGCAGGGCGAAAAATGGCTCGGCATCAATCAAGGCAATGAATTCGTGCGGTTACGCGGCATCATTCGTCCGGTTGACATCAGCGCCACCAACACCGTGCAGTCGATTCAAGTCGCCAATGCGCAACTGTATTACGGCGGCACCGGTGCCCTTCAAGACAGCAACACCCCCGGCTGGTTATCACGATTCTTCAATCATCCGGTGTGGCCGTTCTAAACCAGCAGCGGCGACACCCCCACAGCGAGGTTCGCCATGCGTCAATTCAGCCACTTCCTCCGCCACCTGTGCTTGATTGGGCTGTGTTGCGGCATGACCCAACTCTCCGCCGGCAATGAATCGTTTAATCCCAATGAATTGGGCACTCCCGAACGCATCAAAGACCTCGCCACCATCGCTGGCGTCCGCGATAACCAATTGATTGGTTACGGTTTAGTGGTCGGTCTCACCGGCACCGGCGATCAAACCACGCAAGCGCCGTTCACCGTGCAAAGCCTGAAAAACATGCTCGGTCAGCTCGGCGTCACCATCCCACCCAACGTTAATCCGCAGCTCAAAAACGTCGCTGCCGTGATGATTACGACCGACTTGCCGCCGTTTGCCAAACCCGGACAACGGCTCGACATCACCATTTCTTCTATGGGCAATGCCAAAAGTTTGCGCGGTGGCACCTTGCTGATGACGCCATTAAAAGGCGTTGACGGCGAGGTGTACGCGATGGCGCAGGGCAATCTCATCGTTAGCGGTTTTGGCGTGGAAGGTAAAGACGGCAGCAGCATCACGGTCAACGTTCCCAGCGTGGGGCGGATTCCCAACGGCGCGACGGTGGAGCGTGAGGTGCCAAATACCTTTGGTGATGGCAACGCGCTGGTGCTCAATTTACGGCGACCGGATTTCACCACCGCCGCGCAAATGGTGGAGGCGATCAATCGCAGCTTTGGCAAGGACGTGGCCGAGGCGCTGGATGGTTCTTCAGTGCAGGTACGCGCTCCCACCAAACGCGGGCAACGGGTGGCATTTATGTCGGCGCTGGAAAATCTCAACGTCGCCACCGGCGCACCACCCGCTCGCGTCATCATCAATTCCCGCACCGGTACGCTGGTGATTGGCGCGGATGTCAAGGTCACACCTGCCGCCATCACGCACGGCAATCTCACCCTCACGATTGAAGAAACACCGCTGGTATCGCAGCCTAATCCGCGCTCAGGAGGACGCACCGCCACCGCCAGCGAGAGTCAAGTGGCTACGAAACAAGAGAAAAACCGCATGTTTCTGTTTGCGCCCGGCACCGCGCTGGGCGACATCGTGCAGGCGATTAACGCCGTCGGCGCAGCACCCGGTGATTTGGTCGCCATTCTCGATGCGTTGCGCGAAGTCGGGGCGTTACGCGCCGAGCTGATTGTGATTTAAGCCGTCATGTTGTCCGCTACCGCACCTTTTGGAACTCGGCTGTTGACCACCGCTCCCGCGCCGACGACTGGCGCGAGCGGCGGGCTGGTGAGCGACCCGAAGAGCTTGCAGCCGTTGGCAACCTCTGCCCGCAATGGCGATCCCGCCGCACTAGAAGCCACCGCACGCGCCTTTGAAGGGCTGTTGACTGGGCAAATGCTCAAACAGATGCGCTCGGCTTCGTCTGGCGATGGCATCTTTGATTCTGAACAAAGCAAAATGTACCAAGAGCTGCACGATCAACAGATTGCAGCGGCGTTGAGCCAAGGTGAAGGGCTGGGCTTGCGCAAATTGTTGATGCGCCAGCTTTCTCCCACCGGAGTCAGTGCTGGCGCGACGACGGTGAGCGGTGAGCGTGATCCGACGACCTTGCGCTTGCCGGAGCGCAATCAGGCGCTGAAACCGCTGCACCGCCAAAGTGTTGACGCTGCTGCGCCAGCCGCTGCGTCCACAACTGCCAGCGGGTCGTCAACTCAGGTGAAGCCGTTGACCACTTTTCAAGGTCAGGCGCAGTGGCCGCCGCGCAGTCCGGCGGAGTTTGTGGCGTATCTCAAGCCGTTTGCGCAGCAGGCGGCGCAGACGTTGGGAATGGATACGGACGTGTTGCTGGCGCAGAGCGCGTTAGAAACCGGTTGGGGTAAACATATTCCGCGCCGCGCTGATGGCAGCAGCAGTTTTAATTTGTTTGGAATCAAAGCTGATTCGCGTTGGGAAGGCGCTTCGGTCGCAGTGGGGACGCTGGAATATCGCAACGGAGTGGCGCAGCGCGAGCGGGCAAAATTTCGTGCGTATGAGAGTCCGGCGGATGCGTTTGTGGATTATGTGAACTTTTTGCGCCGCAATCCGCGTTATGGGAAAGCGTTGGCGAGCACTAACGGCGCGGATTTTATTCGCGGTTTACAGCAAGCGGGTTATGCGACCGATCCGCGTTATGCGGCTAAAGTGTTGGGAATTCGTGACCGATTTGGCAGCTTTAACGCTTCTGACGTGGTAGCGACATCTCAAGTCTCCAGCGTTCGCGCCGATAAAACCACTGAGAGTTAATGTTTCAGTCCTTGCGGGGGGTTAATGATGCGCCGCGAGATGCGCTTGCTGGGCTGACCACGGCAGTTTGCTGTGCGTCGATCAACTAAGGTTATTGCGATGAGTATTCTCAGCACGGGCGTTTCTGGGGTCATGGCTTCCCAAAGTGCCCTCGCCACCACCAGCCATAACATTTCTAACGCGACCACCGAAGGCTATAGCCGCCAACGGGTGGAATTGACGCAGCAGACACCGCAAAAACATGTTGGTTATTACATCGGTCAAGGTGTCCGCCTCACCAGTGTGCAGCGAATTAGCGACAATCTCGTCAATACTCAACTGCGTAACACCATCACGATCAACGCTAATACTAGCGTCCGTTTGGAGTTCGCGCAGCGCGTCGATAATTTGCTTGCCGATGAAACAACGGGCTTGACGCCGGTATTAAACAGTTATTCCGCCGCGCTTCAAGACGTTGCCGATGATCCCACCTCGCTTCCCGCTCGCATCACCTTGTTGGCAGCGGCGGAATCGTTCACCGGACGTCTCAACACTGTGAATCAGCAACTCAATGAACAGCGCAGTTTGATTAACGGGCAGATTGAAGCAACGGTGGGAGAACTCAACCAATTTGCGCAAAAAGTGGCCGATCTCAACAGTCGCATTAGCGGCGGATTTATGGGCACCAGCGGACCGCCGAATGATCTGCTCGATCAACGTGATTTGTTGCTCAACCAGATGGCCGAGAGAGTTGACATCAGCATCACGATGGAAGACGACGGCGCGGTCAACGTGTTTGCGGGCAATGGGCAAACGCTGGTGATGGGCAACAATGCTCGCAAATTGTTGACCGATCATCTCAGCGGCGATCCGGTCAACGTGGATATTGGTCTGCAAGTCAACGCCAACGGTGCGCCCGCAAATGTCACCCGCCAACTCAGCGGCGGCAAACTCGGTGGCTTGATCGACAGTCGTACCAATGTCATTGATGTTGCCCAAAACACGCTGGGCTTGATCGGGCTGACGTTGACGACGCGCTTTAATGAACAAAACAAGCTGGGGCTGGACTTAAACGGTGAGGTGGGCGGCGCTCTGTTTACGCAACCCGCAGTTGAGGTGTATCCCAAGCCTACGAATGCCGAGATCGCGCTGCCAACGGTGACGGTTGTCGATGTTGCCGCTTTGAGCGCCAGCGATTACCGCCTGCAATATCACAGCGGGAATTTTTATTTGACGCGCCAGCCGTCCAATGAAGTCGTCACCTTGACACCTGATCCCGTGCAGCCAGATTTGCTCATTGGTGACGGGTTGCAAATTGATCCAGCAGCGATTTTGGCTGGCGCTCCCGAAGATGGTGATACTTGGTTGATTCAGCCGACCCGCACGGTGTCCAGTGAAGTGGAAGTCATCATTGATGATCCCGCAGCCATCGCCGCCGCGTCGGGCGTGTTGGCGGACGCGGACAACACTGGTGATGCTCAGTTGATTGATCTGCGCATCACTGATGCCAGTGCCGCGAGCGCCAAACCGGCTGCAATCGTGGTGAATGAAGATGCCGATGCCGTCAATTTGGTCAGCATCAGCGATGGTGCCGAAGTGGGCGGGGCAACGGTGGAAAGTTTCCGCATCACCAATCCCGATCAAATCGGCTTAAACCCCAGCACTTTGGTCAGTTTTGATGCTGCTAAACAGCAATTTAGCGTCGGCGGTGAACGCTTCACGCTTGATCCCTCGGGCGTGACCACCATTGCGACCCAAGGTTGGGAAATGCGGATTCGCGGCACCCCGGACAATGGCGATGTGTTCACGGTTGCGGTCACGGAAACGGCGCTGGAAACCGAAGAACCCAAAACCACGACAGTGGTGGGTGACGGTTGGGAGGTGGATATTCAAGGCGAACCCGATGCGTATGACATGTTCACGCTCGATCTGAGCAAAGGGCGCAATGGTGACAATCGCAACATGCTGGCGATGACTGCGCTGCAAGATGCGTTTTTGGTACGCGGTGAAGAAACATTTCACGGCAGCTATAACAGTTTGCTGTCTGATATTGGTTCTGAAACGTATCACATGCAAATTGCGCACGAAGCCAATGAAACCTTATTGAGCGCCGCGCAAGCCCAACATGAAGCAGTGTCTGGCGTTAATCTCGATGAAGAAGCAGCCAACTTAATTCGCTTTCAACAAGCCTATCAAGCTGCTGCACAAGTGATTACGACCAGCAGCACGATATTTGACACCTTATTGAACGCGGTGCGTGGTTAAACGGAGTCAACAATGCGTATCTCAACTCCTCAAATTTTCAATTCCAATTTGGCGACCATGCAACGCGCCCAGTCTAAATTGAATCAAACGAATTTACAATTATCGACTGGGCGCACGTTTTTAACCCCGGCTGATGATCCGAGCGCCGCTGCACAAACAGTGCAATTAGATGTTGCTATTAAAATCGCAGAACAATATCAACGTAATAACGATTTAGCGCGTCCGCGTTTAGAGCAGGAAGAAGCACAAATTGAAGCCAGCCAAAACATTTTACAGCGTGTCCGTGAATTAGTCGTTGCTGGAAATAACGATACCTATATTTATGAAAATCGCTCGATTATGGCGCGAGAAATCCGCGAATTGCGCGAAGATTTAATTGGTGTTGCAAACTTTAAAGAAGCCAACGGTGAATATCTTTTTGCAGGTACTCGTTCACATACGGAGCCGTTTGTCGTCAGCGATAAAGGCGTGGTGTCGTATGTAGGAGCTGCTGGTGCGGGTTCGGTACGCGCCATTGACATCACCAACAACCGACAAATTCAGGTTGGTGATACTGGTGAAGCCGTATTTATGGCGATTCCCGAACGCAGCGGGTTATTAACAGAAGCCGTTCCAAAAGCGACCAACACCGGCACGATGGAGGTGACATCGGTAGCAAGTGGCGATTTAGAGGACGCACTCAATAGCGCCGATCAGACACTGCGAATTAAATTCAGCTATCCGGCAACACATCCGGGCGCAGTGGAATATGACGTGTTGGATATGGATGATCACGCTGTGCGCGACAGCAACGGTGCGTTGATCAGCGGTAAATATGGCAGCACCGACGCAGGTGGAACCTTTGTACCACCGACGCCTGCGAATCAACCCATTGAATTTGCTGGACGTCAAATCACAATTGATGGCGCACCTGCTAATGGCGACGAAATCATTTCGCGTCCGGTCACGCAAGTCAGTATTTTTCAAACCTTAGAAGACATTGCTAGTGCCTTTGAGCAATCACTATTGCCAACTGAAGATCGTGAAATGCTATCAAAAGCCAGCAGTATTGCCTTGCGCAATGTTGATTCTAGCTTGGCACAATTGAGTGAAATTCGCACCACTGTTGGCGTGCGTTTAGCCACTTTAGATACGCAAACTGAACTAAACGCGGAACGTGTTTTAGATTTATCTAATACTCGTTCTGAAGTACGCGATCTTGATTATGCAGAAGCAATCAGCCGGTTCAAATTGCAAGAAGTCGTGTTAGAAGCTGCGCAAAAAACTTACATTGAAATGAACAAAATGTCGTTGTTTGATTTACTGTAGTATTAACTAACTGTTGTAAAAGCTGGAGACTAAAAAACACGCGGCAGCGTGTTTTTTATTGCGTTTATTACGCGGTGCGCTGCTCAGAATGGCAGCATATCGTAATAGAAAGAAACGGGCGCTTTTAGTTCAATTCCTTTAGCGGGTAATTTCTCGTTAAGCGCATAATCAACAATGATTTGCAAATCATCTAATACCACATCAGGTAAGGTTGCAAACGCGGCAAGTTGTTCATCATTCATGTGGTCAAACGCATCTGAAAATAAAGCGTTAAACATAAAATGCGGATCGAGGAAGCTAATAAGAAGCTGCTTGCTATCCGCAGTTTTCACTACTGCCAATTCACACGGCAAGGCGGTGGCGTGATAAAAACCAGTAGTCAGTGCTTGTTTTGCATATAGCGGTGAGCAACCTTCAATCAGTTTAATTCCACCAGGTAATGATAATGGAGCTGGGCGTGCTGATCGCCATTGTGAACCAGTGCTCAATTGCGCTTCTAATGCTGCATCGTGAATACCCGCGCCAGCAGTACCATTCACAGTCAAGGTGGCAATAATCGTTTTTGCTACCGTTAGCACGTCATCATCTGAAAAGACCTTGCCATCCGCTTTGGTATAAGTGAAATGAACATACGGTGAATTCATCGGCGTTGATAACAAAGCGCGTACCATATCCCACTCATCTCTAAACCAAGGTCCTTTTGACCAATCATCTGCTAAATAGGCAATTTTTGCATCAGTGAGTGCTTGATAAACAATTGCTGGTAATTCTGCGTTGACTTGCGCTGGTAACTTTTGCAGTTCTGTAGCGAAGGCTTGATTTTGCATCTGTTTACCGAATAACACATCCGTAAAGAATAAACTGAAAATTGCTTCGGCATTGAGCATTTCAATTTTAATATCGTATTCATCTGCATAGACAGCCACTTCACAAGGTAAAGCGGTGGCATGTAAATGACCATTGGCAACATGAGTGGTGCCAACTATCGGGGTGACGCCCAATGCTTTACTTGCAAAAATCTGATTGCACACTTCAAGAATGTTGATCTTTTTAGTGTTGGTTGCCGAAATAGGAAGATTGGGATTGATGGGTAAATGGGTAGGAACATCTAAAATGGCTGCTTTAATATCAGTATCTTTAACGGTTGCACCTTCTGCCACGCCACCTAATACCCAATTGCTTTCTGTTAAACCTAACGTTGATTCATCTTTTTTAACAACAAAGGCAGCAATTGTAAATGCAATATCAGCCGCTCGTTTATAGGTTGCCGCTGCATCTACTTTGCCGTTTTTCCACACGGCAGGTACCGTTGCGATTTGAACGAATGGTGAAAAACCAGCAGCGAATATGCTGGGACTGAATAAAAACGCTAACAGCAATCCGCTGGAAATAACAATACGCCGAATCATCAATAACCTCCTCGTTAAGGATAGTAAAACAGTATTTTTATCGTTCGTCTTACGTCAGTGAGTATCTAGGTTGTCACTAAGGTCGTCAACTCTTACCTTGATAGTGCTATCCATAGCCAACAAGTTGTCAGTTGCAACTGCCGAGCGCAAATGCTGGCGTTGAGCGCCAGCACCGTGCAAAGCGTGGCATACTTTCGGATGACTTGCTTTTTAACAGATCAGGATTTGCAATGTTTAAGCTCACAGCAACTGCTGCCGCGCAGGTATTGAAAGCGGCACATCAAGGCGGCACTGAGGGAATGTCATTACGATTGGCAGCAGCCCAGCAGCCAGATGGAGAAATTGTGTATCGGATGGGATTTGATGAATACACTGAGGATGATATTCGCTTGAATTGTGAAGGGATTGCGGTAGTCATGACGCCGGAGCAGGCGTTGTTACTTGATCAAGCAACGATGGATTATGTGGAAATTGAACCGGGACAATTTCATTTCATTTTTCTTAATCCCAAAGACCCAAATTATCGTCCACCTTGCGAGGAGTAAAATGGGAGTGTGTTCTATACTAAAGATGTGATGGGGTTGAGCAAAAACTGCGCTCAGTGTTATTGATACGAATACGGAGGCTGTAATGGTTAATGCAATTGGTGGTGCATCAATGATGCCCAATCTGGCGCGAATACAACGCCCAGAACCGTTGAAAGCGGCTGAAACGCTTGTGGCAAATCTGGATACCGAAGGTAAAGGTTATCTCGATGTTGCTGATTTACAAGCTGCTTTTGCGCAGACTGCGCCCAATAGCACGACGACAGTGCCGGATGCTGAAGAGGTGTTTTCTGCCTTTGACGGCAATCAAGATGGCCAAGCAACCGCTGAGGAAATTGCGGGCGCTCTGCAAAATTTGGCAGACGGCGCTCAATATGCTCAGGGCATGGATGTTGGTGCTGGGCGCGGTATGGGCGGTCCTGGTGGACCCGGCGGCGGTCCACCTCCGCCGCCACCTCCTGCTGAAGCGACGGATACCACGACGGCAGCAACCTTGCTTGATCCGAGCGATACCAATGGTGATGGCGTCGTTAGTGCGGCAGAATCGTTAGCGGTGATTTTGACCAGTCAAACCGAGTCCACAACGACAGCAACCGCTGCGACGACAACTGCTGATGAGACGACCACTGCGACCGCGTCCACCACTTCGACGACTGGTAGCAGTAAAAGTACTGGGGATGCGTTGCAACAGCGCATCATGCAATTGATGGATGCGTATGGGCTGGCACAACCGGCGCAGCAACAGTCTCGCGCCGGCATTTCCTCAACCTATCAAACCGGGCTGTCCGTCACAGCCTGAGCTGGCGCAGCGGACTGGGTGCCAACGGCAAGAGACCGGTCAGCATTTCACTGGCTCGCCACAATTGCCGATTGGCACGCACATCCAACGCCTGCGCCGGAGCCTGTAACGGTTTGCGGTTCCCAAAATAAGTGCCACTGATTCCGCCCACCAGCGGATGAGTGGCCACAAACAACACCCGCAATGCTGCCTGTTCCGGCGTCGGCAGCGCCCAGCCCAACAGCAGTGCCACCAACTTCCAAAACCACCCCTGCGCCCCGTCAGTGCCGCCGAGATTCGAGCGAAATACGCCCGGAAACACACAATTGGTCGTCACTCCGCTGCCATCCAACCGTCGCGCCAGCTCGAACGTGAAATGCAAATTGCCAAGTTTCGACTGTCCATACGCCTGTTGTTGCCGATAGCGCCGCCGCTCCCACTGCAAATCATTGAATTCCAGCGCCGTATTCATGCGCGTACCGACCGTCACAATTCGCGCTGGCGCACTGGATTTTAGAAGTTCTAATAATAAATGCGTTAATAAAAATGGCGCTAAATGATTCACCGCTAATGCGCATTCAATCCCATCAGAACTGAGCTGGCGCGTCGGATACGCAGTTGCCGCATTGTTAATAAGCAGATGTAACTGCGCAAACTGCGCGTTGACCTCGGCAGCCAAGCGGCGAATCTCCGTTTGCTCCACCAAATCTGCAACAAATAAATACAACTCTTGATTGCCAGTCGCCGCCGCGATCTCCGCCATTGCCGCTGCGCCGCGTTCCGCATTGCGCACCACCAAACCCACGCGCCAACCCTCGTGCGCCAACGCCAGCGCCAACGCCTTGCCTAAACCCGAATTTGCGCCAGTAATCAACGCAGTTTTACCGTTCATGGTCACCATTGCCGTCAATTCGTCTCACCGCGTCCCGTAAATTGTTGAATCAAGCGCCGCTCGCGTTTATTCGGTTTAGTCGCATCGCCGCTGCCCAGATCACGGCGTTCCTGCACCGCCACCGCTCGCCGTTCCCGACTCGCTTCCTCTTCCCGATACAGCAACGCCGCCTCGCTCGCGGGTCGCCGCTGACGATTGAGCGCCAGCACCTCGATGTCCCAGATCAAGCTGTCTTTGTGAATTGTCAACTGCTGCCCGGCTCGCACACTGTGGCTCGGTTTCGCACGCTGCCCGTTGACCTGAATTTTGCCGCCGTTAATCGCCTCCACCGCCAGCGGACGAGTTTTGAAAAACCGCGCCGCCCACAGCCATTTATCTAAACGCAATTCGGTTAATTCACTCGCTGCGTTCATCGCGTCAGCTCCAGCAATGCGTCGAGTTCGCCGCGTTCGTCGAGCAGCGCCAGATCGTCATAACCGCCGATGGCGTGATCATCAATGAAAATCTGCGGCACGGTGTAACGGCGGCTGCGAGTGACCATGATGTCAAATTGCGCCGGATCACGATCAACCGCAATCTCTTGAAAAACAACGCCTTTGCGTTTCAATAGCCGTTTGGCGCGGTGGCAATATGGGCAAATCAAAGTGGTGTACAGAGTGATTTGAGGCATCGGAACAAGTCAGGATGACAGAATGAAAAAGCGGCTGGCGCGTCAATCCGCATCAACCGGCGTCTGGCGCAAGCGTTTGAATTCCTGCACAAAAGCGTCAAGTTGCCCGGCAGCTATCGCGTCGCGCAGCCCGCGCATCAGGGTTTGGTAATAATGCAGATTGTGAATGGTTGCCAGCCGAGCGCCGAGGATTTCTTTACATTTATCAAGATGATGCAGATAAGCGCGGCTGTAATGGCGGCAGGTGTAGCAGTCACACAACGGATCAAGCGGCGCAGTCGCGGTGCGATGAACGGCGTTGCGAATTTTGACCGTGCCGTGCTGCGTGAACAGATGACCGTTGCGAGCGTTGCGCGTCGGCATCACGCAATCAAACATATCAATCCCGCGCTGCACCGCCGCCACGAGGTCTTCAGGCGTCCCGACGCCCATCAAATAACGTGGGCGATCAGTCGGCATTTTATCTGCAAGAAAATCAAGCACTTGCAAGCGTTCTGCTTCCGGTTCACCGACCGATAACCCGCCAATTGCGTAGCCATCAAAACCGATCTGCATCAAGCCCGCGAGCGATTCAGCGCGGAGCTGCGGATACATGCCGCCCTGCACGATCCCGAATAACGCCGCCGGGTTATCGCCGTGCGCTGCCCGCGACCGCGCCGCCCAGCGCAATGACAGCTCCATTGACGCTCGCGCCTGCGGTGCCGTTGCCGGATACGGCGTGCATTCGTCAAAAATCATCACGATGTCTGCGCCCAGTTCGCGCTGCACCTGCATCGACACCTCGGGGCTGAGAAAGACCGGACTGCCGTTGATGGGCGATTTGAAGTGGACGCCGGCCTCGGTGATTTTGCGCAACGCGCCGAGGCTAAATACTTGAAAACCACCGGAATCGGTGAGGATGGGGCGCTCCCAGTGCATGAATGTGTGGAGATCGCCGCTGGCGCGAATGACCTCGGTGCCCGGGCGCAGCATGAGATGAAAGGTGTTGCCGAGGATGATTTCCGCGCCGACATCGCGCAATTCCTCTGGCGTCATCGCTTTGACGGTGCCGTAGGTGCCGACGGGCATAAACGCGGGAGTTTCGACCGTGCCGCGCTCGAATTGCAATTGCCCGCGCCGCGCTAAACCGTCTTGTTGAATTAACTGAAAGTCCATTTGATTTATTGCTTGCCAGTTTTTGCCATATCGCCTTTCAAAATCTTCGGCGTTACAAAAATGAGGAGTTCGTTATTATTATCTAAACGTGCCTCACTTTTGAATAAACGCCCTAATACTGGCAGATCGCCCAACCAAGGCACCTGTTCTTTTTGAAACGACTTTTGTCGTTCAAAGACACCACCTAAAACCACCGTTTCGCCGTTATTAACTAATACTGACGTTTTTACCGAGCGCGTGTTAATTGGAACACCATCAGTTGTTTGATTCGCATAATCAGCGGAATCTTTACTTACTAATAAATCCATAATCACGCGATCATCAGGCGTGATATGTGGCGTGACATCAAGCTGTAAAACGGCTGGCTTAAATTCCACTTTAGTGCCTTCATCAGACACAGTTTTATAAGGAATTTCTTGCCCGACTTTAATACTGGCTTGACTTTGGTCAGAAGTAATCACTCGTGGACTTGAAACGATCTCACCGCGCCCTTCGCGCTGCATGGCTGACAATTCAAGTTGCAATAAATAAGAACCCACTTTGCCAAGTAAAAAGTTTACTGCTCCAGACGGATCGCTAACAGGAAGATTGGTGACTAACGTTTGGTTGCCATTTGCATCAATTAAACCTGAGTTATACGGAGTTCCAGTATCAAGATTGAGACCAAATGGACCTTTATCAAACCCGCCAACCGCAAGATTGCCATTTTGACCACCAGTCACCATCAACTCATTATTGCCAACGGAACCCATCGAACCGGAAACGCCAAAGCGCACTCCCAAATCACGGGCAAAATCGTTATTTGCAATCACCACTCTTGACTCAATTAACACCTGACGCACTGGCACATCAAGTCGGGCCACAATTTTTTTAATTTCGTTGATTTGTACTGCCGTATCTTTCACCACCAAAGTATTGGTACGTTCATCAAAAGTGGCGCTCCCACGACCGGGCGTTAAAATTGAACCTTTATAAATATCGCTTTCTGTAGAGAGTGTATTTCTTGAGCCACTTTTGTTCGTTGTTTTTTTACTAGCCCCCGGACTCGTAGTTGAATCACTGACGGTTGCTTTTGATTCTTTATGAATTTCGCCGCCCGTTAAAAACGCTGAAATATCTGCTGCCTTAGCATAGTTAATCTGAATATATTCCGTTTTTAATGGCGCAAGTTCTTCAACTTTTTGCATTGATTCAGCTTGCAATTGTTCTTGTGCTGCCAGCTCTTGCGCTGGAGCCACCATAATGACATTGCCTTCCTGCCGCTTATCTAAACCTTTTGTTTTCAGAATGAGGTCAAGCGCCTGATCCCAAGGTACATTTTTTAACCGTAAAGTGATATTGCCCTGCACCGTATCACTTGCAACCAAGTTCATATTGGTAAAATCAGCCAACACCTGCAACACAGCGCGAATTTCAATATCTTGGAAATTCAAAGATAACCGCTCACCTTCATACACCATCTTATTGCGTGCCATTTCCTCTTTTTCCGCAGGTGTTAATTGACGGAAATCCAAAGTAAACACTTCATCAGTTTGATATGCCATGTGATCAAAATCGCCACTGGTTTGAATCTCAACTAATACGTTGCGACCATTAGCGCGTGATTCAACCGCAGTGACTGGCGTGGCAAAATCAGTCACATCTAAACGACGAAATAACTTTTTCGGCAAGGTTGTGTCATACAAATCAACCAAGACACGAGTGCCTTCTTCACGCACAGCAACGCGAGTATTTGCATTCGGCAACCGAATGACCACGCGCCCTTCGCCATTATTGCCGCGCCGAAAATTAATATCCCGCACTGCTGCGCCATTTGCCGCAGTCGTTGCACGAGTGGGTGCTTGATTATTTGCTGGCATTGAATTGGAAACGATTGGTGTATCCATTACCATCGGTGCCGGTGTATTTTGTGCATTCACCAATACTGTCACCTGATTTCCTGCGGCACTGACTTTATAAGGCAAGGAATCAGTCAGATTTAAGACAACTCGCGTTCGTTCACTCCCATTCGCCACCGCAGTGACGGCAACTAAACTATGCACTGCGCCAACACCAATCGGCATGGATTTCCGCTCAAGTTTGCTGGTGACATCAGTAAAATCAAGCATAATTCGTGCTGGCGCTTGAATAGAAAAATCTTTAGGAACTGCGACCGGCGCAGAAAACGTCAGTTGAATTTGGACTTGATTACCCGGCAATGCCGAGGGCTGCACACTCAGTAACTCGCTTGCTTGCGCGGGAGTTACTAAAAACAAAAGTGTAAACACTGCATAAACCAGTGGCGTAAAGCAACGGTGAGTGTTAATGAGTCGAATCATGTGAATAACATCCTCGCGTTATGGGCTTAAACTGATCATGGCGGCGCGTTCTTGCCACTGCCCGGGCACAT
Organism: Thiocystis violascens; assembly: GCA_020721065.1. Classification (GTDB taxonomy): domain Bacteria; phylum Pseudomonadota; class Gammaproteobacteria; order Chromatiales; family Chromatiaceae; genus Chromatium; species Chromatium violascens_A. Next base: position 162,978 of record DYNM01000001.1, on the reverse strand, counting down.
CAGCAACAATTTCATTGAGTTTAATATCACTGTCACTGATTTGCGTGATTTGTCCGTTATTTAATCCTAAATAATTGCCAACTTTCACTCGATGTAAAATACCTTCTTTCGTTTTAATCAGCGCCCAACGTTCGTTACCTTGATCGAGTGTTCCAACCATCTGCAATGAATCTAGCGGCACATTTTCTAATTCTTCTTTGCGACGATTTGGATCAGGCGCTAATTCACTTTCAATCGGTTTTTCTTCTTCAACTGGCATTGCTTGTGCGTCTGGAACAAAGGGGTCGCGCCGCTCACCCGGCGTATACACAAAGGTCTCAATCGGTTTAATTTCTGGCAAGGGCGCAATTGGTCTTGGTTTGCGCCGTTTCACTTCTTGCGTATAGTTTTCTAATGTCGTCATATCACTATTACTACAACCAAATAGTGGTATAATACAGAACGCTACAATCGACCCAAACCATAGACAACGGCGCATCATTTGCCACTCTCCTCAAGATAACGATACGTCTTAACTGTTGCTTCAAGGGTTAATTGAGGAATAGGATTTGGCGTGTTTTTCGCTTCGCTGGTTGATTTGACTGCTGCCGCAATAATTTTAACGTCATGGACGGTCACAATACGCGGCAACGCTGCCAACCCGCTAATAAAACGACCAAAATCGTGATAATTGCCGGTCACGCGAATATCAATTGGCAACTCAGCATAAAACTCTTTCACTAATTCTTCTCGTGGCTGAAAAAGTTCAAACTTCAAGCCATTTGCCAATCCGGTTTGCGAGACATCAACTAACAGCGAGGCAACTTCAGTTTTATCAGGTAATTGCCGCAACATTGCCCCAAAAGATTCCTGCATTTCCGCAAGCTGTTGGCGATACGCATCCAGATTGGCGGCTTTGCTTTGTTTGGCTTCAAATTGCATCCGCAATTCCGTTTCTTTTTCTTGCGCTTGTTCTAAACGCAGCAGTTGTTCTTGGCTGTCAAAATAGTACGCCAAACCACCCAGCGCGATACAGGCAATTAAAATGGTGACTGCCTTTACCGGAATTGGCCATTCACCAAAACCACTGAGATCAAGATCATTCAAATCAATGTCATTTAAATCCATGACGAGACGCCATAATAATGATGAATGTGACGTTATTTTGCAGCAGCTTTAGCAACAGGCTTTGCGGGTTTTTTAGTCTGTTTGTTCTCTTCTTCATCGGCGGAAGTGATTTGACTAAAATTCAAGCTAAAGTGGCTCAAGCCGGTATCTGTTTTCTCTTTGTTTTCAATTAACAATAAGCGAGGTTTGCCAATCGCTTGTGACGTTTCAATTTTACGCATAAACGCAGACACCCTCGCATTTGATTGGGCGCGTCCTTCTAAGCGCACACTATAACCATTTTGCTGTAATAGCGTGAGATACACGCCTTCTGGCAACGCGGTGACTAATTCATCAAACAACCGTACAATTTCCGGGCGACTTTTTTGCCGTTGCTGAATCACCTCCATCCGCGAAGTGAGGTCTTCTTTCGTTTTCTCTAAATCTTTAATCTCTTTAATTTGAATATCAAGTTTAGCAATCTCCGCACTGAGATAATCATTCAGCGCCAATTGATTACTGATTTGTCCCTCAATAAACAGATGCACAAATAGCGCAATAACTAAACTGATTCCCAGCGCGATTCCACCAGCAATTAAAAACTCTTGCTGACGTTGTTGTCGCGCCGCTTCACGCCAAGGAAGAAGATTAATGCGTGCCACTTGCTGTTATCCTCGCGGTGGATCAAAGCTGCGTAATGCTAAACCAACAGCAACTACCAGACAGGGTGCTTCAAATAATAATTCTTTGGCATTGATCTGTGGTGCTAAAGGCATTTGCGCAAAAGGATTGGCAATGCTGGTGGGAAGTTTTAAGCGTTCTTCCATAAACACATCAATTCGCGGCAAACTCGCTGATCCTCCCGCTAAAATCACGCGGTCAACATGATTAAATGTGGTGCCCGAATAGAAAAATTGGAGAGCGCGACCGATTTGTTGTGAAAGTGATTCTTTGAAAGCGTCTAAGGCTTCTTTTTCGAGCGGTTCTGTTAAATCGCCATCCAGAATTTTTTGCGTGGCGTCTTCACGCGAAATCCCTAAACGACGTTGCAAATCATCTTTCAAATTCTGCCCACCAAAGTTTTGTTCCCGCGTGTAAATAATCTGTCCCTGATTGATCACATATAACGTGGTATTGGCAGCACCAATATCAATCACCGCAACAATGGCGCGATCACCTTGCTCAATGAGCAACGAACATGCGTTTTCCATTGCATAGGCTTCAATATCAACAACCGTTGCCACTAAACCCGCAATGTCTAACACGGCTACCCGATCATCAACATTTTCACGGCGCGATGCTGCTAATAACACATCGACTAGTGCCGGATTGTTTGGCGTTGGTCCAATGACATCAAAATCTAAATTAACTTCTTCGAGCGGGTGCGGAATATATTGATCGGCTTCAATTTGAATTTGACTTTCCATTTCGGCATCGGTCAAATTTGCAGAAAGGGAAATCACTTTAGTAATCACGGTGGTGCCGGTGACGGCTATGGCGGCGCGTTTGGTTTTGGTGCCAGATTTAATCACGGCTTTGCGGACACATTGCCCAACAATTTCAGGATCAGCGATCTTTTTTTCAGCGACGGCATTAAATGGCAAGGGTTCAATCGCAAAACGTTCTAAACGATATTGACTCGCCGTTGAATTGGCTTTATTTGGTTTATAAGAAAGCTCAATCACTTTAATTGCGGTGGAGCTGATGTCGATGCCGAGAAGGGGATTATTTTTGCGCCCAAATCCAAACATGGTGTTCTCGCTGAGACGGTGACAGCGCCGTCAAAAGTTGTCGCCAAGCATGAGGCTCAAAGATAACAAATTTGAGTGATTTCGCTAGGTTGCTCGGACTTAAATGCGGGGAAATTGGCGTGACAAAAACAAGGCGCAGCTATAAAAAAGATTGTATTTCAAGGGATTGCGAATTGATGCGCGGCAAGGTGATTTGCCGCGCCAGTCGGATTAACTCAGGTCGCGCAGCCGTTCGATGTCGGTTCGCACTGCCTGCGCCGATTGAGAAAAGTCGGCACTTTCGGCAGCATTCAGTTCTAATTCCACAATGGATTCAATGCCATGCGCTCCAAGAATGCACGGTACGCCCATCGCTAAATCGCGCTCGCCATATTCGCCGTCGAGCAGGGCAACGCAGGGCAACACGCGGCGGCGATGATTGACGATGGCGTCAACCATCGTGGCCACTGCTGCGCCGGGAGCGTCATAAGCACTTGAATTTTTACGCAAAGCGAGAATTTCTGCGCCGCCTTTGCGGGTGCGTTCGACGATGGCGGCGATCCGTTCTTCCGACAAAAAGTGCGCAATCGGTACGCCGTTGATCGTACAAAAGCGCGTCACTGGCACCATCGTGTCGCCGTGTCCGCCGAGCACCAGCGTGGTGATGTCGCGGCTCGAAAAACCAGTTTCCTGCGCGATAAAGCTCGCCATCCGCGACGCATCCAACACGCCAGCTTGACCAAACACCCGCGCTCGTCCCCAGCCAGTGCGCTGCGCGACGCGATACGTCAGCGTATCGACCGGATTGGACACCACCAACACCATCGCGTCGGGGGCATACGTCAGCATGTGATCGGTCACTTGGTCGATGATGCGCACGTTGCTTTCCAACACGTCAGCGCGGGACATCCCCGGTTGGCGCGGAAAACCGGCGGTGATAATCACCAAATCAGAATTTTGCAAAATACGCGGATCATTACTGCCGTGAATCACCGCATCAAACTTAAAAAAAGGTGCGCTTTGCAAAATATCCAGCGCCACACCTTCGGGAACATCTTCGCGCACATCAAATAGTGCGATTTCGGAGCACAATTCAGTTTCTGCCAGAATTTGCGCCGTTGTTTCACCGACGCGACCGGCTCCAACAATGGTGATTTTTTTCACGAGAGTTTGCCTTTTTAATTGAGAATGTGCGTTATCAACGCAGTGTGGATAATCCGCTGTCAGTGATCGCAGATGCGCTCACTCAGCCGGGATCAATTCTAAAATAGACAGATGATAAAACGATGAAACTGCGGCGAGGTGAAATGGCGTGGAAATAGCGCAATAAAAACGCGGAAGTGCTCTAAAAACATTCCGCGCTGCAATAGCAATTTAGCGAGCGTATTTGCGCCGGAATTTATCCACTCGTCCGGCAGTATCTAATACCTTCTGTTTGCCGGTATAAAACGGATGACAGGCCGAGCACACTTCAATATGTAAATCTTTGCGCTTGGTGGAACGGGTGACAAATTCATTGCCACAACTGCAAATCACTTTAACTTCGGCATATTCGGGGTGAATGCTATCTTTCATTATTTTCAATCCTTGCCACGAGTGGGCATTGTAATTGTAGGGAAACGCGCAAGGCTATCATTGCGCTCAAAGTGCTGCAACTTTGCGCTAACTTGCGCACAATTGCTGCGTTTCGGTTCAAGGTGTTGCCGCGTTCTTTCACGCAAAACGACACACCAGATCATCAAGAAAATCGCGCCCATGCGCAGTCGGCGCAATCCAATTGTCATGCCACGTCAGCAGTCCATCGCGCACCGCCTCCGTCACCGTCGCCGCCAGCAGCGCCAATGGCAGCCCGGTGGTTTGCGCAAACAGCGCGGCGTCAAAACCATCCGTTAAACGCAGCGCATTTAAGGCAAATTCGCACCGGCATTCGTCCGCACTCAACGCGCTGCGGCTGACCGTCAACGCAGGTGGCGCAGCGGCGAGATATGCCTCCGGCAGCGGCTGTTTCAGCGTCCGCCAACTGCGCCAACCGCTCGCTGTGATTTCCGTCAGCTTGCCGTGAGCGCCCGCGCCCAGACCGAGATAATCGCCAAACCGCCAATAATTGCAGTTGTGGCGACATTGCCGCTGCGAACGCGCAAACGCAGAGACTTCGTATTGCGCCAAACCCGCCCGCGCCAGCAGTTCTCGCCCGTGCTGCGCCATCTCCGCCGCTACATCCGCATCTGGCAGCAGCGGCGGACGGGTGGCAAATGCCGTGTCTGGCTCCAGCGTCAACTGGTAATACGACACATGCTCGGTCTCCAGCGCCAGCACTGCCTCCACATCCGCAGCCGCCTCCGCCAGCGTTTGCTCCGGCAGCGCAAACATCAGATCAAGATTGAGATTGTCGAACCCGGCGCTGCGAGCCGCAGCAACTGCGGCACGCGCTTGAGCGGGATCGTGAATGCGCCCCAAACGCTGCAACTGCGCTGCTGACAGACTCTGCACGCCAATTGACAGGCGATTGACACCGGCGGCGCGATACGCGGCAAAGCGACGGGCATCAGCCGCGCCGGGATTGGCTTCAAGCGTGATTTCCACCTCAGCCGCCAGCGTCATCCGCGCCCGAATCCCGTCAAGCAGCGTTTGCATGGTCGCGCCCGTACACAGGCTTGGCGTCCCGCCGCCGATGAAAATGGAGATGAGCTGGCGCGAGGCAACGGCGGGCTGTTGCAATTCCACATCTAAATCCGCCAACAGGTGCTGGACATAACGCTCCAGTGGTGGGCTGGGGTGAGCGTGAGAATTGAAGTCGCAATACGGGCACTTGCGGACACACCACGGCAGATGAATGTACAGCGCGAGCGGCGGCAAAACGGCGCTCGCCAAGGCTGGAGTCGCCAACTAGCGACCTTTGTTGAGAGTGGCTTGCAGCAACGCGCCGAAGCTGCCGATGGTTTTTTCCGGTGCTGGCGCGGGCGTTTCTGGCGCGACGGCGCGAGCAGCCGGTGCCGATTCCGTGAGCTGCGCCTTGGTGTTGAGTGACAGGCTGATGCGACGGCGTTCTAAATCCACTCCGCGCACGACGGCTTCCACTTGTTGACCGAGCGTGACGACTTCGCTGGGATGACTGATGCGACGCGGTGCGCCCAGTTCGCTGATGTGCGCCAGCCCGTCGATGCCCGGCGCGAGTTCGATAAAGACGCCAAAGGGTTGCAGACGCGAGACGGTGCCGGTGACGTGCATCCCGACTGGAAATTGAGCGACGGCGTCCTGCCACGGATCGCGGGTGAGGGCGCGAATCGACAGCGCGATCTTTTCACGTTTGTTTTTCTCGCTCGGCGGCTCAATCCGCAACACGCTGACTTCCACCTGTTGCCCGATTTGCAGCACTTCTTTGGGATGCTTGATGTGCCCAAACGCGAGCTGGCTGACATGAATCATGCCTTCCAAACCGCCGAGATCGACAAATGCGCCGTAATCTTTCAGCGAGGTGACGGTGCCGGTGAGCACTGCGCCTTCAGTGAGTTGCGCCCGCAGTTGTGCCGCTTGCGTCCGTTGCTGCTCTTCCAACAGCGCCCGCCGCGAGACGACCACGTTGGGACGGCGTCCGCCTTCAAATTTGGTGATGCGAAAATCGAAGCGTTGTCCGACAAATTCGGTCATCTCTTCCACAAAGCGGATGTCCATCTGCGAGGCGGGGCAGAAAGCGCGTAATCCGGCGATCTGCACCTCAACGCCACCTTTGACGGCGGCGCTGACCTGACCGGCAACTGGCAGCCCTTGCCGATAAGCGTTTTCCACTTCATCCAGCCCGTGAAACCGCTGCCCGTGCTGGGTGCCGAGCAGCAACATTCCGCTCTCTTCATCCTTGCCGGTGATCTCGGTTTCGATCACGTCGCCGAGCGCGTGCGTGAGTTGTCCTTCCGCATCAGTGATGGCAGCCAGTTCCAGACGCCCTTCTGATTTCGCGCCGAGATCGACAAACGCATGAGTGTCGCCAATCACCACGATGGTGCCGCGCACGCGGTCGCCAATCGTGGGCGCACCTTTACGCGCTTGCGGATGGGCTTGATCGAATTGCTTGAGGAGGTCTTCAAAGTTTTCAGAATCAGACATGATAAACAGGCGCTATTTGAGTGAGAGAACGATTAAAAGCATTAAAACAACATTGTAAATCGGATTGCGCTTTGATCACTAACCGGATTCGCTGTTGCCAACGCTCACGGCGCTTCATCCACCGGCACTGCCCACAGATCATGCGCATCGCTGTCAGTGATCTCAACTTCAATAAAATCACCAACGTCAATGTCCCACGCGCCCGGAATAATCACCTCGCCATCAATTTCCGGCGCGTCGCCATAACTGCGAGCGATGATCGCGTCCTCCTCCACCGCGTCCACCAACACCGTCAACCGTTGCCCAATGCGCCACGTCAATTTCTCGCGGCTGATGTCCGCTTGCAGCGCCATGAATTGCTCCAGCCGTTCCTGTTTGACCGGCTCCGGCACCGGATCGGGCAGTGCGTTGGCGGTTGCACCCGCGACTGGCGAATAAGGAAAACAGCCAACACGATCCAATTGCGCGGCGCGTAAAAAGCCCAGCAATTGCGTAAATTCTGCCTCGGTCTCGCCGGGAAAACCGACGATAAACGTGCTGCGCACCACCAACTCCGGGCATTGCTCGCGCCAACGCTCCAGTCGCGCCAACATCTGCTCAGTCGCCGCCGGTCGCCGCATCGCTCGCAACACCCGCTCACTGCCGTGCTGCAACGGCAAATCCAAATACGGCAGGATCACGCCGTCGCGCATCAGCGGAATCAACTCATCGACGTGCGGATAGGGATAGACGTAATGCAGCCGAATCCACGCCGGTAATTCGCCGAGCGTCCGCGCCAGCGTGGTCAGATCGGTGCGCAGGGCGCGTCCTTGCCAAATCTCAGTGCGATGCCGCACATCAACGCCATAGGCACTGGTGTCTTGCGCGATCACCAACAATTCCCGCACGCCGCTATCCACCAAGCGCGTCGCCTCATCCAGCACTGCGCCGAGCGGACGACTGACCAGACCGCCGCGCAGTTGCGGAATAATGCAAAACCGACAGCGATGATCGCAGCCTTCGGAAATTTTGAGATAGGCGTAATGACTGGGCGTGAGCTTGATGCCCTGCGGCGGCAACAAACTGAGAAAGGGATCATGTGGCGCAGGTAAATGCGCATGGACGGCGGTCATCACCTCGGCGAGCGCGTGCGGTCCGGTGACGGCCAACACGTCGGGAAAGCGTTGGCGCACCAGCTCGGCGCGGGCACCGAGGCAGCCGGTGACGATGACCTGACCGTTGGCGGTGAGCGCCTCAGCAATTGCCGTCAAAGATTCTTCCACTGCCGTCTCGATAAAGGCGCAGGTATTGACGATGATCAAATCAGCGTCGTCATACGTCGCTTGCAGCGCGTACCCTTCGGCGCGGAGTTGCGTCAAAATGTGTTCAGAATCAACGGTTGCTTTCGGGCAACCAAGGCTAATAAAACCGATGCGCGGTGAAATCGACTCTGCTTGTGGCACTGAAATTGTCCGCAATTGAAAATAATAGGGGTGACGTTGTTGAAAATTAAGTTGTCAGTAAAAGACACGCTGATCACCGACAACTGATAATCCAATCAATAGTTTATATCGCAACTGCGTCACTCCCAATGACGATGAATGCTACTGTCTACTTTTTTTACAGTGCGGTGATTAAAAGATGTCCGCAACAGCTCTAAACGTGCGGCAATAACTGTCAGCTTTTTTTACAACTAAGCGCGTGTGCTGCTGTGTTTAAGGACTGACAAACAAGCTATCATTTTGATTTAATACTGTTAATTATTTTTGGAACTATTTTTGCTAAAAAACTGTGCTAACTCTTAACGTTCACCTGAATCAACCCATTATTTTTAGGAATCTGACATGTTCAACAACATCACAAAATCATTGCTGGGATTTGGATTAAGTGTTGCAGTTTTTGGCACTGCGCAGGCATATCCAGTGGGCGCACAATTAGACATTATTGGTGACAGTCCATTTGATACCAATGTGCCGGGATTTACGCTATCCAACTTGTCAAGTTCCACGCTTGATATTATTGGTTTTAATTTGACGATTGGCAATACAGCTTTTAATTTCGACGATGCTGGCAGCAACTATCCTACGAGCTTAAATTATTCAGTCATTCATAATAATACTGGCAGTGGCGGTCGCGCTGATAACATTAGCTTATCGTTTGTCGGTTTTAATCCCGGTGAGTTATATGGTTTTTATGCAGATGTTGATGTTGATTCCTCTAATACAACGCGGAATTTTCAGACTGTTCTTTTCAATAATGGCACGACACCAAACTCAGTGTTTAGCGTGACTTTTTCCAATGGCGGAGTGCTGTCAATGACTTTACCGGAAAATCCATTACCAATTGGCACTGCTGACAACGTGAATAACACTTATCGCTTTACGCTCACCGGCAATGTTCCCGTTCCCGGGACGCTTTTATTATTAGCAGCGGGTATGATTGGCTTCAGAACGCGGTTATTAACAACATCTGCATAACGTCAATTACGGTGACGTTTGTTGCATGGCGCAAACGTCACCGTAATTGTTGTGATTCAATCGTGATTGAGCACTTCTTGATACACCGCTAGATTGCCCTCAACCATCGCATCAATTCCAAATTCCTGCTGCATTCGTATTCGACCGTTGGCACCTAACCGCTGCCGCAGTTCATTATTTACTAATAGCGCGTTAATTGCCGCACTTAATGCCGCAACAGCGCCGGGCGGCACCAACAAGCCAGTCTCGCCATCGCGCACCGCTTCGGGAATTCCGCCCACGCGACTCGCCACAATCGGCACTCCGGCGCTGGCGGCTTGCAGCAGTGACACGCCCAAACCTTCCATCAATACCGGATGCACCACCACATCCAGCGCCGGTAAAAGTTCAATTAAATCATCACGAAAACCCATCAATTGCACGCAATCGCGCCAGCCAGCGTGATCAATCTGTTGCTGCAATTCAGTCGCCAACGCACCCTGTCCAAAAAATCGTACCTGCACGTTAGGATGCGCGGCGCGAATGCTCGGCAGCGCGGCCAGTAAAAACCGATGCCCTTTGCGCGGGATCAATTGCGCGATCACGCCAAGCACCAGCGCGTCGGCGCTCACGCCCAACCGCGCTCGCAGTGTTGCACGATCAAACGGTTGCAGCGGAGCTGGCGCAGCAACGGCGCTGCGCACCATCCGCAATGTTTCCAGCGGCAGTCCTTCGTCACGCAACACCGCCGCGATGCCGTCAGAAATCGCAATCACGCGCTTAAATAGTTGATATTTAACCGCGACTTGCCAACGCGGTTCGGGATTATCCACCCGCCGCGTCAACACCACCGGCACTCCCGCCCATCGCGCCGCCATACCCCCAAACACGTCCGCCCCGCGCCGACTGTGGATATGCACCAAATCTGGCTGCGTCGCCCGCATCAAGCGCCATAACCGTCCAATCATCAGCACATCCGCGTCGCCGTGCAGCGCCAGCTCATGCACTTCTGCCACCGTTGCGGCAGCGCGAGCAAGATCACAATTGCGCGGACATGCCAGCAGATTGGTGTGACCACGCGCCGCCAATCCGCGCAGCAAATACAACACTTGCAACGCGCCGCCGTACAGATGTCGCCCCGCTTCAATGTGCAGAATTTTCATTGTTAATCAACTGTTTGGCTGTTGTGAGCACCGCCTCCACGCTGATCGCTCGCAGGCAATCAAACCGCCCCTCACAACTGGGATGCCGTTTGCACGGCGAGCACGGCAGCGCCTGATACAGCACTTGGGCGCTGGCGCAGCCGGGATCGAGATACGGGCGCGTCGAACCAAACAGCAACACCGTTGGCGTGTTGAGAGCGACGCCGATATGCCCCAAACCGGTATCCACCGCAATCACCAACGCGGCTTGATCAATTACGGCTGCGGCTTCAAGCAAACTGGTTTTTCCAACTAGATCAATTATTTGTGCGTCATTCGCAGCCAACAAACGCCGCGCTGCCGGACGTTCGGCAAGACCACCGAGCACCAACACGCTCACGCCCAGATCACGCTGCAACCGCTCGGCGACCTCGTGCCAGCGGTCGTCAAACCAATGTTTTTGCGGGCGCGTGGTGAACGGACAGAGCACGGCATAACCGTGTTGCAACTGTTTTTCACGCATGAAATCAGCGACATATTCTGCTTCACTTGCGCCATAAGGCACCGCCATTGCCCACTGGTCAGTTGATAAACCAAGGATTTCAGCAAGATAGCGATATTCGGAACCAATCTGCGTCGCCACTCCGCCACGCTCCACACGGCGCGTCATTAACCATTGGCTGCCCTCGCGTGAACCCAAACCAATACGCTCACGCGCCGCAGAAAACCACGTCAATAGCCCACTTTTTAATAGACCTTGCAAATCAATTGCTATATCAAAATGATAACTACGCAATAGACCGCGCAGCGCCCAAATGCCGCGCATCAATTCGCCCCAACGTCGCTGTTGCCATAAATGCCGCCAATGCCGCAATGGACACGCAATCACTTCATCAAGATCAGGATGTTGATCAAGCAGGCTGCGATATTCTGCTTGCACCAACCACACAATTCGCGCCTGTGGATAGGTACGGCGCAATGCAGCGATCAATGGTGAGGCAAATACAATGTCACCAATGGCACTTAAACGAATGAGTAAAATGGTGTGCATAAAAACATCATCAAATTAACTGAGTATAGATTGAAAAATTGTTCATCTGTTTTAAATTGCACTGTTTGCTTGCGCCGTTAAATACGGTTTGAGTTGTGCCAGAATAGCGCAAGCGAGATGATATGCCAGCAACGGTGGAACTGCATTGCCAACCATCTTATACCCGGCGGCGAGATTTTGATAATGAAAAATAAAGGTATCGGGAAAGGTTTGAATACGGGCGCATTCACGCACACTTAAACGCCGATATAATTGTTCATTGCCGGGCACAAAACGCCGCACATCTGGTGCAATCAATTCCATTTTGGGCGCTTGCGGATGCAGCGGCGCATGACGTCCGCTGGCTTGAATGGTAAACGACAATTCATCCCATGCTCGCACTCGATTACGCGATAAATAAATGCTGGAAAAACCACCAGTAAGATATTCGTGATTTGGAACGGCGCAACGATCACCATTTGTATATTGATGCGGCAGTGCTGGTAAAGCATTATTTTGGAGATCAGCAATTGCATGTTTTAGCGTATTATCATGCGCCGCCGTGCTGGGTTCTGGGAAATGAAACGATAGGTTTAAATCGTGGCGATAACCAATAAAAAAGACGCGCTCGCGCTCTTGTGGTACGCCATAATCAGCAGCATTTAAGCGTTTGAATGCCAATTGATAACCACTGTTGGCAAAAAGTGATTTGATGTTTTGTAGCGCAGTGTGATGACGCGGTAATAGCATTCCGGCGACATTTTCTGCTAAAAAGAATAACGGTTGTTTGGCTCTTAAAATCCGAATGAATTCAAAAAACAATTGTCCGCGTTGATCGTGAATGCCGCGCAATGCACCAGCCGCGCTCCAGCTTTGACACGGTGGTCCGCCAATTAAGCCCATCGCGGCGGGAATCTCAGCATCAGCAATCGCAGTGATGCTGCGGCGATCTAATGGCGTGTGGGGGTGATTATATTCATACGTTTGCCAGATGTGACGATCATATTCATTTGCCCACGCAATACGCCATCCGGCTTGTTGAAAACCGAAATCTAATCCACCAGCGCCAGCAAATAATGAAATAATATCCATGCGTATCGCGGTTATTGGGTAGAATTGACGGGCAATTATAGCGGCATCGCCGCTCGCAGTTTGAATGATCTATGATTAACACTTTTTATCGCTTACACTAGCGCCACAACTTCACGCCGATCTGCCGTCAATTATGCGGTGCTGTTCGGCGTTATTATTTCCAATCTTGAGATTTTTTCATGAATCTATCAAAGGTTTCTCGCGGCGATAACGTGCCACATGTCATCAATGTCATCATCGAAATCCCCTCGCACGCCGAGCCGGTGAAGTATGAAATGGACAAGACCACCGGCGCGATGTTCGTCGACCGGTTTATGTCCACTGCGATGCACTATCCCTGCAATTATGGCTACGTTCCGCACACGTTGTCGCCTGATGGCGATCCGGTGGATGTGATTGTGGTGACGCCTTATCCGCTGATTTCCGGCTCGGTGATCAAATGTCGTCCCATCGGCGTGCTCAAAATGACCGATGAATCTGGCGATGACGCCAAAATTCTCGCGCTGCCGATTGACAAGCTGTTCAAGGGTTATCGCAACGTCGAGAGCTTCCGCGATATGCCGCCGCATTTGCTCGATCAGATCGCGCATTTCTTTGAGCATTACAAGGACTTAGATGAAGGAAAATGGGTGCGCGTGGTTGGCTGGTCGGGACGTGAAGAAGCCTGTCAGGAAATTCTCGCCAGCGTCGAAATGTTTGAAAACGCACCAGAAAAACCGGAATTCTGATGTCAAGCCTCACCCACTTCACTGCTAGTGGCGCAGCGCACATGGTGGACGTGGGCGGCAAACCGGCGACGGCGCGTCTTGCCGTCGCCGAAGGTTGGATCACGATGGCACCTGCGACGCTCGCGTTAATTGCTAATGGCAATCACACCAAAGGCGATGTACTCGGTGTGGCGCGAATTGCCGGTATTATGGCCGCGAAACGCACTGCTGAATTGATTCCATTGTGTCATTTATTAGCGTTAAGCAAGGTTGAAATTGACTTTGAAACGCAAAAAGAAGCGGCAGCGGTGTATTGCCGCGCAACCGTCGCTACCATTGGACAAACCGGAATAGAAATTGAAGCATTATGTGCAGTGCAAATCAGTCTTTTAACGGTTTATGATATGTGTAAAGCCGTTGATCGCAGCATGACTATCACCAACGTCCGCCTATTAGAAAAGAGTGGCGGTCAATCAGGGCATTGGCTCCGCAATTCACCACCTGTGCTGTCATCATTATAATGAACTCTTTTTATCAACGCGCTCATTTTCTCACTGCGGCCACGCAATTGCATCAAACGCCAGACGATAGCGGACGTGAAATTGCATTTGCAGGTCGTTCTAATGCGGGTAAATCCAGCGCCATTAACGCGCTCTGTCATCAAAAAGCCTTGGCGCGTACCAGTAAAACGCCCGGACGCACGCAGCAATTGATCTTTTTTGAATTAGATGCCGAGCGTCGCTTAGTCGATTTGCCCGGCTATGGTTATGCCAAAGTGTCTGAAGCAATTAAATTGCAATGGCAACAGCATCTCGCGCACTATTTAGAAAAGCGTCAATCATTAGTGGGCTTAGTGATTGTGATGGATATTCGCCATCCGTTGACTGAATTTGATCGGCAATTACTCGCATGGGGACAACGCGCTGAATTGGCAATTTTGCTGTTATTAACCAAAGCCGATAAATTAAAACGCGGCGCGGCAATGGCAACCAAGCTCGCGGTAGAACGTGATGCTGGCGCAGTAAATAGCGATGGACGAATTACCGTGCAATTGTTTTCAGCGTTAGAACGCCAAGGCGTGGAAGCAGTACAAGATTGGCTCGATCAATGGCTGGTGGTTTCCGAATGCAATAGCACCGATATAACCAGTGCAGCATTGCCGTTTTATTTTATTCAAAGGGGAGAATGTTGATGTCACGCTTTTCGTTTTTGCAGGGTCAACGCGGCGAATATCTGGTCGCGCTGCAATTCGTTTTATTATTTGCCTTTATTGCCACTCCCATCTGGCATCCGTTCCCAATGCAAGAATGGTTAGATGTTTTAGCTATTCCACGCAAACTCATTTGGTTCGCCGCCGGATTGATTTCAATTGTATTTGTCGGTTCTGGCATGATCAGTTTACGCGACAATCTCACGCCGTTACCGTATCCGGTTGATCACAATCAATTCGTGCAGCATGGCATTTATCGCTGGGTGCGTCATCCGTTGTATTCCAGCCAGTTAATTATGGCGGCTGGTTGGGTGCTGTATAGTTTGAGTGTGTCGCATTTGCTGCTGTTGGTGATTGGTTTTGTGTTTTTTGATTATAAAGCGCGGAAAGAAGAAGTTTGGCTCACTGCTCGCCATCCGCAATATGCTGAATATGCGCAGCGTGTGTGCAAGTTCATTCCATTTGTGTATTAAATCGCTGCATTTTTATATTAACCCGCACCGCAAGGTTGCGGGTTTTTTTATGCGGTTAAAATACGCAGATATTGCGCGGCGCTATAGCTTTGTTCATAGTCACTAACTGCCGCTTTTAATACCGCTGCTGGTAAAGGCGCAATTAACGTTGCCGCCAACGCCGCTGCTAATTCATCCGCTGCGCCCACCGCCACCAAACGCCCGTATTGCCCATGATTGAGAATTTCGGCAGGCCCGCTGGGGCAATTCGTCGCCACCGCTGGCACGCCGAGCGCCAAGGCTTCGGTCAATACATTCGGCGAACCTTCCCACGCCGAAGACAGCGCAAACACCCGCGCTCGCGCCAGCCAACAATACGGATTGACCTGAAAACCGGGCAGCGCCACGCTGGCACTCAAGCCTAATTCTGCAATCAATTCAGTTAATTGTGCGCGTCCGCCGCCGTCGCCGAGAATGATCAGCCGGCAGTCGCGCTCGCGCCGCAGTTGCGCAAAAGCGCGGAGCAAAGTCGGAAAATCCTTTTGGCGTTGCAGCCGCCCCGCGCCCATGATCACCGGCGGTTGCCCAGGTTCCAGCCACGGATGCGGACAGGGTGCTGCGGCTTGCGTCGCCAATTCTGGCGTGATCACCGGATTGCGAATCACGCTGAGGCGGTCGCGGGGCAGGCCGGCGAGGTGCGCAGTGTCGGCGGCGACGCCTTCAGAAACTGCAATAATATGATGGAGTTGCGGATACAGCAGGCGCAGCGGCGCAGTGCGCAGCCACCGTTCTGGCGCAGTCCGCGTCGCCAGCGCGGCCGATAAATTCGTACCCAGCCGCAATACCAATCGCGTGTCCGTTCGCGCCAACGCTCGCGCCAGCACCGCTGCGTGACCGGCGCGTTCTTTGACAGCGAATAGCACCGGCGGGCGCTGTGTGAATAAATAATGCGCTAAAGTGGGAATTGCCGTCATGCTGTGGCGCGTATGTAAATGAATTAACCGCACTGCGGCGGGCAATTGCGTTAAATGCGGGCTATTGGCACGAATTAACACCAAATCAACGGCGTGTCCAGCAGCGACAAAACCACGAATTAAATTGATTAACATCCGTTCAACGCCGCCGCTGCCAGAAAAGGATGCTAGTACGGTCAACGGCACTGGCTTTGTGCTCATGGCGTATTCCAATGTTGGACAAATTTGAGCGCAGTGTTCATTCCAATTTGTCGCCCATTAACCGCCGCACCATGACATAAAATACTGGCACGAATAACACGCCCAACAGCGTTGCGCCAATCATACCGCCCATCACTCCGGTACCAATCGCATGACGACTATTTGCACCCGCACCAGTAGAAATCACCAGCGGCAACACGCCTAAAATAAACGCAATTGAGGTCATTAAAATTGGGCGAAAACGCAGCCGACAGGCTTCTAAGGTTGCTTCCAATACGTTCATTCCCGACTGGCGCAGCGTGTTGGCGAATTCAATAATTAAAATTGCATTTTTCGCTGATAATCCAATCACCGCAATTAAGCCAACATTAAAATACACGTCGTTTTCTAATCCGCGCAGCCAAGTAAAACTCAATGCCCCCAACACGCCGAGCGGCACCACTAACAATACCGCTGCGGGAATTGACCAACTTTCATATAACGCTGCCAATGCCAGAAAAATTACCAGCAGCGAGAGCGCAAATAAAATCGGCGCTTGTTTGCCGGAGATGATTTCTTGTAATGATGCGCCAGACCATTCATAACCAATTCCAGCGGGCAATTCATTTTCGACAATTCCTGCCATTGCCGCCATTGCTTGTCCTGAACTATGACCGGGCGATGCGCCGCCATTGATTTGAATTGCGCCATAGCCATTGTAATGATCAATTGCAGGTGGTGCGGTGTGCCAAGTGGCGGTGACGACGCTACTTAATGGCACCATGTCATCTAAACCACCGTTGCTGCTCGGAATGTAATAGCGATTGAGGTCTTCGGGGCGGGTGCGAAATGCGGCATCTGCTTGTAATAAAACCTTTAAGACGCGCCCTTGATAATTGAAGTCGTTGGCATAAACCGGCGCGAGCATCAATTGAATTGCGCCATAAATATCGCCCAGCGCCAGCCCCATTGATTGCGCTTGTAATCGGTCAACGGTGAATTGCACTTCGGGTGCATCTTCTAATTGATTCGGGCGCACTCCCGCTAATGCCGCATGTTGCGCCGCTGCGCCGAGTAATACATTTTGTGCTTGACTTAATTGCGCATGACCTAATCCGGCGCGATCTTCTAAACGGAAATCAAAACCGCCAAAACGTCCCAATCCGCGCACCGTCGGCATATTCACAACAAAAATGCGGGCTTCTTGAATTGACTGCAACATGCCATTGGCAGCAGGAATAAAGGCTTTCATTTGTTCCGCTGGTGTGATGCGCTGTTCCCATTTCTTCAAACGAATAAAGCCCATTCCGACATTTTCACCCTGTCCAATAAAACTAAATCCGGCAACGTGTAATACGCGATCTACTGCGGGATGTTGTTTCAAAATTGCTTCCATTTTGCGCAGCACCGCGCCGGTGCGTTGTTTGCTGGCACCGGGCGGCAATTGCACGATGGCGAAGGCGTAACCCTGATCTTCTTCTGGCAAAAAACTGGTCGGCAAATTGACGTACAGATAACCGGCGAGCGTCACCAGCGCGATAAACGCCACCATCCAGCGTGGCACATGGCGCAGCGCCGCGCCGACGCGCTTGAGATACGTCTTGGCGATCCAGCCGTAGCCGCTGTTAAACCCGCGCAGAAACCAATTCGGGCGGTCGTGGTTGGAGCGCAGCAGCGTCGCGCACAGCGCCGGGGTGAAACTCAGCGCCATCAGCGCCGAAATGCCCATCGAAATCGCAATCGTGAGCGCAAATTGGCGATAAATGATGCCGACGCTGCCGCCGACCAGCGCCATCGGCAGAAACACCGCTGCGAGCACCAGCGTCATCGCAATCACCGCGCCGGTGATTTGATCCATCGCTTGGCGCGACGCTTCTAGCGGCGAGAGCTTTTCCTCGCGCATCAGGCGCTCAACGTTTTCGACCACCACAATCGCGTCATCCACCACCAAGCCAATCGCCAGTACTAATCCGAATAAACTCAACACGTTGATCGAAAAACCGACCGCGTACATGCCGGCAAATGCGCCGGTGATCGCCACCGGCACAACCAACGTCGGAATCAGCGTGGCGCGAAAATTCTGCAAAAACAGCAGCATCACTAAAAAAACCAGCACCACCGCTTCCGCCAGCGTTTTCACCACCTCGCGGATCGAAATCTCCACAAATTGCGTGCTGTCATACGGAATCACCCAGCCCACGCCGTCCGGCAGATAACGCACCAATGCGTCCATCTTGGCGCTCACCGCTTTGGCGACATCCAGCGCGTTGGCTTCGGGCGCGAGCTGAATCGCAAAACCGGCGACCGGATCGCCGGCCAAATGCACCTCGCGCCCGAACGATTCCGCGCCCAGCCCAATTCGCGCCACATCTTTCAATTGCACATGGCTGCCGTCGGCATTCGCTCGCAGGATGATGTCGCCGAATTCCTCCACCGTTGTGAAGCGGCTGGCGGCGCTCACTGACGCAGTGAAGCCTTGTCCGGGCAGCGCCGGTTCCGCGCCAATTGAACCGGCTGCGACTTGAATGTTTTGCGCTCGCACCGCGTCAAGGACGGATGCGGCGCTCAAACCGTAACCGCGCAATTTGTCGGGATCGAGCCAGATGCGCATCGCATAACCCGCGCCGAATTGGGTTGCGCCGCCCACGCCGGGCAAGCGTCGAATCGGATCAAGAATCTGCGCGGCAATCAGGTTGTCGAGCGCGTAGCTGTCAATGGCGGGATCGGTCGATTTGAGCGCGACGACCATCAAAAAATCGCCGTTGGCTTTGGCGACGGTGATGCCGTTGCGCACCACTTCTTCTGGCAAGCGCGACTCCGCCACACTCAAGCGGTTTTGCACCTGCACCTGCGCAATGTCGGGATCGGTGCCGGTTTCAAAGGTCAACGTGATTTGCACCGAGCCGTTGGAGCGCGAAGTGGAATCAAAATACAGCAGGTTATCGACGCCGGTCAGTTGCTGCTCAATTACGGAAGTCACCGTTTTTTCAAGCACTTCGGCGCTCGCACCGGGATAGTTGGCGCTGATGCTGACTTGCGGCGGGGCTATCGGCGGATAAGCGGACACCGGCAACAGGAAGATTGAAATGCTGCCAGCGAGCGTGATGAGGATCGCAATCACCCACGCGAAGATCGGGCGGTCAATGAAAAAACGGGGCATGGCGGAAGCTCCTAACTTTGCGCTGGCGCGGGGTTGGCTGGCGCAGGTTTGGGCGCAGCGAGTTTGGCGGGAGCGCCGGGTTTGACCTTTTGCAGCCCGCTGATAATCACCTGCTCACCGTCGCGCAGTTCACCAGTGACAATCCACTCGCTGCGGGTCATGCCGTGCGTTTCCAACCGCCGCTGTGCAACCAAACCATCTGCACCCAACACCAGCACTGCTGCACCTTTGGCATCGCGCAGCACGGCGGCTTGTGGCAACACAAAGGCGTTGGGCAATTGCCCGGTGGTGAGACGCAGCGTGACAAACATGCCCGGCAACAGTGCGTGTTGCGGATTGGTCAGCGTCGTGCGCAGCGACACTGCGCCGGTGCCCGGATCAACGGCGAGATCAGAAAAATCCAACGTCCCCGCTTCGGAATAGGTCGCGCCATCGGGCAGCAAAACCTCGATTTTGGCTTTAACCTTGTGGCTCGCGCCGCGTTGCAATTCAGTCAATTCGCGCACTGATTGGCTGAAATTGACGTAAATCGGGTCGATTTGTTCGACGGTCGTCATCAACGTCGCCTCGTCCTGCCCGACCAGAGCGCCTTCCGTCACCAACGCCCGTCCAGCGCGTCCGGCAATCGGAGCGCGGACGGTGGCGTAACTCAAATCAAGGCGAGCACTTTCCAGATTGGCGCGAGCCTGCATCACCGCTGCCGCAGTGGTGCGTTCAGTCGCCAGCGCGGTATCGACATCTTGTTGAGAAATAGTCTTTTTTTCGCGCAATTCGTTATAACGCCGAGCGGTGAGCGCAGCATTGGTGGCATCAGCTTCTGCCCGTGCCAGCGCCGCTTCTTCCGCTCGCAGCTTGGCCTGCAACTGCGCCGGATCAATTTTGAACAAGATCGCGCCCGCACTGACATCAGTGCCCTCGGTGTAGACCCGTTCCAACACGATGCCCGCCACTCGCGCCCGCACCTGCGCGATGCGCGTTGCTGCCAGCCGCCCGACCAATTCACGAGTGAGCGGCGCGGTCTGACTTTTCGCGGTGATGACGGAGACTTCGGGCGTGGGCATGGGCGGTGGGCCGGCAGCGGGTTTGGCTCCGCCGGGCAGTTGATCGCAGCCGAGCAGCCACAAGGCAACGGTGGCGCTCACCGCCAGCCTGAATAAAAACGTTGATTTCATTGAGGAAACTCCAGCGGTGCAGCTTGCGTAGCGGCAATCCGAATTAGTGAACGCAGGCGTTCAGTATAGCGGCGTCGGGAAAAGTTGAGTAAGCGGTTGTGTTCAGTTTAACGCGAGACAAGGAACATTGTTATTTTTGCAAAGCGGTATATTGATTGGACGCAATGGCAATATCAAGCGAGTCGGGTTTACACTTTCGTTTTAGTCTATCAATTCGTGTATTTATGATATGGATAACTTATATCCTGCGTGTTTAATGAATGCGTGGTTAAATTATGAAATTGAGTTGAGGCGTTATCTCCGTCATCGTCTCGCTGATTGGGACGATGCCGATGATGTGTTGCACGATGTATTGATTAAATTACTGCAACAGGGTCGGCGCTTTTGTGCGATTAAACAACCACGCGCTTGGTTATTTCAAGTTGCACGTAATACGCTAGTTGACCGACAACGAGCGCATCGCATTTATCTTCCGTTATCCGATGAATTACCCGCTATATCGCTAAAAGATCACGCACCATTGGAACTTCTTAGCCAATGTCTGCCGCGTGTGTTAACCGAATTATCTGCAATTGACCAATTATTATTGACGCGCTGCGACCTCGAAGGATTGCAGCAATCAACACTTGCTGCTCAACTTGGTTTGTCTTTACCAGCGATCAAATCCCGCATTCAACGCGCTCGTATTCGTTTGCAAAAACGTTTAATCGCCGGATGTCAGGTGCGCTTTAATGCCGCCGGTCAAATCTGTTGTTTCACGCCCCGCGATTAAATTTGCCGCTATTTTGACTGCGCCTGCATCTTTTTCGCCTCAGTAACGTCTCCATGCACAACCCGATAGTTTGTCGGGCGTCAATGTCGCGTTTTGGAGTCGAACATGATTGAAGCACAAGCGTATTTTGAACATGGTTTGGCATTACATGGACATCGCTGTCCGGCAATGCCGATGGGTTTGCGGGTTGGTGCGGCGGCACTCAATGCACTTGAAGTTGAACGCGCTGCGGATGGTCAGTTAGTCGCTTTGCTCGAATTGGGCGACAACCATTGCGCCACTTGCTTTGCTGACGGCGTGCAGATGATCACTGGCTGCACGTTCGGCAAAGGCAATATCAAAAAGCTCCATTACGGCAAATGGGGTTTGACGCTGGTTGAGGTCGCCAGCGGTCGGGCAGTGCGCGTGACGCCGCGAGCAGAAGTGATGCTTGCCAATAAACAGACGGCGTTTTTCAAGGATTACCGCGAGAAGGGAATTCCCGCTTCGCAAGTGCCGCTGGAAATCGTGCAGCCGTTAGTCGACCGGGTGATGAATGCGTCCGCCGAGCAATTGCTGTCAGTCAGCGCCATTTTTCAGCATGTGATTGAACGACATCCACATTCTTTTGCCGGACTGGTGTGCGCTGAGTGTGGCGAGATGGTGGTGGAAGGCTACGCCCGTCTCAGCGGTGAGCGGCAGGTGTGCATTCCGTGCCACGAACGGTTGACTGGTTTACGCGAGCCACAACGCTGAAGGTGCGCCGTGCTGATTCTCGCTGCACTCATCACGTTTGCGCTGACCACGCTGCTCACACTGGCGGGAGTCGGTGCGGCCTTCATTTTGATTCCGGTTTTTCTCGCATTCGGCGTGGAATTGCACACCGCGATGGCAACCGCGCTGCTGCTCAACGCCATCGCCATGAGCATCGCCTCGGTCACGTTTATCCGCAAACGGCTGGTGGAATGGCGGCTCGTATTACCGATGTTGGTGCTGGCAATCATCACCTCACCGCTCGGCGTACAGGTTGGACATGGGCTAGATCGCTCGCTATTGCTGTGGCTATTCGTTGTTTTTCTGCTATTTGCCGCGAGCATGATGTTGTTTTATCGCCCTCGTCATCGCGCTGAAAAAGTCCCCGCTGCACAAGAGCTGGCGCTTGGATTATCCGTCGGCAGCTTGGCGGGATTCGTTGGCGGATTGTTGGGAGTAGGCGGCGGCAACATCATCGTGCCCGCATTAGTGAGCGCCGGTTTGGAGCCAAAACGAGCGGCCGCCAGCGCCTCCTTCGTCGTGATTTTTGCCTCGCTGTCTGGATTTTTGGCACACGTTCAGGTTGCTCAAATTGATACCGCACTGCTTGCCACCACTGCCGTGATGACAGCAGGCGGAGCCGTGCTCGGTGCGTGGCTCGCTACCGAAAAGCTGCGAGCGGAGCAATTAAAACGAATCATCGCGCTGGTACTCATTCTGGTAGCCATTAAAACTGCTATAGATTTATGGTAAATGCTCCCGTTTTTAAGAGATTAAATCAATGCAAACAAAACGCGATTTCACTCATAGTCATCGAACAACTTTCATTAACGGCATCATCGCCGCTGGAGTCCTGTTGGCAATGACCAGTACCGCTCGCGCTGAATTACCTTCTGCAACTGCCGAACGGATTCAACAGGCGCTTCATTCTGGGCAACCCACGTTAATTGATGTTGGAGCTAGAACTTGTATTCCCTGCAAAAAAATGGCACCACTTCTTGAAGCGTTAGCGGACACCTATCGGAATAAAGCCAACGTGCTATTTGTTGATTTACACACCGATGAAAAAACCGCCACTGCGTTGCGTATTCAAATGATTCCAACACAAATTTTCTTTGATGCGCAGGGTCAAGAAGTGACACGCCATATTGGCGCTATGGATGAAACCGCACTCATTGCTGCAATGAAGGCACTGGGGGTTGAGTGAGCGAGTTTGAACATTTTGATCAAATTCTGAGCGTTTATCCGTTGCTGGCATTTGGCGTGGTTTTTCTAGCTGGAGTCATGTCTTCAGCATCACCCTGTGTATTGTCTACTATTCCGCTGGTTATTGGCTTTGTCGGTGGTTATGCGGATGGTAATCGCTGGAAAGCATTTCGCTATTCACTCAGTTTTGTATTCGGTTTATCCCTGACGTTTACTGCATTAGGTATGGCGGCTGGCTTATTCGGTACATTGTTTGGCAATGTGGGTGGCGGCTGGTTTATTGCTGTGGGTTTAATTGCCGTAGTGATGGGTGGGCAAATGATGGGATTGTATGTCATACGTTTACCGATTTTACCGCAATATCAACCACAACAAAGTGGCTTAGTCGGTGCATTGTTACTTGGTCTATTTTTTGGCGCAGTATCATCACCTTGTGCCACGCCGATATTAGTTGTGCTCCTTTCTTATGTCGCCACTCAAGGCGAAATCATTCACGGCACGGCGCTATTATTTGTTTATGCGCTTGGTCATTGTGTCTTACTGCTCGCGGCTGGAACTTCGATTGGTTTTGTCGAATCGTTTGCATTAAAACGAGGCATTGCCAATTTCTCGCTATGGATGCAGCGCATTGGCGGGATGCTAATTGCAGGAGTTGGCGGATATTTAATATGGAATGCTTAACAGCGCATTCTAAATAATCAACTCAAATCTGGTAACTACTCAAGAAGATTAACAATGAACCAACTAAAAACTATATTGATTTTATGCACCGGCAATTCTTGTCGCTCACAAATGGCGGAAGTCATTATCAATCAAGCGTTGAGTGGTCAAGTTCGCGCATTATCTGCTGGAACTCTCCCACAACCCAAGGTAGCAGATGGCGCAATTGAAGCATTAAAATTGGCAGGGTTACCGACCGCTGGACTGCATCCCAAAGCAATTGACGCCGTATTAAATGAGCACATTGATTTAGTCGTGACCGTATGCGACAACGCCAAAGAAAGTTGCCCGATCTTTCCGCGTCCCGTGCCGCGCATTCATTTACCATTTCACGATCCGCACGGTGAGCCAATTGAGTCATTCATTGCCGTGCGCGATGACATTCGTGCCCGACTGGTGCCAGCAGTATTGCAGGCGCTCAATCTTGAAATGAATTAACAGGAGCAATGAAATGTCAACGCAATGTGAAACAACGGCAAAACGTGCTGTTGGTACACCAATGAATCTCTTTGAACGCTGGCTCACGCTGTGGGTAGCACTCTGCATCATTGCGGGAATTGGGATGGGTCAGATATTCCCCGCACCATTTCAATGGTTAGGACGATTGGAAATTGCACAAGTCAATCTGCCGGTCGGCGTATTGATTTGGGTGATGATTATTCCGATGCTGATGAAAATTGATTTTGGTGCGCTGCATCAGGTACGTTCGCATTGGAAAGGCATTGGTGTCACGCTATTCATCAATTGGGCAGTCAAACCGTTTTCAATGGCACTGTTGGCGTGGTTATTTATTCGTGTTTTATTCGCTGACTGGCTGCCAGCGGAACAAATAGACAGCTATATTGCGGGTTTGATTTTGCTGGCGGCTGCGCCCTGCACCGCAATGGTATTTGTTTGGAGTCGGTTAACTGGTGGCGATCCTTATTTCACGCTGTCACAAGTGGCACTCAATGATGCCATTATGATTGTGGCTTTTGCACCGATTGTGGGTTTATTACTCGGTTTATCATCCATCATCGTGCCTTGGAATACGCTGTTAATCTCGGTGCTGTTATACATTGTCATTCCGGTCATTATTGCGCAACTCTGGCGGCGTTATTTGCTCACTCAGGGGCAAGCGCGTTTTGATGGCACTTTAGACCTGCTGGGTCACGCTTCAATGATCGCGCTGTTAATGACTTTGGTGCTGCTGTTTGCTTTTCAGGGTGCGGTGATTCTCAAACAACCATTCATTATTTTGCTGCTGGCAGTGCCGATTTTAATTCAAGTTTTTTTTAATTCGGTGCTGGCGTATTGGTTGAACCGCCAAATTGGAGAAAAACACAGCGTTGCTTGTCCCTCAGCATTGATTGGCGCTTCTAACTTTTTTGAGTTAGCAGTGGCAGCCGCAATCTCACTCTTTGGTTTTGAATCAGGCGCTGCGCTGGCAACGGTCGTGGGTGTATTGATTGAAGTGCCAGTGATGTTATTGGTGGTGCGAGTCGTCAATCATACGAAAGGCTGGTATGAATCTGCTCATTAACGAGTGTCGAAAAAAAGTATAACCAGTTTGCTTTCACTTAAAAACCGCCGCACTTTAATGATTAAATGTGGCGGTTTTTTCTGCTTTAGGCAAACAGTGCAAAATCAATTTTTATTGTTGCAGCGTAAAAAATGACGCCATGCACCATATCAAACTAAAGCATAACGACATCTTCATATAAATCAGCCACCGTGAATTGTAACGCTAACGGCGGGCAGTTTAAGCGCAGTTCGCCCGTGTCATCATAACAAAAATAATACCATTCCCCCGCCTCATTGCGCTGATATAACTCAACCATCCGCTGATCTTGGGAAAGTAGTAAATAATAACGCAAGGACGGCAACGTCCGATAATTCACCAGTTTTTCCCGCCGATCCGTTAATTCTGTCGAAGGTGATAACACTTCTGCAATTAAGCAGGGCGTGGTTTTATAAAATGGTTCGCGGTCGTCGGCATCACACGTCAATACCACATCGGGATAATAAAAAATATCCCGCGTGGCGATGTGTACCTTCATGTCATTCATAAATACGCCGCAAGGTGTACCGCGAGTAGCGGCGCGTAAATGAAAGGCAAGATTAAGCGTGATCCGGTTGTGCTTTTCACTCGCTCCTGCCATTGCAAACACCTGTCCGGCGACATATTCATGCCGAATCTGACTCAGTTGTTCGCCAGTTAAATACTCATCATGTGTAATTGTTACGATAGCATCTGGAATCGACATCAGGATACTCCTCAAGATAAAAAGCTCTCTTTATAAAAAGAGAGCGGATACACCAAAAAATAGCAACGGCAATTATTTTACCGTATATTTTTTAGTCAGTTGATTATTGTCTTCATTTGATTCTGGCGCTTGACACCAGCTATCAGCAAAAGCACGGAGCTTTTTAGCACCAGCGCCATTTGAGCGCAAGTTCACCGTTAAAGTTTTCGTTGCTCCGGCAGCTAATACACCAATATCAACCCATTCTTCACCAAATGCGCCGCACTTTTGCTCGGTGGGTTGATTTGCCCATATATCCAAATAACCACCGCTGACAGATGCGGAACCTTGATTGGTAACGCTGATGGTGGCACTAAAAATGCCATTCGCATCGGGTGACGTTGGCGTGAGTTTGATCTCAGTGACTTTAATATCTGCGACTCCATTTTTTCCAAACGTTGCGGTCACGTTTTTATTGGTAGCGAGTTTGACCGTGCATTGCAGCGGTTTTTTATCAACGGGGGAGCAGTTGTTCCAGTCGATAAACGTCGCACCAGTATCCGGTTTTGCAGTGAGCGTGACAGCAGTGCCGATGGCAAATTCTTTATTGCAGGTGGGGCCACAATTTATTCCAGCCGGTGAACTGGTGACAGTGCCATTGCCGGATTTGTTAATGGATAGTTTTTTAAGAATTGGCGCAGCGGTAAAATTGGCGGTAATTGTCATATCTCGCGTGACATCTAAATTGCAGGTCATTGCTGTTCCGGTGCAATCGCCGCTCCAACCGAGAAACGTTTTACCCTTATCTGGAATGGCGGTGAGAATAATATCGGTGCTGTGAGCAATTGCGTCTTCGTCACACACACTGGAGCAGTCAAAATCCTGATAGGAACTGGTGACTTTGCCATTTCCCGTGATATTAAGAAGCAGCGAATATTGGGGAAAAGCATCAGTCCAATCGGAGGCGGTATTATTTCCCGCATAATAATTCGCAGAAACACTCTGTACCTTGACATCAGCAAAAGCACTGCGCGGAATGCGCATTTCGGCGATGCCATTGCGAGCAGTACCATTTCCTTCGGGACGCTCGCTACTTTCAATTCCGTTGATCCACTTAAAAACCACGCCAGAAACACCGAATGCTGGATTATTGATCCAAACTCTGGATTGAATTCTATTTCCGAGATTAACGTTGTCATCCCAGCCATGTTCGTTATCAAAACTGATGGTTGGCCCACTGTCATGGATTGCTAAATCATAGTTGCCGACGACATCAATTCGCCAATAGAGATAGTCATCATCTACTGCGACATACACAGCTGTAATATCTTGACTGGTTGGTAATGCTGCGTCAGCCAGCGCCGATTCTTGCGGATCAACGATGATTGGCTTTATTTCCGCCCAGTCATCGCCATTGCCATCAACCGTAATCGTCGCGTGGGGAAATAAATTCAAATCAAATAACGTTAAATCATCAGCTTGCACAGGAAATATCAATGCTGTGCTGATGAACAAGGCAGTTATTTTTGCCCGGCGAGTTAGTAAATGAAGTGGATGATGATCAAACATAGGTGACTCTCTGCGTAGTGGACGAGCTGAAACCACAGTGTAGCAGTTGTTGGCTGTCAACTAAATAACAGCCAACGGTTGCACAAAACTTTTTCTGCTGAATGCAAAAATCAGAGCAGTTCTCATGCTTAAAAGGTTAAAAACTTAAAGTGCATAAAGCCCATAATTTGCTCAACCTCGCGGGAGACTTCCTCTACAATAGCCCCTACTTCACCGCCAAATAAATGTCCCATCACTGCGCCATTACTCATGGCAATCAAAACTTCACCGCGCTTATTTTCATAAACAGCAATCCCTTTGGGCATCATTGCTGCCAATGATTTACGCGCATCGTCTTGCAACATTTTGGTTGCATAATAACCACTGCAATACTTAATAATTGCCATGCGTCCAATTGCAGCTCCGCCATGAGCAATTGCTTCGGCGTTTTGATCATACACATCGACGACGTGCCAGCGATCACTAGCAGCTATACGTTCTTGAATAATGCGCACGGTCTTTTCAAAATCATAAGGACTGTGCACTTCTTTAATGAGTAATTGCGGTGCTGCGAGATTGATCGTGATACCCGTAAAAAATACCCCAACCAAAAATCCAACCGCAGTTAGAATAACGATTTTTGCTGTAGACATGAGTTTATCCTTCTGAAACACAAATGGTGCGCTGGCGCACCTGTTGAAGCGTTGCCAATAATACAATCCCGATCACAACGCTGGTGATGATTAGTAAGATAAAACCAATCACAGCATAAACAGGTTCGCGGGTGATTTGATAGGCAACGAATGAGGCAATGGTGATTGCATCCAAAGGAAAGGTGAATGCCCACCACGATACAAAAAACTTGAGTCGCCAAAAATGGCGCACCATAATAAAGAGCAGGATCGTGAAAAAGTAGGCGATAAATAACAACATGTGCGCAATCAAATCAAGGTTTAGCGTGATGCGCACATAAGAAATAAATCCCACTGCTGGCGGAGCGATCAGAATAAACAGCGTGGGGATAAATTTTTCTGCGAGTTGGTGATGAAAGATGATGCGATATAAGACAATCGCAAACAAAATCACCCAGAAAAACATGCCAGCAACAAAGAAGAACAGCGCGGCAGTGTTGCCAATAATATCTACCCCCACAATCGGGATGATGACATTGCCGACAATTGGAATAAACCATGCCGGATTAGCATGTTGGATTTCAAAGTTGTGTGTAATCCAATAGCTAAAAATATAGAAGGTTAAGCTGACATGTAAGCCGGTGCCAATACACCACAGTGGTACCGCCAGCGCCGGTAAATAGCTGTAATACGCAATGCTTAACAGCAGCAATGAAATGGATACGGTGGGAAAAAAGTGCATTCTGATCGGATGAAAAAAGTCAGCGGCTACTGCCTGCGGGTAACGCCACCATTTCAAGCTATACAAGCCAATCAAGACGCTAAACAGTAGTGTGGAAATCACCAATATACTGCGAAAAAAGCTGGGTGAGCCACCAAATAAATGGTGTACCTTTTCTAACGCAATTGCCAAGCCAGTTAATCCCATAACCATTGCAAATAAAGTAATGGGAAAATGGATTAAACGTGATTCGTTAGTCTCCATCATTGTTGATCTCAGTGCTATTATTGAAAAGGTGTGCAGTGTAGTTTATGTTGTGTCTAAACGCATTGATAAATCATCAGGTCGTGCGGCAAATAAACGCAACTTACCGCACTATTGAATCAATCCGAGTATTGCATCCGCCATTGCAACGGTAGCCCCGCATTGAGTGGCACAATTGCATCATCACCAAACGCATATTGCGCTGGCACCTGCCACGTTTCCTGCCGCAGCGTGATCGTGCCGGTATTGCGCGGTAAATTGTAGAAATCTGCGCCGAAATGGCTGGCAAATCCCTCTAAACGTTCCAACGCGCCCGCTTGCGCAAATGCCGTCGCGTACAGCTCCAGCGCAGCGTGGGCGCTGTAAATTCCGGCGCAACCGCAACTGGTTTCTTTGGCGCTCATCGCGTGCGGGGCGCTGTCAGTGCCGAGAAAAAAGCGCGGATGTCCGCTGGTTGCGGCCGCCACCAGTGCCAGCCGATGCCGTTCTCGTTTCAACACCGGCAGGCAATACAGATGCGGATGAATGCCACCTACCAACAGCGCGTTGCGGTTAAGCAACAGATGATGTGGCGTAATGGTTGCAGCTAAAGTGTCCGTGCCTTCGCGCACAAAATCCACCGCCTCAGCGGTCGTGACGTGCTCAAAAACGATCTTGAGCGCCGGAAAATCCCGCACCAACGGCATGAGTTGTTCCTCCATAAAGCGTTGTTCACGGTCGAAAATATCGACTTCCACCGCCGTCACTTCGCCATGTACCAACAGCGGCAGCCCTACCTGTTGCATCGCTGCCAATGCCGGATAAATATGCGACAACGCCGTGACGCCGCTGTCAGAATTGGTGGTCGCGCCCGCTGGATACAGTTTGCAGGCGAATACCGCGCCGCTGGCGTGAGCGGTGACGATCTCGGCAGGCGAGGTGTGGTCAGTAAGATACAGTGTCATCAGAGGTTGAAAGTCACTGTTAGCAGGTAATGCAGCGAGAATTCGGGCGCGATATGCCAGCGCCTGTTGCGTTGTGACAACAGGTGGCTTGAGATTGGGCATGATGATGGCGCGAGCGAATTGGCGGGCGGTGTGACCGACGACCGCCGCCAGTGCCGCGCCGTCGCGCAAATGAACATGCCAATCATCGGGACGAGTCATCGTGAGGCAATTGATTTGATTCATTATAAAAACTCGCAGTAAACTCATAAAAAAACCGCTTATCCTCAGTGGAAAAAGCGGCAGTTTTAATACTCAAAAGAGGTTAAAAATTGTATCTTTAGTCTATTAGTTTACATCACTTTGTTCCTAAGTTTAGTTTGATACATTTTTTGATCTGCATGGTGAATTAAAGCATCGAAATCAACCGCATCATCGGGGTACATACCAATGCCAATACTAGCATGGATATTAATTTCATCGTTATTTATTTGACATGATTGTGCGACACATTCACACAATTTGTCACTGATATGTTGCGCATTCTTTAAAGAAACAACATCTTGTAAAATAATTAAAAACTCATCGCCACCCAATCTCCCTACAAAGTCTGTTTCTCGAATTGCTTGCGAGAGCCGCTTGGCAACAATTTGTAATAAGATGTCGCCCACCTTATGTCCTAAAGTGTCATTTACTTGCTTAAAACCATCTAAATCAAAAAATAATAGTGCTAATTTTGTTTGATACCGATTTGCTAAAGCAAGGGCTTTTTTAAGCTGTTCCAGAACTAAAGAACGGTTTGGTAAACCAGTGAGATGATCATACAATGCTGCTTGTTCCAGTCTTTTTTCTAACGCCCTTTTTTCAGTAATATCCCGCGCCATGCACAGAATAAAGTTAGATTTTTCGCCTTGGCTTTTGAATGGAGCATTAATCCATTCACACAGAATTTCTTGTCCATCTTTTTTCAAATTGAAGTTTTCGTGACAGATCACCTGTTGTTCTTTGTGTACCCTTGTAAAAACGTTTTGCACGGCTTCAAGTTCGTTGACTGGAATGATCAGTGATACTTGTTTGCCAAGTATCTCAGCAGCTTTCCATAACAAAGTTTTTTCTGCTTCAAAATTCCAATTTAAGATGCAGTTGTGTTCATCTAAAACAATTAACATGAGCGGAGCATGATGAAACATCATATTGAGTTTTTCTTCACTACTTTTCGCCCGCCGATAAAAATAAAACAATACTAAAATAACCAATGCTAACACCAACAAAATTGCCGCAGTATAATAAAGTTTTACCCTGAGTTTTTCTAAATCTATATCGGGATCAGGACTATACAATAGTTGTGCTACATCGAAATGCTCAGGCAACATGCCTAAATAATGATACGTTTGTGCAATATGCTGCCAACGTCCAATATTCATATATCCGGGATCAATTAAATCTGGTCGCATTAAATCTAGCATGGCTTTGGCTTCAAAACGCAAGTGCGCGATGCTGTGGCGTTGTGAATACTTTTGATAAATCAACTGTACAATTTCTTCGGAGTTTTGCATGGCATAACGCCAGCCCCGCAATGTTGCTTCTCGAAAGGCTTTGACACGCTCAGGATGATGTTCTAGTTGACTGGCGAGGGTAAAAAAATTGTCGCCATAAAAATCAATGCCACTCATACGCGGGCTAAATTGATTATAGGTGCGTCCTAATTGTTGCAATTCATACAATTCATCAGTGGCATACACCGACATTGCATCAGTGTTGCCATTGAGCAAATCACTTAAATCAAAACTGTGATGCTCCATCATAAATGCTTTTTGTGTGAAACCTTCTTGATATAAATAAGCAATCAATTCTGCTGAACTTGGCTCTATCATCACTTTCTGACCAACGAGCTTGTGAACGTGATCAATTCCCGAATCACCAAGCGTTACCAAACTGAGCGGAGAATGTTGAAAAATCACGCCTAATACAATCACTGGATCACCGCGATAGCGATTCAAAATGAGTTCGCTGGTTCCAACGCCAAACTGGGCACGACCAGCAACGACTTCTTGCGTTGAATCAATACCCGGTGCAGCTTCAACAATTGTGACATTCAATCCAGCTTCACGATAAAAACCTTTTTCTTGCGCTGCATAATAACCAGCAAACTGAAATTGATGTTTCCACTTGAGCTGTAATATCACAGAATCTAATTGGGGTGCGACACTCACTGCCCGAGCGGGTAGCGCAACAAATAAACAAAATATGATGAGAGAAATAATGCTGTTTTTAGTTAGCAGCGGTTGCATCATAAGCTGAATCATTTGAGTATTATCCTATTACACGCATTGCCAATTCAGCGGTTTTGGGAAACACTGACGCTAATCAGTGTTTCCTTTTCTTAAATGCTAAATGCTTTTAGCAATTCACTAGCACTCTTGCGCAACAGTCAATCCGCTTTTGGGCCAGCAGCGGTAATGCGTTCGTCAACCTGATCGGCAAATTTAGTGAAGTTCTTTTGGAACATTCCTGCCAATTTGCGTGCCTGCGTGTCATACGCCGCTCCATCCGGCCACGTTTGGCGCGGATCAAGCACTTCGGCGGGAACACCGGGGCAAGTTTCGGGGATTTGCAGCCCGAAAATCGGATCCAAGCGCGTCGGTACGTCGTCGAGCTTGCCATCTAATACTGCGTTGACCATCGCCCGCGTGTGCGGAATCTGCATCCGTTGCCCGACGCCATACGCGCCGCCGCTCCAACCGGTATTAATCAGCCATACCTTGGTGCCGTGTTCCGTCAAACGTTTGCCTAATAATTCGGCATATTTTTGCGGATGCAGTGGCATAAATGGCGCTCCATAGCAGGCGCTAAATACTGGCGCTGGTTCGGTAACGCCTTTTTCAGTGCCGGCAACGCGAGCGGTATAACCAGAAATAAAATGGTACATCGCTTGTTCTGGAGTTAATCGCGCTACCGGTGGTAAAACACCAAACGCATCGCAGGTTAAAAACAAAATAGCGTCGGGATGACCGCCCATGCCACTCTCACTTGCATTGGGAATGGCGCTAATGTGATAACCGCCGCGAGTATTTTCAGTCAGCGATTCATCATCTAAATTCAAACGACGATCTTCTGCTTCAACCGTGACATTTTCCAACACGGTGCCAAACCGCATTGTGGTGGCATAAATTTCTGGCTCGGCAGTGGGCGATAACCGAATCATCTTGGCATAACAGCCGCCTTCAAAATTGAAAATGCCTTCATTACTCCAGCCGTGTTCATCGTCACCAATTAACGTGCGGGCTGCATCTGCGGATAGCGTGGTTTTGCCGGTGCCGCTTAAACCAAAAAACAGCGCGGTTTTACCATTCGGGCCGATATTCGCCGAGCAGTGCATTGGCAACACATCGCGGAATGGCATCATGTAATTCATCACGGTAAACAGTGATTTTTTAATCTCGCCCGCATAACTGGTGCCGCCAATTAACACCAATTTTTTAGCGAAATTCACCATGATGAATGTTTCGCTGCGGGTATTGTCTACCGACGGAATCGCATGAAAACGCGGCACATCAATCACGGTGAATTCAGGAATGATCTGCGTTAATTCGTCATGGCTGGGTTGAATGCACAGATTCCGTGCAAATAAACTGTGCCACGCATATTCCGACACAATGCGCACCGGCATCCGATAATTCGGGTCTGCGCCAATAAAACAATCCTGCACATACACGTCTTTCATCTGTAAATAAGACGCCAGCCGGTGATGCAGTAAATCAAAATGTTCTTCATCAATCGGGCGATTAATTTCGCCCCACCAAATATGCTCTTTACTGGTCGCCTCTTCGACGACGAATTTATCGTTGGCCGAGCGTCCAGTGTGATGACCAGTGCGCACGACCAGCGGTCCCATGTGCGACAACACGCCTTCGTGTGCCCGCAGCGCCTGTTCATAGAGCGCCGGAGTGGGCAAATTCCAATGCACCGTGTTGAGGTTGTACAGGCCATGATTGTCAAGCGAATGTGCGCTGTGAGGGCGTCCGGTGTTACTCATCGTGTGGGTTCCATCAGGTTGAAAAAAACAGGAAACAGCACTTGCAGGGCGGCAAGCGCCGGGTTTTGAGACTACACCACAATCAAGATAAGTGGCATCTCATGCGCTGCAAGTGAAGTACGCGAGACGAAAAAACGCCGGTTAATCCAAAAAGTGAGATTAACCGGCGGATCAGGCAACAACTCAGGTTGCAATTATGGCGTGGTTTTGGGTGCTGGCGCTGCCGGAGGTGTAGGTGCGAGCGGAGGCGCGGTGACAGCAGTTTTTGGCACCACCGCTGCTGGTGCGACCGGAGCCGCATCCGCTGGAGTGGGCGCTGTTGCTGGCGCGGGAGTCGCTGCCGGTTCCTTTTTCTTCGGTACGGCGCGGCAATGGGCGGCAATTTGTGCCCCATCTTTGCGAGCATAACCCGCTTGCCAACGACACTCCGTATTTGCCGCGCACGCGGTCTCATCTAAACCTTTGCAGGCAGACGCTGCATTCGCAGAATGCCAAGCGCCGACAGTCAACAACGCAGTCGATAACAAGGTAATCCGCGTTAATTGTAATGATGAGTGGTGCATTATTTCATTCCTCAAGCGTGTGAATTGGCAATGAGGTGTGTTACACCTCGCCGCGATTATAATCAGGTTGCGCGGTAATGCGATGAATACTGAGATCGGCACCGAGATATTCTTCTTCTTCACTTAAACGCATTCCGAGCGTGACTTTAATCAAGCCATAAATTGCAAAACCACCACTCACTGCAATCAATACTCCTGCCAGCGTACCCACTGCTTGCGCGGCAAAGGTGACGCCACCCACGCCGCCGAGCAGCGGTAATCCAAAAATGCCTGCCGCCAATCCGCCCCATAAACCGCACAGTCCATGCAATGGCCACACGCCGAGCACGTCGTCGATTTTCCATTTGTTTTGGGTGAGGGTGAAGGCGTACACGAATAACGCGCCGGCGATGGTTCCGGTGACGAGCGCACCTAAAGGGTGCATTAAATCAGAACCCGCACACACAGCGACCAAGCCTGCCAGCGGACCGTTGTGTAAAAAGCCGGGGTCATTTTTGCCCACCACCAGCGCCGCCAAGATGCCGCCGACCATCGCCATTAAAGAATTGATCGCCACTAAACCACTGACTGCGTTGACAGTTTGCGCTGACATCACGTTGAATCCAAACCAGCCTACCGTCAGCGTCCACGCGCCCAGCGCGAGAAATGGAATCGACGACGGCGGATGCGCGGTCATGCTACCGTCGTGGCGATAGCGCCCGCTGCGCGAGCCGAGCAGCAACACTGCCGCCAATGCGATCCAGCCGCCAACGGCGTGTACCACGACGGAGCCTGCGAAATCGTGAAAGGGTGCGCCGAAGGTCGTTTCAATGACCGTTTGCAATCCAAAATTGCCATTCCACACGATTCCTTCAAAGAATGGATAGAGCAAACCCACAATTAAAAATGAGGCGAATAATTGTGGATAAAAGCGGGCGCGTTCTGCAATTCCACCCGAAATAATTGCCGGAATCGCTGCCGCAAACGTCAACAGAAAAAAGAATTTAACCAACGCATAGCCATTGTTTTCTTTAAGGATTTCCGCACCAGTGAAGAAATCAATCCCATACGCCAAACTGTAGCCAATGAAGAAATAGGCGATAGTTGAAATTGCAAAATCACTCATAATTTTAACCAGCGCATTGACTTGGTTTTTAGCGCGGACAGTGCCGAGTTCTAAAAACGCAAAGCCAGCGTGCATCGCCAATACCATCACCGCGCCAATTAAAATAAAAACAACGTCATTGCTTATTTGTGGTTCCACGCGACATCTCTTTAGCTTGTCATTGATCGGATGGAGCGCCTGTTAGCAGATTGAATGCCAAAACAGGCGTCCGCACCGCTACTCGCCCGCCCGCAGCGCCTCAACGTGCTGAAATCCGCGTGGCAATAACCGCCCGCGCCGTCCGCGCTCGCTTTGATATGCCGCTAAATCACTCGGCTTCAGCGTCAACGTCCGCTGCCCCGCCACCACCGTCACGTTGCCACCCGCCGGAATCACCGTCAGCGCCACCACAATTTCCTCTCGCGTGGTCAACTTCAGCGCCGGAATGCCCATCAACCGATTGCCCTTGCCCCGCGCCAGCTCCGGTACGTCCGTCGCCGCAAACACCAGCAAATAACCCGCACTGCTCACCACCGCCACCTGAAGCAACGCCACATCCGCCACCGGCAGCAACACCGGCGGCATCACCTGCGCTCCAGCAGTCAAATTCAGTACCGTCTTGCCTGCCTTCGGTTTGGCGATCAAATCCTCCAACCGCACGATGAAGCCATAGCCCGTATCCGCCGCCAGCAGATAACGCGCCGCTGCTGGCGCTTCCAACACGGCGATAAACTGCGCCTCCGCTGGCGGATCAAAGCGACCGGTGAGCGGCTCACCTTGCCCCCGCGCTGAGGGTAAACTATTGACTAATAACGAATAACTGCGCCCAGTGGAATCCAGAAACACCGCGTGCTGATGACTGCGCAACCGCGCCGTTGCCAACAGCGCGTCCCCAGCGCGATAACTCAAACCCGCCGCATCAACCTCATGCCCTTTGGCAGCGCGAACCCAACCTTTTGCCGACAGCACCACCGTCACCGCCTCACTCGGCACCAATTCGGTCTCATCCAATGCCGTCGCCGCTTCCCGCACCACCAGCGGCGAGCGCCGCGCATCACCCATCTGCGCCGCTGCCGCGCTGATTTCAGTGCGGAGCAATTGATTCAACGCCTCGCGCTCGTCAAGCAGCCGCTGCAACCCCGCCTGCTCAGTGGTCAGCGCGGTTTGTTCCGTTTGCAGCGCGTTGGCTTCCAAACGTGCGAGCTGGCGCAGGCGCAGATTGAGCACCGCTTCCGCCTGCACTTCCGTCAGTGCCAACGTGTTGATTAACAACGCTTTAGGTTCATCAGCATCGCGCACGATGGCAATCACCGCGTCAAGTTGAGACAACGCGATGCGCCAGCCTGCCAGCAGATGTAAGCGCGTTTGCACCTGCGCCAGCCGCTGCGCGAGCCGCCGCCGCACCGTCTCACGGCGAAACTGTAGCCACTCGCTGAGAATGTCGCGCAGCGTCATCACGCGAGGCCGCCCATCCAAACCAATCACGTTCATATTGACGCGATAACTGCGCTCCAAATCGGTGGTCGCAAACAGGTGCAACATCAACCGCTCGATATCAACGCGATTTGAGCGCGGCACGAGCACCAGCCGCGTCGGATATTCGTGATCCGATTCGTCGCGGAAATCCTCAAGCATCGGCAGCTTTTTGGCGTTGAATTGCGCCGCAATTTGTTCTAACACGCGATTACCGGAGACCTGATACGGCAGCGCGGTAATGACAATCTCGCCACGTTCGAGGTGATAACGAGCGCGTTGGCGCACGCTGCCGCCGCCGGTTTGATACATTCTGAGTAAATCAGCGGGTGCGGTGACGATTTCAGCGGCAGTGGGAAAATCAGGCGCGGGTAAATGCGCGACCAAATCAGCGACGCTGGCGGCGGGATCATCAAGTAAATGCAAACAAGCAGCCGCGACCTCGCGCAAATTGTGCGGCAAGATGTCGGTTGCCATGCCGACGGCAATACCGGTGCTGCCGTTGAGCAACAGATTGGGCAACTGCGCTGGCAACAAACGCGGCTCCTGCAAGGTGCCATCAAAATTGGCTTGCCACGCGACGGTATCTTGATCGACTTCCGCCAACAGCAGCGCGGCATACGCGGTCAAACGCGACTCGGTATAGCGCATCGCCGCGAATGATTTGGGATCATCTGGCGAGCCCCAATTGCCCTGACCGTCAATCAACGGATAGCGATAACTAAACGGCTGCGCCATCAACACCATCGCCTCATAGCACGCGCTGTCGCCATGCGGATGAAACTTGCCGAGCACGTCGCCGACGGTGCGGGCTGACTTTTTGAATTTAGCGGTTGCCGCCAGCCCCAATTCCGACATGGCATATAAAATACGGCGCTGCACCGGCTTGAGACCGTCGCCGACATGCGGCAAAGCGCGATCTAAAATGACCGCCATTGAATAATCCAAATACGCCTGTTCGGTGAATTCTTGCAGCGGGCGGCGTTCTAAATGTGTTTCAGCGGGGCGCGAAATGTTCAGAAATAAATCACTCATGGTGTGGCGCGTTCAATTGATACTGTACAGATGACAAGCCATTGCGCTCTCTTCTTTTACCGCAAAAAACGCGGCTCAAGATGATATGAACAATGGCACTGAAGTTTAACAACCTTATTGAATCATTGGAGCACCTGCGTGAGTTGCCGTATTCAAATTGCTCAAATCAATCCTATCGTTGGCGACGTTGCTGGCAACGCCGTGCGCATTATTACTGCGGCGCAACAAGCGCGTGCTGCTGGAGCGCAGATTGTACTGTTTCCAGAATTAACGCTCACGGGTTATCCGCCAGAAGATTTATTATTGCGCCCCGAATTTATCCAACGCGTTGAAACGGCATTAACCCGAATTCGCACTGAAATTACCGGCATTACTATCGTGCTGGGGTATCCATTACAAACGGTGGGCGGATTATTTAACGTTGCTGGAGTATTCCGCGATGGCGCAGTGCTTGCTGAATATGCCAAACAGCAATTGCCTAATTATAGCGTCTTTGATGAAAAACGCTATTTTCAAGCGGGCACCACCGCAACAGTATTTATGCAAGATGGTATTCAGTTTGGATTAAGTATCTGTGAAGACATTTGGCAAGATGAACCCACCCGCCAAGCGGTAGCAGCTGGAGCGCAGGTGTTGCTTAATTTGAATGCTTCACCATTTCATGCGGGTAAAAGTGCCGAGCGGGAAGCAATTGTTGGACGCCGCGCCCGTGATCACGGAATTGCGATTTGTTATGCCAATTTAGTCGGTGGGCAAGATGAATTAGTATTTGATGGCGCTTCTTTTGTTGTCAATCATGCGGGTGAAATTGTTGCTCGCGCTGTGGGTTTTATTGAAACAACGCTGATGATTGAAATTGCCGCCAGCGGTTTAATTGAAACCAGCCCATCACCTGCGTTATTGCAACAAGAAGACTTTGAACTAGCCACGGTTTATTCCGCCTTGGTGCTCGGCGTGCGCGACTATGTGCGTAAAAATGGTTTTCAAGGCGCGGTGCTGGGATTATCTGGCGGCGTTGATTCGGCGCTGACTTTAGCAATTGCTGTCGATGCGTTAGGCGCAAAACAAGTGGAAGCAGTGTTAATGCCGTCGCGCTATACGGCAGAAATGAGCAATGCAGATGCGTTAGAACAAGCGCAATTATTGGGCGTGGCAACCCAAATCATTCCAATTGAGCCAGCTTTTCAGACGTTTTTAACGATGTTGGCACCGAGTTTTGCCAATTGCGCAACCGATGTCACCGAAGAAAATATCCAAGCCCGTTGTCGCGGAGTGCTTTTAATGGCGCTCAGTAATAAAAGCGGGCGTATTTTATTAACGACGGGCAATAAAAGTGAAATGTCAGTTGGATACGCTACGTTATACGGCGATATGGCGGGTGGTTTTGCGCCATTAAAAGATGTACCAAAATTATTAGTGTATCGGCTGGCACATTATCGCAATACGCAAGCGACGATCATTCCAGAACGGGTATTGACGCGCCCGCCGTCAGCAGAATTGCGCCCCGATCAAACCGATCAAGATAGCCTGCCGCCGTATGAAATACTGGATGTGATTTTACAATTGTATATTGAAGAAGATCACAGCGTTGCCGCAATTGTGAAGCGCGGATATGCTGAAGAAATGGTGCGGCGCGTGACGCGATTGGTGGATCGCAATGAATATAAACGGCGACAAGCCCCGCCCGGGGTGCGTATTTCAACCCGCGCTTTTGGGCGCGACCGGCGCTATCCGATGACCAGCGGTTTTTAGTGCTGCGCCATTCTTCACAATCTGGTTCAATCACGCTACTTTGAGTTGCTGTAACCAATACTGGAGTTGTTATGAAAAAAGTCGAAGCAATTATTAAACCGTTCAAATTGGACGATGTCCGCGAGGCGCTATCTGCTGCGGGAATTACTGGTATGACTGCGATTGAAGTGAAGGGGTTTGGGCGGCAAAAAGGTCATACGGAACTGTATCGCGGTGCAGAATATGTGGTGGATTTTTTGCCGAAAGTGAAGATTGAATTGGTGTTGGCGGACGATCAAGTTGAGGAATGTATCAGCGCAATTACTGCGGCTGCGCGTACCGGTAAAATTGGTGATGGCAAAATTTTCGTTTCTGAGGTAATCCGCGTGGTGCGCATTCGTACCGGTGAAGAGGATGAGGCGGCGATTTAAGCGGAATTGATGGCGGTGGGCGACGACGCGGCGTCGCGTCCACGCCAGTTAATTCTCATCGAGTTTAAGGTATTTCCACAATTTGCGAGCAACATCGACTTTTGGTGGTTGCACTTCTTCGGTCATTAAGCGTCCGGCTTGTCGATTTAAATCCAATACGCGCTGTGCATCCGCAGCTAATTCGGGTTTTTCTAAAGCGCGATAAGCGTCAATTAATACGATGAGCGCATCGGTAATGGCGCTGGTGCGTTGAAAGCGTTCAATCACATAATTGGCACGATTGGCGGCGGCTAAATACGCACCGCGCCGCATATAATACTGAGCGACATTGACTTCATGCCGCGCTAAATTATTGCGTAAATACAGCATTCGTTGCCGCGCATCTTCGGCGTATTTACTGTCAGGAAAGCGTTCTACTAACACGGAGAAATCAGTAAACGCATCTAATGCTGATCCCGGATCGCGTTGTGAGGCATCCATCGGAATATAGCGATCTAAAAAGCCGACGCTGCGATTGTAATTGACGATTCCTTTCAAATAATAGGCGTAGTCAACAAAGGGATTTTGCGGATAAAGTTTAATAAACCGTTCCGCAGCAGCAATCGCTTCTTCTGGCTCTTCAGCGCGATAATGCGCATACGCAACATCAAGTTGCGCTTGCATGGCATAACGCCCAAAGGGATAACGTGATTCCAGTTTTTCATAAAGTTCAATTGCCTTGGCGTAATTGCTGGAATCAAGTTCTGCGGCCGCTTCGGCGTACAGTTTGGCGGCGCTCCAACCTTCCGTCGGATCAATTTCCTTGCCAAATATCCCGCAGCCAGTGAGCGCAACACTCAACAACAGCACGAGCAGTCGTGTGAACATTTGTGGCATAAATACCAAAGGCACCTGTTTGAAATGACGCACAGTATAACCAAAGGCTTTCATGTCCGTGCGGGGTGGCGATGAGCGCCAGTCCGGTTGAACTTGTGCAGCGTGAGGTGGTGGTTGACGCCGCGCTGGCTGGTGTGCGCCTCGATCAGGCGTTGGCGGTGTTGGTGCCGGAGTTTTCCCGCAGTCGCCTCCAGCAGTGGATTGAAGCCGGTCAAGTGCTGGTGAATAACGCGCCGCGCCGCTGCCGTGACAAGGTGTGGAGCGGTGACGCAATCCGGCTCGCGGCGCAGGTGACGACCGATAGCACCTGTTTGGCGCAGAACATCGCGCTGGACATCGTTTATGAAGATGCGCAGGTGCTGGTCATCAATAAACCGGCGGGGTTGGTGGTGCATCCGGCGGCGGGCAATCCCGATGGCACGTTGCAAAATGCGCTGCTGCATTACGCGCCAGCTCTGGCGAACGTGCCGCGAGCGGGCATCGTGCATCGTTTGGATAAAGATACCAGCGGGCTGCTGGTGATTGCGAAAACGCTGGAGGCGCATTGTGCGCTGGTTGAACAATTGCAGGCGCGAACGGTGCATCGTGAATATCGGGCGCTGGTGCGCGGCGAGGTGGTGGCGGGCGGACGGATTGACGCGCCTATCGGTCGCCATCCCACGCAGCGCCTGCGGATGGCAGTGGTGGCACACGGACGTCCGGCGGTGACGCATTACCGTGTTTTGGAACGTTTTAGCGGCCACACGCTGCTGGCGGTGGAATTGGAGACCGGTCGCACCCATCAAATCCGCGTTCACTTGACGCACCGTCATTGGCCGCTGGTTGGCGATCATGTTTACGGCAGCCGCCCGTGCCCACCTCGTGGCGCGACGCCGGAATTGATCACGGCGCTGCAAACTTTTCCGCGTCAGGCATTGCACGCGCTGCGGCTGGGATTGACGCATCCGACGACGGGCGCGGCGATGCAGTGGGAGGTTCCGCTCGCAGCGGACATGGCGGCGGTGCTGGCGCTCTTCCGAGCGATGGAATGAGTTGGCAGTTGGCACTTAAATTGAGTTTTATCAGTGAATTAGAATGAAATTGATCACACCAGACTGGCCAGCACCGCCGACGGTGCGGGCATTTACCACCACGCGCAGCGGCGGCGTGAGCAGCGGTGCGTTCGCCAGTTTGAATTTGGGCGACCACGTTGGCGATGCACCCGCAGCGGTGGCGATGAATCGGGCGCGGCTGTGTGCCCAGCTCGGTGCGCCGACTGAACCATGCTGGCTGCGGCAAGTTCACGGTTGCCAGATCGTGACGGCGAGCGCGGCGACTCGCGGCAGTGAGGCAGACGGGGCGCTGAGTCGGGAAGCGGGCGCGGTGTGCGTGGTGTTGACGGCGGATTGTTTACCGCTGCTGCTGTGCGATGACCAAGGCACCGCAGTTGCCGCAGTTCACGCCGGCTGGCGCGGCTTGGCGGATGGCGTGATTGAAGCGGCGGTGACGGCGCTGGCGCTGCCGCCAGAACGGGTGCTGGCATGGCTGGGGCCGGCAATTGGCGCAACGGCATTTGAAGTGGGCGACGAGGTGCGCGAGCGATTTTGGCGCGAGGATGCGGCGACGAGTGTTGCTTTTGTGCCAAGCGCCGCGAGCACGAGCACGCAGCGGCGTTGGCAGGCGGATTTATTTGCGCTGGCGCGGCGACGGTTGCAACGGCTGGGTATTGAGCACATTTTTGGCGGTGGCAATTGCACCTTTACGCAGCCGGAGCAATTTTTTTCTTATCGCCGTGATGGTGTGACAGGACGATTAGCGAGCGGAATTTGGTTGACGAGCGTTTAATTGCAATCTGGTTCTTGTTCCCAAATTAAATTCAATAATTGGGACACGGTTAATAATTGATTGATTGCACAGTGTGGACAGCCGCTGCGGGTAGGCGGATTGGCGCAATCAAAACAAGATTGCAACGTGGTGGCCGCAAAAGTGACATCCGCTTTTAATTGCGTTAATGCGGCGATTTGCGTATCCAACTGCGTTTGCAATGAATTGAGCGTCGCATGAAGACGTTGGCTGCTATCCGCACCGGTTTGACATTGAGCGCGAGTAGTTGCCAATGTTTTAACCACTTGCAAAGGAATACCCGCTTGCACCAAGTGTAAAATTGCGGACAAACGGGTGAGATCGGCGGCGGAATAATAACGGGTGCCGCCAATGGTACGGCGAGCGGTAATGAACCCTTCTTCTTCATAAAAGCGCAGTGTGCGCGGAGTGGTGCCCAGTAATTCCGCCACTTCGCCAATCTTTTTTAATGGTTCATTCATTTTACGCTTACACGCCAACTAATTGTGCCGTATAACCCAAGGCAGTGACACGAGCAAATAACGCGGCGCTGCTGGTGACATCAGGATTAAATGCGACTAATAATAAATGGTCAGTGCCCGGATTAAAACGTGGAGCAATCACGCCATCAATATCACGCATTGCTTCTTCAAGTGCTGCTTGCTGTGGTTTATTCAAAGAGTCGTTAATATGAATCAACACATCGCTGAGGTTCATCTGCTTCATCTCCACTATTTCAGGTTAAACTGGACGTGATCTTTATATGACGTAAACGTTAGATTGTCAAACCGAGCGCCGACTCACAACGCTGCGTCATTTGCGCTCACGTTGATGTAATTAAACTTTTGATTATTTTGAGGAAATTAACGTATGTCGCACTGGAATCTGTTGACGTTGGTTGGCGATGACCGACCGGGGATCGTGGCGCAGGTAACGCGCACGCTGTATCAAATTGGCTGCAATCTCGGCGAGGCGTCGATGCTGCGGCTGGGCAAGAATTTCACCATTATGTTGATGGTGAGCAGTGAGGAGCCGGGCGAGTCGGTGTTGGCGGCGCTGGCTCCAATCACGGTGAAATTGGGTTTGCAGGTGCATTGTCATCCGGTGGCGGCTGGGGTGCGGCAGCATCCGGTGCCGAATTTTCAG
This sequence comes from Thiocystis violascens, assembly GCA_020721065.1. Taxonomy (GTDB): domain Bacteria; phylum Pseudomonadota; class Gammaproteobacteria; order Chromatiales; family Chromatiaceae; genus Chromatium; species Chromatium violascens_A. The sequence goes on along the minus strand of DYNM01000001.1, from coordinate 118,568 downwards.
GTATGCGTGAGCGGCGCGGATCGGGCGGGCATTGTGGCGGAAGTGACGACGATTTTGGCGGCGCAGGGCTTTAACATTTTGGCGCTGGAATCTGACGTGGTTGGAGAAACGGCGCAGCCGCTGTATATGATGGATATTCAAGGCTTTTGTGAGGCGTCGTTGGCACAATTGGAGGTGGCGCTGGCACCGCTGATCGCGCAGGGCGTGTCGGTGTCGGTCGCTCCCGTTGACGTGATGATTGGTTGAACGATGGCGATTTTGGATATTTTGCAGCTCCCCGACCCGCGCTTAAAACAAATGTCGGTGCCCGTGACGCAGTTTGATGTTGAATTGCAAACATTTATTGCGGATTTAGAGGCAACGCGCCAAGCCGGGCCGGCTGCGGTGGGGATTGCGGCACCGCAGGTTGGACGCCAGCAGCGCATTGTGATTGTGGATGTGTCGCTGCGCCCAAAAACGCCAAATCATGGTCATTTAGTGCTGATCAATCCTGAAATCGTGCATTGGGAAGGTTATGCGATTGGGCGTGAAGGCTGCTTATCGGTGCCGGATTATACGGGCAATGTGATTCGCGCCACTGCAATTCAATTACGGGCGCAGGATGCGACGGGACAAGTATTGGAATTCGATATGGAAGGCTATGAAGCACGCGCCGTCCAGCATGAAATGGATCATCTTGATGGGCTATTGTTTGTTGATCGAGTGGTGAGTCGGCGCACCGATTTATATCGCCGCAAAACGTATCAAAAGTGATTTTTTGAGTTGTTGGCGGTTGAAAATTTGATGCGCAAGTTTGTCAACCTTTATTTAATCGCAGCATTAAAAAATAACCGTTCGTGCTTTACTGACAACTGACAACTCATCAAAACCGCCAACTCAAAAAATCAATTCAAAACATTAAAAGTGAACCTTCAAAAATGATTCCAAACTTGTTCCGTTTTCTGCTGATTCCCCTCGCGGCGCTGACCACCGCAGCCGCCCTCGCTACTCCTCAGCCGGTGCCGTTAGCCGAGCTGTTCCCCGCTGCCGGTCAAACGAAATCGGCCATCGTCATTAACAAGGTGTTGGAACGCTACCACTATCGAAAAGTCAATTTAGACGAAGCGTTTGCCGCGCAAATTTTTGAAAAATATCTGGAAGCACTCGATCCGGGGCGGGCGTTTTTTCAAGCTCACGACATCGACCGTTTCAACACCGGAGCGCGGCGACTGGCTGACGATCTGCGCCAAGGCAATCTCGCCATCGCTTTTGACGTGTTCCGCGTGTATCGAATGCGTGTGGATGAGCGCGTCGCGCAGGCGTTGAAATTGCTGCAAGAACGTTTTGATTTCAGCCGCCCACAAAGCTATGTGTTTGAACCAGCAGATAAAAAATGGTGTACCTCCAGCGCCGAAATCGACGCGCTGTGGCGCAAGCGCGTGATGAATGACTTTTTGATCTTGCGGCTGGCGGACAAACCCGATGCCGAAATCCGCGAGCGGTTGCAGAAACGCTACGAAGGATTGGCGCGGCGCATTCATCAATTTAATGGCGCTGACGTGTTCCAAACGTTTATGAACGCTTACACCCAAGCCATTGAACCGCATACCAGTTTCATGTCACCGGAAACCTCAGAAAATTTCGATATCAGCATGAAACTCTCGCTCGAAGGCATCGGCGCAGTGCTGCGCGGCGACAATGAATACACCATCGTGCAAAGCACCGTCCCCGGCGGACCGGCGCGTGAATCTGGGCAAATTCACACCGGCGATCAGATCGTTGGCGTTGCGCAAGGATTGGATGGTGCAATGGAGGACGTTGTGGGCTGGCGCTTGGAGGATGTGGTGGACAAGGTGCGCGGTCCCAAAGGTTCCGTCGTGCGCTTGCAACTGCTCTCCAAAACGCCCGGCACCACCAGCCGGGCGCGTGAAGTCACCTTAGTTCGCAACCAGATCAAACTCGAAGATCAGGCCGCCAAAAGTACCGTCATCGAACAGCGCCTCAACGATGTCACTCACAAAGTCGGCGTTTTAGAAATCCCCACTTTTTATCGTGATTTTGACGCTGAAAACGCCGGAACCCGCGATTTTCGCAGCACCACCCGCGACGTGCGCCGCTTGCTTGCCGACCTCACCGCGCAGGGCGTCGAAGGTATTTTGATTGATCTGCGCGGCAACGGCGGCGGCTCGCTGGCAGAAGCCACCTCGCTGACCGGACTGTTTATCGACACCGGTCCGGTGGTGCAGGTCAAAGACGCCTTTGGCAAAATTGAAGTCGAAGCTGACACCGATGCTGGCGTCGCCTACGCCGGCCCGCTCGCCGTGCTGGTGGATCGTGACAGCGCCAGCGCCTCCGAGATTTTTGCCGCCGCCATTCAAGATTACGGACGCGGCTTGATTATCGGCGAGCCGACTTTTGGTAAAGGCACCGTGCAAACCCTGATTGATCTCAACCGTTATGTGCCGGGTGAACACAACGATCTCGGCCGCCTGCGCTTGACGATGGCGCAATTTTTCCGCATCGACGGCGGCAGCACCCAACTCAACGGCGTCACTCCCGACATCCGCTTTCCCAGCGCCAGCTATCTCAACCAACACGGTGAACGCTCACTGGATAACGCCCTACCGTGGACGCGCATCAAACCCGCCACTTATCGCGCCAGCATCCTCAACCATGTCGAGCAATTAGCGCGGCAATCCGCCGCTCGCATCGCCACTGATATCGGCTTCAACATGCTGACCGAGCGCAGCAAAATGCTGCGTGATCTGGACGCCCAAAAAGAAGTCTCGCTGCGCGAAACCGACCGTCGCGCTGAAGATCAACAGCGCGAGCAGCGTTTCAAAGCCGAACGCAATCGTTATTTGCAGACTCGCGGCATCACGCCGGTGGATGAAGATGCCGAAGCAGCCGATGAAGAAGCGCTGGAAGCGCAACGTCAAGCCATCGCTCGGATTGAAGTCGAAGAAGCAGCGCGGATTCTGCTTGACGAGGTGTTATTGCAACCTGCGCCCGTCGCGCCAGCGGTGGCAACCCAGTGAACAGGTCGCCGGAACAGCGGTTAGCGCAGCTCGGCGCTGCGGGTGCCAGCGTCGCCTTGCGCGGCAATCGGATTGGTTTAGAAAAAGAGGCGTTGCGCGTGACGACAGCGGCACAACTCGCTGCCACGCCACATCCGGTCGCGCTCGGCGCTGCGCTCACCCATCCGCACATCACCACCGATTTTTCCGAGGCATTGCTCGAACTCATCACCGCCCCGCTGCGCGGCGCAGATGCCGTGCTCGCCGAACTCACCGACATTCATCGCTTTGTGTATCAACAGCTTGGCGATGAACTCTTGTGGGGAAACAGTATGCCCTGCCCGCTGCCGGCCGCCGCTGCAATTCCGCTGGCGCGTTACGGCAGCTCAAATGCCGCCACCATGAAAACTGCGTATCGGCGCGGCTTGGGCAACCGCTACGGACGGACGATGCAGCTCATCGCCGGGATACACGTCAACTTTTCTCTCAGCGATGAATTTTGGGAGCTGTATCAAGCGCAAACGGTGCCAACTGCGCCGTCTGCGCTGGCATTTCGCAGCGCGGCGCAGATGGGGATGATCCGCAATCTCCAGCGCATCGGCTGGCTGGTGCCGTATCTGTTTGGCGCTTCGTCGGCAATTGATGCCAGTTTCGTCGCCGATCAAACCACCGGCTTGCAGCCGCTCACCGCCAACACGCTGTGTTTACCTCACGCCACTTCGCTGCGGATGGGCGACATCGGTTATCAAAATAAACAGGAAGAAGGCGCAGGCATCAAAGCCAATTACGACAGCTTGGATGCTTATGTGCGCAGCTTGACGTGGGCGATTGAAACGCCGTGTCCGCGTTATGAAACCATCGGCATCAAAGTTGGCGAACGTTATGAGCAACTCAACGCCAACGTGCTCCAAATCGAAAACGAGTACTACAGCACCGTGCGCCCGAAGCAACCGCCGCAGTGGTTGGAAAAACCGAGCGTGGCGCTGCGACGACGCGGCATCCGTTACGTCGAACTGCGCTCGCTGGATGTCAACCCGTTTGAACCAGTTGGCGTCGGTCACGAGCAATTGCTGTTGGTTGAGACGTTGATGCTGGATTGCCTGCTGCGCGACAGTCCGCGCATCGGCACCCGCGAACGTCAAGAAATTGATGAAAATCAAGTATTAACCGCGCAGCGCGGACGTGAACCCGGCTTGTGTTTGCAGCGAGCGCGAGCAGCCGTGCCGTTGCAGGAGTGGGCGCACGCTCATCTCACGGCGCTGATAGGCACCGCAGAACTGCTGGACGGCGCGGCAGGTGGAGCGCGTTCCCAAGTGGTACGCCAACAATTGGCCAAAGTTGCCGATCCCGACTTGACGCCTTCCGCGCAGGTGCTCGCGCAGTTGCGAGAGCAAAACCTGTCATTTGCGGAATTCACCCGCCAACTCTCCGCTCGCCAGCGCCAGCAGTTGCACCGCGAGCCGTTAGCGCCGGAGCGACTGGCGTGGTTGACGCAACTGGTTGCCGATTCGCACCAGCGCCAGCGCGAGATTGAAGCCGCTGACACGCTGAATTTTGATGATTTTTTGGCGGCATATTTCGCTGGTGCAATGGAGGAACACACATGATGGCGCTCACTTGGCTGTTGGCGCTGCTGCAAGCACTGCTGATTGTGGCACTCGCACCGCTGCTGTTGGGCTGGGTGCGCAAGGTGAAAGCGCGGCTGCAAAACCGGCGCGGCGCTCCATTGCTGCAACCATATTTCGACCTGCACAAGCTGCTGATGAAAGAGATTCGGGTGCCGCACACCGCCTCGCTGCTGTTTCGTGCTGCGCCCTATATCGTGTTTGTGGCGACGTGGCTGGCTGCCGCAACCGTGCCGCTGTTGGCGCTTGATCTGCCGATAGCGCAGATCGCCGATATTATTGTTTTAGTTGGATTATTGGCGCTGGCGCGATTCTTTCTGGCGCTCGCAGGCATGGACGTTGGTACGGCATTCGGCGGGATGGGTGCATCGCGGGAAATGTTGATTTCGGCGTTGGCAGAACCGGCGATGCTGATGGCGGTGTTCACGCTGGCGATGACTGCGCACAGCACCAGTCTGGTGAGCGTGATGGCACATCATCTTGCCGACGGATTTTTGCTGCGCCCGTCGTATTTATTCGCACTGGGCGCGTTGTTGCTGGTGGCATTGGCGGAGTGCGGGCGGATTCCGGTGGATAATCCGGCGACGCATTTGGAGCTGACGATGGTGCATGAGGCGATGCTGTTGGAATACTCAGGGCGACATCTGGCGCTGATGGAATGGGCGGCGCAGGTGAAATTGCTGCTGTACGGCGTATTGATTACGAATGTCTTTTTTCCTTGGGGCGTGGCGCAAGAATTCAGCGTGACGGCGCTGGGCGTGGGGTTTATCGCAGTGCTGGGTAAATTGATGATTCTGGGCGCGGCGCTGGCGCTGGCAGAAACGACGTTGGCCAAGATGCGGTTATTCCGGGTGCCGGCATTTTTGAATTTAGCTCTGCTGCTGGCGCTGCTCGGCTTACTCAGTCACGTCATTTTGGAGATCGGCGCGTGACGCAATTACCGCTGTTGCAACAATTCGTTTTATTGCTGGCCGCACTCGCGCTGTTTTTATCTTTCGTGCTGCTGGCGCAAGCGCGATTAGTGGCGGCAATTCATGCGTTTGCGTGGCAAGGCGTCCTCGTGGCGGCGGTGACTTTGGTGGTCGCACTGGCTGGCAACGCCCATCATCTCTATTTTTCAGCGGGATTAACGTTGCTGCTCAAAGGGTTGCTGATTCCTTGGATGCTGCATCGGCTGGTGCGACGGCTGGAGTTGTCGCGGCACACAGAACTGCTGCGTCATCCGGCGTTGGTCATCATGGCGGCAGTGTTGCTGGTGATTTTCAGCTACTGGCTGGTGGAGCCGATGGTGGCGCAGGGCTTGGCGTTTACGCGCAACATCGTGGCGGTGAGTTTGGCGGTGGTGTTGATTGGATTATTGATGATGGTGTTTCGACAGCAGGCGGTCGCGCAGGTGTTGGGCTTTATGTCAATGGAAAATGGGCTTTTTTTAGCGGCAGTGTCAGCAACGGCGGGGATGCCGCTGGTGGTGGAATTGGGCGTGGCCTTTGACGTGTTAGTGGCGATGGTGCTGTTTGGCGTGTTCTTTTTTCAGATTCGCGCCAGCATCGACTCGCTCAATGTGGATCGGCTCAACCGTTTGACTGAGGTCGAAATCACCCCCAACGCCCCTTTGCCAAAAGGTGGAGTGAACACGCCGACGGCGACAGGAGCAAGCAAATGACTGCGTTGTTGGTGATGGTGCTGACGCCGTTGCTGGGTGGATTGGTGCTGGCGCTGGTGCGACCGTTGGCGCTGGCGGGTTGGTTCAATCTGGCGGTGTCGCTGATCACGCTGGGCAGTGCGGCGTGGCTGGCGTGGGAAGTGGCAGCGGCGGGAGTAATTGCCAGCACCTATTTCCGCGTTGATGCGTTTAACGTCTATCTCGTCGTGCTCACCGCCTTTGTCGGAGTGACGACCTCGATTTTCTCACGCCCGTACATGCGCCATGTCTGCGCCAGCGGCAAGATCAGCGCGGTGAGTATGCGGATTTATCACAGCATGTATCAGGCGTTCATGCTGACGATGTTGGTAGCGTTGACGACTGACAATCTGGGCGTGTTATGGGTGGCGATTGAGGGCGCAACGCTGGCAACGGTGCTGCTGGTGTCGCTGTATCGCACCCCGGAAGCGGTCGAAGCAGCCTGGAAATACTTCATTTTATGTGGTGTTGGAATTGCGCTGGCGCTGTTTGGTACCGTATTGACCTATTTTGCGGCGCAACATGTGATTGCAGATCCGGGCGCGGGGCTGACGTGGAGCGTGTTGTATGAACGCGCCTATGAGCTGAATCCAACGGTAATGCGGATTGCATTTGTGTTTTTGCTGGTTGGTTATGGCACCAAAGTCGGGCTGGTGCCGATGCACCAATGGCTGCCAGATGCGCATTCTGAAGGCCCGACGCCGATGTCGGCGGTGTTATCTGGCTTGCTGCTGAACGTCGCGCTGTACGCGGTGGTGCGGCTCAAAATGTTGGTGGACGGCTCGCTGGCGGGCACGACGACGCCACATTTAGCGGGTGCGCTTTTAATGGGATTTGGACTGGTGTCATTCATGGTTGCTGGACTTTTTCTCCATCGCCAGCGCGACATCAAACGGATGTTTAGTTATTCATCCATTGAACACATGGGTTTAATGACCTTTGCATTTGGTTTAGGTGGGCCATTGGCGACGTTTGGCGCGTTGCTGCACATGTTGGTGCATTCGCTGACGAAATCGGCAATTTTTGTCACCGTTGGTCACGCGACCCACATTGCTGGCACGCAGGCAATTGAACGGATTCGCGGTTTAATCCGCACCCAGCCAGCAGTCGGATGGGCGCTGCTGTTTGGCGTGGTTGCGATTGCGGGATTTCCGCCGTTTGGCGTGTTTACCAGCGAATTCTTGCTCTTAACGGCGACGATGCAGACGCAACCTTGGTTCACGCTGGCGCTGGTGAGCGGGTTAGCGATTGCGTTTGCTGGCTTATTCCGACAGTTACATCCGATGGTGTACGGCGCAGCGCCAGAAGGTCAGCAGCCGGTGTCTGCCAACATGCTGCCGGTGGTGATTCATTTAGGGCTGGTGCTGTGGCTCGGGTTGTCGATTCCTGATTTTCTGGTGATCTGGCTGAATCGAGCGACGGAGTTAATTGCGGGAGCGCCGGTGTTATGAATTCAGTTTTTAATTGTTAATTGTCAGTTGAAAACATGAAACACGTTGCTTGTGTCGTCAACTCTTTTTATTCGCTGTTATTCAAAAAATGTGCTTATCAATGCCGATTTGTATTATTGAAAACTTAAAAACATTCACCTATTTTTAGGACGCATAACCGCATGACTGATACCAAACATTGCCAACTGTTGATTCTAGGATCGGGGCCGGCCGGATATACGGCTGCGGTCTACGCCGCTCGCGCCAATCTCAAGCCAGTGCTGGTCACGGGCTTGGAGCAGGGCGGGCAATTGATGACCACCACCGAGGTCGATAATTGGCCCGGCGATGCCGACGGCGTCAACGGCGCAGAATTGATGGAGCGGATGCGCCGCCACGCCGAACGCTTCGCCACTGAAATCATTTTTGACCACATCAACGCTGCCGATCTCGCACATCGTCCTTTTCGTTTGACCGGTGATGCAGCGGTGTACACCTGCGACGCGCTGATCGTCGCCACCGGTGCCAGTGCGCAATATCTCGGCTTGCCATCTGAGCAGGAATTTCGTGGGCGCGGGGTTTCCGCCTGCGCGACCTGCGACGGATTCTTTTATCGCAATCAAAAGGTTGCAGTGATTGGCGGCGGCAATACGGCAGTCGAAGAGGCGTTGTATTTATCCAACATCGCCTCCGAGGTGATTTTGGTGCATCGGCGCGACACGCTGCGAGCGGAGAAAATTCTCCAGCAGCAACTCTTTGATAAAGCAGCAAATGGCAACATTCGGCTGGCGTGGAATCAGACGTTGGATGAAGTGCTCGGCGATGCGACCGGCGTCACCGGCATTCGCCTCCAAAGTGCGGTAGACGGTTCGACACAAGATATTGATTTACAAGGCGTGTTCATCGCCATCGGGCATCGACCGAATACCGATCTGTTTACCGGGCAATTGGCGATGGTGAACGGCTATCTCAGCGTGCAAGGCGGCAGTCAGGGCAACGCCACTGCGACCTCGGTGCCCGGCGTGTTCGCTGCTGGCGACGTGATGGACGCGGTTTATCGGCAAGCAATCACCTCGGCGGGTTCCGGCTGCATGGCGGCGCTGGATGCTGAAAAGTATTTGGAAACGCACACCTAAAACCGCCAATTTTTCACCACGTCAGCAGCGGTCGCGCCCATGTCAACTGACCCTTTCCCCACCGGCTTCATGTTGATTCAAGGCAATCAGCTCGAAGAATTATGTGATCTGCTGGTGGCGTGGTTAAAACGGCACCCGTTGCAACCGCTGGAAAATGATGTGGTGTTGGTGCAGAGCAACGGCATCGCGCAGTGGCTGAAACTCGCCATCGCCGCCGATGGCTCCCCTCTTTGGAAAAGGGGGGCTGAGGGGGATTTTCAGGGCGGCTGCGGCATCGCGGCAGCATTAAAAGTCACCTTACCTGCGCGATTCATCTGGCAAGCGTATCGGCAAGTGCTCGGTGACTTGCCCGACAGTTCACCATTTGACAAAGCACCGCTGACTTGGCGGCTGTATCGGCTGCTGGGTGTGTTGGACACCGCGCCAGCACTCACCAGCGCAGATGTCGATTGCTTCGCTCCGCTCACGCATTTCCTCAGCGGTGAAGATCATCTCCGCCGTCGCCACCAACTCGCCGCTCGCCTCGCCGATTTATACGATCAATATCAGGTTTATCGCGCCGACTGGCTGACCGCGTGGCAGCAGCACGATGACGTGCTCATCCGTCCGCAGGGCGAGCGTGAACCAATCCCGACCGCCCAACGTTGGCAACCGGCGCTGTGGCGCTGGCTGGTGGCTGACATCAATGCGCCCACCTCAGAAACAGGGAAATTTCCATTTGCCACCGCCAGTCGCGCTGACGTTCACCGCGAATTTTTAACGCAAATCAAGGCTTTCACCTCCCGCCCCGCCGCCCTGCCGCGACGTGTGATCGTGTTTGGCATCTCGGCGCTGCCGCGCCAATGGCTCGAAGTACTCGCCGCCATCGCCGCCCACACGCAGGTGCTGCTGTTTGTCCACAATCCCAGCCAGCATTACTGGGGCGATTTGATTGAAGGGCGCGAATTATTCCGCTCGCACTACCGCCGCACCGATGCCCGCAAAATTCCGCCCGCTTTAGACCCGACGCTGCTGCATTTACACGGTCATCCGCTGCTCGCCGCGTGGGGCAAACAGGGGCGCGATTATTTGCGGATGTTGGACGAATACGACGAGCGGACGCACTACGCCGCGCATTTTGAACGCGCCGAGTTGAAAATTGATCTGTTCACCTCGCCGGGCACCGCCACGCTGCTGCACCAATTGCAAGATGACATCCTCCAGTTGCGCCCCCTGAGTGAGCGGCAGGCGCTGGCGGTGGCGATTGATCCGCCGACGGATCGCAGCATCGAATTTTTAGTCGCGCACAGCCCGCTGCGCGAGGTAGAAATTCTGCACGATCAATTACTTGACGCCTTCGCTGCCGCAGCAAAAGCCGGCACTCCGCTCGCACCCCGTGAGGTGTTGGTGATGGTGCCGGATGTGAACCTGTACGCACCGCACGTCAGCGCCGTGTTTGGGCGTTTGGAGACGAGCGATCCGCGCTACATCCCATTTCATCTCTCCGATCAAGGGCAGCGCCAGCGCAATCCGGTGCTGCTGGGCTTGGCCACGCTGCTCAATTTGCCGCAAGCGCGTTTCACCGTCACCGAGCTGCTGGATTTGCTCGACATCGCCGCCGTGCGCGGACGGTTTGGCATCGCCGAGACCGATTTACCGCCACTGCGACGCTGGATTGGCGGTGCCAACATTCGCTGGGGTTTGTCTGCTGAACATCGCGCCAGCCTCGATTTTCCCGCCGATTTGGAACAGAACACTTGGCGTTTTGGGCTGCGGCGAATGGTGCTCGGTTTTGCGACCGGCACCAGCGCAGCGTGGCAAGGCATTGAACCGTATGACGAAATCGGCGGTTTAGACGCAGCCTTGATCGGACCGCTGGTTGAATTGCTGACCACTTTGGAACAGGCGTGGCAGCAGTTACAAACGCCGCGCTCGCCGCCGGAGTGGATGGACGCGCTGACGCAGTTGATGGATGCGGTTTTTCTCGCCACCACCGAGGCAGATATGTTGGCGGTGACGCGGGTGACGACGGCGCTGGAACAGTGGTCAACCGAGTGTCAACAAGCCGCGCCGCTCACCGCTGCTTTGGAAAATCCCCCCAACCCCCCTTTTTCAAAGGGGGGCGCGGAGTTCACGGTGCCATTAGAAGTGGTGCGCGAGGCGGTATTGGCGGCAGTCGATGCGCCGACGTTGACGCAACGGTTTTTTGCTGGCGCGGTAAATGTGGCGACTTTGATGCCGATGCGGGCGATTCCGTTTCGGCACATTTGGCTGCTGGGCATGAACGACAGTGATTATCCGCGCCACTATCAACGCGCCGATTTTGATTTGATGGCGAAGGATTACCGTCCCGGCGACCGTTCCCGCCGTGAAGATGATCGGTATCTCTTTTTGGAGGCGCTGCTGTCAGCACGGGAGCGACTGGCGATCAGTTGGGTGGGGCGCAGCATCCGCGACGATTCGCCGCGACCGCCGTCGGTGCTGGTCGGACAACTGCGCGATCACCTCGCGGCGGGCTGGCGCTTGGCCACTGCGAGCGCGAGCGCCAGCGGTGAGCAATTGCTGGCGGCGCTGACCACTGAACATCCGTTGCAGCCGTTCAGCGTCCGTTATTTCCAGCCTGACCGACCGCAGCGGTTATTCACTTATGCCAGCGAATGGCGAGCTGCTCACGCGCCGATCATCACGCCGCTGGCAACAGTTCCCCACTTTGCAAAAGGGGGGCTGGGAATTGTCAATGCCGCGCCAGCACTGACGCTCGCTGCGTTGGGACGTTTTCTGCGCTGGCCGCTCAAGACGTTTTACACCGACCGGCTGGCGCTCTATTTCACCGCCGACGACACCGCGCTGGCGGATGATGAAACGTTTACGGTCGATGGGCTGGAGAAATGGCAGTTATCCAACGCGGTGCTGGCGCAGGTGCGCACGGCGCTGGCGCAACAGCCGGATGATGAGGCGGAAATGCTGGTGACGATGGCAACGCAGCGGCTGGTGCGCACGGGTGAATTGCCGTTGCCGCCGTTCGCGCAGCAGTGGAGCGAGGCGCTGTTGACCACGCTGCAACCGCCGGTCGCACGCTATCAAGCGTTGCTGAAGCAGTTTGCGCTGGCGCTGCCGGGTGAGGCGGTGGCGTTAGAAATCCCCCCCAGCCCCCCTTTTGCAAAGGATGGAGATCAAGCGGGAGCGGCGGGGATTTTTTTAGAAGACACGCTCGCTGCGGTGCGGACTGATGACGCTGGCAATCGCGTCCGTTTGCAGTTGCAAGCCAGCCGTCTCCACATCGGCAGGGATTTGAAATGGACGCTGTTGGCGCCTGTCTGGCCGGAACATCTGGCGGCGCAACTGACCGCCCCGACGACGACGCATGTGCTTGGGCCAGATACCGATTTCCAGATTGCGCCGCTGCCTGCCGCCACCGCGCAGACGCACTTGCTGGCGCTGCTCGCCGGTTATCGCGCCGCGTTGACTGCGCCGCTGCCGCTGGCGTGTAAAACCGGCTTTGCATGGCTCGCTGCCCAAGCTGGAACCCCAGTCAATCCAGAAACCGCCTACGAAGGCGAAGAATTCAAACGTGATGCCAATTCGGGCGAGATGTTTGAGCATCCCGGTTATCGCCGCTTCTGGCCGACTTACGCGGCGCTGGAGGCGGATGAGCGATTTCAACCGCTGTTGGCGCAGCTCTATCAACCGCTGTTTGATCACATTCAACTCGGCTCTCAGCCAGTTGCGCGGGAGAGCGATGATGATTAACCCGTTGGAACCGTTGACATTTCCTCTGCAACACTCGCGCTTGATCGAAGCCAGCGCCGGCACCGGCAAAACCTTCACGCTGGCGCTGCTGTATGTGCGGCTGGTGCTCGGACACGGCGGTGCTGCGGCAGGATTTGTGCGCCCGCTGACGCCGCCGGAGATTTTGGTGGTGACGTTCACTGATGCGGCGACCAAGGAACTGCGTGAGCGGATTCGCGGCTTGTTGGTGGCGGCTGCCAACTGTTTTGATGAAGAACCCGCGCCAAATCACGCGGCGACAACGCTCTTGCTGCAACTCCGCGCCAGCTATGCGTCCGCCGAGTGGTTGACCTGCGCGGCACGGCTGCGACTGGCAGCGCAGTGGATGGATGAGGCGGTGATTCTGACCATTCATAGCTGGTGCTATCGCATGTTGCAGGAACATGCGTTTGCCACACGCGGCTTGTTTCAACGCGAATTAGTCACCGATCAGAGCGAGGTGGTGGCGGAGGTGGTGCGCGATTATTGGCGGATTCATTTTTATCCGCTGTCGTCCGCGCAGGCAGCGTTGGTGGTCAAAGCGGTTGGTTCACCGGCGGAGCTGCAAAAAAAACTGCGGCTCTGGCTGCATCGGCGCGAGGCGGAGCTGACGTATTGCGGAGAACCGCTGCGCTGTGCGTCATTGAGTGCGCCGTTGGCGGAGGCGCAGCGGCTGACGGAGTTAGAACGCACGGCGCGGGATGTTTGGCACGAGCAGCGGCTGACGGTGGAGGCGGTGTTGCGCGAGCTGCGTCCGTATCTCAATGGCAGGACGCACAACAGCACCCAAGTCGATAAATTTGAGGCGTTATTGGCCGCAATTGCGGTTTGGGCGGCGGGTGGCACGGAACCAACAGCGTTAAAACATTTTGCTGCTGGCGCATTTCAATTCAAAAAATCCGCCAAAGTACAAACGGAAGTGGCACATCCCGCATTTCAAGCACTTGCTGCTTGGCGGACGGCGCTCACGGCAACCGCCGTGCCGTTGGCGGCGCTCGTGACCGCTCATGCCGCGCACTGGGTTGGGGCGGAGTTGGAACGGCGGCTGGTGGCGCGAGCAGAAATGGGATTTGACGATTTGTTGCGCCAGCTTGATGCGGCGCTGGACAGTGGTCAGTTGTCTGGCGGAGTCGCGCTAACCAACGCTGCCGTTTCACTGCCAACCCAAAATACGCAGCTCGCCGCCACCATTCGCGCTCAGTTTCCGGTGGCGCTGATTGACGAGTTTCAAGACACCGATCCGATTCAATACCGCATTTTTGATCGCATTTATCAGGTTGCCCAACCGCATCCCGACACCGCCCTGATTTTGATCGGCGATCCCAAACAAGCGATTTACAGCTTTCGCGGTGCCGACATCCAAACTTATCTCCGCGCTCGCGCCGCTACCGCCGGACGTCATCACACCCTCGCCGTCAATTACCGCTCCACCAGCGCCGTCGTTGCTGCCTGCGCTGCGCTGTTTGCTCCCGCAGAAACGGGCCAGCGCGGCGCGTTTCGCTGCAAAACTTCTGCTGGCAATCCGATTCCGCTGCATCCGGTGCAGGCGCATGGTCAGCCGCAGCAGTTGCGACTCAACGGACAACCCGCGCCAGCACTCACGCTGTGGTGGCTGGATGGCGATGACGATGCGCCCGTGCGGGTCGGCGCTTATCGGGAGCAAATGGCGGCAGCAGCAGCGCGGCAAATCGTCGCGTGGCTGGCGCAGGCGCAGCAGGGTTTGGCGGGATTTCAGCATGACGACGTGTGGACGCCGTTGCGTCCCAAAGACATCGCCATCTTGGTTCGCACCGGCACCGAAGCCATCGCCATGCAGCGAGCGTTGGCCACGCAGCAGATACACAGCGTTTATTTGTCAGATCGGGAATCGGTGTTTGCTACCGAAGAAGCCAGCGATCTGCGCCATTGGTTGCGAGCCGTCGCTGCTCCGACTGATGACAGCTTGGTGCGGGCAGCGTTGGGCACCAACACGCTGCAACTACCGCTGACATGGCTGGCGCAGTTGCAGCAGGACGAACTGGCGTGGGAAGCGCAGATCGAACGCTTTCGCAGTTATCAACTGCGCTGGCAACAGCACGGCGTACTCGCCATGCTGCGGCAGTTGTTGCAAGACTTTGAATTACCAGCCCGTTTACTCGCGGAAGCGGGCGGCGAGCGCGTGTTGACTAACTTGCTGCATCTCGCTGAATGGCTGCAACAGGCGGCGCTGGCGCTGGACGGTGAACAGGCGTTGATTCGGCATTTAGCCGAACAATTGACCGCCACTGCGGCAGACACGGTGCCCGATGCGTTCATTCAACGCCTTGAAAGTGATGCGGAATTGGTGCAAATCATCACGATTCATAAAGCCAAAGGTTTGGAATATCCGCTGGTGCTGCTGCCGTTTATTTGCTCGTGGCGCGAAGTCGATGGCAACACCCGTCAAGTGTTCTATCACGACGGCGCGAACACGCGGCTGGAGCTGGCTGATAAAAAGCTGTTTGAACCGGCGTGGGAAGCGGCCGATGACGCTCGTTTAAGCGAGGACGTGCGCCTGCTTTACGTTGCCGTCACCCGGGCGCGTCATGCGCTGTGGCTGGGGATTGCGCCGTTAAAAGGTCGCAGCGGCAAAACGCCGCAGTTGGAAAAATCAGCATTCGGCTATCTCCTCAACGGCGGAGACGCATTTGCTGATGTGGCGGCAGTGCGAACGGCGTTGATGGCGCTGCCGGCGCGATGTGCGGACATTGTGCTGACACCGCTGCCGGAGTTGGCGAACGCGACCGTCACGACCGCAGCCGCTCTGACACTGGAACCGGCGCGGGTGGCACACAAAGCGCGATTGCCGTCGTGGTGGATTGCGAGCTATTCGTCACTCAAACGGCGCAGCGGTGGGCAACGGCATTCGTTGCCAGTGCAGGAAACGGCGCACGAGGAAACGATGCTGGAAGAAGCGACCGCTGCAACGGCGGTTGATGAGCAAATTGTTGAACAGTTCAGCCTGCACGGGCTGCCGCGTGGGAGTCGGCAAGGCACCTTTTTACACGCACTGCTGGAGTGGGCGGGGCAATGTCAGGTGGTGACGGCTGCGAGTGAACATCTGACCGGATTTGCGGCAGCAGCAACGGCAGATAGTGAGCGGCTGGCGCTGGTGACGACGCGCTGCCGGTCACACGGTTTGACGGAGTGGGTGCCGGTGTTGGATGCGTGGCTGGTGCGGTTTTTAACGCAACGTTGGAATATCACGGGCTTTGCGTTGCGGGATTTAACGCTGGCGCAGTGTCAAATTGAAATGGAGTTTTGGTTAGAAATTCATCACGTCAAAACGACGCAATTAGATCAATTGGTGCAGCAGTATTGTTTAGTTGGTTATGCGCGTCCAGCATTGGAAGATAATGTGCTCAACGGCATGTTAAAAGGGTTTATTGATTTGATTTGCGAATACGATGGGCGCTACTATGTCGTTGATTGGAAATCAAATTATCTCGGTGCGACGGCGGCTGCGTACACGGAGGAGGCGATGCGCGATGAGATATTACATTCGCGTTATGATTTACAATATGTATTATATGTGCTGGCGCTGCATCGTTTATTAATAGCGCGATTACCGAATTATAATTATGACCGCGATCTTGGTGGCGCAATTTACGTATTTTTGCGCGGAATTGAAGCGCCGAGTCAGGGTTTATTTTTTGATAAACCGCCGCGCCTATTGATTGAAAACTTAGATCAGTTGTTTTTTAGTGGCGGTCGCTAACATGGTTGTGGTGCGTCGCTCCTGCGCGGGGTAAGTGGCGGTCGAGACGCTGCTTGCTCTAATGCGGTCGCCGCCTTAGGATGCGCCGTCAATTGCAGGATGCGCGATGATGTGCGTCTTGACTCGTTTTATTGAAGGTTGGCACATAGGGATGCTGTTGATCACATGTGTGGCGCTGACCTTCCGCTTTCACTCCAGCGCGTCCAACGCAAGCGATTGGAAGTCAAATGTGACTAAAACAGATACAGTTAGCCAGCCGTTAAACTTTAGGGGAAAGGCAATTTATGAATAAGTCGGAGCTCATCGAAAAAATGGCAGATGCGGCGGACATCTCTAAGGCAGCCGCAGGGCGTGCCTTGGATGTGATGATTGATGAGATCACCACCTGCTTGAAAGCTGGTGACACGGTGTCGTTGATTGGGTTCGGAACCTTTTCCGTTAAGGAACGGGCGGCGCGAATGGGACGTAACCCACAGACCGGAGAATCCATTAGTATCAAGGCTTCTAAGACACCTGCATTTAAGGCTGGTAAAGCCCTCAAAGATGCCGTACAATAGTCTCCTGTTTTGATTTCGAGGGTGTTTAGCTCAGCTGGGAGAGCATCGCCCTTACAAGGCGAGGGTCGTAGGTTCGATCCCTACAACACCCACCATTTAGATCGTTAGGGAAAGTTTTGGAGCGGTAGTTCAGTTGGTTAGAATACCGGCCTGTCACGCCGGGGGTCGCGGGTTCGAGCCCCGTCCGCTCCGCCAAATCAAGTAAAAAACGGGGTACCCAGTTGGGTATCCCGTTTTTTTTTCTGAATTCCACTCACTCACTGCTCCTCACCACTATGCTTCAGACCATCCGTGAACGCGCTCAAGGTTGGATTGCTTGGGTTATCGTCATCCTCATCAGCGTACCCTTCGCCTTGTGGGGCATTCAGTCCTATCTCGGCGAAAGTGGCGAACCCGTCGCTGCCACCGTCAACGGCGTTGAAATCGCCACCCGCGACCTTGATCGCCGCGTGCAAAACGTCCAATTTGAACTCCGCGAACGCCTCGGCGCAGAAAGCAACCTCAATGATCAACACCTCCGCGCCGAAGTCCTTGATGCACTGATTCAAGAAGTGTTGTTGCTCAATGTCACGCAAGACCTCGGGCTGCGTGTGTCCGATCAAGACCTGCAGATGCAAGTGCTCGCCGAAACCGCTTTTCATAAAGACGGTCGTTTCGATCACGACACTTATGAACGCATCTTGCAGCTCCAAGGTCTAACGCCCGCGCTGTTTGAAGCGCAGTTGCGCCAGCAGCTCACCAGCTCCCAATTGATTCGCGCCATCGCCGGCTCTGAATTCATCACCCGCGCTGAACTCGCACACCAGCAACGCCTCGCCCAGCAACAACGCGAGCTGGTTTATGCCCGGTTTCGGGCGGCGGATTTCCCCGTCACCACACCACCTGATGACGCCGCCATCGCCGCGTTTTATGACGCCAACAGCACCCGGTTTCAGATTCCAGAACAGGTCAAACTCGACTATTTATTGCTTGATGCCAGCACTTTGGCAGCAAATAACGTCAGCACTGACGAAGAACTGCGTCAGCGTTATGCCGCTGCGTCAGCGCAGTTCACCACGCCAGAACGCCGTCACATCAGCCACTTGTTGCTCACGCTGCCCAAAGATGCCGACGACGCTACTGCCGCGCAGGTGTTGAACAAAATCAATGACATTCGCGCTCGCATTCAAGCCGGTGAAGCCTTCGCAGCCTTGGCACAACAGTTGTCGGCTGATCCCGGCAGCGCGTCCGCTGGCGGCGCACTTGGCAGCGTTGAGAAAGGCATGATGGTGCCTGCGTTTGAACAAGCTGCGTTTGCGCTGCCGCTCAATACCGTGAGCGAGCCGGTACGCACTGAATTTGGTTATCACCTGATCGTCGTCACCGAAATCACGCCCGCCGTGACTAAACCATTTGAAGCCGTGCGTGAGCAGTTACAGGCGGAAGTCACCAAGCAAAAGGCAGAAGCGCAGTTTTATGACCTCGGTGAACGTCTCGCCAATCTCGCGTATGAAACGCCAGACAGCCTCGAACCGGCGGCAGCGGCGCTGGGTTTGACGGTGCAGCACAGCGAGTGGATCAGTCGCAGCGATGGCAGCGGCATCTTGAACCAGCCGAAGGTGCTGGCGGCTGCGTTTAGTGAGGAAGTGCTGACCGAAGGGCGCAACAGCGAGCTGATTGAGCCGGAGCGCGATGCGTTGCAAGCCATCGTGGTGCGCGTGGTTGAACATCGTCCAGCGGCGCTCAAACCGTTGGCGGAAGTGCGTGAGGCGATCATCGCCGATCTCAACGCCGAAGCTGCTGGAGTTGCGACTGCTGCGGCGGCAACGGCGGCGCTGACCAAGTTACGCGAAGGCGCGGACTGGGCGACGGTGCTCGGCACGGTCAAATTGGAAGAGCCGGGATTGGTGGCGCGGCAGGCGGACAATGTCCCGGCGGCAGTGCTGGATACGGCGTTTACGTTGCCAGCGCCGCTCGCCAATAAAGTGAGTGCTGACACGGTGCAATTGGAAGCCGGTGATGTGGCGCTGGTGCGGGTGTTGCGGGTGGAAGACGGCGTGATGACCGCTGACGTTGATCTGAAAACCGCACCGGAAGCGGCGCAATTGTTGCCGGGGCTGGCGCGACAAACGTATGCGCAGATGGTGCGGGATATGGAGCGACGCGCTGACATCGAACGGACGCCGGTGCGCGGTGCTGACGAGCTGTAACGTCGCGCTGACCAAACCGCAAGCGCGTTGCGGTTTGGTGCTGCGTTTAACCTAAACCTAAAATGTGATAACCAGTATCGACGTAAAGCACGTCGCCGGTGATTCCAGATGCCAAGTCAGAACACAGAAATGCTGCTGCATTGCCCACTTCTTGAATCGTCACGTTCCGCCGCAGCGGGGTGCGGTCTTCCACTTTTTTTAGCATGTCACGAAAATCTGCAATCCCTGCCGCTGCCAAGGTGCGAATCGGTCCGGCCGACACTGCGTTGACCCGCGTGCCGTGCGGTCCCAACGAGGCGGCGAGATAGCGCACATTGGCTTCCAAACTCGCTTTGGCAACACCCATTACGTTGTAATTCGGCACCGCTCGCACCGCACCCAAATACGTCATCGTGACCAGTGCGCCGTTGCGACCCGCCATTAACGCTCGCCCGGCTTTTGCCAACGCCGCAAAGCTGTAAGCACTGATATCGTGAGCGGCTGCAAACCCTTCTCGCGTCACCGCGTCCACATAATCGCCTTCCAATTGCTCACGCGGCGCAAAGGCGATGGAGTGAACGATTGCATCCAAGCCGTCCCAACGCTCGCCCAGCGTTTTGAATAGAGTTTCAATGTCCTGATCGCTGCCGACATCGAGCGGCAACACCACGTCCGAGCCGCATTTGTTCGCCATTTCCTCCACGCGAGATTTCAATTTGTCATTCTGGTAAGTCAGCGCAATCTCTGCGCCAGCGTGGTGCATCGCCTCCGCGCAACCCCACGCAATCGAGCGATTGCTGGCAACGCCGGTGACCAGAATTTTTTTGCCGTCTAAAAAGCCCATGATGATCGTCTCTCTCGTGCGGTTAAGAATAGAATTCGCTGCGAATCGCGCCGCGAGCGGGCGCTAACAGTAACGAAACTTGTGGACAGGCGAAAGGCAATGAATGCGAGATGGCGGTTGACGGTGGGGCTGTTGGCGCTGGCGCTGAGTGGTTGCGAGGACACGCGGTGGAATGATCCGTATCCAACTGCTGACAGTGCGCAGCACACGCTGTACAGCGCCTTTGATGAGCGCCCTAAACATCTGGACCCGGCGCGGTCGTACAGCGCCAATGAATACGCCTTTTTAGCGCAGATTTATGAGCCGCCGCTGCAATATCACTTTTTATTACGCCCTTATCGCCTGATTCCGTTATCCGCTGCCGAGGTGCCAACGCCGCACTATTTTGATGCTGCCGGACAACCGCTGCCCGATGACGCGCCCGCAGCGACCATTGCGCGTGCCGATTATGTGATTCGGATTCAGCCCGGCACTCAGTTTCAGCCCCATCCGGCGCTGGCGCAGACAACAGATGGTCAGTTGCGCTATCACGCGCTGACGGAAGCTGATTTGACCGACATCAAGCAATTGGCAGATTTTGCGGAGACCGGCACCCGCGAGCTGACGGCTGATGATTTTGTCTATCAAATCAAGCGTCTCGCTGCACCTTGGTTGCAATCACCGATTGCGGGCGTGATGGCGCAGCATCTGGTTGGATTTGCGGAGTTGACGGCGCAATTGACGCCACTGACGCAAGCAACACCGCCAGCGCAGGTCGCAGCACTGCGTCAAACCGCGCTCGCGGGCGTGACTGCTATTGATCGTTACAGCTTTCGTATTCAACTCAATGGCAAATATCCGCAATTCGTGTATTGGCTGGCGATGCCGTTTTTTGCACCGATGCCTTGGGAAGCGGAGGCGTTTTATGCCCAACCGGGAATGAGTGAACGCAATCTCAGTTTGGATTGGTATCCAATTGGCACGGGCGCGTTTTGGTTGAGTGAAAACAATCCAAATCTGCGCATGGTGTTATCGCGTAATCCCAATGTTCATCTCGAACGCTATCCGACCGACGGAATGCCGGGCGACGCTGCAAGCGGCATTCTTGCCGACGCTGGCAAACCGTTACCGCTGCTGGATCGCGCCATTTATAGCCTTGAAAAAGAAGACATTCCGCGTTGGAACAAATTTTTGCAGGGCTATTACGACAGCTCCGGCATCGCTTCTGATGCGTTTGATCAAGCGGTGCAGCTTGATACTGATGGAACGCCGTTGCTGACTGACGCGATGCGCAAGCAAGGAATGACGTTGCTCACCTCGGTAGAACCAGCAAATTATTATTTAGGATTCAACATGTTGGATCCAATTGTCGGCGGCACTTCGCAGCGAGCACGGTGGCTGCGCCAGGCGATTTCAATTGCGGTTGATTACGAAGAATTTATTGCGATTTTTGCCAACGGGCGCGGCGTGGTCGCGCACGGGCCGCTGCCGCCGGGGATTTTTGGGTATCGAGACGGCGCGGCGGGAATCAATCCGGTGGTGTATGAATGGCGCGACGGTCGCGCCGTGCGGCGACCATTGACGGCGGCGCAGGAATTGATGGCGCAAGCGGGTTATCCCAATGGAATTGATCGTGATACGGGACGGACATTGACGCTGAATTATGAAGCCGTAGCGACTGGACCAGATGACCGTGCGCGATTGAATTGGATACGGAAACAATTTGCGAAATTAGGCATTGAATTGGTCGTTCGTTCTACTGATTACAATCGCTTTCAAGACAAATTGCGCACTGGCACTGGTCAATTATTTATGGTGGGCTGGAATGCAGATTATCCCGATCCAGAAAACTTTCTATTTTTGCTATACGGCGGCAATAGTAAAGTAACGCATCAAGGCGAAAACGTTGCGAACTATTCTAATCCAGAATTTGATCGTTTATTTGAAGCCATGAAGTTTATGAATGACGGCGCAGAACGACAAGCGATCATCGACCAGTTAATTGATATTGCACGAATTGACGCGCCATGGATTTGGGGATTTTTTCCTAAATCATTCAGCTTACATCATCAATGGTTAGCGAATATCGTTCCGAATCAAATGGCAAATAATACGCTGAAATATCGCCGCCTTGATCCGGCGCAACGCCAGCACCTGCGCCATACTTGGAATCAGCCAATCGTATGGCCGCTGGTGATTGGTAGTCTACTGTTATTGCTGCTTATTTTACCAGCGTGGTGGTTAATTTGGCGGCGAGAAAAAACAACTGCGTTATAAAAATTAGTTGCTAATTCGCTCTAAACGACTGCGTGCTAATCGCGCTTCGGTGCTGTTAGGAAAACTTGCGATTACCTGTTCTAAAGAGGCTTTTGCTTGCTCAAAAGCCTTTTGATCAAATTGAATGTAGCCAATACGCAGCATGGCGCTTGCCACTTTCGCGCTATTGGGATGGTTTTGAATTAACTGATGAAAGGCTTCGAGCGCAGCAGGATAATTGCGTTGCACATAATAGGTCTCGCCCAGCCAATAACGGGCGCTATCAGTAAATTCGCCTTGTGGGTAGCTTTGCAGTAATGCACTAAACGCAGTTTTTGCTTGTTCATATTGACGCTCTTTTAATAACGAGAAAGCGGCGCTATACGCCTCTCGTTCATTGCCATTCAATGTTTCCGGTAATGGCAAGGACGGAACTCCGCTTTTATTTGCAGGTACAGTGGTTGCCGATGCTGGAGTGGGTTCATTCGCAGAGCTGGCTTCAGTAACGGCAGCAGTAACTGCTGGCGTGGCACTTAAACGGGAGTCAATATCAAGGTATTGATCGCGTTGTAAGCGTTCGAGTTTCGCAATAACCAATTGTTGTGCTTCCAATAAGCCACGCAATTCCTGAATTTCAGTTTGTAATTGCTGTAATTTTAAAACTAAATCAGAGCCGCTTTGATTATTAAGAATGCGTTCTAATCTTCCCATGCGTTCTTCAAGGTTGGAATCAAAGCCAGTTTCAGCCGCACACAAATCAAATTGAAATGCAAAAAATAAGCTGCTAACCAATAGTAAATTTCTGACCAAACTGGTATTCATAACCGTACCTCAATAGTTAATAATGACGCAATGATTGGTGTGCTCTGCCGCAGCACGAAATGCTGCACTGATTGAGCGTTCTTCACCATAACTAAGCGTTGTCATTTGCGCTGGCAATACGCCTTCGGCAAGCATCAATTGGCGCACAGCATTCGTGCGTTGATCGGCAAGCGCAAGATTATAATGACGGGTTCCTTGCATATCCGTGTATCCTTCGAGGGTAATACGTTGAGTGGGATGATTACCGAGATAATGGGCGTGAAGACTAATCGTTGCTAGATATTCAGGTTTCACTTCAATACTATCTGTATCAAAATAAATGATGCGTTGATGCAATGGATTAGCAGGGTCTTCCCAAGGTGGGATATTATGATTTGATGTCGTTTCTGAAGATGCTGCTGCCGTTGTCTCAGAAGTCTGAATTGATGGCATTGCTATTAGTTGTGTTGCTTTGACTGCGGATTGCGCTACCATTATTGGCGGCACTACCGCACAACCTGTAATAACCGCAATCATGAGTAGTGCAAATGTTGCTCTAAATGCCCACAAAAAGAGTGTGAAACGGGATACCGCAAAGTTACTTTTTAGCATTTTCAATCAATCTCAAGACAACGAAATTTATAAATCACAGCGATGTGGTTAGTTCGGTTTTTCATTAAAATTACAGCTACTTAATTCACTTAAAAGTTGTTGAGATGGTCGTTTGTGTCAGGGTTTGGCTTGAATTCTACGGAAAAATAGCTATGATCGCCGCCTCACTTCACGGAGTTTGCGTTATGCGTCAGCCATTGATCGCGGGAAACTGGAAAATGAACGGTACCAAGACAAGCGCCGAGGCGCTGTTGTCTGGATTGGTTGCCGGTTCGGTGGAAATTTCTAAGGCGGAAATCGCTGTTTGTCCACCATTTCCGTATCTTGCTCTCGGTGAGAGACTTTTGGCAGGTTCCTCAGTTCGACTTGGGGCGCAGGATGTATGTACGCAAGATGTTGGTGCATATACCGGTGAAGTATCGGCGCTAATGCTGGCAGAATTTGGGTGTCATTATGTTATTTGTGGGCATTCAGAACGGCGCGAGTATTATGGCGAGACGGATTCAATTATTGCAGAAAAGTTGCTCGCTTGTATAAAACAACATCTCACCCCTATATTGTGCGTTGGTGAGACGCTGCAACAGCGTGAACAAGAACAAACTGAAGTAGTTATTGGTACGCAAATTGGCAATGTAATTGCTCAAATTGGCATTGAAGTATTCCAGCACATTGAGATTGCCTATGAACCAGTTTGGGCAATTGGTACCGGTAAAACTGCTACGCCAGAGCAAGCACAGAGTGTCCATTATTTCATTCGTCAACAGCTTGCTAAACACGATCAGGTTGTTGCTGAAAAAGTTAGAATTTTATATGGCGGCAGCATGAAAGCTGCGAACGCAAAAGAGCTGTTGTCTCAACCAGATATTGATGGCGGGCTGGTTGGTGGCGCATCCTTAGTTGTTAAAGATTTTTTAGCAATTTGTCAGGCAGGAGATGCTGTAGTTCTCTAGTTTGAGACCTTACACAGGCTATTCATTCATGCAAACTATTTTAACTGTTGCTCAGGTTTTTTTATCACTTGGTCTCATTGGCTTGGTGCTAATTCAGCATGGTAAAGGCGCAGATGCTGGGGCTGCTTTTGGAAGTGGTGCATCGCAAACAGTTTTTGGTGCTCAAGGAACCGGTTCATTTTTGACACGCATCACTGCTATTGTGGCCACGTTGTTTTTTTTAACCAGCATGGCACTTGCGTATTACGCGACGCAAAGCAACGACGTATCTAGTGACTTAATGGGGCAGTTGAGTAAGGAAACAATCGAAAGTTTTAAGCAGCCAGATGTTAAATCTGAAACGACAACAACCACAAATGATGTTCCTGTGGTTGTTAATGATTCATCAAGTAATTCGCAAACAGATGTGCCAACGGTACTAGACTTAGGTACTAATGCTCAGTTACAATCTCCATCCGATAATTCAGATGATTAAATGAGATTGCCGACGTGGTGAAATTGGTAGACACGCTATCTTGAGGGGGTAGTGGCGCAAGCTGTACCAGTTCGAGTCTGGTCGTCGGCACCAATTGACAACGGCATACCGTGTAAATTCGGTATGCCGTTTTTTGTGCGATAACAATTCCAATATATTCGGCTTTTTCAGCGGTTGACATATTGGCGAGTGCTGCACTAGACTGTCTCATCGCTAGATACATTATAAAAAAAATAGTGAGGAGACCGTGCTTAACAACTATCTTCCAATTCTGATATTCATTTTTGTCGGAATTCTGGTGGGCGTTGGTCCGCTAGCACTTGGTTATTTCCTCGGTCCACGTCACCCATACAAAGACAAAGATGCTCCTTATGAATGCGGCTTCGAGGCATTTGAGACTGCACGCCTAAAATTTGACGTGCGGTTTTATCTGGTCGCAATTCTTTTCATAGTCTTTGATTTAGAAATCGCTTTCTTATTCCCTTGGGCAGTAGTACTTAAAGACCTTGGAATGGTTGCGTTCTGGAGCATGTTTATATTCCTCGGTATTTTAGTTGTTGGCTTCCTCTACGAATGGAAAAAAGGAGCACTGGAATGGGAATAGAAGGTCTCCTTGAAGAAGGCATTGTCACAACGACAGCTGATAAACTGATTAATTGGGCGCGGACAGGCTCGCTATGGCCAATGACTTTTGGATTAGCATGTTGTGCAGTTGAAATGATGCACGCTGGCGCAGCCCGCTATGATTTAGATCGCTTTGGTATTGTCTTTCGACCCAGTCCGCGCCAATCAGACGTTATGATTGTTGCTGGAACCTTGGTGAATAAAATGGCACCAGCTTTACGCAAAGTGTATGACCAAATGGCAGAACCGCGTTGGGTTATCTCAATGGGTTCTTGTGCAAATGGTGGCGGTTATTACCATTACTCTTATGCTGTTGTTCGTGGCTGCGACCGCATCGTTCCCGTTGATATTTATGTGCCGGGCTGCCCACCAACTGCAGAAGCGCTGCTTTACGGTATTTTGCAACTCCAGAATAAAATTCGGCGTACAAATACTATTGCTCGTTCAGCATCGTAACAGCACATGACTACATCTTCCCTCACTCGTCACTCCAAACTTGCTGCTGCAATTCATGAGCATTTTATAACGCTTGATTGTGCGCTGCACATTGAATTTTCTGAACTGACACTCACCGTACCAAAGCATTATTTAATTGAAGTTGCTCGAGTTTTGCGCGACAGTTCGTGTTTTTATTTTGAACAGCTTATTGATTTGTGCGGTGTTGATTACGCTACGTTAGGGCAATCAGAATGGGAAACAGAAGTCGCATCAAATACTGGATTTGGACGAAGTGTTGATCGTGACTCTACTTTTAACGTAGCTAATTCAAATCGCTTTGCGGTGGTTTATCATTTATTGTCATTGTCGCAAAACCAACGTTTGCGCGTGCGTGTCTATGCTGATAATGAAAACCCCATTATAGATTCTGTTGTTCCTGTTTGGAATTCGGCTGATTGGTTTGAGCGAGAAGCATTTGATCTTTACGGAATTTTATTTCAAGGTCATCCTGATTTGCGGCGCATTTTAACTGATTATGGTTTCATTGGTCATCCGTTCCGTAAAGATTTCCCATTAAGTGGTCAGGTTGAAATGCGTTATGATCCTGAGCAGAGTCGAGTGGTTTATCAACCAGTATCTATTGAGCCTCGTGTATTAGTTCCTCGCGTCATCCGCGAAGACAGCCGTTATGTCAAGGGGCTGACCAATGCCTGAAATTCGTAATTACACTTTAAATTTTGGTCCACAGCATCCATCGGCGCACGGAGTCTTGCGTCTAGTATTGGAGTTGGATGGTGAAATTATTGAACGCGCTGACCCTCATATTGGGTTGTTACATCGTGGGACTGAAAAACTTGCGGAATACAAGCCATATAACCAAAGCATTGGTTATATGGATCGGCTTGATTATGTGTCGATGATGTGTAATGAGCACGGATATGTTCGTGCAATTGAAAAATTACTCGGTATCACAATTCCAGAGCGTGCTCAATATATTCGTACTTTGTTCGATGAAATCACCCGTATTCTTAATCATCTGATGTGGCTCGGTGCGCATGGATTAGATATTGGGGCAATGAGTATTTTTTTGTATTGTTTTCGAGAACGAGAAGATTTGCTTGATTGCTATGAAGCTGTGTCAGGTGCGCGGTTACATGCAACGTATTATCGTCCCGGTGGTGTTTATCGTGATTTACCCGATCAAATGCCGCAATATCAAGGCAGTTCTAAATGGCACAGCGCCAAAACCATTGCGCAACGTAATGACGCTCGACAAGGTTCTTTATTAGATTTTATTGATGATTTTGCGAATCGTTTTCCTAAGTATGTTGATGAATACGAAACATTATTAACGGATAACCGCATCTGGAAACAGCGCACTGTTGGAATTGGAGTTGTCTCTCCTGAACGCGCATTGCAGTTAGGCTTCACTGGACCCATGTTGCGTGGCTCTGGAATTGAATGGGACTTGCGTAAAAAGCAACCGTATGCTGCTTATAGCCAAGTCGATTTTGACATTCCGGTTGGCGTCAATGGCGATTGCTATGATCGTTATTTGGTGCGCATGGAAGAAATGCGCCAATCTAATCGTATTGTTAAACAATGCGTTGCTTGGTTAAGAAAAAACCCAGGTCCGGTGATGGTTGGTGACAACAAAGTTGCACCGCCACAACGCGCAGCAGTAAAAAATGATATGGAAAGTCTCATTCATCATTTCAAGTTATTTAGTGAAGGATATTGCCCGCCTTGTGGTGAAGTATATGCTGCTGTTGAAGCACCTAAAGGTGAGTTTGGCTGCTATATTATTTCGGATGGCGCTAATAAACCGTATCGCCTAAAAGTGCGCGCACCCGGATTTCCACATCTCGCGGCATTAAATGAAATGTCTAAGGGGCACATGTTGGCTGATGTCGTGGCAGTTATTGGAACACTCGATATCGTATTTGGGGAGATTGACCGCTGATGAGCTTCCGTAATACACCGCTCGCAGTGACGCACAGTTGTGATAAGTCGGCGTTCTTTACGTCTGAGATTCGGGCGGCAATTGATGCGTTAATTGCGAAATACCCGGTTGAATGGAAACAATCGGCAGTGATGCCAACTTTGACATTAGTACAAGATGCAAATGGCGGGTGGCTCACTACGGAATTAATGAATGCGGTTGCTGCTTATCTCGATATGCCAGAAGTGTCGGTTTATGAAGTTGCAACTTTTTATGGTATGTATGATTTAGAACCGCAAGGTAAACATAAGGTTTGTATTTGTAATAGTGTCTCTTGCTTGTTGCGCGGTTCTGATGCGTTATTACATCACGTTGAATCTAAATACAACGTTCATCCAAATGAAATTACTGCTGATGGTCGTTTTACCTTGAAAGAAGTCGAATGTTTAGGAGCTTGCTGCGGTGCTCCGGCGGTGATGATTGATAAACAATATTACGAAAATCTGTCACCGGAATCACTTGATAAACTGATTGATGGGCTGGAATAAACATTATGGTCCAAAATCAAAATACAGTTTGTTTTCGTAATGCTCATTTAGACGGCGTTGTGCGGCATACGCTGGCTACATATCGCAGTCTTGGTGGCTACGCGCAATGGGAACGGATTCTGAGCGAAAAGATTGACCCAAATCATTTAATTGATGAAGTAAAAAAGTCTAATTTGCGCGGACGCGGTGGAGCTGGATTTCCTACGGGATTGAAGTGGAGCTTTATGCCGCGCACAGCGCCGGGACAAAAATACATTGTCTGTAATTCTGATGAAGGTGAGCCTGGCACCTGTAAAGACCGCGATATTCTTCGTTATAATCCGCATCAATTGATTGAAGGTATGGCGATTGCCGGTTACTGTATCGGCGCAACGGTAGGATATAATTACATTCGCGGTGAATTTCATCAGCCGATTGCGCGATTTGAGGAAGCAATTAAAGAAGCCTATGCCGCTGGATTGTTAGGTAAGAATATCTTAGATTCTGGTGTTGATTTTGATCTTTACACACATCTTGGCGCTGGCGCTTATGTGTGCGGTGAGGAAACGGCGTTATTAGAATCTATTGAAGGTAAGAAAGGGCAGCCTCGGTTTAAGCCGCCATTTCCAGCGCAATATGGTCTCTATGGTCGTCCAACAACGATTAATAACACTGAAACACTTGCTTCTATTCCGGTGATTTTAGAAAAAGGTGGGCAGTGGTTTTTAGAGCAAGGACGTCCGAATAATGGCGGACCTAAGTTGTTTGCTGTTAGCGGTCATGTCAATCAGCCCGGTAATTTTGAAGTTCCATTAGGAACGCCATTTCGCAATTTATTAGAACTTGCGGGTGGAGTTTTAGATGGACGTCCTCTGAAAGCAGTTATTCCCGGTGGTTCATCGGTCCCGGTGGTGCCGGGTGACATGATGATGAATGTTGATATGGATTATGATTGCATCGCTAAAGCCGGTTCTATGCTGGGTTCTGGTGCAGTCATTGTTATTGCCGAAGGGACTTGCATGGTTAAGTTGTTACACAATTTGGCGCATTTTTATATGCACGAATCTTGTGGTCAATGCACTCCATGTCGTGAAGGTACGGGATGGTTGGCGCGTATATTGAAACGTATTTTAGATGGTAACGGGCGTCCTGAAGATTTAGATTTATTGGACAGTGTTGCTGGACGTATTGGTGGACGCACAATTTGTGCTTTAGGCGATGCGGCTGCAATGCCGGTGCAAAGTTTTTTGAAGCATTATCGACATGAATTTACTCACTTGATTGAACACGGGCGCAGCCTTGCTGCTTAATTGATTCAGTAATTATTTTACCAATAGCGTATTGAATGATCTGCGCTTCGGACTGACTGAAACAGACACATCATGACGGATAAGATCACTATTGAGATCGATGGTCGCGCTTGTGAAGCGGCACCGGGAGAAATGATCATTACGGTCGCTGATCGGATGGGCATTTCAATTCCTCGGTTTTGCTATCACAAAAAGTTGTCTATTGCCGCAAATTGTCGCATGTGTTTGGTAGAAGCGGAGCAAGGTGGTCGTCCATTCCCTAAACCGGTTCCCGCTTGTGCGACTCCAATTGCTGCCGGAATGAAAGTGTGGACACGATCACCAAAAGCGATTGAAGCCCAGCAGGGCACAATGGAATTTTTGTTAATTAACCATCCGCTTGATTGTCCAATTTGCGATCAAGGTGGTGAGTGTGAGTTACAAGATGTTGCCGTTGGTTATGGTGGTGATGTGTCTCGCTTTACGGAAGGCAAGCGCGTCGTTGAAGACGAAGATTTTGGTCCGCTGATTGCCACTGATATGACGCGCTGCATTCAATGCACACGTTGCGTGCGGTTTTGCGCTGAGATTGCGGGAGTGCGCGAGTTGGGCGCGACTGGACGCGGTGAAGATATGCGCGTCGGCACCTTTGTTGCTCATGCCGTCAACCATGAATTGTCTAGTAATATCATTGATTTATGTCCAGTTGGCGCTTTGACCGCT
Organism: Thiocystis violascens; assembly: GCA_020721065.1. Classification (GTDB taxonomy): domain Bacteria; phylum Pseudomonadota; class Gammaproteobacteria; order Chromatiales; family Chromatiaceae; genus Chromatium; species Chromatium violascens_A. Next base: position 88,032 of record DYNM01000001.1, on the reverse strand, counting down.
AAACCGTCACGCTTTACGGCGCGGGCGTGGGAATTGACGGGAGTGGACGGCATCGCCCCACATGATGGCGTTGGTTCCAATCTCAGCTTGCACATTCGCCGTGGGCGGGTCGTGCGCGTTCATCCGCGTGAGAATGACGCAGTCAACGAAACATGGATTTCCGACCGCGACCGCTACAGCTATCTCGGTCTCAACAGTGCCGACCGCTTGACGGTACCGCTGCTAAAACAGCAGGGCGTGTGGCGTGAAGTTGATTGGTCAACTGCGTTGACGCAAGTCGCCGAGCGGCTGAAGTCTGCTTCGCCAGCGGAAATGGGTTGGCTGTTGTCCCCGACTGCAACACTGGAAGAACTCTATTTAGCACAACGACTTGCGCGTGAACTGGGTTGCGCAAATATCGACCACCGCTTGCGTCAACAAGATTTCAGCGGCGATGCGTCAGACCCGCTGCTGCCTTGGCTTGGAGTCAGTATTTCTGAATTGGAGTCACAGCGCAGTTTGTTCCTGATCGGCACGGATTTGCGTCAAGAGCAGCCGTTGTTGGCGCATCGCGTGCGCAAAGCGGCGCTTGCTGGTGCCCAAGTCATGTGTCTGAATCCATTACAGATTGATCTCAATCATCCCGCCCAGCAGTTCGTGGGTGCGCCTGCGACCATGATCACTGATTTAGCAGCAATCGCGCAGGCAGCCGGTGCCTCTGGTTCTGGCGCAGTGGGCGAATTACTGGCAACCGTCACGCCAACTCCGGCGCATATTGCTGCCGCAACGGCGTTGCGTGATGCCGGACAGAGCGCAAGTGCTTTGATTCTATTGGGTTCTTTAGCAACAGCACATCCCAATTTCGCCCTGCTCAAGATGTTGGCGTATGCGCTTGCCGCAGCGACCCAATGCCGTGTTGGATATTTGCCTGTCGCTGCTAATAGCGTGGGCGCGTATTTAGCAGGAGCGCATCCGCGTCGTCTGCCAGGAGCAAAGCCAATTGCCGCCGGATTAACGACTGCGGAAATGCTCAATAACGCACTGAAAACTTTGGTTTTATGGGGAATAGAACCGGAGCTTGATTTGGAGAATTCAGCGAGTGCTTTGAATGCCTGTGCAAAGGCTGATTTTGTAATTGCGTGTTCTGCTTTCCGCTCGCCTGCGCTTGAAAATGCCGCTGATGTGTTACTACCTGTTGGGATTTTTGCTGAAACTTCAGGAACTTATGTCAATGCCAGTGGCACTTGGCAGCGGTTTCAAGGTGCGATTCCGCCGCCGGGTGAAGCGCGTCCAGGCTGGAAAGTGTTACGCGTACTCGGCAACTTGTTGGATATTCAAGGGTTTAACTATCAAGACGGGGCGCAGGTTCGTGATGAATTAGCGGCATTATGTGCGGACAGTCAGTTTAATAACGCTCCTAGCGCCGATTTGGTAGCAAATACTGAATTGATGCAAGCGGACATGATGCGCATTGGCGGAATGCCGATTTATGCGACCGATTCTTTAGTACGACGGGCGCTTCCATTGCAGCAATTACCAATGACGCGCTCTGTTTTTGGTGTTTATTTACATCCAAATCAAGCAACTGCATTAGGATTAATTGCAACTGATTGGGTGCGTATTCATCAAGCGAATAGTGAAATCACTGCGCCATGCTTCTTTGATGAGCGCATTGCGATGGGATGCGCTTATATTGCCGCAGGAATTGAAGCAAGTGCGCTACTTGGCAATCAAATCGGCGCTATTAACCTAATCAAGGTCGCCGCACCAACACGCACTGGCACAAAGTGACGAGGCAAAGATGATTGAACTTTGGAACGCACTGCCACTGGTTTTGCAAATTTTACTTAAAATTGCAGCGATTGTTTTGCCTTTACTAGGGTTAGTTGCCTATTACACTTATGCCGAACGTAAGGTAATTGGTTATATCCAAGTACGCATTGGTCCTAATCGCGTGGGTTGGCGCGGCTGGCTACAACCAATTGCTGACGCAGTCAAGTTAATGATGAAAGAAATCATCATTCCAACTAAAGCTGATAAAACGCTATTTTTAATGGCACCTGTTATTGCACTTGCACCAGCATTAGCTGCTTGGGCAGTGTTTCCTTTTGACGAAGAGCTAGTGCTGGCTGATATTAACGCAGGGTTGCTGTATATTTTGGCGCTAACGTCGTTGGGCGTATACGGAATTATTATTGCCGGTTGGTCTTCTAATTCAAAGTACGCTTTACTCGGAGCGATGCGTTCGGCTGCGCAAATTGTTTCCTATGAGATTGCTATGGGATTTGCGCTTGTTGGTGTATTAGTTGCTGCCGGAAGTTTGAATTTAGGTGATATTGTAAATGCCCAAGCAGGTCATGTTTTCACTTGGTATTGGTTGCCATTGTTACCATTATTTGGCGTTTACTTAATTTCTGGCGTCGCTGAAACGAATCGTGCGCCATTTGATGTCGCTGAAGGTGAATCAGAAATTGTCGCTGGTTTTCATGTCGAGTATTCCGGCATGACTTTCGCGATTTTCTTTTTAGCTGAATACGCTAATATGATCCTTGTGTCGGCATTGACAGCGTTACTCTTTGCGGGTGGTTGGTTATCTCCATTACCACAAACCTTGGTAGACGGCGTCTTTTTGCTTGATGATGGCTTTCACTGGTTATTGCTAAAAACGTTCTTCTTTATGTTTTTATTTCTGTGGTTTCGGGCAACATTTCCCCGCTATCGCTATGACCAGATTATGCGTTTAGGCTGGAAAGTTTTCATTCCGATCACGATTGTTTGGATATTGATTGTGGCACTCGCGGTCATTTATAAGCTACCGCCATGGTGGTCCGCTTGAACCAGAGACAACCCATGCTGAAAACTGCGCGTAACTATCTCCACAGCTTGTTCATGGTGGAACTGTTCAAAGGATTATCTTTGACTGGTGGCTATTTATTCGAGCGTAAATTTACAGTTCAGTACCCAGAAGAAAAAGCGCCATTGTCGCCACGTTTTCGTGGGTTACATGCGTTGCGTCGTTATCCAAATGGTGAAGAACGGTGTATTGCTTGCAAACTGTGTGAAGCGGTATGTCCGGCATTAGCAATTACCATTGAATGTGAAGAACGTGCCGATGGTTCGCGGCGTACGACACGCTATGAGATTGATTTATTCAAATGTATCTACTGTGGGTTTTGCGAAGAATCCTGCCCGGTTGATTCTATTGTTGAAACAAACGTTTATGAATATCACTTTGAAAATCGTGGTGAGAACATAATGACTAAAGAAAAGTTACTCGCTATTGGTGATCAATATGAAACTGAGATTGCTGCGGCTCGTGCAGCCGATGCGATCTACCGTTGAGCGAGATGAATCATGGGCTTTGAAAAATTTCTTTTTTACGTCTTTGCGCTCATCACTCTCTGGGCTTCTGGAATGGTGATTACGCGGCGGAACCCTGTTCATTCGGTGCTTTTTTTAGTATTAGCATTTGTAACAAGCGCAGCACTGTGGATTTTGTTAGAAGCTGAGTTTCTAGGAATCGTTTTAATCCTCGTTTATGTTGGCGCCGTAATGGTGTTATTTTTGTTTGTTGTAATGATGCTCGATATTGATCTTGCTGCTTTGCGTGCCGGATTTATCCGTTATTTGCCTTTAGGGGCGATTGTTACCTTGGTAATGGCTATTGAGATGTTTTTGGTTGTTGGTTCAGAAACCTTTAACCTATCAGCGTTTCCGGCACCCGATGCTGCGGATTCCAGTCTCAATAACACTCGAGAATTGGGACTTTTACTGTATACGATTTACCTTTATCCCGTTGAAATTGCTGCGGTCATTTTACTGGTTGCAATTGTTGCAGCAATTCGTTTAACACTGCGGCGGCGTCCTGAAAACAAGTATATTGATCCGGCACGTCAAGTGCTTGTTAGGAAAGGGATTGATCGAATTCGGATTGTTAAAATGGCTTCAGAACCTTTTGAAAAGGAAGAATCGGCATGATTGCACTTTCCGACTACTTAGTTTTCAGCGGTTTGCTGTTTTCCATTGCCGTTGCTGGAATTTTCTTAAACCGTAAGAATGTTATTCTGCTTTTAATGTGCATTGAACTGATGCTTTTGGCAGTGAATGTCAATTTTATAGCTTTTTCGCACTTTCTTGATGATATGGTAGGTCAAGTATTTGTTTTCTTTATTCTTACCGTAGCAGCAGCCGAAGCTGCAATTGGGTTAGCGATATTAGTTGTGTTATTCCGTAACCGGAGAACAATCAACGTTGAAGACCTCGACGCATTAAAAGGTTAATGTAGAAAATTTTGTTTATCCCCCTCACAAAATAAGCGTAAAGAGCCAACGAAGAGATGGAAAACGTCTACCTGACTATTGTGCTCGCACCGCTAATCGGTGCCATTACTGCCGGTTTCTTTGGTGGTAAAATCGGGCGCCGCAGTGCGCATTCAGTAACGATTGTTGGCGTTGGCATTTCTGCGGCGCTTTCATTGTGGGTGTTGTCACGGTTTATCTGGCATGACCAACCAGTTTTTAATGACACCATTTATACTTGGATGGTGTCAGATGGAATACGCTTTGAAGTTGGCTTTTTAGTCGATAAGTTGACTGTATTAATGATGTCCACAGTCAGTTTTGTTTCACTGATGGTTCATATTTATACCATCGGATATATGGCTGACGATGAACATAACTGGTCACATGGAGCCCTTACTGGTCGTAACAGCTATCAACGTTTTTTTAGCTACATTTCACTGTTCACTTTTTCCATGTTGATGTTGGTCATGTCCAATAACTTCATGCAGTTGTTTTTTGGTTGGGAAGCTGTTGGCTTAGTGTCTTATTTACTAATTGGTTTCTGGTCAACCCGTGAAACTGCGATCTTTGCCAACTTCAAAGCGTTTTTAGTCAACCGCGTTGGTGATTTTGGGTTTATTCTTGGTATTGCCGCTGTTGGCATGTACTTTAACTCAATGGATTATGCAGAAGTATTTGCGCGAGCACCTGAATTAGCAAACACTGAAGTTGCGCTCTTTGGTGGCATATCGCTAATGAGCTTAATTTGTATTCTGTTATTCGTGGGTGCAATGGGAAAATCTGCTCAAGTACCGTTGCATGTTTGGCTACCAGATTCAATGGAAGGTCCTACACCAATTTCAGCGTTGATTCATGCTGCGACTATGGTTACTGCAGGTGTGTTTATGGTGGCGCGAATGTCGCCACTTTATGAACTTTCTGAAACTGCGTTGAGTTTCATCCTAATTGTTGGTTCAAGCACAGCCTTTTTCATGGGGCTCATTGGTCTCGTTCAAAACGATATTAAACGTGTTGTCGCATATTCAACCCTGTCACAGTTGGGGTATATGGTTACTGCACTTGGTGCTTCCGCTTATGCAGCCGGCATCTTTCATTTAATGACTCATGCTTTTTTCAAAGCGTTACTATTCTTAGCGGCAGGTTCTGTAATCATTGCGTTGCATCATAAGCAAGACATTAGTCAGATGGGTGGTCTGCGTAAATATATGCCAATTACTTGGCTAACCGCTCTCTTCGGTTCATTAGCTTTGATTGGATTTCCCGGATTCTCTGGTTTTTTCTCCAAAGATGCAATTATTGAAGCCGTTGGCTCTTCCCAAATTTTTGGTTCAGGTTACGCCACGCTATTGTTGACCGTGGGCGTTTTAGTTACGGCACTGTATAGCTTCAGAATGTACTTCCTAGTTTTTCACGGCAAGGAACGTATGGATGAACATACGAAGCATCACTTGCACGAGACATCTTGGGTTGTGACTTTACCGTTAGTATTGTTAGCGATTCCATCCATTTTTATCGGATGGTATGCAGTGGAACCTTTGCTAATAGATAATTGGTTTGCCTCTGGAAATTGGAATCCAATCGTTGTTGCTCATGAGCATGACACCTTGCATCACTTGCGTGAACATTGGCATGGTCAGGCGGCATTTGTTCAACATGGAATTACCGCTTTACCATTCTTTTTAGCAATGACTGGTTTAGGTTTGGCAATCATTATTTGGTGGGTGTTATTCCGCTGGAATCCAAATATTGACACTCAAATTCAAGCTGCTGGTGGACCAGTTACTCAGCTTTTGCAAGATAAATATGGCTTTGATGATTTTAACCAGCGCGTTCTTGCTGGTGGTAGCCGTGACCTAGGACGGATGCTGTGGTTGACAGGTGATCGAACGCTTATTGACGGGATGATCGTCAATGGTTCGGCAGGGCGTGTAGCGCACATGGCGCAATGGGCACGTCACCTGCAAACTGGCTATCTCTATGATTATGCTATTGCGATGATCGTCGGGCTAATCAGCCTTTTGACATTCTTCGTGATGTTTTGACGCGCTGAGACCACATGCAATGAATGAATTTCCCTTGCTGACGTTAGTTATTTGGCTGCCTATTGTTGGTGGTATCGTCGTTTTGGCGAGTGGCGAAAAGTCTCCTAGCATTTCTAAATGGACTGCGCTCTTCTTTGCAGCGATCACGTTTTTATTAAGTATTGGCTTGTGGATTGGATTTGATTCCAACACGGCACAGATGCAATTTGTTGAACGATCTGCGTGGATACCAACATTTAACGTTGAGTATTATTTAGGTGTTGACGGAATTTCAATGCCGCTGATTGTTTTGACAACGTTTATCACAATTTTTGTAATTGTTGCTGGTTGGGAAGTCATTACATATAAGCCTGCGCAATACATGGCTGCGTTCCTGATTATGAATGGCATCATGGTTGGTGTCTTTTCAGCCTTGGATGGCATTTTGTTTTATGTATTTTGGGAAGCGATGTTGATTCCGATGTTTATCATCATCGGCGTTTGGGGCGGTCCCAATCGCGTTTATGCGACTATTAAGTTTTTTCTGTACACCTTTCTTGGCTCGGTGTTTATGCTGGTCGCCTTGATTTATATGTATTTCCAATCTGGCAGTTTTAGTATTTTAGATTTTCAAGAAATGCAGTTAGGTATCACTGCTCAAACACTCATCTTTTTAGCTTTTTTGCTTGCTTTTGCAGTAAAGGTGCCGATGTTTCCGGTACATACTTGGTTGCCAGATGCGCATGTGGAAGCGCCAACCGGTGGTTCAGTTATTTTAGCGGCGATCATGCTTAAAATTGGTGGCTATGGATTTTTACGCTTTTCCATGCCAATCACACCAGATGCGAGTGCTTCACTCACTTGGTTAATTGTTGCGTTATCACTGATTGCTATTCTTTACATCGGGTTTGTTGCACTTGTCCAGCAAGATATGAAAAAGCTGATTGCCTATTCTTCTATTGCGCACATGGGATTTGTAACGCTCGGCTTTTTCATCGTATTCACCATTGCACAAAATCCAGCACTATCTTCTGGTTCTATCATGGGCATTGAAGGCGGCATGGTGCAGATGATTTCACATGGTTTTATTTCTGGAGCGCTCTTTCTTTGTGTTGGTGTGCTTTACGACCGAGTCCATTCGCGGGAAATTGCAGATTACGGCGGGGTAATCAATACCATGCCTTGGTATGGCGCTTTTGTAGTTTTCTTTGCAATGGCGAATGCAGGACTACCGGGCACATCAGGATTTGTTGGTGAATTCATGGTTATCTTGGCAACATTCCGCGCCGATTTTTGGTGGGCAGTGCTTGCAGCAATGACGTTAATTTTGGCAGCCGCGTTCACCTTATGGATGGTTAAACGTGTCATTTTTGGTGAAGTAAAGAATGACAAGGTTGCAGCATTAAAAGATATTGACCAGCGCGAAACGTTTAATCTTGCGGTTTTAGCAGTTGCAGTACTCGCGCTTGGTATTTGGCCAGCACCTTTAGTCAACGTGATGCACACGACAGTTGAGAACCTAGTAGTGCAAGTCACCACTTGCAAGTTGCCTAGTTCTGAACGTTCCGATTGTGTGTTGACGCATTCTGAGCCAATCGTAGCCATTCCAAATGACTAAGCGTTAAGTTGCATTTAGCTTGTTATTGACCGAAGTTGCGTATAACGGTTGGTTTAAATCCATCTTTGCAAAGGAAGTAATATAATGGCAAAGAAGTTACTTCTTTTATTGTTGGTGTTTCCAGCAGTACTTGGTTGCTCGGCACCAACACTGAAAACATATCAGAGTGCGCAGTGCATTGTCACCGGCATTTCTGAAGATGATGTTGTCCATGCTCAAAAAGAGTGGGCGGAAGCCATTGTCGCAATTGGCAACGCATATACAAAAAGAAAAAATTATAAAGCGTTGGCTGCACAAGTTGTCGATAACCTTTACGCTTACGATGAAGGCACTGTTTTATTTAAGCCTACAAAAGCTGCTGAACGGCAGTTTCGCTTGAATAAAACGGATGCTATTTCGTATTTTGTAACCGGAAACATACATGAAGATCACGGTTTTGCAATTCAACCTTGGAGTAAGGTAAGGTTTGAAAATGCAGGAATCGACGTCAACACACATTCAGCGACGGCAATGGGAAATTATTATTTCACCGACGCTAAAACTGGTAAAGAAACGAAAGTTGAGTTTACTTTTGGTTATGTAAAAGATGGCAATGGTAAATTACTGATTAACCTCCATCACTCTTCACTGCCATACACACCGCATCACTGAGATTAAGTTCAGTTGTTGGTTTCTCAGAATCGCCCGATGTCTCAGAACTTTGGATAAACCACATGCAATTTGATGTCGCTAATCTGATCGCCATTTTGCCGGAGATCGCTGTTTTAATCACAGCTTGTTTAGTGCTTGTGGTTGATCTTTATTTGCAAGATAAAAACAAAGATGTCAATCACACGCTGACTTTAGTTGGTCTCATCATCGCAATTGCGCTTACTGGCGCTGTTGGTGGTGGTGAACGTCAAATTTTCTTTGATGGTAATCTCATTCAAGACGGCATCAGTGATTTATTAAAAGGCGCTATTCTCGTTGTTAGCGTGTTGGGGTTTATTTACGCCCGTCCTTGGCTAAAAGACAGGGATATGTTGGTGGGTGAGTTTTACGTTTTAGGACTATTTGCAGTTCTCGGCATGTTGGTTATGGTATCGGCAAATAGTTTCTTGACGGTTTATCTTGGTCTTGAACTGCAAGCCCTTTCTTTGTATGCGTTAGTTGCTTTTGATCGTGAGTCGAAGAAAGGCGCTGAAGCGGCAATGAAATACTTTGTATTAGGTGCGCTAGGTTCTGGCATGTTGCTATATGGAATTTCTATGCTGTATGGAGCTACCGGCAGCGTTGAGTTTGGTGCGGTTGCCCAAGCAGTATCTGAGGAAGGAATGGCGAACGAAGTATTGGTATTTGGTATCGTCTTTTTAGTGATTGGTATTGGCTTTAAGTTTGGCGCTGTGCCATTTCACATGTGGGTACCCGATATTTATGAAGGCGCACCAACGCCGGCAGTTTTAATTCTAGGTAGCGCACCAAAAATAGCGGCTTTTGCTTTAGCGACGCGGATGCTGGTTGATGGATTGCAGGAATTACACGCGGATTGGCAAGGAATGCTGCTGATTTTAGCTGTTCTCTCTATGGGACTTGGCAATTTAGTGGCAATTGCGCAATCGAACATCAAACGGATGTTGGCGTATTCGACAATTTCACATGTTGGTTTTATTTTTCTAGGTCTATTAGCTGGGTCAACGCAAGGATATGCGTCGGCGATGTTTTACGCGATTGTTTATGCGCTCATGGCGGCTGGTGCCTTTGGTATTTTGTTGATTTTAAGCCGTAAAGGTTTCGATGCTGAAACGCTCGAAGATTTGAAAGGATTAAATGATCGTGATGCTTGGTATGCGGCAATGATGACGATCATTATGTTTTCTATGGCTGGAGTGCCGCCGACCGTTGGTTTTATGGCGAAGTTGTTAGTCTTAGAAGCTGTCATCCGTATTGATCTTTTGTGGTTGGCATTAGTGGCAGTATTCTTCTCGGTGATTGGTGCATTTTATTATTTGCGCGTGATTAAGTTTATTTACTTTGATCGCGCCGTGTTGAATGCACCAGCACTTGTTACTACTGGTGGTGTGCGGGTTGCAATGACATTTAACGGTTTAATTCTTTTAATGCTGGGGCTATTTCCAACCGCATTATTATCCCTCTGCCAATCCGCTTTTATTTAAGCTGCCATTAACGGCGACTGATCACATAACTATCAGTCGCCACCTCCCCGCATTTACATTCAATAACCAATCTGAAGTAAGCAGCGCTAAAATCTAATTGACGCGCTGCTAGGCAACCGATCTCCACCGCAATTGCAAGGTGATTCTCATGGCTTGGACTCTTGATATTAAGGGGCTCATTCAGCCCTTTGGTGCGCTTAAATTTACGGTAAAACAACCGCATACTTTGAATTATCCATTAGAAAAACGCCAAGATGTTATTGGTTATCGCGGATTTCATTTGAATAGTTTGAGTCTGTGTGTTGGATGTGGCAATTGCCAAGATATTTGTATGAATGAGGCCATTGATATGGTCGAAGCTGTAGGTAAAATCAATCCTAAAAACGCCAGCGGTTTGGTGCCTCGTATTGATTACGGGCGCTGCTGTTGGTGTGGTTTATGTACCGATGTTTGCGGTCCAGATTCTTTGCGGCTTGACAGTGAATACAGCTACGCCAGTGCGGATGCTAATAGCTTTTTATACATGCCCAAGGATTGTTAATTATGCCGCGTATTAGCGTTAATCAAATGCAGTGGGGCGCGGTTTTATTCGTGGTGTGGTTGGGATTAACCAATTCTTTTCACTACCAAGAAATCCTCGCTGGTCTCGTTATCACTGCCGTCATCATGTGGTTGACCATTCCGGCAGAAACCACCACGCGGCAATGGAGTGTATTGGGTTTGTTGGCGTATTTTCCGATCTTTTTGAAAGCGTTGGTGCTGGCTAACGTTGATGTGGCAATGCGGGTTCTTAATCCTAAATTGCCAATTAACCCCGGTATCGTGCGGGTTCCCACGCAATTAACTACGCCATATCAGCGGTTAATTCTGGCTAATAGCATCACCTTAACGCCCGGCACCATTACCTTAGAAATGGAACCGGAAGCGGTTTATATTCATTGGCTGGCAGTTGAAGATGCCACTCCTGAGCAAGCTGGTGAAATCATTAAAGGTGAGATGGAACGCGGCATTATGCGGATTTAAATACATAAAAAACGCCCGCTTGATGTCACACAGCGGGCGCAGATTTAAATGAAGTTTTACTCAATACACCCGCGCTTGCGGCGGAAAAGAATCAACAGTTAATGGCTTGGTGCGCACGGGTTTATAATCCATCCGGTCGCCATCTTGATAATATAAACTGTGCTTTAACCAATTCTGATCATCGCGCTCTGGATAATCTGGACGAGAATGCGCTCCGCGACTTTCACGACGTTTTAATGCCGATACCGCAATTGCCATTCCGACATCTATCATGTTCACTAATTCCAACGCTTCAATTCGCGCCGTATTGAATACTTTGGAATGGTCGCTTAATCGCACGTTTGCTAATTGCTCGCGCAATGCACACAGCTTGTTATAGCCTTCTGTCATCACATCTTCAGTGCGAAATACGCCCGCGTGATCTTCCATACATTTGCGGAATTCTGCTCGCAATGTCGCCACCGCAATTCCCGCGCCGCGCTGATCCCAACGTGTCAATCGCGCCAGCGCCGTTTCCAAACTGGCTGCCGCAGTCGGGCGCTGATATGGATTTTCTTTTACAAAATCAATGATATCTTTCCCAGCCAGCCGCCCAAACACGAGAATGTCGAGCAGCGAATTGCCGCCCAGCCGATTCGCGCCGTGTACCGAAGCGCAAGCGCATTCACCCGCCGCATACAGCCCCGTCACCACTTCCTCACCGCGTCCGGCAGGCACAATCACCCGCCCAAAACGATCCGTCGGGATGCCGCCCATCGCGTAATGCGCAGTGGGAAATACCGGAATCGGCGCAACTGCCGGATCAACACCGGCGAAAATTTTGCTCGATTCCCGAATCCCCGGCAGCCGTTTGGCAATCAGCGCCTCGTCCAAATGATCCAATTTGAGCAACACATGATCGCCATGCGCTCCGCAGCCGCGCCCCGCTTTGACCTCGGTGATGATGGCGCGAGCCACCACGTCGCGGCTGGCTAAATCCTTGGCTCGCGGCGCGTAGCGTTCCATAAACCGCTCGCCGTCTTTATTGATGAGATAGCCGCCCTCGCCGCGTGTGCCCTCGCTGATTAACATCCCTTTACCGGCAATTCCGGTCGGATGAAATTGGAAAAACTCCATATCCATCAAAGGAATGCCCGCTCGCAGCGCCATCGCCGCACCGTCGCCGGTGTTGATGTGCGCATTTGACGTCGTGCGGAACACCTGCCCCCAGCCGCCTGTCGCCAGCAAAATCGCTTTGGCTTCAATCAACAGTGGCTGCCCGCTTTCAATTTCCAGCGCCAGCGCCCCGCAGATCACATCGTCAGCATCGCGCACCAGATCGAGCGCGAAAAACTCATCAAAAAAATGGGTGCGAGCGCGGATGTTTTGCTGATACAGCGTGTGCAAAATCGCGTGTCCCGTGCGATCCGCTGCCGCGCACGTCCGCGCCGCCTGCTCACCGCCAAAATGCTGACTTTGCCCACCAAACGGACGTTGATAAATTTTGCCATCCGCCAGCCGCGAAAACGGCACTCCAGCATGTTCCAACTCGTACACGGTCGGAATCGCCTCGCGGCACATGAACTCAATCGCGTCCTGATCGCCGAGATAATCCGAACCTTTCACGGTGTCGAACATGTGCCAATGCCACGAATCGGGCATCACATTGGCGAGCGCCGCATTGACGCCACCCTGCGCGGCGACGGTGTGCGAGCGCGTCGGGAACACTTTGGAGACAACGGCAACGCGCAGCTCGGCGCTGGCCAGTTGCAGCGCAGCATTCAGCCCCGCGCCGCCTGCGCCGATGATGAGCGCATCAAAATGACGAGTAGGAACAGTCATGGCTGGAGTCCGGCGGTGATGATCGCTTTGAACAACCAAAGTCCGGTAGCGATGAATAGAAAAGCGAATAACATCAATAAGCTGAGACGCGCCGCAAGCTGGTGGACATAGTCAATCAACACGTCGCGGATGCCGACCCAAGCGTGAATCAACAGCAGTGGAATTCCCAGCAGCAATCCGCCGTTGACCAGCGGTTGTGTGATCCAGCTCACCAGCGCCGCGTGATCGGCTGGCGCGTAAAAAGTGAAATAAATCAACAAGTAAGTCATCAACAGCGCGAGATAAACGGCGCTGGCGCGTTGGATCAGCCACGCCATGAGACCGGAAGCGTGGCGGCTCATGCGCTGAGTCCAGCCGCGACCAGCGCGACGGTGAGAATTGGCGCAGCGATGAGCACGATTTGGGCGCTACGACGGGCGCGGTCTCGCTCCAGCCCGATGTCCACATCCAGCAAAATATGACGCAGCCCCGCGAACAGATGATGGCTCAGGCTCCACAGCATCAGCAGCAGCGCCAGCTTGCCCGTCCAACTGGTCAGAAATGCCGCCGTCGCTGCGAATCCGACCGGCGAGGCCAGCACCTGCTCAACCACAATTGCGACGACCGGCAGCGCCAGCACCATCACCACTCCGCTGAGACGGTGCAGAATTGAGACGACACCCGGCAGCGGCAGTTGAATCTGCCAGAGCGTTAAAAAGACGGGACGCGGTTTTAAGTGATTCATATTGATATTCAAGCTGTGAAACAGTTAGCCGCCCGTCACTGGCGGAAAAAATGCCACTTCGTCGCCGTCACAAATCGGCGTAGCGGCTGCTGCAAGCTCTTGATTAACCGCACTTAATACCAGCGTAGTCGGCGCAAATGCGCTCGCCCACACGCCGCCGCGTTCGCGCAACTGCTCGCGCAGCGCCGCCACCGTGTTGATTTCAGGAGACAGATGTAATGTCTCGCTGGCGCAGGCGAGTTGCTCGCGCAATTGGGCAAAATAAAGCAGTTGGATCAAGTGGTTATCTCAGTGCAACAAATCAGCAAACGGCAGAAAATCAACCACTTCGCCGGGCGCAATCACCCGCCCCGGCGCAAGTTCAATCAACCCATCCGCCCACGTCAGCGACGACACCACCGCCGAGGAACGGGTGGGAAATACCGCCACTTCCAGCTCACCATCAGCGCCAGCTTGGAGGCGAGCGCGATGAAATTCAGCGCGTTTATCCGGTTTTGGCCAATTGAAGCCAGCGCGGATTTTCAACACTCGCGGCGTGAGATCGCCGCTGATGCCTTGCCGCCGTAACACCAGCGGTCGCGCAAATAAACAGCAAGTCACAAACAGCGACACGGGATTGCCCGGCGTTCCGAGTACTGGCGTACCAGCGATGGTGCCGAACGCAACCGGCTTGCCGGGGCGGATGTTGATATTCCACAGCGCCAAACTGCCGAGTTCCTCCAGCGCCGGTTTTAAATGATCTTCTTCACCGACCGAGACGCCGCCGCTGGCGATGATTAAATCCGCTGTTTGAGCGCCACGTTGCAACGCCGCCACTGTCGCCGCACGGCTGTCAGCGACGCTGCCGATCTCCACCACTTCGCAGCCCCACGCCCGTAGCATTCCGTGCAGCATGAATTGATTGGAATTGTAGATTTGCCCGGGCTGCAACGCTTCACCGGGCTGCGCCAACTCATCGCCGGTGGTCAACACCGCCACGCGCAGCCGCTGATACACCGTCACCTGTGCTGCGCCAATCGTCGCTGCCAAACCCAGATGTTGCGGAGCAAGGCGCGTTCCCGCAGCGCAGATTGCCGCGCCAGCACGGACATCTTCACCGATGCAGCGGATATTGGTGCCCGCTTTGCAGTCCAGCGGAATGCGCACCCACTCGCCATCACGCTCGCAATTTTCCTGCACCACGACCGTATCTGCGCCAGCGGGAATCGGTGCGCCGGTGAAAATCCGCGCTGCCGTCCCCGGCTCCAACGCCACGCCAGTGCTGCCAGCGGGAATGCGCTGCGCGACGGGCAATTGCCCATTGTGCGCGGCAAGATCGGCGTGACGAATGGCGTAACCGTCCATCGCGCTGTTATCCCAACTCGGCACGTTAATGGCGCTCACCAGCGGCTGCGCCAGCACCCGCCCCAGCGCGGCATCCAGCGGAATCGTGTCCATTTCAGTCAGCGGCGCGACCTGCGCCAGCACAAAATCCACCGCTTCCTGTTTACTCAAAATCTGGCGGCGTGGTGCGTTCGATGTCGTCATTTTTCAGTGCTCAAGCAGGCGCGGGATCAATTGCGCGAAGTTGCAGGGACGGGTGCGGTTGTCTAATTGCGGCAGCAAAATCTGCTCCCACGCAGTGCGACACGCGCCGGGCGAGCCGGGTAAACAGAAGATGAAGGTGCCGTTTGCCACGCCGCCAAAGGCGCGAGATTGCACGGTGGAAGTGCCGATTTCGGTCAATGACACCTGCCGAAAAAGCTCGCCAAAACCTGCAATCTCTTTATCTAGCAACGGTTTCACCGCTTCCGGGGTGCAGTCACGACCGGTGATGCCGGTGCCACCGGAGCTGATGATGACGTGAACGGCGGCATCTGCGATCCAGCGCGAATACACCGCCCGCAATTGGTAAATGTCATCGCGGATGATGTTTTTGGCGACCACGCGATGACCGGCAGCTTCGGCGGCGTGTTTGAGAAAGTGTCCCGAGGTGTCTTGTTCTTCGGTGCGACTATCGGAGACGGTGAGCACAGCGAGATTGAGCGGAAGAAAGGTGCGGTCGTTCATGGTTGCGGTGCCGAGTGAGCGATGAGATGGGCGAGCTGGCGCAGGGTGGCGAAGTATTCGGCGGCCAGTGGATCAACACTTTCTACTGTGCCATCAATCGCTTGCGCAACTTGCGCCGCCGCTTTACGCGGAAATTGCGGCTGGACGATGATCACGCGCACGCCTTCGCGTTGCGCCTGTTCGATCAACGCCGCCAAGCGTTGGGCGCTGGGTTCCTTGCCGCTCAATTCAATTGGAACCTGCTCCAGCCCATACGCGGCAGCGAAATAGCCCCACGCCGGATGAAAGACCATGAACCGACGGGCAGTGACGCTGGCTAATTCGGCGCGGATATCGCGGTCAAGTGCATCTAACTCATTGATAAAATTAGTGAGATTGGCGCGATAGTCGGCAGCGTGAGCGGGGTCGAGCGCGGCGAGCGTGGTTTCCAGCGTCGCTGCGATCTGCTTGACCAGCAGCGGATTCGTCCAAATGTGCGGATCAAGCGCCGTGTGATCGTGCGCCGCTGCTGCGTCCTCATCGTGCGAATGCGCGGCAAGCGGACGCAGCGCGATACCCAAGCGCACATCCAGCAAATGCAAGGTCGGATTGATCGCTTGAATGCGCGGCAGCCACGCGGCTTCAAACGGCATCCCGATGTGAACGTACAAATCCGCTTGCGCCAATCGCGCAATTTGACTGGGCGTCGGTTCGTAGGTGTGCGGACTAGAGCCGGGTTTGACCAACGTTTCCGCGATGACATGCGCCCCGCCGACACGTTCAACCATCATTTGCTGCGGCAACACGCTGACAAAAACGTGCAGCGGCTCTGCGTGTGCCGCAAATGGAATCAATAAACAGAATAAATAAAACAGTCGAAACGTCATTTTTTCAATCTGTGTTGTGATGGATTAAGCAGTAATATCAATTGTGGTTCTAAATACTTCAGTGCCCACATCAATCACTTTTGCTGCGGATTGCAATTGTTGCAACTGTAGATTTTCATCCAGTAATGGCGGAGCAATGTTATCCGCATTGCCCTCTAATTGACGTGCATCCGCAAGTTCAGTCGCGTCTTGGCGCAAGCCTTCCATACCGTATTGCAACCCGCGCATTCCCACCTGATTGACACCAGAAAGTAACATGAGCGTGCTCCTCAACTTTGGTTCCACTTGTTATTGAGTTTAGACCACTTTGGAGCAATTTTCCTGTTGCGCCGCCGCAAAACTTGCCCCCAAATAACGATCAATTATGGCGTGAACCAAATAAAGCAGCGGCGTTAATAAAAGCGCGATCACAACTTTATAAGCATAATTGACTATAGCAACCGCCAAAAATAAATCAATCGACCATTGCTGCGGACCTAATACAAATGCAATGTACAAAACGACAACACTATCGACGAGTTGTGAAACAAAAGTTGATCCGGTTGCCCGCAGCCACAAATAACGTTGTCCAGTAACGCGCCGAATGGCTTGAAATAACGCAACGTCTAATAATTGCCCTACTAAAAATGCAACGACTGAACCAATAATAATCCACAACCCTTGCCCAAAAATTGCCCGAAATGCTGCCTGCATATCTGGCACTCCATGATCAGCCTGAGTTGTCACCCACCAATCGGCTGGCACTAATTCAATGGCAAGATAAGCGAATACAAACGCATAGACAATCAAGCCCACAGTTAAATAAGAAAGAAAGCGTACTCCGCGTTGTCCGTAGTATTCGTTAATGACATCGGTCATCACAAAAACGACCGGCCATAACAACACCCCAGCGGTGAAGTTTAAAGAACCGGTTTGTTGTAACAGTTGCCAATGAACAGGTGGTAAACCGAGTGTTGCTTCAAGCGCAAAAATTTTGACGCCAACGAATTCAGCAATCAGCGCGTTACAAATGAAAAAACCGCCGAGAATAATAAACAAGCGGGTGGAGCGATCAAATGCTCCAGATGTTACGGTCGTGTTCACGATTTTGGTAAGGTGACGCCGCGTTGTCCTTGATATTTGCCATTGCGATCTTTATAAGATGTTGCGCAAATTTCATCAGATTCAAAAAATAAAATTTGTGCGATACCTTCATTGGCATAAATTTTAGCAGGTAATGGCGTAGTATTAGAAAACTCTAAAGTGACGTGTCCTTCCCATTCCGGTTCTAAAGGCGTTACATTCACAATAATGCCGCAATTGTGAACAAAAACACCGTTATCTAGTGCGAAATTACCTGCTTCAGGAACAGTTAAACAAAAAACATCATGGTCGCCTGTAATCGGTCGTACAGAAACCACTTTATGATTTTGTTTTTCTGCGGTTTTGTGTCCACGAAATGAATCAATGATATGCGGAAAACGTCTGAATACAGTGCGATCACAGTTTAACAGACTGGCAAGTTCAGCCTGACGCAGATGTCTATCTGGACTACGTTCCCAAACCGCTTTCATTCGTTCACCTTGTCGTGCATGTTCTATATGACGATGAGTTTTAGGTTCGTCTTGATACAAACCATGACGCAAACTCCATTCATCTGCTAAACGATGCGTAGGATATAAATCACCGCTTAACGGCTGATAAACCATTTCATAACCTCGTGCGAGTTGCCGATATAATGGCATTAACGAAGCCCCAGGTTTCAGCTCACCAGCAGTCATCCAGCGTCCATCACGCAACATAAATAAGTGATCTGGTGTTGCAAAGATACTTTTCTCATTATCTAATTTCACTTCAATTAAACTATCGCGTCCAATATAGCGAGGGGCATCGAGTTGCGTTACAATCAAGCGACCATTTGCACCAATGCTATAGCCCCAAAACAATTCTCCTTGTTCAGCACAAATAGCCATTTCTTCTAATGTTGGCGCAGAACCATCTACTAATGCAACGCGAGTATCTCCTCTAAAACAACGTGCATACGTCGAATTATGAACAATGATGTCATTCGCTAGAAAATTGTGAACATTAGGAATGTTTAAATCAAACACTTCTTTTTCACCAATAAACTGAATATCAGTGACGACATCCCAAACAGGCCCATCAACTAAAAGCGAAAGCTCATCGTATTGAGTAGCCACAGCAACTTGATTAGCTAAAGGATACGGCAGAGATTGTGTCGGACGAGTGCTGACTCCCAACTGATTTAGGCTTGTCCCTGCGTATGAAACAGCATTTTTCATCAATTCCCAAGCTGCTTGCGGTAACGTATCAAAGTTGCTGCGCAACCGATGAGGCGCATCTTTGAATGCTGGTAATATCTCTTGTTCTAAGCGCACCTGTTTAATCGACTCTGCCCAAAAACCGATCTCTTTTGCAAACCGCTGTATTTGTTCTCGGTCTGTGATTTGAACACGATAGGCATCTGTGTTAATCGCTGTTATTTTGTGACGAATCAGCGATAAAATGCCAAACCGTAACAACAGGTGATGAACATCTTCAATTAAACGGCGTGATTTTGAGTAATACTCAATATAAAAAACCTCGCCACTACGGTAAACACCACCATCACCAGAAAAAAGCGCCCTTAAAAATAAGCGCGTCGTTTCTTTAGGCGACATAAAGATCGCCTGTGGAACAAATTTACTCTCAGCAGTCACATTTAATTGATACTGAATAAGCCATTGGTAAGCGCGATTGCGTTCTGGTTTTCCTCCCCGCCCAGCTTTATTCACCAAACGATAACCATACTGACCATTAAACGTTACTTCACCCAGACCACCATTTTTTACACAGTGCTTCACTAAATCAGCCAATACTGCGTCACCAGTGCTAAAGGTCGGACTATAACTAGGCGTTTTACATTGCCCTTCGGAAATCATTAAACCCAGTAAAATTGCTTCCCAATCTGGCAATGGAGTTTTACCAAAAACAGGAATCTCACGCGCAACAGCAATCCGATCACCTCGTTTCAACTGATTTAATGCTGTCCAACCATGTAATTGGCGAAAAGGATGGTTTGCCGTCGCTTGTATTTTTAAGCCAGTTTTAGTCGTCAATTCATAAACAGGTTTAATACCTTGCGGCAGAAATCCTCCAACTTTAACTGGTTTCAAATGCCAATCCTGCATTCCAATGGTCGTGCGACCAAAAGCAAAATCAACAATTGGAAGATATGCGCCAGATTCAGCATCAACAACTCGGGTTTCTGCCGTTAAACATTTTCCTAAACAAATGGTCAATACATTACGCGGAATACGAAAGTATTCGACTGTACGCGCCAATACAAATGAATTGGGTGGAATAATGCAAACATCAGCCTTAAAATCAACAAAGCTATTTGAATCAAAGTTTTTTGGATCAATAATAGTCGAATTGATATTGGTAAAAATTTTGAATTCATCAGCGCAGCGCACGTCGTAACCATAGCTCGATGTGCCATAAGAAATCACGCGCCCGTGAGCGCCTTCTCGCACCTGAAAAGGTTCAAATGGCTCAATCATTCCTTGTTCAGCCATCCGTCGAATCCACCGATCAGATTTAATCGTCATCGCGTCTTCTCATTACCAAAGTTAAATAGGTGATCAATTGACATTCTAGCGGTGCGGGTTGCTCTGTTTTGCTGGCAGCGCCCATCGCCAAAGTGCTTCATCAGGAATCGGTAACACTAAAAACCAGTGTTCTAAAATGGCTAATGCTAATAAGGTTGCAACCAGTATAAACCCGACTGCTTCAGCATCAGTCACTTGTATTGTCATCGCTTTCAAAATAATCAATACGACAATGACCGTTGCGACAGTTACTGAAAATGGAAACAACAGGTTCATGCTGCGTTTTATCATATAGGTTTTCAAATAGCGGAGCGGTTCTGGCAACCAGTTTTCATTGAGATTAGGGACACCAAAGAATAAATTTAATTTGGCGCTCCAGCGCATCAACCACAGCACCATAAAAGTCCAAGTACCGACTTGATTGGGTTCATCCCACGAGATAATAATGAGAAATAACCCCGTGACCATAATGGCTAATTCATGGTACAGGCTCGTCATAATGGCTAGACCAAACCGTTGCCAATGCGAACAATGTTGGGGACAAGGAGTTTTGCGTGGACCAATTGCATACCCAGTGAAATAACTCATTTCTAAAACCCCCCAAATGACAATACCGCAGGTAAAGGCGGCATAATTCATTACGACAGTCATGGTGGCGCTGCTCACAACAAAGCCAAAAGTTGCAATAGCCAGCACCGCTGCACCGCCGAGCATGGTCCAGTGGAAAGTTCGTCCAGGTAAATTATCGACATAAAGAACTACGCCGGTGCTAAACCACCATAGTCCTAAGGCAAATAAGATCGGAATACCGAAGTCAGACATGAATAAAACCCAACTATCGTGCTGCTTCAGAACCGAGTTGGTGTCAGCCGAGGATTAACGCAAGTCAATGCGTATTATTGAATGAAGGCACCGCATCACACGAGGCGAGAATTGACAAAGTTACTGATTAAATTTGTATTCGCGCATAACAATACTATTGTTGTTGCGGCGGCGCTGGGGCTAATGGCGGTGGTAGTAAGGTTGCAAAAGCGGCTGCATTGGTGGCACCAAAGGCTTTTAATTCAAGTTGAATGCTAGTGATGGGATCGCGCAATGTAATATCACCACCTTCGCGCCGCGCTAGGTGAAAAGGTTCGGCAAGCGTTGCATGATAACCTTTCCGTTGCCGTTCCATCGTGCGCAATACGCCGCGAATGAAACCACCTTCACCTGGCGGTAAGGTGGTAATTAATTCGCTGGTATTAACGTCATAAACCGCCAGCCCACCGTCAGGAACATCTTGGAAACGAATTTCACGCGCTTGCACTTCAGGAGTGACCGCCGCTTGATCCATTTTCATTCCCGTCAATCGCGCAATGCTAATCATCACAATGATAAAAGCCAATAAAGACGCGACCGCGATCAATACGCCCCGGGGGAACGGACGATGACCAAATGCTTCACTCACTGGAAAACCTCGTTGATTAAAAAGTCCTGAATGTTATTCAGTAGTATCAGCAGCCGTATTCGTTACTTGTTCTGCTGCATACGCTTTAAGCGCATCCGCGAGAAGTGCCGCAACGTGTTCAGCATCGGGAATGGTGCGCAACATGGGCTGCGGTGGCGAAAAATGCCAAGGACGCACATGCGGCCAAAAGATAATGTATGACGGATGCGCTGTTTCTGCTAATAGCAGCGGAATATCACCAGTGCCATCGGTATAACGTTTCAAATCTGCAGCGCGAATCTGTTTGAAGGGTAAATTCATAATCATCTGAATTGCCACGCCAACGCGCATTACAACCCGTTGATTTGTAATGGTGTAAATCGTGGCGCGACTCATCGCCCAACCCAGCAAGGCGAGTGCGCCAACCGCGACTGCGCCCAAAATGATGATCCAAAGCACCCCTAATAACGCACTCGCCACCGATGAGTCGCTAGACCAATCGACGGCGATGCGCCAGACCACGAGCAGCGCGAAGTACAACCCAACGGTGCGGACATGAAAGGCACGCTGTGCCAATGCGGTCCAACTAGGCGTACCTTGCCAAAGCACTTCCTCACCCGGAGGAAGTTGTTCTGGCAAGCCTCGAACTGGCTCGAAGTCGTATTCCTTCACAGCAGCGGCTCGGCACGTTCTGGAGTGGCATACAATTTGCCACCACCATAGTAAGCACATACTTTATCTTCTTCAAAAAGCGTAATTTGATCAGGATTACTTAATGCAGGTACATTAACAAAATGCGCTGCTTTAATTGCTAGTACCTTGATTGTACGCGCTTTTTTATTGAATTTGCAGAAGTTAATCGGCAACAGTGCTTGTTTACCGCCTTGTGCAACTTTCATTTCTAAATAACGAATTTGTGGCTCGGAACGATCCACCCACACATCCGTTACGGTGCCGCCAACTTCGCCATCCAATCCAATGACGGTCATGCCGCGTGGGTCAGGATCACGCGCAGCAATGGAGAAATCAGTGGCAACGCGCAGCGGTACGATTTTCGGTGCGCCTTCATGAGTCAAATCAGGATGTTTTTCCCGATCAGGTGACGCGCCCGGACCGAATGCCGACAGCATTGGATCACCGTTTGGAATCAGCGGTGCGCCAGAAAATGGTGCTGCTGGCGTCGCGTTGACGGCTGCCACTGCTTCCTGACGTGGAACAGAAACAGTGCCAGCGTTGTGAGGCAGAACAAACGTTTTTGGCGTTGGCATTGCGGGGAAACCAACCACTTTCACGCGCCCACCAGACCGATCAGTGCGACTGGATTCCAGCGGATACCCTTCGCGCTTGTCTTCGCGGTGTAAATAGTAGACCAGCCCAGCGAAAAAGAACCAAAACGCCCAAATCGAAATTTGGGCAACATCAAGATAGTCAGTGAGGGCAGCAGACACGATATAACCTCCGTAGGATTGAGAATAACTAGCCGCAAATGGCTAGGCCGAACAAACATCTCAACCTTGGCGCACCAGCTCCAAAGCCTGAGACATGTAAAAACCCAAAATAATGCGCCGCGTGCGCTGGGCATCCCAACCCTGCAACTCATCATCCGCTGCGATCCGTTTGCGCATCGCCTTCTCACTCACCGGCTCAATCGCTGGTGAGCGGTCGCTGCGCGGAAACAACCGCCCAATCGCCAGCATCAGCGTCAAGGGCACGGTGCGCGGCGCAAAAGTAAACACAATTGAGGAATTGGTGCGCTGCGCCAGCCCAGCGAGCACCTTCACTGCATCCTCAGGGCGATAATGAATCAACGAATCCATCGCCACCACATAATCAAATTGCCCGTGCGCCGGATCAAGCATATCGCCAGCTTGAAAAGTGATCGAACCCGCGCCCAAATCGCTCGGCATCCGCTCGCGGGCAATGTCAATCAGCGTCGGCGCAACATCAATGGCGATCACTTCCGCGCCGCGTCGCGCCGCTTCAATTGCCAGCAATCCCGTGCCGCAGCCGGCATCCAACAACCGTTTGCCCGTCAAATCAGCCGGCAGCCAGCTCAATAACGTGCCGCGCATGTCATCGCGTCCGGCGCGAACCGTTTCCCGAATGCGACTAACTTTGGCGTCCGAGGTCAGTTTTGACCACGCATCAGCAGCGGTGCGATCAAAATAGGTTTTGATCTTCGCCTGTCGCTCTTGGTAAGACAATTTGCTCATATTTCAATCAAATCCCAAGAAATCAAAGATGTCGCGGTCGCGCATCGGCTGCGCGGTAAGCGGCTCGACGCCTGCCCAGAGCCGTTCAGCAAGCTGGAGATATTGCTGTTTGGCCAGCTCCAAACCCGGATCATCTGATTCCACCATTTCAAACAGCGTCGATTTTTTCAACCGCGAGCGGCGAATGATGTCCAAATCCGGCAAATGCGCCAGCCGTTTCAAACCGATAGCCGCATTAAAACGATCAATTTCATCGGTGTTGACGCTGCGATTGGCGATCACGCCGCCGATGCGCACCTTGTAATGTTTCGCTTTGGCGACAATCGCCGCCGCGATGCGGTTCATCGCAAAGATCGAATCAAAGTCGTTGGCCGTGACGATTAACGCCCGCTCTGCGTGTTGCAGCGGCGCGGCAAAACCACCGCACACCACGTCGCCGAGCACGTCGAAAATCACCACGTCGGTATCTTCCAACAAATGATGCTGTTTCAACAGCTTCACCGTTTGCCCGACGACATAACCGCCGCAGCCCGTGCCCGCTGGCGGTCCGCCAGCTTCCACGCACATCACGCCGTTATAGCCTTCGTAAACGTAATCGCTGGGGCGCAATTCCTCGGCGTGAAAATTGACCGATTCCAGAATGTCGATGACGGTCGGCACGAGGCATTTGGTCAGCGTGAAGGTCGAATCGTGCTTGGGATCGCAGCCAATTTGCAGCACCCGCTTGCCGAGTTTCGAGAACGCGACCGACAGATTCGATGAAGTCGTGCTTTTGCCGATCCCGCCCTTGCCGTACACCGCAAAGACTTTCGCGCCATCAATGCGCAAATCGGGGTCAAGCTGCACCTGCACGCTGCCTTCACCGTCCAGATGGTTATCGTCCTTAGAAAAAGCACTCATCAGGCTGCCGCCTCCGTAACGCCTTCCAGCCGATCTTCCAATTCCTCACCCGCACGGCGCAGCGCCTCCAGCGTCGCGGCATCGGGCGACCAATAATTGCGCTCGTGGGCTTCAATCAAACGGTTGGCGACTTTCGCCGAAGCCGTCGGATTCAACTGCGCCAGCCGGTCGCGCATTTCTTGATCCAAAACAAAGGTTTCAGTGAGCTGCTGATACACCCAAGGCGCAACCTGACCCGTCGTTGCCGACCAGCCCATCGTGTTGGTGACATGCACCTCAATCTGGCGCACGCCCTCATAACCGTGCTTCAACATGCCCTCGTACCACTTGGGATTGAGCATCCGCGTCCGCGTTTCGAGCGCCACCTGTTCGGCCAACGTGCGAACTACGCCATCGCCGCGAGTTTGATCGCCGATATAAACCGGCACTTCGTCACCTTTATATTGACCGACGGCGCGAGTAATACCGCCGAGCGTGTCGAAATAATGGTCAACGGTCGTGACGCCCAGCTCAACGGAATCCAGATTTTGATACGCCAACTGCACCGTGCTCAGAACGCTTTTCAGCAGCGCCGCCTGTTGCACCGGCTGCCCGGAGCGCCCGTAAGCAAAGCTCTTGCGCCGCGTGTAAGTCTCCGCCAGCTCGTCGCCTTCGTCCCAACTGCTGCTGTCCACCAGATAATTGACGTTCGCGCCGTAAGCACCATCGGCGTTACTGAACACGCGCAGCGATGCAGTTTCCAGATCGCAATTCTGCGCGGCTTGATAGTCAAGCGCATGTTTACGAATGAAATTCTGCTCCAGCGGCTCGTCAGCAGAGGCTGCTTGAAACGCCGCTTCTGCCAGCAAGCGCGTTTGCAGCGGCAGCAGATCGCGGAAAATTCCCGAGAGCGTCATCACCACGTCAACGCGAGGACGCCCCAATTCTTCCAATGGAATCAAAGTCGCGCCAGCCAGCCGCCCGTAATTATCAAAACGTGGTCGCGCCCCAATCAGCGCCAGCGCCTGTCCAATCGGCGCACCTTCAGTTTTGAGATTGTCGGTGCCCCACAGCACGATGGCGATGGTTTCTGGGAAGGGATTGCCCTCCGCCATGTGCCGCTCAATCACGCGAGCCGCTTGCTGCGCTCCATCTTTCACCGCGTAAACGCTGGGCAACCGGAACGGGTCGAAGCCGTGCAAATTGCGTCCGGTCGGCAAAATCGCCGGGGTGCGCAGCAAATCGCCGCCGGGCGCGGGGCGGATGAAATGCCCATCCAGCGCCCGCAAAATTGCTGGCAATTCGCTGTCTTGAATCAACAGCCGGTCGGTTTCCGCCAGCTCGCGGAACAGCGTCACGTTTTCTTCAGAAGTCGCCATGCCACCAGCTTTCAACGCCTTTTCGGGCGATTTGCCAGCAACCAGCGCCTCAATCGCTTTGCGAGCGGGACGGATGTTTTTCGTTGACTCAGCAACTGCGTCCAACAAATCAATCCGTTCCTCTTCGGTTGGCGCTTCACCGACAACGTGCAGCCCGTGCGGAATCAACGTGTATTCCAGCTCCAGCATTTTCTCGTGCAGCGTCACGACTTCAGATTCCGCCGTCGCGCCCCACGCCGGTTCGAGTTGCGCCAGCTCCAATTCTGCGGCCTGCGCCTGAATCAACTCGGCAAGCTGACTGCGTTCCTCAACATCTTCGGGCGGCAAACCGCGCCAGCGTTCCATCGACCCTTTCAGATCAATCAAACCTTTATACAACCCGGCATGAGCAATCGGCGGCGTCATGTAGCTGATGAGCGTAGCGGCAGCGCGACGCTTGGCAATCGTGCCCTCGGACGGATTGTTGGAGGCGTACAAATAGATATTCGGCAAATCGCCGATCAAGCGATCCGGCCAGCAGGTGCTCGCCAAGCCAGCTTGTTTGCCGGGCATAAATTCCAACGCGCCGTGCGTCCCGAAATGCAGCACCGCGTGAGCGCCGAAATCGTCGCGGAGGTAGCGATAAAACGCGCTGAAAGCGTGAGTCGGCGTAAACCCTTTTTCAAACAGCAAGCGCATCGGATCGCCTTCGTAACCGAACGCCGGTTGAATGCCGACAAACACGTTGCCGAACTGCGCACCGAGCACAAAAATCGACGCGCCATCGCTCTGCTGTTTGCCGGGCGCTGAACCCCACTGCTTTTCAATGTCGGCTAAATGCGGCTCACGGCGGACGTGGTCATCAGCCGGAATGCGGATGTGGACGTTGGCATGAGCGCCAAATTTTGCAGCGTTGCCGTTGACGATGCGCTCGCGCAGATCGTCTAAATCTTCCGGCAAATCAACGCGATAACCGGCAGCGTCCATCGCCAACAAGGTGCGATGCAGCGACGCGAATACCGATAAATACGCCGCAGTGCCGGTGTTGCCAGCATTCGGCGGGAAGTTAAACAGCACGATGGCGACCTTGCGCTCGGCGCGTTGGCTGCGCCGCAGCCGCACCAGCTTTTCCACCCGCGAAGCCAATGATTCCGCCCGTTCCCGATGCGATTGCATATCGCGGGCATCGTTGGAACCGCCGCCATTGCGCCCGCCGTAAACCATCGAACCGGTCGCGCCGTCAAGTTCAGGAATCGCCACCATCATTGTCGCTTCAACCGGCAGCAGCCCCTGATTGGAGTCTTGCCACTGATCGAGCGTTTGGAATTCCACCGCCAACGTGGAGAGATAAGGCACATCCAGCCGCGCCAGTATTTCCTCGGCAGCTTTGGAATCGTTGTAAGCCGGACCGCCCACGAGCGAGAAACCAGTCAATGACACGACGGCATCGACCGTCGCCTGACCGTCCTGCATGAAAAACTTTTCAATCGCTGGTCGCGCATCCAAGCCGCTGGCGAACGCAGGCACGACATGCAGCCCCCGCGCTTCGAGCGCCTCAATCACGCCGTTGTAATGGCTGGCATTCCCCGCCAACACATACGACCGCATCAGCAACAGCCCGACGCGCCCTTTCGGTTTGCCGTTAATGACCGGCAAATGCGCGATCTTCTCGGAAATGTGCCCCTTCATTTTGGGGTGATAAATGCCGACTTCGGGATATTCCGCTGGCGCTGCAACTTTCAGCGTTCCGCGCAGATGGCGACGCGGACCATCGGCGTAGCGATCCACCAAAAAGCGCACCATGTTGCCCAGATTGTCGTCAGTGCCAGCCAGCCAGTATTGCAGCGTGAGGAAATAAGCGCGGACATCCTGCGCCGTGCCGGGAATGAACCGCAGCAGTTTGGGAATCCGCCGCAGCGTGGACATCTGCTGCGCTCCGGTGCTTTGGGTTTTTTCTTTATTACCGCGCAGGCGTTTGAGCAGCGCCATTGGGCCGCCCGGCGTGCCATCCATCGCAAACCCGCCCATCCGCGTCAGCTTCATCAACTCGCCAGCGGACATGCACACGATCATCGCGTCGCATTGCTCACGGCGGGCAGCCAGCGCTGGCAGAATCGGTTTGAAGTGCTCCTCCATCACCAACATGGTCGCCATGATGATGTCGCCAGCGGCGATGTCAGCGAGACAGCGATTCAGCGCGTCGGGTGAATCAGCCCATTCGGTCGCGGCATGGAGACTGAGTTCCAAACCCGGCAGATCGCGCCGCACTGTTGGCAGTGCCCGCTGGGTCGTCCCCGACAGATGCCCATCAAGATTGATGATGACCACGCGCACGGGCGTCGCCTCAGTTTTAGAACGAATATCAGCGACCGAAGTGCGCTTTGGCATCGTAGAGCGTCTCCACGGTAATGGTGAGGATTCCGCGTTCTTGAGCGAAGCGTTCGGTATTGCGCCGCGCCTTGCCACGCACAAAAAACGGGATCTTTTTCAATTCTTGTTCAGCGTCCACTGCCCAGGTCATCACTGCCGCATCAGTCTCAACCGCAGTCGGCGCGATGGAATCATCAATTGCCAACGCAGACTCCGCGCCGGGTTGAGCCATCTTGCTGCCGCCGAGATGCGACGGTGCTGCTCCTTCGTGAAACTCGAAATCTTCCCGAAACATCGTAATCAAATGTTCCTCAAGTCCCATCATCAACGGATGCACCCAAGTATCAAAGATTACATTTGCGCCTTCAAAACCCATCTGCGGCGCATAACGGGCGGGAAAATCTTGAACATGCGCTGGCGCGGAAATCACCGCGCAGGGCACACCGAGCCGCTTGGCAATATGGCGCTCCATCTGCGTTCCCAACACCAGCTCAGGATGCGCTTGTGCAACTTGCGCCTCGACTTCCAAATAATCATCAGTAATCAACGGCTCCACGCCGTACCGCTTGGCGGCCTCGCGCACTTCCCGCGCAAACTCACGGGCGTAAGTGCCCAAACCGACGACAGTAAAACCTAACTCCTCGCTCGCCATCCGCGCTGCGGCAACGGCATGAGTCGCGTCACCAAAGATAAATACGCGCTTGCCGGTGAGATAAGTCGAATCCACCGAACGCGAATGCCACGCCAGTCTCGCTGAAGACGGCGCAGCGGTTGTGCCGACATCAATGCCTGCGACGCGCCCAATTTCAGCAATAAAATCATGGATCGCACCGATGCCAATTGGCACCGTTTTGATCGTTGGTTGCCCAAAACTGCGCCGCAACCAGTCGCACGTTTGATCGACGATTTCAGGATACAGGCAAACGTTGAAATCCGCTTCTGGTAAGCGCAGCACGTCTTGCGGGCTGGCACCGAGCGGCGCGACCACGTTGACGCCCACGCCAATTGATTCCAACAACCGTGTGATTTCTACCACATCATCGCGGCAGCGAAAACCCAGCGCCGTCGGGCCGAGCAGATTTGCCAGCGGACGCGCTCCCGCGTGGCGCAATTCCCGTTCTGTGCCCGGCGCAGGGACGCGGCTTTTCAGCAGTCCGCGCACCAATTGATAAAAGGTTTCGCTCGCGCCCCAATTTTCTTTGCGGGTGTAAGCCGGCAGTTCCAGCGCCAGCACCGGAATCGGCAGCTCCATGCCCTGCGCCAATGCGCCCGGCTGATCCTGAATCAACTCCGCCGTGCAGGATTCACCAACCAAAATCAACTGCGGACGACAGCGATCAAACGTCTCTTGAATCGTGCGCTTGACCAATTCGGCCGTGTCACCGCCCAGCTCCCGCGCTTGAAAACTGGTGTAGCTGACCGGCGGACGCTGGCTGCGTCGCTCGATCATCGTGAACAGCAAATCGGCGTAGGTATCGCCCTGCGGCGCGTGTAACACCAAATGCACCCCGGTCATCGAGGTGACAATCCGCATCGCGCCGATGTGTGGCGGGCCTTCGTAGCTCCAAAGCGTCAACTGCATAACATCACACCTGCAACAACGCGCCGCGTACCAAGGGTCGCGCAAAAAGTTCTGCTAAATCGGCAGCTTGATCGAAACCGTGTACCGGACTAAACACCAACTCAATTGACCATTTCGTGCGCAAACCCTCCGCTTCCAACGGATTCGCCAAGCCCAATCCGCACACCGTCAAATCTGGGCGATCTGTGCGCAGCCGCTCCAATTGCGCCTCGAGGTCTTGTCCTTCGGTCAAGCGCACATCAGCCGGCAACAGCGCCAGCTCGGGTGCCATCAATTGCCGTTCTAAAAAGGGCGTGGCGACTTCCACCAGTTCCATGCCGCATTCCCGCGCTAAAAACCGCGCCAGCGGAATTTCTAACTGTGAATCGGGCAAAAAGGTGATTCGTTTGCCGCTCAACAATGCTCGCTGCCGAGATAACGCCTGTTGTGCTCGCGCAATCGGCGCTGCCGTCACCGCGTCCAAACGCTCCGCCGCAATACCCCACGCTTCCGTGGCCGCCCGCAGCCAGCCGAGCGTCCCTTCAACGCCAAATGGAAATGGTGCAGTTAATAACGTTGCGCCACGTTTTTGCAGAGCGCGGGCGGTTTCGCCGAGAAACGGTTGCGCCAACAGCAGCGTCGTTCCCGCTCCCACCGGCGGCAGTGCCTCGATGCGACGTGGTGGCAAAAAATGCACAGTGTTGATGCCCAGCTCGGTGAACAAGCGGGTGAATTGATCCTCAACGACATCGGGCAAAGTGCCCAAAATCAGCAAGTTGCGTTCAGTCGCTGGCAAAGCGGGTAGATGCGGAACCAGCGCCAGCAAACAGGTATCTTCGCCTTGGGTGAACGTGGTATCGAGACCGCTGCCCGAATAATCAAAGACTTGCACCCGTCCTTGATACTGCGCGGACAGCCGCTCGGCCGCTTTATTGAGATCGAGCTTGATGACTTCGGACGGACACGAACCGACTAAAAACAGGCTTTTAATGTCTGGTCGCCGTCCCAGCACCTCGGCGACCACGCGATCCAATTCCTGATTGCAGTCCGCCATGCCCGCGAGATCGCGCTCTTGCAGAATCGCAGTGGCAAAACGCGGCTCGGCGAAAATCATCACGCCAGCAGCGGATTGCAGCAGATGGGCGCAGGTGCGCGAACCGACAACTAAAAAGAAGGCATCTTGAATTTTGCGGTGCAGCCAGACGATGCCCGCCAAACCACAAAACGCTTGGCGCTGCCCGCGTTCATAAACGACGTTGGCGACATCACAGCCGAATACGGGCGTTGTCATTCTGCGACCTCGGCGAGTGCCATCGGGGCGCGACTGGCAGCATCTAAACGAGCGGCGCGTAATTTAACAATGTATTGCGCAGCGTTAATGAGATAAGTGGTATAAGCAGCGAGTGCTAATAACATTTGCCCATGAATATCAAGTGTTTGGGTGAATACAGCAATGAGATAAGCAGTGTGCAAGGCGAGCACTAACATGCTAAACACATCTTCCCAAAAGAATGCTGGCGCGAATAGATAACGCCCAAAGACGACCTTTTCCCAAATTGAGCCGGTAATCATAATGATATAAAGCACTAGCGTTTTAATCACCACCGATGTGGTGGCGGCACTTGCGCCTTCGCCAGTCACTAAATAATTGATAACCAGATATAAGCTAATGAGAAAAACTAAAAATTGAATTGGCGCAAGAATACCCTGCACCAGAGTCCAAGGCGTTGCATCGCGCCGCTGCCGTTCTTCTGCGGTGTACAGCAGCGGACGCGGAGTTGGCTGAGTGTGTTGATCGGTCATTGCTGAAATGGACTCGGAGTATTTTTTCTTGGGAGTGAGTCAGGGATGACGAACGACCCGCCAGCGAGTCGCGTACCAATTTATTAAGTGCATTGCCTTGATACACGCGAAAAATGGGGGGTTGAATCAATGCGCACATTCGACCGTAAATCTAGTCTGCTTTTCAGCAAGTTGTCAACAGTGCTTAACGTAAAGCTAACTTGACAACTGTACACAAGCTACCACAATAGAGCGAGTTGGCATGAGCGGCAGTGTGGTTGTGAACACTTGCCATTGGATTTTTCCGCTTTTCGGTTGCTCATCACAACTCAGGATTGAAAAAAAGCAAGCAAGAAAGGGAGGTGGTCTGGTTGCTAAATCCAATACAACAAGGGTTGACTTGCAGCCTTGACGCCAAGACAGCAGCCGCCCTTATTGAAGGCATGGCTGACATCGCTGTTGTCGTCGATCCTCACGGCGTGATCAGCGATGTGATCTTTGGCAGCGCCGATTTGCAGGCGGATTTCAGCGCCGATTGGATTGGGCAGCCATGGTTGACAACCGTGTCACCAGAAAGTCGTCTCAATCTCGAAGCCCTGCTTGCTGAATCGCACACCCATGAAATGACGCGCTGGCGCCAGATCAATCATCCCTCGCTGCGCGGCAGCGATATTCCCATTCAATATCGGGCGCTGCGACTGACTGATTCGGGAGTGGTGATTGCCATTGGCCGCAATTTGCAGGGCATGGCAGCGTTGCAACAGCAACTCGTCGATGCGCAGCAAGCGTTGGAGCGTGATTATTGGCGCTTCCGGCAGGTCGAAACCCGTTATCGGCTGCTGTTTCGGATGGTTTCTGAAGCCATCCTCATCATTGATGCGCCCACGCAGCGCGTGGTGGAAGTCAATCCCGCTGCCGGTCAACTGCTCGGTGAGACGCCAACTCGCGTCATCGGGCGTCCATTTCCTGAAGGCTTTGATCCTGAAAGCACCCAAGCAATCAACGGGTTACTCGCCGGAGTGCGGGCAGCCGGTCGCGCTGATGATGTGCGAGCGCGGTTGATTGATAGCTTGCAAGAATTCCTCGTGTCGGCGTCGCTGCTGCGCCAAGAAAACGTGACCTTTTTATTGGTGCGGTTATCGCCGTTGCTGGCGGATGCGAGCAGCGCCGTGTTGCCGGAAACCAAAGCGCGTTATTTGCGGGTGCTCGAAAATGCGCCCGATGGCGTGGTCATCACTGACGCGGATGGGCGCATTCTCACCGCTAACAGCACCTTTTTGAGTTTGGCGGAAATCGCCACCGAACAGCAGGCACGCGGCGAATCGCTGGATCGCTGGCTCGGTCGTCCCGGCGTCGATCTCAACGTGTTGATGGCGAACCTGCGCCAGCATGTCACCGTGCGTTTATTTGCCACCATGTTGCGCGGCGAATACGGCTCGACGACAGAAGTGGAGATTTCTGCTGCCGCCGTCCACAGCGGTGAGCGTCCCTATTTTGGTTTTTTCATCCGCGATGTCGGGCGGCGGTTGAGTAGTGAGCAGCCCATCAGCCCCGAACAAACGCGCTGGCTGGATCAATTAACCGAGCGGGTGGGACGGGTGCCG
This sequence comes from Thiocystis violascens, assembly GCA_020721065.1. Lineage (GTDB taxonomy): Bacteria > Pseudomonadota > Gammaproteobacteria > Chromatiales > Chromatiaceae > Chromatium > Chromatium violascens_A. Next base: position 54,691 of record DYNM01000001.1, on the reverse strand, counting down.
CTAAAGGAATTGGTGCGCGAATCGACCGATACGATTGAGCGGCTGTGCATTGAAGCGGCGCTGAAATTGACCGGCGACAATCGCGCTTCTGCGGCCGAATTGCTTGGGTTGAGCCGCCAAAGTCTGTACGTCAAAATCGACCGTTACGGCATTGTTGCTGACCACACGCCCGATGCGCCCGCCGCCGACCACAAACATCACTCCTGATAGGTTTTCTGCATGAATCATTCTCCGCAAGTGTTGCCGCGCAGCTATCCCGCGCCAGCGGCGATTCTCGAAGTGTTGCATCCAATTACATGGTTTCCGCCGATGTGGGCATTTACCTGCGGCGTCGTTTCCTCCGGTCAGCCGATTGCTGCGCAGTGGCTGCTGGTGTTGATCGGCATCGTCTTTGCGGGGCCGCTGATGTGCGCCACCAGTCAGGTCGTCAACGATTGGTACGACCGCGACGTGGACGCGATTAACGAGCCATATCGCCCAATTCCGTCGGGACGCATTCCCGGCAAATGGGGCTTTTATCTGTCGCTGATTTGGACGGCAGTGTCGCTGACTTTGGCTTATTTTCTCGGCACTTGGGTATTTGGCGCGGCGTTGATCGGAATGACGATTGCGTGGATTTACAGCGCCCCGCCGTTGCGTCTGAAAGCCAATGGCTGGTGGGGCAATCTGGCGGCGGGCATTTCGTATGAAGGGTTGGCGTGGTTCACCGGCGCGACGTTGATGATCGGCGGCGCGATGCCGGAATGGCCGATTCTGGCGCTGGCGCTGCTCTACAGCCTCGGCGCTCACGGCATTATGACCCTCAACGATTTCAAAGCGATTGAGGGCGACATTCAAATGGGTGTGCGCTCGCTGCCGGTGCAGCTCGGCGTGGACGGCGCAGCGCGAGTCGCTTGTCTGGTGATGGGACTGCCGCAGGTGGTGGTGATCGCGCTGTTGTATTCATGGGACAAACCGGTTCACGCAGCGGCAGTTGGCATCATTCTGCTGATTCAAGTGGCGCTGATGGTGCGTTTTCTCGGCAGTCCGCGTGAGCGGGCGACGTGGTTTAGCGGCTTGGGCGTGAGCGTGTATGTCACCGGCATGATGATTAGCGCCTTTGCGGTGCGCGGTATGGCAACAACAGTTTGATTATTTTGATCATTTAGCAAATTTAATCACGGATTCTGCGTTTATGAGCAACCTTGAAACCTTTGATGTAGTCGTGATTGGCGGCGGTCCCGCTGGCGCGACGGCGGCAACCGATCTCGCCAAACTGGGGCGCTCGGTGCTGTTGCTGGATCGCGCTGGGCGGATCAAACCCTGTGGCGGCGCGATTCCGCCGCAAGCGATGCGCGAGTTTGATATTCCCGAATCTATGCTGGCGAGTCAGGTCAATTCGGCACGGATGGTGTCGCCGACGGATCGCACGGTGGACATGCCGATCAACGGCGGCTACGTCGGGATGGTGGATCGGGAGCATTTTGATGAGTGGCTGCGCGAGCGGGCAGCGACTGCTGGCGCGACGCGGCGCATCGGCACCTTTGAGCAGATTGAACGCGATACGGACGGCACGGCGCTGGTGTGTTATCGCCCCGGTCAAGGGCGCAGCGGCAGCGATTCCGAGCGGGTGCGGGCGCGAGCGGTGATTGGCGCAGATGGCGCACATTCCTCAGTTGCCAAGCAGTGCATTCCCGGCTCGGAAGGGATGAAGTTTGTTTCCGCGTATCACGAAATCGTGCGCACGCCGGCGGGTTTCGATGGCACCCGCTGCGACGTTTATTATCAAGGCGACATTTCGCCAGACTTTTACGGCTGGGTGTTTCCGCACGGCGCGACCGTCAGCGTCGGCGTTGGCACGGCGGTTGAGGGATTTTCGCTGCGCTCGGCCTGCACCGAATTACGCCGTCGCGCCGGATTAGCCGACGCGGAAACGCTGCGCCGTGAAGGTGCGCCGATTCCGTTGGAACCGCTGCGCTGTTGGGATAACGGACGCGACATCGTGCTGGCTGGCGATGCAGCGGGCGTGGTCGCACCAGCGTCGGGTGAAGGCATTTATTACGCGCTGGCTGGCGGACGCTTGGCGGGTGAAGCGGTGGCGGAATTCTTGACCACCGGCAAAGCGGCAGCGCTGCAAACGGCGCGGAAAAAGTTTATGAAGGCGCACGGTAAAGTGTTTTGGGTATTGGGCATTATGCAGCGATTTTGGTATGCGAATGACAAACGGCGCGAGCGTTTTGTCAGTTTATGCGCTGATCCCGATATTCAATATCTAACGTGGGAAGCGTATATGAATAAACGGCTGGTGAAAGCGCGACCGGGTGCGCATTTGCGGATTTTCTTTAAAGATATGGCGCATTTATTAGGCATTGTGTCACCGCGTTCTTGAATCTGTTTTAAGGAATTGGTTTTGCCCTTGTAGCTCAGTTGGATAGAGCGATCGCCTCCTAAGCGGTAGGTCACAGGTTCAATTCCTGTCAAGGGCACCACAGCAGTTTGCACTAAAAGTAAAAAACCAGCGTGATGGCTGGTTTTTTTATATCTGGATCACGATCAGCGATCTTCGCTTTCCTCACCTAAACAATGGCGTTGGCTAAAGCGCAACACTAAAATTGCAATACTCACTAATAAAATTGCTCCACTTTCATACAGCAAATTTTCCGGCGCGATGTTTTTACCTTGCAATACAATTAAGCGTGATAATGCGGTCACGGCAATAAACATCGGATAGGTAAAGGGCACGCTGCGGCGCACAAAATAGATGTTCGCCATTGCCATGATTTCAATAAAAATAAACATCATCAGCAAATCCTGTAACTGAATGTTGCCCTGCTGCATGATGTCAAAAATCAACTGCCCAATTCCAATCAGCGCCAGACCTCCTACCAAGACCAATACTGCTTTTTCGACATAATGAAACACGGTGGATAACCAACGATCCAGTTCTTCATTTGATAACATCATGTTTGCTCCAAAAGATAAAAAATGTAGACGCACTTTGAATAGTATCATTCTTTTTAACAGATCAAGAATTTCAGAACCCGCTAATGAAATGAATCACAGCGTTGATTTCTGAATGGTAAAATCAACGCAATGCAAACAGATGAGGCACGCAACTGCCGCTGTTGGCGTCGGTGTGCCATAATTCGCCGCTTGCGCAGACGCGAAAAAAAGCTGACATGGCGCGGCAACCGGCGCACCACTTTTGCAATTTAACCCTTGGGATCAGTGACTTAACGGAGATCGAGATGGATGAAAATCGCAGAAAAGCGTTGACTGCTGCGCTGGCGCAAATTGATAAGCAATTTGGCAAGGGTACGGTGATGCGCATGGGCGACACCGGCGCAGTGCGCAATATTGAGGCGATTTCGACCGGCTCGCTCGGTCTTGATTTGGCGCTCGGTATCGGCGGCATTCCAAAAGGGCGGGTGATTGAGATTTATGGTCCGGAATCGTCCGGTAAAACTACATTGACGCTACATATTATTGCCGAAGCGCAAAAGCTCGGCGGGACGGCGGCATTCGTCGATGCCGAGCACGCGCTGGATGCGGGATATGCGGAAAAGCTCGGCGTTAATATGAAAGATTTGCTGGTTTCTCAACCGGATACCGGCGAGCAGGCGCTGGAAGTGACAGATATGTTGGTGCGTTCTGGGGCGCTGGATGTGGTTGTGGTTGATTCGGTTGCCGCATTGACGCCAAAGGCAGAAATTGAGGGCGAAATGGGCGATTCGCACATGGGTCTTCATGCGCGGTTAATGTCGCAGGCATTGCGCAAATTAACTGGCAATATCAATCGCTCGAATTGTTGCGTGATTTTTATTAACCAAATCCGCATGAAAATTGGGGTGATGTTTGGATCTCCTGAAACCACAACTGGCGGCAATGCGCTGAAGTTTTATGCGTCAGTGCGGTTGGATATTCGCCGCACCGGTAATATCAAAAAGGGTGATGAAATTATCGGCAGCGAAACTAAAGTCAAGGTGGTTAAAAATAAAGTCGCGCCACCTTTTCGCCAAGCTGAGTTTGATATTCTGTATGGGCACGGCATTTCCCGCGAAGGCGAAATTATTGACATCGGCGTAGCGGAAGGTTTCGTAGAAAAATCTGGCGCTTGGTATAGTTATGATGGCAATCGGATTGGACAAGGCAAAGATAATGTCCGTAATTATCTGTGTGATAATCCAGCAATGGCGCAGTCAATTGAAGCCAAGATTCGCGCTAAATTATTGCCCGCTGCTGGTGCCAGCGAAGCTGCGCCAACCGATGATCTTTGAATTATCACGTTAAAATCATGGCAACTGCCGACCCCGCGCCAGCACTTGAAAATACCGCGTTGCGTTTGCTGGCGCAGCGCGAGCACAGCCGTTTGGAATTAACCCGCAAACTCACGCAGCGCGGGTTTGAATTGGCGGCGATTGCGCCGGTGCTTGCGCAATTGGAAGCCCATGATTATTTGAATGAAGCGCGGTTGGCGGCGCGTTATACCGCCGAGCGGATGAATAAAGGTTTTGGGCCGCGCCGCATTCGTGCTGAATTGCGCGATAAAGGTTTGACCGACGACCTGATTGATGACGCGCTGGCGCCGCAGCGTGAGGAGTGGGCGCAGTGTCTCGCCAACGTGTGTGCGCGGCGTTTTGGCGACTCTCCACCGCTTGACCGCGCCGATTATGGCCGCCGCGCTCGTTTTCTCGAACAGCGCGGTTTTCCGATAGATTTAATTGTGCGCGTATTGCGCTGATTAAACAGGACATTTGCGAGACGTTTTGACCATGACCACCAGTGCCGCGCTCCGCGCCAGCTTTCTCGACTATTTCGCCCACCACCAACACGAGCGCGTTGCCTCCAGCTCGCTGGTGCCTGCCAACGATCCGACGTTGCTATTTACCAACGCGGGCATGGTGCAATTCAAAGAACTGTTTTTAGGCCGCGAGCGCCGCGATTACGTCCGCGCTACGACCTCGCAACGCTGCGTCCGCGCTGGCGGTAAACACAACGATTTGGAAAACGTTGGCTACACCGCTCGCCATCACACCTTTTTTGAAATGCTGGGCAATTTCAGTTTCGGAGATTATTTCAAGCGCGAAGCCATTGGTTTTGCGTGGGATTATTTGACACAAGTGCTGGCGCTGCCGCCCGAACGCTTGTGGGTGACGGTGTTTGAGGACGACGACGAAGCAGCAAATATCTGGCTCCACGAGATCGGCGTTGACCCGACGCGGTTTTCGCGCTGCGGCGCAAAAGACAACTTTTGGTCAATGGGCGATACCGGGCCGTGCGGGCCGTGCTCGGAGATTTTTTACGATCACGGCGCAGACATCGCTGGCGGTCCGCCCGGTTCAGCGGACGCAGACGGCGACCGCTACGTTGAGATTTGGAATCTCGTATTCATGCAGTTCAACCGCGATGCGGAAGGGCATTTGACGCCGCTGCCGCGTCCGTCGGTCGATACCGGCATGGGATTGGAACGGCTGGCGGCGGTGTTGCAGGGCGTTCACAGCAATTATGACATTGACCTGTTTCAACGCCTGATTGCGGCAGCAGCGGCGCTGACCGACTGCGCCGATCCCGCTGACAAATCGCTGCGCGTGATTGCTGATCACATTCGTTCGACGGCGTTTTTAATTGCGGATGGCGTGACGCCCAGCAACGAAGGGCGCGGTTATGTGCTGCGGCGGATCATGCGGCGGGCGATTCGGCACGGGCATCGGCTCGGCTGTACCACGCCATTTTTTCATCAGCTCGTGCCGGCGCTGGTGGCGGAAATGGGCAGCGCGTATCCCGAATTGGTGACGGAACAAGCGCAGATTGAGCGCGTGATTGTGCAGGAAGAACAACGCTTTGCGGAAACGCTGGAGCACGGAATGCGCATTCTTGATGAGGCGATTGCCGGATTGATGAGCCAGCAAATTCCCGGCGCGACCGTGTTCAAGCTCTACGACACCTTTGGTTTTCCGACCGATCTCACCGCTGACATCGCCCGCGAGCGCGGCTTGACGCTGGATATGGCGGGTTTTGAGGCGGCGATGGCGCAGCAAAAAGAACGGGCACGCGCCGCGAGTCAGTTCGGCGGTGGGCAGGCGCTGGAGATTCAGATTCAAGGTCAAACCGATTTCTGCGGTTATGAGCGGTTACAGGAAGAGGCGACGGTGGTGGCGCTGTATCGTGACGGGCACTCGTGCGACGCGCTCAACAGCGGCGATGACGGTTTAGTTGTGCTTGATTTAACGCCGTTTTATGGTGAATCCGGCGGTCAAGTTGGCGATTGCGGCGAGCTGACGACGGAAGCGGCGCGGTTTGAGGTGCAGGACACGCACAAAAAAGGCGCTGGCGCAGTGATTCACGTCGGGCGCGTCACTGCTGGGCAAGTGACCGTTGGCGACCGAGTGACGGCGCGGGTGGATGCCGAACGTCGTCACGCCATCGCGCTGAATCATTCGGCAACCCATTTGCTTCATGCGGCGCTGCGCCAAGTGCTCGGTGAACATGTGCAGCAAAAGGGCTCGCAAGTCGGGTCGACGCGCTTACGCTTTGATTTTTCACACTTTGCGCCGATCAGCCGCGAGCAGTTGCGCACCATTGAACAGTTGATTAACCGCGAAGTTCGCGCCAATCATCTAGTCGAAACGCGGATTATGAGTTTGGACGATGCCAAGGCGACCGGTGCGATGGCGCTGTTTGGCGAGAAATATGCCGCGCAGGTGCGGGTGCTGCGGATGGGCGAATTTTCGACCGAGCTGTGCGGCGGGACGCACGTCAAGGCAGTTGGCGACATCGGGCTGGTGAAAATTCTCAGCGAAACGGGCATCGCGTCGGGTGTGCGACGAATTGAGGCGACGACCGGCGCGACTGCGTTGAATGAGATTGCGGCAGATGAGGAGCGGCTGCTGCGCGTGGCGGAATTGGTCAAGGGCGGACGCGAAGATGCTGGCGAGCGCGTTGAGCAATTGCTGGAGCGCAGTCGGCGTTTGGAAAAGGAGCTGGCGCAACTGAAAGCGAAGCTCGCTGCCGCTGCTGGGCAAGATGTGGCGAGTCAAGCAGTGCTGGTGAATGGAATCAAGGTGTTAGCGGTGGAGCTGGCTGGCGCGGAGCCGAAAACGCTGCGCGATACGCTCGATCAAGTGAAAGATAAACTCGGTTCGGCGGTGGTGGTGTTGGCGACGGTCGCTGATGGCAAAGTCAGTTTAGTGGCGGGTGTGACCAAAGATTTGACCAATCGCTTCAAAGCTGGCGAGTTGATCGGCGTGGTCGCAGCGCAGGTTGGCGGCAAGGGCGGCGGTCGTCCCGATATGGCGCAGGCGGGCGGCACTGATCCGGCAGGTTTACCGGCGGCGCTGGCGCTGGTGGCAAATTGGGTGCGCGACAAATCAGCCGCCGCCGCGTGATCACGACATTCTAAAAATGGCATCAAACTGACAACTGGAAATAAACGATGGCGTTGATTGTGCAGAAATATGGTGGAACTTCGGTCGGCAGCGTGGAGCGCATCACTGCCGTTGCCGAGCGGGTGCAACGCTGGGTGACGCTGGGGCATCAGGTGGTGGTGGTGCTGTCGGCGATGTCGGGTGAGACGGATCGTTTGCTGGGGCTGGCAAAACAGATTCAGCCGCGTCCCGAGCCGCGTGAGTTGGATGTGCTGCTGTCCACCGGCGAGCAGGTGACGATTGCGTTGTTGAGCATGGCGCTGGCGGCGCGGGAGTGTCCGGCGCGGTCGTACACCGGCGCTCAGGTGCAGATTTTGACCGATAGTGCGCACAACAAGGCGCGGATTCGGGACATTGATGGAGCGCGGGTGCAGGCGGATTTGGATGCCGGGCGGGTGGTGGTGATCGCCGGTTTTCAGGGCATTGATGAGCACGGCGACATCACGACGCTGGGGCGCGGCGGTTCGGATACTTCGGCAGTGGCGATTGCGGCGGCGCTAAAAGCCGATGAATGCCAGATTTATACCGATGTCGATGGCGTTTACACCACCGATCCGCGAGTGGAGCCGCGAGCGCGTAAGCTCGACCGCATTACTTTTGAGGAAATGCTGGAGATGGCCAGCCTCGGCTCGAAGGTGTTGCAAATCCGTTCGGTGGAATTTGCGGGCAAATATCAGGTTCCGTTGCGGGTGCTCTCCAGTTTTATTGACGGCGAGGGCACGCTGATTACGTTTGAGGATGAGAGTGTGGAAGACGCGAAAATTGCGGGGATTGCGTTCAGTCGGGATGAAGCGAAGTTGACGGTGCTGGGGGTGCCGGATCAGCCGGGCGTGGCGCATCAGATTTTGGGACCGATTGCGGCGGCCAATATCGAAGTGGATATGATTATTCAAAATGTCGGGGCGCAAGAGGCGACGACGGATTTTACGTTTACGGTGCATCGCAACGATTATGCGCGGGCGCTGGAAATTCTCGACGCGATGGCGCACACGCTGGGGGCGCGGCAGGTGTTGGGCGATGCCAAGATCGTGAAAATTTCGCTGGTGGGCGTGGGAATGCGCAGTCACGCGGGCATTGCCAGCCAGATGTTTGGTTGCCTCGCCAAAGAAGGAATTAACATCCGCATGATTTCGACTTCAGAAATTAAAATTTCGGTGGTGATTGATGAGAAATATCTGGAGCTTGGCGTGCGGACATTGCACGAGGCGTTCGGTTTAGCGGCGGATTAACTGCTGGCGCGTCAATTGCGAATTGTCATTATCCAAGCAGTTGCTAGAATTGCGGCAGTGGCCAGTAAATGGGAATGATCTGCGGGACTGCCGCGCCTGACTTGACATCGGGAGTGGCTATTGCAGCGCATGGATCATTAGATCAATGGAAGCAAAGGGAGAAAGCAAACGATGTTAATTTTGACTCGGCGCGTCGGTGAGACGCTGATGATTGGTGACGAAGTGACTGTCACCGTCCTTGGCGTCAAAGGAAATCAAGTGCGAATTGGCGTCAACGCCCCGCGTGAGGTGTCGGTGCATCGTGAGGAAATTTACGAGCGGATCAAGCGTGAGCAAACGGATGGCGGACAAAGCGCGAGCGTCGTGGAATGTGCGGATAACTAGCGCAAATTGAATGAAACATGTTAGGATATGCGTCCTGTCGGAACGCTGATAGACGTATTGATTTAGGAGAGATGGCCGAGCGGCTGAAGGCGCTCCCCTGCTAAGGGAGTATAGGTTAATCCCTATCGAGGGTTCGAATCCCTCTCTCTCCGCCAACTTTTATAAAAACCCGTTATTGAATAACGGGTTTTTATTTGTCTTCAATCAGCACTTGAATAAACGACTGAACAGCCACATTATTAAAAGACCTCGCGGTCTTTTTTTATGCGCGGGAATGATGATTTGATGGCAAAATAGCGGTCATCTTTTTGCCACCAATCACCAGTACTCTTTATCACCCCATCACGCCGCCGAGGAGCGTTGCAACTCGAATTCAATTCGAGCCAGGCTCGGCGTTGTGATTTCCCTTTATTTAACGGCGCTCACTCACGATTCATCGAGAGTTGATTAACCATGAGTGAGTTTACCGATTACAAAGTTGCCGACATCGCATTAGCTGATTTTGGGCGCAAAGAAATGGTCATCGCCGAGACTGAAATGCCGGGCTTAATGGCGCTGCGGCGGAAATTCGGCGCATCAAAGCCATTGACCGGAGCGCGGATTACCGGCAGTTTGCACATGACCATTCAAACCGCCGTATTGATTGAAACGCTGGTTGAATTGGGTGCGCAGGTGCGCTGGTGTTCCTGCAATATCTTTTCAACGCAAGATCACGCTGCGGCAGCAATTGCCGCTGCTGGTATTCCAGTCTATGCGTGGAAAGGTGAAACGCTGGAAGAATACTGGTGGTGTACTGAACAGGTATTGAATTGGCCCGATGGTGCTGGCCCGAATATGATTCTTGATGACGGCGGCGATGCAACTTTAGTGGTTCATAAGGGCGTTGAATACGAAAACGCGGGCGCAATTCCCGCTCCTGCTGCTGGCGATAGTGAAGAATGGACAGCAATTCTTGGTCTGCTCAGTCGCACCTTCGAGCGCAATCCACAGCATTGGCACGGGATTGCCGCTGCGATTAAAGGCGTCACGGAAGAAACCACAACTGGCGTGCATCGGCTTTATCAAATGCACCGCGATGGGCAATTGTTATTCCCCGCGATGAATGTCAATGATTCGGTAACGAAATCCAAGTTTGATAATTTATATGGCTGTCGTGAATCATTGGTTGATGCAATTAAACGCGCAACCGATGTGATGATTGCAGGTAAATTAGCATTGGTCTGCGGCTTTGGCGATGTGGGTAAAGGTTCGGCAGCTTCATTGCGTGGTTTAGGCGCAACCGTGTGGGTTACAGAAATTGATCCCATTTGCGCATTGCAAGCCGCAATGGAAGGTTATCGCGTCGTGCGGCTTGATGATGTCGTATCAATGATGGACATCTTTGTCACGGCCACTGGCAATACCGACATCATTACCCACGATCACATGATTGCAATGAAAGATCAGGCGATTGTGTGCAATATCGGTCATTTCGACAATGAGATTCAGGTGTATAGCCTGAAGCAATACGAATGGGTCAATATCAAGCCACAGGTCGATCAGATCGTATTCCCGGATGGTCATCGCATTACATTGTTGGCGGAAGGGCGTTTAGTGAATCTGGGTTGCGCAACCGGTCATCCCAGTTTTGTGATGTCCAATAGCTTTACCAATCAGGTGCTGGCGCAGATTGAAATCTTCACCAAACCGGAGGAATATCCGATTGGTGTCTATGTATTGCCGAAGCATTTGGATGAAGATGTCGCACGGCTGCATTTGGAGAAGATTGGCGTCAAGTTGACCACGCTGACGCAAACGCAGGCAGATTATATTGGTGTGCCGGTTAATGGACCATATAAGGCAGAGAATTATCGTTATTGATTATGGTTGATTAGCGACTTTCTGGCGGTGGTGATTTCACTCGCTTTAGTTGTGTGTATTCAATCACCATAACAAAAACCATCTCCCGTATTGCGCGGGAGATGGTTTTTTTATTCAATATGACTTGTGTTTAAGCCGTTGCAATTCCAGCTTTACCCGTCCAATAACCATCGCTCAATACACTCGGACACCAAGCGCGTAATTGCGCCGTGCCGTCAGCAGCAGCCAGTTTTCCTGCCAACGTGTCGGCAAATACGCGGACAATGTCGGCAGTGTGCGTTGATTGCGGACTGATGCGCAGTAATTCGACGCCCATTTGTGTCACTTCTGGCAATACGGATAATAAATTATGCGTGGTTGCCGATTGGGTTTGAATGCCATTTAATGCTAAAAATGGCATCGCTTCCTGTGTGGAAATCAATAAGCCATCGGGATAATCGCCGCAGCAAAATTGGCAATCATCTTTGCTTAAGTTGCGGTTATATGCGGTGAAGCAGCGGGCGGAATACGCCAGCGGCAGCCGCCCATAAGCAAACAATTCACACTCGACGCCATCCGGTCGCGTTTGAATTAAAGCGGCGGCGGTTTCGCGTCCCAATTCAACCGGTAATACCCAGCGTTTTAAGCCGCGAGCGGCAAGGAATGCCAAAGTACGCTGGTTGTATAAATTGATGGAATGGCCGGTGACGAATGGACGACCTTCGAGAAAATCTAATCCGGCTAAATCATTCGCTTCAATTAAAAAACGCTCGTCAGCGCAAATCCGTTGCAACGTTTTTAATTCGCTGTCGGCTTCAATCAGCGCCAGCGTCGAAATCACTGGCTCTTTGCCAGCGGCAGCGACGCGCTCGGCTAATTCCCAATAATCTTCGGGACGCAGCAGGCGTCGTTTTGAGCAAATGGTTTCGCCGAGATAAATGACGGCGACCGGCGTTTCGAGCATTTCTGCGTAAAAATCAAACACCTGTTCCCGCGACCAGTGATACAGAATCGGGCCGAGGGTGAGGCGAGGGGTGGAGTGTGAAGTCGTTGGCATGACGAGTCGCTGTGAGTGAATTAGTGCCAAGGGCGGTGATACGGCCCAATCGTGGTTTGGGCACCTTCGGAGACTTGAGCCAGAATTTGGTGCCAACTGTCTTTGGGACGAAACGCATCAGGATTGCGTTGACAAGCATCAATCGCCTCGCGCCAGACCTGCGCCACCTGCGCGACGTAACGGGTGCTGCGCTGCCGCCCTTCAATTTTGATCGCGCTGACGCCAGCGGCGAGAATCCCCGGCAAAATGTCCAAAGTATTCAAGCTAGTTGGCTCTTCAATCGCGTGGCGCAATTCACCCGCCACGTCGTAGCGCCCTTTGCACAGCGTCGGATACCCCGCCGGTTCGTTGAGCGAACGCCGTTCAATCAACACGCCGCCCAGCCGCGTTTCCTGACCTTGGGCCGTGTCGCGCCATTCCACATGCGCAGCAGGCGAGCACGCGCCGTAAGTATTGGGCGATTGTCCGCAGGCATACGACGACAGCAGGCAGCGTCCCTCAACCATGACGCACAGGCTGCCGAAGCCGAAAATCTCCACCGGCACCGGCGTTTCTTCAATCAAATGCGCGACCTGCGCCAGCGATAACACTCGTGGCACGACCACGCGCTTGATGCCAAAATGGCGGTGCATAAACCGAATCGCTGCTGGATTGGTTGCCGAGCCTTGCACCGACAAATGCAGATTGACGTGTGGATAGCGATTGGCGGCGTAATCGAGAACGCCCATATCGGCAAGGATGATCGCATTTACGCCCAGATCAACGGCGCGATCCACTGCTGCCGTCCAGCGTTCCCAGCCATTCGGCTGCGCGTAGGTGTTAATGGCGACAAACACCTTGACCTTATGATCGTGCGCGTAGTGCAGCCCCTCGCGGATTTGTTTGTCGTTGAAATTCAGCCCGGCAAAATGGCGGGCATTGGTGTCATCGCGGAAACCGATGTACACCGCATCGGCACCGTGATCGACGGCCGCCTTGAGCATCGGCAAATTACCGGCGGGACAGACGAGTTCCATAAAAGCGTCTCCTGCGCGGTCAGGCAGAGCTGACCAGTTGATGATGAGAGAAATTACAACAATCACCTTGACGACTGTCGCGGCGGCATAACTCGGCTTCAATGGCATTGAGCACCGCCCATTTTTGATGACACCAGTCTGGTGCCAGCAAGATGTCGCGGGAGGCAGTGCCGGTGAGGCGATGATAAATCACCGTTGGCGGTGTGCGCTCCACCAGATCAGCGCAAATGTCCACATAGTCTGCTCGCGCTAACGGTTGATAGCTGCCGCGTTGCCAATCCAGCGCCAGCCGCGTGTGCTGCACAACATGCAGCGGATGCAGTTTCAAACCCGCCACGCCGATCTCCAGCACCTGCTGCAAACTGCTCAACGCTGCCGTGCGTCCCTCGCCCGGCAAGCCAATGATGAGATGCGCACACACCGGAATCCCGCGCTGCGCTGCCGCCAGCGCCGTCGTTCGATAATCGGCGAAAGTGTGACCGCGATTGATCCGTTCCAACGTGCGGTCATCTGCCGATTGCAGCCCCAGCTCCAGCCAGATTTCCTTGCCCTGCGCCTGATAACTTGCCAACAAATCCAGCACCGCTTCCGGTACACAATCGGGGCGCGTCCCAATTGACAGCCCAATCACATCGGGATGCCGCAACACGCTGTCATACCGCTGGCGCAGGGCATCAAGCGGATCGTAAGTATTTGTATAGGCTTGAAAATAACCCATAAAGCGCCGCGCTCCGGTGCGTTTCGCCACCACCGTGCGTCCCGCCTCAAGCTGCGCATCCAACGGCGGTGGTTCCTGCGCATTCGGGCTAAATGACACGTTATTGCAAAAAGTGCAGCCGCCATGTCCTTTGACGCCGTCACGATTCGGGCAGGTAAAACCCGCGTGAAGCGCGAGCTTGTGGACGCGCTGGCCGTAGCGTTGCAGCAGATATTGACCAAAGGTGTGAACGCGGGCGCTGAGAATGCGGGGTAAAACAGGATAAGGCATGAATGAAAACCTGAATGACATGAACGCCCAAGCGGTGTTTTCGACACTGTAGGCGATATGCCGAGCGAATTAAACCTTTAATGATCTACTCTACAAATTTATAAACGCATTAAACGCTTTTAATTGACTTATTCACGAATTTCCTTGAGCAGCCATTGCTTAGCTGCATTTAAATCTTTTTAATACCAATGCCACATTGCAAGCATCAAAGTCATTTTCCGCAGCGGACAAGACGAACATGGCTATTGCCAGTCCTATAGTTATTATTAAGATCGCCGCTATAAAAATTTACACCCCACGCATAACTTGAATTATCCGTATCCCATGAATCAGACCAGCACCAAGAAATTGGCATATTTGGAAAAGCCTGTTGGTCAATCATCGGTTTATTTTCTACAATAATCAGGGTTTTTAGTTCATCTATCGTGGGTAAACGCCAGTTTATTTTATCTGCGTACTGAGTTTGCTGCGCAGCAATTTTTGCTTCTTCCCAATTGAACTGATCAGCTTTACCAACACAATTCTGCCCATTCCAAGTTTGTCCCAACGCACAGCGCATCCATTGTAAATTGGTTTGTGTATCCAATACCGTGCCATCACTCAAATCTTGGTAACGATTGTTGATAAGTGAGCAATTTGTAACAACAGGCTGAATAAGTTGATTGTTTTGTAACATCGGAATGGCTGCTTTTTGCTGCTGTAACTCAAAAATCAATGCTTCAAGCAAAGGTTTTCCTAAAACCTCCAATTCCACTGCTAGTGCCTGCTGATATGGAATTGCAAGGTACTGAGTAAATTCAGGTAATTTTTGCAATTCCTGTAATGAAAAAACGCCAGATTCATTTTGCGCTGCTTGTAAAGCGGTAAAATAGGCTTGCTCACGCACAGAACGCCCAATCACTTCTCGTTCAATTGCTTCGGTTTGTTCTAGCGTTAATTGAAGTTCCTGTGTTTTCTGAAACAGGAAATTGATTTCTTGTCGTTCAAGGTAGTGATCCATCCACGCCATTTGCAGAATGGCACGATAAACATCTGCTACCACGTTATCTGAAGGTAAAGAAGATTGAGTTGTTGGTGACGGAGTTGTGTTATCAGTCACGGGTGTTGAAATTATTTCTACTGGTGCTGGCACGGCAGATAACTGAGATGCGCGATGTGCTTCTACCATTGCTTTTTGTTGGCGGAGACTAGCAAAAGCGTACTCAGTTAAATCGAAATCGCAATTTGTGCAACGTGACACATTACCGTGTTCTTTATTGCAAACCGGACAAAGATTATAAACAGCCATGACTTACTTCTCTTATTTGCATTATACAGAATGACGTGCCTGTTGAATGGCAATACCGAGTTGCCGTAACCGATCACTCACTTCTGTATTAAACGTTTGTGGGCGCAGTTCTGGTGGTAATTCTGCCAGCATGAGCGCGTTACCATTTTTCCATTCATTTCCTGCAATCCCGTCCCAACTGCCATCATTCATGCGTTCTAAATAACGATCTCGAAGATTTTCTAACTCCTGTTGGCAAAAGGCTCTGAAACCAGCTGCATCAAATAAACTGTGCAGCAAGTAATACTCTAACGCCAGCAAATCTGCTTCCACTTCTTCTACTACTTGACGCCGGTTGTCTTGATCTGCACCCTGTTCACTTATTCCAGCAACTGCGTTATTTAACGTTTCACGAATCTTATCAATCTGACTAGATAACACATTTTTTGCAAGTGCTGGATCAGTTAATAGCTTAGAACCGTGCCGTAAATACTGTTTTAATTCACGATACAGCGCCTCACCATTTTCAGGAAAGTAATAATCGAGAATTTCAATATCAACCCCACTATCACGCACGATGTTCATTCGAGTTTGAGTATTCACTGGAGCGCGAACCAAAGCCTCTGCCAGTGGACGCACAAAACGCAAAACAGTGCTTTAAGACTTTATTGCAACCGCTCTTGAAATTGGTGTGTATCACCAACTAATAAATGGTGAACACGCTGACTACCCCATAATTGACTAATCACAAAATCGCTAATTTTTCGCGTATCCTGTTCTAATTCAATCGCTAGTTTTTCTGCAATATCTTGAATCATCTGTCGCACATCTCGATATAGAGCTTCGCGCCATTCACGATTAGCGACATCTGGATCAAATCCATGCTGCATACTGCTAAAGAATTTACGATCGCGCTGGACGGCGGCACGAGCTGGCAACTGCGCCATATTATCGCGTACGATTTCTTCGTAACGTTGATTAAAACTGCGTACCGTATTACTACTAAATTCGGTACTCAACTCTTTAATATAGTAAGCATTGAATCCTGCTTTAAGGTGATCTTTATGAGCACTCCACCATTGGTTAAATGCCAGATTTCGGTCTTCATCCAGCCGCCGCCGCGCTTCATCAGGGTCTTCAGGGAAATGAGTACGCACACTGCGATAAATGTCTTCGCTATGGCGCAAGATCGCTTCAAATAGCGCCGTGCAACGACGCTCTACAATAGCCACCCGTTCATGATTCAAATAGTGATTGATCGTATTTTTAATGGTATCAATTCCGGTGAGCGTTTTTAGTGTCTCTAAATCGGTAGTATTTTCACCAGTGACTCGGCACAAATCAGCAGCAATTTTTTGTTGGTCACCGAGGTCTTTTAATGTCTCGCTTTCAGCCATGCCGTGCAATACCAAATGTGCTCCGGCTGATCCGCCAACGATACGCGTATTCGGCAAATTTGCTTCATCGCGCCATGCTTGCACTGCGTGTTGGTAATCTCGTTGAAATGCGTCTCGCGTCGCAAAAGAATCCATGCGTCCAAAAAAGACAAACATCTTATCTTCTAAACGAATATGGCGATCACCTTCACGCGCAAATTTGATTAAATCCTTTTCCGCACCGCGCAAATCAGGATAACGCTGAATTAAAATCACAGCATCACAACTGTGCAACATATCGCGGGATTCTTCGATATGTTTTGCTAATCCTGAATCTAATCCAGGCACATCGTAAAACACAATACCTTCAGCTTCTGCCAAACGACAAGTGTATAAACGCGCTTCGTGCATGGCGTGGGCATAACGCGCATCAGCAACATATTTGCGTAATGGCTCTAGGAGTTACGCAGTTGGATTTCTAAATGTCTGATTTTATTGAAGTTATTTTGTGCGCTGCACAATCACACTTCCATAAAAATCAACAACTTAACTTTCAACTGCGTAACTCCTAGGCTCTTTAATTTCCTCTAAATTAGTGAAATGTTTAGCGCGTGCCCCTTCATTCAATACTTCTTTGAGCGTTGTCTGATGCTGCTGAATCGTTGCTAAATCTTCTTTGGCATTTTTAGCTCGCGTTTCATCTGAACCATTCGCAACGGATTTTAATTCGGCAACCAGTTTGCTGAACTCGCTGTTTGTTTTCGGTTGCGTTTCTAATCGTTGTTCAGTTTCTTCTTTCACCGAGAAAATCTGCGTCGTGGTGAAGGTGCAGCGTAACGATTTTGCTGGCAATAAATCACTACCAAGCCACGCATTGACAAAGGTGCTTTTGCCGGCTTTTTCAAGACCAACTACAGCAATTCTAAACTCACCTTTTTCTAATCGTTGGCGTTGGCGTTCTGCCTGTTCTCGCTCTTCGGAAAGTGCATCTAATTGTGTTTTAGTAATTCCTGCTTGCCGGGCTTGCGGCAATTCGGCTAATTGACGCGCAAAACGTTCAACATCTAGCGCCCGTTCGAGACGTTTTGCATTGATGATAGATGCTTTTTTCCAATCCATCGTTAGCTCCTCGGATGATATTTTGTCTTGAGAAGATTAATAAATAGTAGTGTATTTATTAAGCAAGCGTGAACGCGAGTAGTGAATGCCTAAAACTAGCAACAAAATGATTTTTTAGTCATCATCTAATTGCGCCAAGATATTCCGCGCCACTGCGCGTTGGTCAGCATCACCTTCTTCTAACACTTCATACAAAATCTGGCGCGTGGCAAACAGATTGTTTAATTCGCGCAAGCGTTGGGCCCGCAGCAATTTTGCTTCTACCGAATTCACCGGAAGTTCTGTAATCGGAGTTTGTGTTGGCGCGAGATGATCCGCTTCATCTGCCGCAAGGACATCAGCGCGACTTGTTTTTGTTAATGAAGGCGCACGGGGTAACGGTTGAGGCGCAGTGGGGCGGGGCGGTACTGGAGTTTGTGGCGTAATAACGTCCCGTTGTTGCACCATTAAACGCGCAAACACAATGCCTAATTCAAATAATAACCACATCGGCACTGCGAGCATCGTTTGTGAAAAAACATCAGGTGGCGTTAGAAACATGCCCACAATAAATGCGCCAACGATGATATATGGACGCTTATCAACTAAACTTTCAATCGTCACTGCGCCAACAACAACTAGCAAAATGGTTGCTACCGGAATCTCAAATGCCAAGCCAAAAGCAAAAAATAAGGTTAAGACAAAATCTAAATACGCCGCAATATCAGTCATCATTGCCACGCCATCAGGTGTGGTTGCTGCCATAAAACCAAAAATGATTGGAAAAACTAAATAATAAGCAAAAGCAACTCCGAGATAAAACAAGGCAATGCTTGATGCTAATAACGGTACTGCGAAGCGTTTTTCGTGTTTGTATAATCCAGGCGAAACAAATTCCCACAATTGATATAACAGATAAGGCATTGCCAAAAAAATCGCTGCCACCATCGCCAGCTTAAATGGCGTTAAAAATGGTGAAATGACTTGGGTGGCAATCATGGTGCTGCCAGTTGGTAATTGCGCCAGCAGCGGCTCGGCGACAAAGCTATAAATATCATTGGCAAACGGAAATAACACTAAAATAAAAATACCAATTGCGATTAACATCGCAATGATACGATCTCGCAACTCAATAAAATGCGAGATAAACGATTGTTCAGCACCGGGATTATCGGGAAGTTTAGAAAACAACATCAGAGGCGCTCAATTTAGCAAAATGAAAAAAGCCCCCTTTTTTATCAGGGGGCTGGAAAAACTTAATGATATGCTCGGCTCAATTCGTGTACTGCGGCGACAAAAGCAGCGGCATGATCTGGATTCACATCTGGCGTAATTCCATGCCCAAGATTGAAAACATGTCCAGTGCCGTGTCCGTAGCTGGCGAGCACTTTGGCAACTGCGTCGCGGATATATTCGGGCGAGGCGTACAACGTGCAAGGATCAAGATTGCCTTGCAGTGCAACGCGGTTGTCCACCATGCGCCGCGCATCAGCCAGATCAGTCGTCCAATCGACGCCAAGTGCGTCGCAGCCGGTGTTGGCCATGTCGCCGAGCCATTGCCCGCCGTT
The DNA here is from genome assembly GCA_020721065.1 of Thiocystis violascens. Classification (GTDB taxonomy): domain Bacteria; phylum Pseudomonadota; class Gammaproteobacteria; order Chromatiales; family Chromatiaceae; genus Chromatium; species Chromatium violascens_A. The sequence goes on along the minus strand of DYNM01000001.1, from coordinate 35,466 downwards.
TTTGGTGAACAGAATCACCGGCACCTTGCGTCCGTCGGCTTCGCGGGTCAGGCCTTCAATCACCTGCTGCATATATGCCAGCGAAAATTCCCGATAATTCGCCGGTGCCAACACGCCGCCCCAAGTGTCAAAAATCATGACAGCCTGAGCACCGCGAGCGACCTGCGCGTTGAGATAGCTGGTTACGGATTGCGCGGTTTTGTCCAATAAAGTGTGCAACAAATCGGGGCGATCAAACATCATGCCCTTGATATGTGAGAAGTTTTTAGTGCCGCTACCCTCAACCATATAGGTCGCCAACGTCCACGGGCTGCCGGAAAAACCGATCAAAGGCACTCGTCCAGCCAGCGCGGCACGGATCGTGGAAACGGCGTCCATGACATATTTCAATTCATCTTCGGGATCGGGCACGGCGATCTTGGCGACATCCGCTGCGGTGCGCACCGGGCGCTCAAAATGCGGACCTTCGCCTTCCGCAAAATACAGCCCCAGTCCCATCGCATCCGGCACGGTGAGGATGTCGGAAAACAAAATCGCAGCATCGAGCGGAAACCGTTCCAACGGTTGCAAGGTGACTTCGCAGGCGAGTTCAGGATTTTTACACAGCTCCATAAAACTGCCGGCTTTAGCGCGGGTGGCGCGGTATTCGGGCAAATAGCGCCCAGCTTGGCGCATCATCCAAACTGGCGTGTAATCAACAGGTTGGCGCAGCAGCGCCCGCAGAAAAGTATCGTTTAATAAGGGAGTCATGGAACGGTGCCCGCGCAGTAAAAGTGGAAGTTGAGTGAATGATTCGAGCGCATATTCTACACTTTGGCAGTGCGGACGTGACTTGTCCGTACAAATGGCAGTGTCGTTTTTCTTTACAGTGTTTAGCGCATGAAATTCTAACGCTGCTGGTGCGAAGTGCAGCAAAGAGTTTTGTTTAATCTGCTTTAATAAACAAAGTGTTGGCGATGACAACACTGTTAAAGATCAAGGTTAACGCATAGGTAGCTTAAAATTAAGTTATTGATTTTATTCACTATCGCTGCGAAGGTATTATGCAAGTCACGGTCTAGTTTAGTGTCGATTTTTTATACAGATTGTGGCTTAAACGATGTAAATTAGTTGCCATACAAAACTTAATAACTTGAAAATAAAGGTTATTTTTGTTTTGGCATGATGGATGCTAAACTGTCGTTGATCCTGCAGTTTGACAAGCTAAAAACTGCAATCTTGAAACAATTTTTTAACTCAAACGCGGAGTTTTAACCATGAACAACTTCAAATTAAATTTACTCGCTGCAAGCGTTTTCGGCATTCTTGCTTCTGGTACGGCACAAGCGATAGTTATTGATGATTTTAGTCATGCACAATCCTCTTCTGTGACTTCCAGTACTGCAAACGCAGTTTCCACGGCTACTGAAAGTTCAATTGATCTTTTCTTGGGCACTACCCGCACTTTGACGATCAGCGACTTCGTTGGTAATGGTGCTGGTGCTAACGGTATCTATGCGGACATCGGTCCTGATCCGACTAATCCTTTGAATACTGTGTTATCTATGGCCAACGGACCAGTTGCTACCAGCACCATTACGATTGAGTGGTCTGGAATAGATCATGTAGATTTAACCATGCCAACAGCAACCGGTTTGTATTTAGCGTTGCCAAATGCAATTGACAACGATCTCACTGTTTTATTTAGCATTAATGGTGGAGCTTCCACTTACAGCAAGACATTTCTGGATGGCTCGTCTGGTGCGGACTTTTTCATTAATTTCTCATTATTCAATGTTCCGACCGCTGCCAACGATGTAACTTCATTTTCAATGGCGTTTAGTGGTCCAACGGCTTGGGATGCTCAGATTGACTTGGTTGAAACTCGTGAAGGGGTTCCTGAGCCTGCAACCCTCGGCTTATTCGGAATTGGTCTGTTAGGTTTTGCTGCCAGCCGTCGCCGTAAAGCTGCGTAATTCTAACCACGCAGTTCTGAATTAAAAAACGCCCCCGACTGCAAAGTCGGGGGCGTTTTTTTGTAACTTAAGTAAACTCTTTGGCATAATCAATGCGACTAATTTCAAAAAAACCTCTCAGGGAATTTTGGGAATGCCATCCTGAATCCATGACCATTCTTGAAGATTGGTTTCGTAAAGCATCTCAAATGTCTGCACACTCTTTTCCTGCACTACGTCAAACATTTAATACCGCTGACTACGTTGATGGTTTTACAATCTTTGATATTGGTGGCAACAGTTATTCACTATGATAAACAACGCATTTATATCCGCAGTGTGATGACACACGCTGAATATAACCGTAATCAGTGGAAACGAAAATGAGCGCCATAATTAACTTGCAATCTGTGGTTCCCGCTTGGCAAACACTTCAATCTCTCATTCAGTTCTCACATGTTAGTAATGAAAGTGAATACGAGTACATGATAGACCTACTGAATTCTTTATTAGACAGTGTTCGTGATGATGCGGATCATCCGTTGTATTCAATGATTGCAGTGGTTGGCGATCTCATTGAAAACTACGAAATGAATCTCCCACCATTAAATAATTAGAAAAACGCCCCCGACTGCAAAGTCGGGGGCGTTTTTGTGTGTTCTGTTTGGATGATTATCTCAGTATGATTCGCAACACATTACCTTGATTGCATTACAAAAAATGCACTAAATCGAATCACTTAAACCAAGGGTTTAGAACTCAAAATGATGCAAACTATTGAAGCGATTTATGACCCTAAACGAAGATTATCTTTTTCTGAAGCAGTGGAAATTACCGAACCCGTTAAGGTTTTTATCACCATTATTGAACCGTCTCTCCTGTTAAAGCGATTGAAAAAGGCGTTACGCATCAACTTTTAGCGACCTTAAAAGCGCATTCACTGCCAACATCTTTGCGACTTTCTGATGCTGATATTGAAACCCAAATCCGCGAAATGTCTGATAGTTGGAATTGAAAAATGATTTATTTGGATGCTTGCGTGGTGATTTATTGGGTGGAAGAGCATTCAGTTTATGCACCGCGCATTTGATGTAGCCCTTGGATTAGTTGATTGCAGTACCCAAACAAGTAGCTCAGAATTGCAGTGGTTACTAATTCTGCGCCAGCTGCAGTGATCGAGAACGCAATGAACCTACACGAATATCAAGCCAAACAACTCTTGCAACGCTATCGCCTCCCCGTCCCGCGTGGAATCGTTGTTACCACTGCTGCTGCCGTCCCCACCGCCTGCGCTGACCTCGGCGGCTCGCGCTGGATGGTCAAAGCGCAGATTCATGCCGGTGGTCGCGGCAAAGCGGGCGGCGTGCTCCACGTCGATTCTCCACAACAGGCTGTTGAGACCACCCAACGGCTGCTCGGCTCCCGACTCGTCACCCACCAAAGCGGTGCCGCCGGGCTACCTGTCGCGCAGGTGTTGATTGAAGAACCAACCGCGTTGGCGCGAGAACTGTATTTGAGTCTGCTGCTGGATCGCGCCGCCGCGCAGTTTGTGTTTATCGCGTCTGCTGCTGGAGGCATGGACATCGAAGCCGTTGCCGCCGCCACACCAGAGCAGATCGTGCGGGTAACGGTGCATCCAGCGACCGGTGTCCAGCCGTATCAGGTGCGCCGTCTTGGTTTCGCGCTCGGCTTAAATGCGCCACAAAGCCAACAGCTCGCTGCGTTCATGGCGGGGTTGTATCAATTGGCGACCGACTGCGACGCCACGTTGATTGAAATCAACCCGTTGGTGGTGACTGACGACGGCACCTTGCTGGCGCTGGATGCCAAGCTCAACTTGGATGACAACGCGCTGTATCGTCATCCCGAACTGGCGGCGCTGCGTGATCTCACTCAAGAAGATGCGCGTGAAGCGCAGGCACAGCGCCATGAACTCAATTACATCAGTCTTGACGGCAACATTGGCTGCATGGTCAACGGCGCGGGGCTGGCAATGGCGACGCTGGATTTAGTCAAGCTGCACGGCGGTACGCCTGCTAATTTTCTTGACGTTGGCGGCGGTGCCACCGCAGCGCGAGTCGCAGAAGCGTTCAAATTGATCTTGTCTGATCCGAAGGTCGCGGCAGTGTTGGTCAACATTTTTGGCGGCATCGTGCGTTGTGATTTGATTGCGGAAGGCATCATGCAGGCGGTGCGCGAGGTCGCAGTGACGGTACCCATTGTGGTGCGGTTAGCGGGCACCAACGCCGAACAAGGGCTGCAATTGCTTGCTGCCAGTGACTTAGCAGTGCTGACTGCCAGCAGCTTGACGGAAGCGGCAGAGCGGGTGGTGGCAGCAGCACAGGAGCGGGGACAATGAGCGTATTAGTTGATGCAGAAACTCGTTTGATTTGTCAGGGTTTTACTGGCAAACAGGGCACGTTTCACAGTGAACAAGCGTTGGCATATGGCACCCAATTGGTTGGCGGCGTGACGCCCGGCAAAGGTGGACAACAACACTTGGGGCGACCGGTGTTTGATACCGTACACGACGCGGTGCAAGCGACGGGCGCAACCGCCAGCATGATTTATGTGCCCGCAGCGTTCGCAGCGGATGCCATTTTAGAAGCAGCGGATGCTGGCATCGGCGTCATCGTCTGCATTACCGAAGGTATCCCGGTGCTGGATATGCTGCGCGTCAAAGCGGCGCTGGCGCACAGCACGAGCGTCCTCATCGGCCCGAATTGTCCCGGCATCATCACGCCCGGCGCGTGCAAAATCGGCATCATGCCCGGACACATTCATCGCCCCGGACGCATCGGGATTGTCTCGCGCTCCGGCACCCTCACCTATGAGGCGGTCTTTCAAACCACCGCCGCCGGGCTGGGACAAAGCACCTGCATTGGCATTGGCGGCGATCCCATTCAAGGGCTTGATTTTGTTGATTGTTTGCGGCTGTTTGCGGCTGACTCCGCGACTGACGGCGTGATCTTGGTCGGTGAAATTGGCGGCAGCGCCGAAGAAGCCGCCGCCGCATTTATTCAGGCACACATGACCAAACCGGTGGTCGCCTACATCGCTGGCGTCACCGCGCCCGCCGGCAAACGGATGGGACACGCCGGCGCGATTGTCACCGGCGGACACGGCACCGCAGCGGGGAAATATGCGGCATTAGAAGCGGCTGGCGTATTCACCGTTCATTCACCGGCGTTAATGGGAACGCGCATGGCGGAATTATTAGCTGAATAAACAATCAGCATGAGCACGGCAATGAAGCGCATCATTGATGTGCTGGTTATTTAATGAAAGAGATCATCTTTATGTCCTCACAACCGCAATACAGCGTTGAGTTATTTCCTCCTAAAACTGCTGAAGGCATGGCAAAACTCAAGCTGGAAATTGCCCAACTAACTGCGCTTAACCCCGCTTATTTTTCAGTGACTTATGGCGCTGGTGGTTCTACCCGCGACGGCACTTTAGATACCGTGGCATGGTTGCGAGAATTACACATTGATACCGCGCCACATCTCGCTTGTATTGGTTCTACCCGTGAACAAATGCGCGAACTATTGCAGCATTATCATCAGCGTGGAATTCGCCGCATTGTAGCGTTGCGCGGTGATATGCCATCGGGAATGGGAGCGGGTGAACGCGGCGCGTTTCATTATGCTAATGAATTAGTTGAATTCATTCGCGCTGAATTCGGTAGCGCCTTTCATATTGAAGTTGCCGCTTATCCTGAATGTCATCCACAAGCGGGTAATCCCAGCCGCGATTTAGACAATTTCAAGCGCAAAGTTGATGCGGGTGCGGATGGCGCAATTACGCAGTATTTTTATAATGCTGATGCGTATTTTACATTCGTTGCGGATTGCCATAAAAACGCAATTCAAATTCCGATTGTACCGGGCATCATGCCAATTACCAATTACACACAATTGGCGCGTTTTTCAGATAGTTGTGGCGCAGAAATTCCGCGTTGGATACGTCGTCGTTTAGAAGGATTTGGTGATGATGTGGCAAGCATTCGCGCTTTTGGCTACGAAGTTGTATTGAATTTATGTCGCCAGTTAATTGCGGGTGGTGCGCCGGGGTTGCACTTTTACACCATGAATCAAGCTGCCACCACTGCGCGGCTGTGGGCGGATTTGCAGTTGTCAGAATCATCAATTGCTTAAAACAGTCAATGCCGTGTTGCAACGATTTTATTGCGTGATACGGTTGACGATCACAATCGTTGCTCCAACTGCATTTTATTGACAACTATTTTTCCACACAACGGAATTGATGCCATGAGTGATTGGGTAAAGGGGGAAGTCGTCGCAAAACGACAATGGGCTGAAGGATTGTATAGCCTGCAATTCGACGCGCCAATCAATCCATTTTACGCTGGGCAATACATTAAAGTTGCATTGGATGTTGCGGATGAGCGTATTGGTCGTCCTTATTCGTTAGCGAATCCGCCGCATGAGCGTCCGTTAGAGATTTTCTTTAATGAAGTAAATGGCGGTTCACTCACTGCATCGCTGTCAGCATTGCAAGTTGGAGACGCGCTGTGGGTCACTGCTGACGCGGGTGGTATTTTTACGCTGGAAACGGTGCAACCCACTGAAAATTTATGGTTATTAGCGACGGGCACCGGTTTGGGAGTGTATCTGTCGATTCTGCGCACGCGCACGCCTTGGGAACGTTTCCAGCGGGTGATTTTGGTACACGGGGTGCGCCAAGTGGCTGATTTAGCATACCAAACGCTGCTTGCGGAGCTGCAACAACAGCATGGCGAACGCTTGCAGGTGCTCGCTGCCGTCAGTCGTGAAGCGCATCCCGACGCCTTGTCCGGGCGCATCACCGCGTTGTTGAGCAGTGGAGAGTTGGAAGCTGCTGCTGGCGCGACGCTGACGCCGACGGACAGTCACGTCATGTTGTGCGGCAATTCGGCGATGATTAAAGATGCCAAGGTCATCCTCGAAGCACGCGGGTTGACGCGCCATCGTCGCCACACGCCCGGTCATTACACTACGGAGCACTATCATTGAATTCCACCGCTGCATTGTTTGAATCCAATTTGTCGGGACTGCCGCTGCTGGCTCGCGGCAAGGTGCGCGATCTGTATCAAGTTGGCGTCGATCATCTGTTAATTGTCACCACTGATCGCCTGTCGGCATTTGACGTGGTGTTGCCGCAACCGATTCCCGGCAAGGGCGATGTGTTGACGCGAGTGGCGAATTTCTGGTTTGCCCGCACCGAGGCGCTGGTACCGAATCATTTAGCACAGGTGCCGGTCGCGGCAGTGGTGACGGACGTTCACGAGCTGGCGCAACTGGGCGACCGTGCGGTGGTGGTGCGTCGCCTCCAACCGCTGCCGATTGAGGCGATTGTGCGCGGCTATCTCATTGGTTCTGGCTGGAAAGATTATCAACGCAGCGGCGCGGTGTGTGGAATTCAACTGCCACCGGGGTTGCGGCTGGCGGAGCAGTTACCTGCGCCGATTTTCACGCCGTCCACCAAAGCCGAATTGGGCAATCACGATGAAAATGTAGATTTCAAGCAAACGGTGCGGCTATTAGGAACGGAATTAGCTGAACAGGTGCGGGCGCTTAGTGTGGCGATTTATCAGGATTGCGCGGCGTATGCTGCCGAGCGCGGCATCATTATTGCGGATACTAAATTTGAATTCGGATTAGATGAACACGGCAAGCTGCATTTAATTGATGAGGTTTTGACGCCAGATTCGTCACGCTTTTGGCCTGCCGATCAATATCAACCCGGCACTAATCCGCCCAGTTTTGATAAACAATTTGTGCGTGATTATTTAGAAACTTTGGCATGGAATAAAACCCCGCCTGGTCCAGAATTACCGCCCGATATTATTGAACGCACGGCTGCAAAATATCGGGAAGCGGAACGGCGTTTAGTTCATCCGCGCAGTGCTGGCGCGTAACATAAAACTGCTGTGATTTACCAATTGAGTTGATTGACGCAATCAACTCAATTGAGCGTCAACTGTTTATAAACTGCACTAATCGACAGTAGTGCTGATTTTATCCAGATTAATGATGTGCTGATTGTCGTTCAATCTGTTCAATGACCAGCGCCATCATCCGATAACCCACATGTACCAATTTGCTATATGGCAACAGCGCAAATAATGCGCTCACTCCGCCTAAATGCAGCGCCAATAATATCGCCATTGCTGCCGTTTCGCGCCCAATTAACAACGCTAATCCACTCACGGCGACCGTCATTAACACCAGTAATATCGTGACATCTGCATTTTGCGCCGAGCGCGTGGTTGGCGTGAGATCGCCGTGCCATTTCAGCCACAACAAGCCGCTGGTCGTCAGTACGATGCCAATCCCGCCGCTGGTGCCGAATAAAACCGGAATGCTAACAATAGGATAAGGTGCAATCCAACCCAGCGCGTGGTGATAAAACAACGCCGTCAGCGTTGCCACAAAGCATAAACCAACGCCGATGACTAGCCCTTGATGCAAGCGGCGGCGCAGGTGTGAAAAGCGTTCGTCAACATCGTTGCAACCGGGTCCGCCGCCGCGCAAATTACGCAATAAAACAACATCTTGCAGCGCCAGTCGCAGACTGCGCCACGTCACGACGGCGGTTGGTGGGCGCGTCAAGTGCCAATAACTGCGCCAACTGCGCGTCAACGCCAACAGTGACCAACTCAGCGGAATCACTGCTAAAACAATCATCACTGGCAGCGATACCACGCGATAAAACCCGCTTGCGTTCGTATTCGGTGCCAATAACCAAATCAATCCCAGCAGCAATGCAATTGCGCCACCGGTTAGCAATAGCGCGGTGTGGGCGCTGTCACGCAATGCACCCGCCAATGCTGACGGCCACACATGCAGCGCGTCGCTGTATTGGCGCATTTGCGTCAAGGTGCGCGGGACGTTGATATTAAATTGATGCGGCGGTGCATATTGACAGGCATATAAACAATTGCGGCAGCCGTGACATAAATAAGCAAGATGCGCAAGATCAGCGGTTGTTAAGGCGGGACGACGTTGCGCAGCATCAAAAACATCACAAAATCCATTGCAATAGCCGCAGATATTGCACACGTTGAGAACGCGCTGCGCTTCAAATGAATTAAATTCACCCAACTCTTTTTTTTCAAAAGTTGGCTGTTGTGGTGTGCCTTTTTCTATTGAGAAGGGATTATTTTGTGGCGTTCCTTTTGCAACTGAAAAAGGAGTTTGAGCGTTATTTTTTTTAACAGCAGTTTCTGGTGTGATTTGGTTTGTCACTTTAATCATGTTTGGTAGTTCTCCTGCTTAAAAAATCTCCCTTTTTTCAAAGATGAGGATTTTGCTCACCCGCCAGCCGTCCGCTCACGCAGCTAATCGTCAGCGCCAGCCCCGACACATAACCGCTGCTGAAAATGTTGGGAGCCATCACCATTCCCGCCGCCCACACATTTTCAAAACTGCTGCCATCGCTGCGCAGCACGCGCAAGTGCATATCCACGCCAACGCCATGATAAGTAAAGGTAATCCCCGGTCGCATCGGATAGGCAGCAAATGGGCGCTCGCGCAGCGGCAGCGCGTAACGGGATTTCGGCGGTTCTAAGCCGACGGTGTGCCAATTCAGCGCCTGCGCCGCGTCTGCTGGCGGTTGCACGGCGGCGTTATATGCCATGACGGTTTCTCGCAGCGCCGGAACCGGAATCTTCAATTGCTGCGCCAGCACCGCTAAATCCGGCGCTCGCAGCGGCGGTACCAGCGCCGGTGGTGCCTCGCGCAGTCCGCGTGCATCCAGCAGCAAATAGCCCACCTGTCCGGGAAATTGCAGCAGCCGTTGCCCCCACCGCGCATAACGGGTTGACGCCGTGTCGCCGCCCTCGTCGTAGCGCCGTTGCCCGTGCGCATCCACCACCAAACCGCGTGGCATACAGCGAATGCGCGTGACAATCCCGCCGTCATCCGCCGGTGAACGGGCATCAACTGCCACCAAATACGCCTGCGTCGGATCGCCGACCGCCTGAGCGCCCTGTTGCAACAGCAGATTCAGCACTGCGCCATCAGCATGAGGAATGCCGCGATTGACCACGCCCGCAGCGGCTGCGCCCCAGCGTTCGCGCCACCAATTCCGATTCGCCTGCGCCCCGCCGCTGGCAACGATCACGCCCGCTGGCGTCACTGACCATGCTCCTGCGCCTCTGCCGACCTCAACGCGAATGACGCGCCCGTCTTCAAACTGCAACCCGGTGACGGCGCTGTCATACCGAATCATCACGCCCAGCTCGGCTGCGCGGGCATACAGCGCATTGATCATCGCCGTGCCGCCGCCGCGTAAAAATGCAGTGCGGCGCGACGGCGGCACCCGTCCTGCCGTCACTGGCTGCAACTGCACTCCCGCGCCAGCCAGCCACTCCGTGAGCGTCGCCGATTCGTCCACCAACAACTGCCGCAACGCCGGATTGCTTGCCGTACCAGTGGCGCGGTCGAGATCGGCGCGGAATTCGGCAGCGGAATAAATGCCAAGTGACAGCGGGGTGATGTCGTGTGTGATGCGAAAATTGCGGGAGTGGCGCGTATTGCCGCCGCGTTGCCAGCGCGGAGCCTGTTCCAGCAGTAACACGCTCGCACCGCGCTGACGGGCAGCGATGGCGGCGCATAACGCAGCGGCACCGCCGCCAATGATGACTAATGGAGCCGAATTCATCAGGCGCGATCCTGTCGTGATTTTAAGTGAAGCAGTTGATTTTATTCAGAATCCAGCACATGCCAGCGCCTCGCCACTTCACCCACCAGCGCCGCCACCTGCGCCGGTTGTTCCTCGTGGGCGAGATGACCGAGCGCAGGCAGCGTGATCTGTTCGGCGTGTGGCACCAACACCCGCACCCGCTCGGCTTCTCGCGGCGAGACGGTCAAATCGCCCGCTCCGACCATCAAACACAATGGCGTGTGCAATTGCGGCAGCGCCTGCTCAATCAAATCAAGATTCCAATTCGCCATCATCGCCAGCGCAGCGCGGACGTGGGACGGCTGGCGCACCAACTGCTGATACAGCGCGACTCCCGCTGGCGTCAGAGTGGAGCCGGTGTTGGCAACCAACTTTTCCACCGTGCGGCGATCCCGCGCTCGCCATGCCGTTAATTGCGCCATCACGCCGTTGCCTGCCAACAGCTTGGCGGCGGGTGAAAACAGATGTGCCGGCAGCCCGCGCCAAGGCAATAACGCGCCGTTGATGCTGATGATGCCGTGTGGAGCAATCGCGCCATTGACAGTGAGCCAAATCAAAATCGCAGCACCCGCCGAATGTCCCAACACCAGCGCGGGCGTCACGCCGAGCGTCGCCAACAGCGCGGCGATGGCGTTGGCCATGTTGGGCAGTGACATCTGGTGATAAGCGAGCGCGGAGGTGAAGCCGTGTCCGGGCAAATCCGGCGCAATCACCGTGAAGTGCTGCGCCAGCAGCGGCGCGAGATCACGCCACGAGTGCGTCGCCGCGCCGGTGCCGTGCAGCAACAGCACCACCGGGCCGTCGCCCATTTGCTGCACATGCCAGCGCAAACCGCCGGCGCTGAGAAATCGGCTGCTGTGCCGATTGGGCCATCCTTGACCGTCATATTCCCAATTCGGAGGGTGGTGATCTGACATGCGACACCTACATGAATTGCTGGTGAAGTGATTGATTTTAATGCGGAAGACGGCGCTGGCGCAGGGCTTCGTATAAACACACCCCGGCGGCGACGGACACGTTCAAACTTTCGATCTGCCCGCACATCGGAATCCGCAGCAGATGATCGCAGCGTTCGCGGGTGAGACGGCGCAGACCGTTGCCTTCGCTGCCCATGACCAGCCCAATTGCGCCCGTAAAATCAACCTGATGCAGTTCAGAGTCGGCGTCACCGGCAGTGCCGAGCAGCCAGATGCCGCGAGCTTTGAGCTGATCCAGCACCCGCGCCAAGTTGGTTACTTGAAAATAGGGCACGGTGGCGGCTGCACCGCTGGCGACTTTGCAGACCACCGGCGTTAAACCGACGGCGTTATCGCGGGGCGCAATCACGGCGTGGACGCCGACCGCTTCGGCGGTGCGCAAACACGCGCCCAAGTTGTGCGGATCGGTGATTTCATCCAGCACCAGCAGCAGCGGTGGCACGGTCAACTGATCCAGCAAGGTGCTCAATTCCGGTTCAGCTCGCGCTGCGGGTACCCGCACCCACGCGATCACGCCTTGATGATTGGCACCAGCAGCCGCGCTTGCCAATTCCGCCCGCGTCAGATGACGGATGGGGATGTCGGCTTGTCGCGCCAGCGTCGTGACCTCTGCCAAACGCCGGTCGCGGCGGCTGGTTTCTAACCACAGCTCGGCGACGCCGTCATGCCCGAATTTGAGCGCGGCGCGGACGCTGTGAATGCCACTGACGGGAGAGAGCTCGCTCATTCGGAATCCGTCGCTGGCGTGGATTTGCGCTTCCGCCGCCGTTTGCGGGCTTTCGCTTTTTTGCTGGCAGCACTCGCTGCCGGAGCCGGAGCAGCAGCAGTTGGTACGGGACGCGGGGCTGGCGCGGGGCGAGTGCCAGATGCTGGCGCGGGTTGGCGTTTGGTGTGCGGTTTGATCACCGGCACGAAATCAATTTTGTGGTCATCCAAATTGACTGCCGCGACCTGCACCCGCAGCCGGTCGCCGAGGCGATAGACCTTGCCGGTACGCTCGCCGTGCAGCCGATAACCAATCGGATCAAAGTGGTAATAATCGTTGTCAAGCGTGGTGATGTGTACCAAACCATCAACAAACACGGCGTCCAATTCCACAAACAGCCCAAACGAGTTGACGCTGGTGATGGTGCCGTCGAATTGCTGCCCGAGTTTGTCCTGCATAAATTCACATTTCAGCCAGCCTTCGGCATCGCGGGTCGCCTCGTCCGCCCGGCGCTCGGTGCCGGAGCAGTGTTCGCTGATGTGATGCAGCTTGTTGAGTGCATACGGCGAAGTGGCGGCGGTGCCGTCGATGAGCAGATGTTTGATGAGGCGGTGGACGATCAAATCGGGATAGCGGCGAATCGGTGAGGTGAAATGGGTATAGGCATCAAATGCCAGCCCAAAATGGCCAAGATTTTCCGCGCTGTACATCGCTTGCTGCATCGAGCGCAGCAGCACGGTTTGAATCATGCGCCGGTCGGGGCGGTCTTGTACCTCAACGAGCAGTTGCGCGTAGTCGGCGGCAGTCGGTTTGGCCTCACCGGGCAAGCGCAGCGCGAGTTGGGCGAGAAATTCGCGCAGATCGGTGAGTTTGTCTTCGCGGGGCGCGTCATGGATGCGAAACAGCGCCGGAATCCGTTTGCGGATGAATTGGCGAGCGGCGGCGACGTTGGCGACCAACATGCACTCTTCAATCAAGCGATGCGCATCGTGGCGCACCACCGGCACAATCGCGGCGATGCGACCTTGGGCGTTGAATTCAAACTTGGTTTCTACGGTGTCGAAATCAATCGCGCCGCGTGCCATGCGGGCGGTGTGAAGTACTTGATAAAGTTGATAAAGCTGGTGCAAATGGGGCAGCAAGGCGGCGTGTTGGGCGCAGAGTTCGCCGTCGCCGTCAATCAACATTGCGCCAACTTGATCGTAGGTGAGCCGCGCTTGGGAGCGCATCACCGCTTCATAAAACCGGGTGCGGGTGACTTTGCCTTCGGCGTTGATATACAGCTCGGCGGTCATGCACAGCCGATCCACCTGCGGATTGAGTGAGCACAGCCCGTTGGAGAGCAGCTCCGGCAACATCGGGATCACGCGGTCGGGAAAATACACGGAGTTGCCGCGAGTCTGCGCTTCGACATCCAAGGCGGTGTCGGGGCGGACATATGCGGACACATCGGCGATGCAGACCAGCAATTTCCAACCTTTGGGCTTTTTTTCGCAGTACACGGCGTCATCAAAATCGCGGGCATCTGCGCCATCAATCGTCACCAGCGGCAACTGGCGCAAATCCACGCGCCCCTCTTTGGCAGCTTCCGGTACTTCGGCGCTCAAGGTGGCGATTTCCGCCAGCACTGCGTCTGGCCACTCCACCGGCAGCTCGTGGGTGCGAATGGCGATGCTGGTTTCCATCCCCGCTGCGAGGTGATCGCCCAGCACTTCAACGATGCGTCCTATCGGCGGGGTGCGCGAGGTGGGTTGATCGGTGATTTCGGCGACCACGATTTGACCGTGAGTCGCGCCAGCGAGCCGGTCGCTGGGAATGACGATCTCGTGGGTGAGGCGTTTGTTGTCGGGCATGACGAAGCCGACGCCACTTTCCTGCGCCAGCCGCCCGACGATGCTGTGGGTGTTGCGCTCCAAAATATCGACCACTGCGCCTTCCAAACGTCCGCGCCGATCACGACCGTTGATGCGCACGATCACGCGGTCGCCGTGAAACAAGGTGCGCATTTCTTTGGCGTACAAATACAGATCATCGCCGCCTTCATCAGGGCGGACAAAACCAAAGCCTTCGGGATGACCGATCACGCGCCCAGTAATCAAATCGGATTGATTGACCACACAAAAGGCTTCATTGCGATTGCGCACCAACTGCCCGTCGCGCACCATCGCCAACAACCGCCGTTGCAGTGCTATCAAATCGGACTCGTCAGTGAGCGCCAACACGGTGGCGAGTTCTTCAAAAGAAATGGGGGCGCGATGTTTGGTGAGCGTGTCGAGAATGAACTCGCGGCTGGAAATGGGGTTGAGATATTTTTCTGCCTCCCGCTGTTGATGCGGATCGGCGGGAGGATGCGGGCGAGAAGAGCGACGTTTTGCCACGTGATTTTGTCAGTTCGGATAAAGAGCTTAGTGTAGCGTTGACAAGCCAGAAGTGCCTGACTAAGATGCGCCCTCACTCAAGATCGCAATTCAGCAGTGAATGCGACGTTAATTGAGCAAGCCGAGATGGCGGAATTGGTAGACGCGCATGGTTCAGGTCCATGTAAACGAAAGTTTGTGGAGGTTCGAGTCCTCTTCTCGGCACCATCTTAAAAATTGAAACAACGCAAAAACCACCTTCAAGCGGTGGTTTTTTTGTGCCTGCGATTTGGAAAACAGCGCGGTATTCGTGTCGTTTTTCATAGCTATTGATTGCTGCAACTGCGCTTTATTACAGTGATGCGCAATGTAGACAGCGCCTTTGCCAGCGCATTAGAATCGGCTGGCAAGCATGATGTTTGCATAAAAATAGTCAATACGTTTACTTTTTTGCGAGGTTGCAATGAATAAAACAATTTTAGCGGGATTAGTGACGTTTTTCATTCCGACAATAACGTTAGCAGCAACAACACCGCAGGCGTATGTTGAACGTTCAGAAATCGTTGGCGCGGGCAAACAGGTATTTCTTTATCGAATTCCCACCACCGATTCCAATGGCGCGGTGAAGTATTACGATGCAACAGTCACATTGAAATTATTGAACACCGGAAAGATCAGCGGGGCAACGGTAATATCATCACTTTCACCCAATGTCATGTCTCATCATTTCATGCCGGGAACTTATACCGATGCAGCAGGTGGCGTCACCTGTACGGTGAATGCCACTACATTAAACGGTGGGCGCGAACAAGCAGCGATGTTTTGTGTAGATAAAGACCGTGATACGTTAACTGCTAATTGGATCACAGGTTTAATTGCTGGACATCCATTTGAATTGGATTTGACCGCCGCAAAAATTGGCGATATTCCCGGATATGACAATTTTGCTTGGGGTAAATTTGGTACGGTTTCCGGCAATTACACGTCAGGGACGAGTGGAGTCTGGTGGCACTGCATGAATAACGCTGACATTATAAGCGCCACGCAAGTCGGCGATATGATTCAGCTTTCTGGCTATGACCGTGGCAATACCCAAGTATGCGGTACTACGTTATTAAAAACACCCGATGCAGATTGAAGCGAAGTGTTGTTTTGACATTAAAAATGGCGCAGCAGTTGCGCCATTTTTTTGCAGTTTAATCAGTTTATTTACCCGGTCGCACCAGCGCCCCTAATCCAACATCTTCTAATGCGTCTAGCAACAGTCGGCGAATTGAACCGGAATCTTCACATTGCAGCGCAATTTTTAATACTTCCCGCGCCCGTGCGCGGCTGATGCTACGAATAACGCGCTTGACCCGCAATAAACTTCCTGCGCCCATGCTCAAGCTGTGAACGCCCATTCCCAATAATAAAAAAGTCGCTAATGGATCGCCGGCCATTTCGCCACACACGCTCACTTCGCGCCCGTGTACTCGCGCTCCGGTGATGATTTGTAATAAGGCGCGTAAAATTGCAGGATGAAATTCATCATATAATTTCGCAACGTGCGGATTATTGCGATCAACCGCTAACAAATACTGGGTTAAATCATTGGTGCCAACGGAGAGAAAATCGACCCGCCGCGCCAATGCTTCGGCTTGATAAACCGCTGCCGGTACTTCAATCATTACGCCCACCGGCGGCATCTTGACTTGATAACCTTCTTCTAATAATTCATCGTGGGCGCGATGAATTAATAATAAAGCATCATCAACTTCGCTGACGGTGCTAATCATGGGAATGAGAATTTGGAGATTATCAAGTCCAATTGAGGCGCGTAAAATTGCGCGTACCTGCGTTAAAAAAATCTCAGGATGATCTAAAGTAATCCGAATCCCGCGCCAGCCGAGAAATGGATTGGCTTCGTGCATTGGAAAATACGGCAGCGGTTTGTCGCCGCCAATATCTAACGTGCGAATTGTCACCGGACGCGGCGCAAATAATTCTAAAACGTGGCGATAATTCGACATTTGCGCGGTTTCACCGGGAAAACTGTCGCGCACAATAAATGGTAATTCGGTGCGATAAAGCCCAACGCCAGCCGATTCTTCAATTCCCAGCGGGCGACTTTCCGACACCAAGCCCGTATTGAGAAAAAGCGGCAGCGCGTAGCCGTCGGTGGTTTCGGCAGGCAGATGTCGCAACGCTTGCAGCTCGCTGGTGAGCACGGCGTCATCTTCAGCAAGTCGTTGATATTCAGCGCGAACTGCCGGTCCCGGTGCGACATAAACCCGCCCGCGATACCCATCAACCACCATTTCGCGCCCTTCGGCACGGCTGACCGGCAAATCTGCCACGCCCATCGCCGCTGGAATGCCCATGCCGCGTGCCAAGATGCCGACGTGTGACGAACCGGAGCCGGTGGTGGAAACGATGCCGACTAATTTGTCACGCGGGACGTCGGCGATTTGCATGGCGCTGATTTCTTCGCCGACGAGGATTGTTTGTGCGGCATATTGAATGGGTGCAGCGGTCAAGTTTTGCAGGTGCATCAACACGCAGCGCCCCAGATCGCGGATGTCAGAAGCACGTTCGCGCAAATACGCATCTTCCATGCTGTCAAACACCTTGACGTGTTCGCTAATCG
The DNA here is from genome assembly GCA_020721065.1 of Thiocystis violascens. GTDB lineage: Bacteria > Pseudomonadota > Gammaproteobacteria > Chromatiales > Chromatiaceae > Chromatium > Chromatium violascens_A. Next base: position 18,175 of record DYNM01000001.1, on the reverse strand, counting down.
TCTCGCGCAGCGCCCCGGGTGCCCAGTTGCCAGCGCGAATCCGCGCCAAAGTGCCGTCAATCAACGTGTCGCCTTCCAACATCATCCGCCACGCATCAAACAGCGCCATATCTTCGCTACTGAGCAATTTTTGGGTGCGAGTGGCGAAACGATCCAAATCCGCCAGCACTGCGTTTACAGCTTGTTGAAAATCCAGCTCTTCGGTCTCGGTATTGTCCGCTCGGCGATCCGGCACCGCGTCCAAATCGGCAGGCGGATAAACCACCACTGCTTGTCCAATACCGATGCCCGGTGAGGCCGCCAAGCCGGGTAAAAAACGCTGTGGCAGCCCGTCCTCTTGCAACCGCGCCAGCTCGCCACTGGTACGCGCAAAAGTAATCGCACCGGCTAATTGCGAGGCAAGCGTCATCACAAATGTGACTTCATCCTCATCGAAATGACGGCGTTGGCGCTGGCGCAATACCAAAACGCCCAGCACTTTGCGATTTTGAATAATGGGTGCGCCAAGAAAACCGTGATAGCGTTCTTCTTTCGTATCAATCACGTTTTCATAACGCGGATGGGTTGCGGCATCATCCAAGTTAATTGGTTCAGCGCGTTCACTCACCAAACCAATTAAACCGCGTCCGAATTCCAATTGGACTCGCCCCACCACCTTACCGCGCAAGCCTTCACTGGCGTGCAATACATGGCGACGGTTATCGAGATCATTGAGATATACCGAACAGACATCCGCGCCCACTGCCTGTTTCACTCGGCGCACAATGATGGTGAGTGCCTGTTCCAGATCGGGCGCATTATTCACTTCTTGAACAATACGCCGCAGCGATTCAAGCATACTGACGCGCAGCGTCGTGGAGCGATCAGACAAGCGAATACCTCTATCAATAACAACTTGTCGCCGGGCGACAACACCTGCACAACAATTGGACATTATTACAGCGCAATACTGCGCAATAATGCAGAATGAAATTAAGGATGACGCCGCCGTAAAAAACCAGCGACACTACTAAAATAATCATCCCGACGCGGCACACCATCGGGATATAACATTGGTGCTAATTCTTCCAATGCTTGTTGATACACATGGCGTTTGAAATACACCACTTCATGCAAAGGTTGCCAATAGCGCACCCAGCGCCACGCATCGAATTCTGGTTTATCCGTACTATCGAGACAAAACGCCTCTTCACCGCAATCCACCCGCAACATAAACCACACCTGTTTTTGACCAATACACGTCGGACCACAGTGTTGGCGGATATAGCGTTTCGGGAGATGGTAGCGCAGCCAGCCGCGAGTGCAGCCGAGAACCGTGACTTGCAGCGCCTGCAACCCGACTTCTTCTTCCAGTTCGCGGTACATCGCCTGCTCCGGCGTTTCATCCGCATTGATGCCACCTTGGGGAAATTGCCACGCATTTTGGCCAACGCGGCGTCCCCAAAATAAACGGCGCTCCCGATTGCTCAGGATAATGCCGACATTGGGTCTAAAGCCGTCGTGATCGATCAAGGAAGCGCATCCTGTGGTCAGGTCTGAAGTCATTTTTCCATATCCCTATCATCAGCGGCAAGCGATGTCCTGCGTAAGCGATTGTGAATCAAGAGCTTGCTGGGGTACGGTGCAATTGATGCGCACAGACATTTATTCATTACTGCCGCCGCGTACAATTGCACGCTCAATCAGCGCAATTCACCGCTGCTGCCGTTGCACATCAGGGTTTTATCGTTATGGCATTTACACTGTTTGATCTGGATAACACACTATTGAGTGGTGATTCCGATTATTTATGGGGCTGTTTTTTAGCAGCGCAGGGCATTGTCGATAGCGTGGTCTACGAACGCGAGAATGCACAATTCTATCGTGATTATCACGCCGGCACTTTAGATATTGCCGCCTTTTTGCGTTTTTCATTACGACCGCTGCGCGAGCACCCGCGCTCACAACTCATTGCCTTGCGAGAGCAATTTATCAATGAATGTATTGTGCCATTGATGCTACCTGCGGCGCTGGAGTTAATTGCCAACCATCGCGCCGCTGGTGATACGTTGGTAATTATTACGGCAACCAATTCTTTTGTCACCGCTCCAATTGCTGCACAATTTGGTATTCCTCATTTAATTGCCACCGAACCTGCTGAACACAACGGACACTATACTGGCGAAGTCGCAGGGATTCCGGCATTTAGAGAAGGCAAAGTCATTCGCTTAGAGCAATGGCTGCTGGCGCACGGTGGCGATTTAAGTGATAGCACGTTTTATAGTGATTCTCATAATGACGTGCCGCTGTTAGAGCGAGTCACTCATCCGATTGCCGTTGATCCTGATCCGCAATTACGCGCCCTTGCTACAGCGCGGCAATGGAAAATCATTTCACTGCGTGATTAACAACGTATAAGCTGGCAACAGTCGCCATTTTTGCGTTTTCATTACCCATTCAAGCATAAAGAAAAGGAACAGAATAATGAGTTACATTTTAGTTTTATATTACAGCAGACACGGCGCAACGGCAGAAATGGCGCATCACCTCGCTCGCGGCGTCGAAACGGGCGGTTTGGAGGCGCGAATTCGCACCGTGCCAGCCGTGTCTGCGGTGTGCGAAGCGGTTGAGGACAGCATTCCCGCCAGCGGTGCGCCCTATGTCACCCAAGATGATCTGCGTCACTGCGCGGGGTTGGCGCTCGGCAGCCCAACGCGGTTCGGCAACATGGCAGCACCGCTCAAATACTTTCTCGATGGCACCAGCGATCTGTGGCTGGCGGGCGCGTTGATTGGCAAACCGGCAGGCGTGTTTACCTCCACTTCCAGCTTGCACGGCGGGCAGGAATCCACGCTGTTGACCATGATGGTGCCGCTGCTGCATCACGGCATGATGATCATGGGCGTGCCGTATAGCGAACCGGCGTTGCTGCACACGACGAGCGGCGGCACTCCGTATGGCCCGTCGCATCTCGCAGGCGCGAATAATCAATTGCCGATTAGCGATGAAGAACGTCAACTCTGTTTTGCGTTGGGACAGCGATTAGCGCAGACCGCTGTACGTCTAAATGCTTAATGGGTATTTAATCCGCTTTGAAGCCCTGTCGCGCTGCTTTGCGTCCCCAAATCCAAACATATTGCACACCGCTGATCATAACGGTGGCGAGATTGAGCCAAATCAAGGTTGTTAATACGGCTGCGGGTAGTGGAACGGGGCCGGCATTCATAATCACGGCAACGACTAATACGATTTGCAATAGCGTATTGAGTTTGCTGGTGAGAATGGGTGCCGCTTCCACAATTTCGATTTGATAGTGATAGAGCACTGCGCCACCAACAATAATTAAATCGCGGCAAATCACGGCTAAGACCAACCAAATCGGAATGAGATCGCGGGTGCCGAGTACTAAAAAACAGCACACCAATAGCGTTTTATCGGCGAGTGGATCAAGAATTCCGCCGAGCCGACTTTGCCATCCATAATGTTTGGCCAAAAAGCCATCGAGTCCATCTGAAGCTCCCGCTGCTGCGAATAGCACCAGCGCCCAGCCGAATTCGTCTACAAATAATAGATAGACCACAGGAAGCACGGCAATCAGCCGCAGCACGCTAATGATATTGGGTAAGTCTTTGAGTTTCACACAAAAAACCTGATGCGTTAGCAATCACGAAAGTGAAGATGCTAACTGGGTTATTGGCGGGTGTCCAAGCAATTGGGTATACAATTGCGCCATTGCCGTTTCACTGGAACCAAATGATGTCGTCTCATTCTCTTAGTTATCGTGACGCTGGTGTTGATATTGATGCCGGAGCGCGACTTGTTGAACAGATTAAACCGCTGGCTGCAGCGACCATGCGTCCGGGCGTATTAACAGGATTGGGTGGATTTGGGGCGCTATTTGAGTTGCCGTTGGCCAATTATCGCCAGCCGGTGTTGGTTTCTGGCACCGATGGCGTGGGCACGAAATTGAAATTGGCGCTCGAATTGGGTCGCCACGACAGTATTGGCATTGATTTGGTGGCGATGTGTGCAAATGACATTCTCGTCAGTGGCGCGGAGCCGTTGTTTTTTCTCGATTATTACGCGACCGGGCGTTTGGATGTGAACGTCGCCACTGCTGTGATTCGCGGCATTGCGCACGGTTGCGAGTTGGCGGGTTGTGCGTTGACCGGTGGCGAAACGGCGGAGATGCCGGGGTTGTATCAGGACGGTGATTACGATCTGGCTGGGTTTTGCGTGGGCATCGCCGAAAAAGAGGCGTTGATCGTGCCGGAGCGGGTGCAGGTGGGCGATGTGCTGATCGGGCTGGCGGCGTCTGGTCCGCATTCCAACGGTTATTCCCTCATTCGCAAAGTGTTGGCGGTCAGCGGCGCAGATTTAGCGCAACCCTTTGATGGCGCGACGCTCGGCGAGCGGTTGCTGGCACCGACGCGGATTTATGTCCGTTCCGTGTTGCCGCTGACGCGCAGTTTGCACGTTCACGCGCTGGCGCATATCACCGGCGGCGGTCTGACTGACAATGTGCCGCGAGTGTTGCCGCCCGGCACCTGCGCCAGCATTGATTTAAGCAGTTGGCAGCGGCCGGCAATTTTCGACTGGCTGCAAATGCACGGTCACATCAGCGCCAGCGAGATGTTGCGCACGTTCAACTGCGGCGTGGGCATGATCGTTGTCGTCGCGCCAGAAGATGCGGACGCGGCGTTGGCGCAGTTGCAGGCGGCAGGCGAAACGGCGTGGCGCATGGGTGCCGTGAGTGCTGGCGCGACTGAACCCGGCGTGAGTTACAGCGGAGCGGCCGATGAGTGAGCAGCAGGCACTGCGGGTGGTGGTGCTGATTTCTGGCGGCGGCAGCAATTTACAAAGTCTGCTGGATGCGCAGACCGCTGGCGCTGCGTTTGCGGTGGTGGCGGTGATCAGCAATCAGGCGACGGCGTTTGGATTGGAGCGAGCGCGGCAGCACGGGATTCCGGCGCTGGTGCTCAGTCATCGCGCTTATCCCGACCGCACCAGCTACGATGCTGATTTACAACAGTTAATCGACAGTCACGCGCCAGATTTGGTGGTGCTCGCGGGGTTTATGCGGATTTTGACCCCGGCGCTGGTGGCGCATTACCGAGGGCGAATGCTGAATATCCACCCGTCGCTGTTGCCGAAGTTTCAAGGGTTACACACGCACGAGCGGGCGCTGGCCGCTGGTGAGCGTGAGCACGGCGCGAGTGTGCATTTCGTCACGGCGGAACTCGACGGCGGGCCGGTGATCGTGCAAGCGCGAGTGCCGGTGGTGACGGGTGATACGGCGGAGACGTTGGCGGCGCGAGTGCTCGCGCAGGAGCATCGGATTTATCCGTTGGCGGTGCGCTGGTTCGCGGAAGGGCGGCTGCGGCTGGATGACGCCGGTCGACCGCTGTTTGATAACAAGGTGCTGCAAATACCACTGGTGTTGCAGAGCGACAATTGAGTTGTCAGTTGTCAGTTGTCAGTTGTCAGTTGAAAAACTAAAAAGTTGATTGCTGGTTGTCAATTCTTTGTTATCACCAGATTGAAAAATAACCGCCACTCATTAACGCACCTCACCGACAACTGACAACCGACAACTAATAAAAACCGATGAATTGTAATGCGCTTTTCTCGCTCTGATTTTCACTACGACCTTCCGCCGGAATTGATCGCGCAATATCCGCTGCCGACCCGCAGCGGTTCGCGGTTACTCACTCTCGATGCGGAAACCGCCGCCCCCCGCGATCTGCTGTTCACCGATTTACCGCAACTGCTGCGCCCCACTGATCTGTTGGTATTCAACAACACCCGCGTCATGCGTGCTCGCCTGTTTGGGCACAAAGCGACGGGCGGGCGCGTGGAAGTGCTGATTGAACGAGTGCTCGCCCCGCAGGAAGCGTTGGCGCATCTCCGCGCCAGCAAAGCTCCCGCCATCGGTTCGCAATTGACGCTGACCGGCAACGTGCCGGTGCAGGTGATCGGGCGCGACGGCGCGTTATTTCGACTGCACACGCCCACGTTACCAATCGCGGAAGTGATGGCGCAGTACGGGCATTTACCGCTGCCGCCCTACATTCAGCGCCCCGATGAAGCCAGCGACGATGCGCGTTATCAAACCCTGTTTGCCAGCCGCGACGGTGCGGTCGCAGCGCCGACCGCCGGGCTGCATTTTGATGCCGCCCTGCTGCGCCAATTGGATGAATTGGGTATTGAACGCGCCGAAGTGACGCTGCACGTTGGCGCGGGCACTTTTCAACCGCTGCGCGTCGATGATTTAGCCCAACACGAAATGCACGCCGAATGGTTGGAAGTGACGGCGCAATTGTGCGAACGCATTGCTGCCGTGCGTCAACGCGGCGGGCGCGTGATTGCCGTTGGCAGCACCAGCGTGAGAAGTTTAGAAACCGCAGCCGCCGCTGGTGAACTCAAGCCGTATTGCGGAGAAAGTCGGCTATTTATTCGCCCCGGCGACCATTTTCGAGTGGTCGATGCGATGATCACCAATTTCCACTTGCCCGAATCTACATTATTGATCTTAGTCGCAGCTTTTGTCGGCTATACACCCATAATGAATGCGTATCGTCACGCCGTTACTGCCGGTTATCGCTTCTTTAGTTACGGCGATGCGATGTTCCTGACCCACCGCCAACCCGATTAACATGCAATAGACTTCTTGACATTTATTTAGAATCGCATAAATTAGAAATAGACGCGGTTATTGGTGAGCGCGTCAGGTTCCAAACCATTATCACATTCTGGAGGTATCGCTCGTGGAGTACGCTAACCTGAGTCTTGAAGAACTGAAGCGCCAGCTCAATGAAGCCGAGAGCAAACAAGCAGAACTGAATCGGATGTTAGAAGCACGGCGTCAAGCAGGTAAAGATGACGTGATTCAACAGATTCGCACCATCATTGATAACAATGGTTATTCATACGAAGACATCATCCCATTCCTTGCACCGAAGAAGCGGCGCGGTCGCGGTCCAGCAAAGAAACAACCCGGTGGTGCCACTCGTCAATACACCCATTATGTCGATCCAGAAAACGCGAAACACATTTATGTGCGCGGCGTATTACCACGCTGGATGAAACAAAAAATGCAGGCTCAAGGCTTTGATCCGAGTTCTAAAGCGGATCGTGAAGTATTCAAGGCAAACTCGCTCCAAGCAGTTCTTGTTTAAGACGTTCGGAACTTGGGTAACCCCCGTTTTATCACGCTTGTCGGGCTTGACAATAGATGAAGCGGGGCACTTTTTGCGCTGGATCATTGATTCGCTATTCAGACCAAAGATGCGTACACTTGAACAGTACGCTCTCTACGTTAAACAGCTATTTTTTGGTACAGCGCCTTGATTGCTAAGACCTTTTCTTGATTTTCTTTCCTCACCCTTGCCTAAACCGCCCCACTAAACAATTGCTTGGGTCAAGCCGGTTTCAGGAGCCTTCATGTCATTTGCTTCACTCGGTCTGCGGACCGATTTGTTACGCGCTGTTGCAACACAGCGTTATGCACAACCTACTCCAATTCAAAAACAAGCAATTCCGGTGATTCTCGCCGGTCACGATGTGCTTGCTGGTGCGCAAACGGGTACCGGCAAAACCGCTGCTTTTGTATTGCCATTATTACAGTTATTAGCTGATAAAGGGCATCCACAACGGCAGCCTCGTGCCTTGATTTTAGCGCCAACCCGTGAACTTGCAGCGCAAATTGGTGAACGTGTTCATGCCTATGGTATTCACTTATCACTGCGTTCTACCGTCATCTTTGGCGGAGTAGGAATACAACCACAAGTCAATCAATTACGACGCGGCGTCGATGTATTGATTGCCACGCCGGGACGTTTGCTTGATCATGCCAGTCAACGCACAGTTGATTTATCACGGATTGAATTGTTGGTGTTGGATGAAGCAGATCGAATGCTGGATATGGGATTTATTCACGATGTTCGCCGCATTCTTGCGCTATTGCCGCCGCGTCGCCAAAACCTACTTTTTTCTGCGACCTATTCTGAAGAGATGCGCCAATTTTCAGACAGTGTGCTTCACCAGCCGCAATTGATTGAGGTCGCTCGCCGCAATACCGCAGCGGAGACCGTTATTCAAACTGCATATCCGGTTGATAAGGCGCGTAAACGCGAGTTATTGACGTATCTTTTTCAACGTGAAGACTGGCAGCAGGTATTGGTTTTTACGCGCACCAAAGCCGGTGCAAATCGGTTAGCAGAACATTTAGCGCAAGCAGGAATTGCCGCTGCTGCTATTCACGGTAATAAAAGCCAAGCAGCACGAACCCGTGCTTTAGATGAATTCAAACGCGGCGTGGTGCGGGCGTTGGTGGCAACTGACATCGCGGCGCGGGGTTTGGACATTGCGCAGTTGCCGCAGGTGGTGAATTTTGAGTTGCCGAATGTGGCGGAAGATTATGTCCATCGCATCGGGCGCACCGGACGGGCTGGCGCTGGCGGACTGGCGCTGTCACTGGTCAGTCACGATGAAATGGTGTTGCTAAAAAGCATCCAACGGTTGCTAGGACGGCAGTTTGCGCTCAAGCCGGTTGTTGGTTTTGAGCCGACGCTGACGCCGCCATCAATAGAATTAGAAACGAGCGAGCGGCGGCGACCGCAGGTGGCGAAGGCCAACCCGGGGCGCGGACATCATGCCCCACCCCGCGCAGCAACGCCGCCGGTGCGCAGCGGTGGCGCTCGGCGTGGTGGTGGACAACGTTCGCGCCCGCCGTCGAAACCGAATTAACTAGGAGTGACGCAGTTGCGATATAAGCGATTGATTGAGTTGTCAGTTATCGGTTGTCAGTTGTCAGTAAAAACGACGCTTGTCACCGAATGACTGACAAGCGACAACTTGTTGCAACCGCGTCATTCCTATTGGAATTGAATCGAATGAAGTTGAATGAAATTGGAATACAACCGTAGATAAGCGCAAGCTGCGCTTGTGTGCGGATTTCACTTGGTCTCCAGCGGTTGGAGACATAGGCTGTCGAATCAGTTGTGCATTGATTTTTCGACCGTTTTTACTCTCTTCAATGCGCATTCTATGGACATCGCAGCATGAATATCTATGTTGGCAACCTTGCCTACGGCGTGACTCAAGAGGAATTGCGTGACGCCTTTGGTACTTATGGCGAGATCGCCAGCGTGAACCTGATCACCGATAAATTTACCGGTGATTCCAAAGGGTTCGGTTTTGTCGAGATGCCAAATAACGCCGAGGCGGACGCCGCGATCAAGGGGCTGAACGAGACGCCGTTAAAAGGGCGCAATTTGAAAGTGAACCAAGCCAAGCCGCGTGGCGAACGCCCATCTCGCGGCCCGCGCTGGTAGCACGACACTCAACACCAGAGCGGTTGCTCTCGTGCCGTCAACTGTGGTTTGCAGTTGGCGGTTTTTTTTGTCGCAACGATGGCGGTTTTTTTCACTATCTACGATATAAAAGGTTGATTTATTTGTTAATTATTGATGACAACAGTGTTTTTACTGAGCACTGACAACTGTTTTTAACTGCACCAGTCTTATCAACACTGCCATTAAAATAACGCCATTTTGGTGCAGAATAAGTGCTGGCTAATAAAGTCAACAATTGTGCAAAAAACTGTGTTATAAAAGTGATGGACGGACGCTCGAAAGAATACATAAGCATTTGAATAGTAGATTGTAAAATGATGGGGATGCACATGACAATACGCACGAAGATGACTGCTTTTTTAATGTTGGTTGCGCTTTTGCTGCTGGCAATCGTGAGTTTAGGAATTCGCAACGTTCACTATTTGTCCAATAAAAGTCACGCTGGTTTAGAAATGGTCAGCACTGAAGTTGCCGTTGCAAACGCGATTGAAGCTGCGCATCTTCACTTTAAAATACAGGTGCAAGAATGGAAAAATATCTTACTTCGAGGTAGCGATCAAAATAGCTATAAAAAGTATTTTGCTCAGTTTTATCGGGAAAGCCAAATTGTCCAAAATCAACTTAAAATTACATTACAGTTACTGGATAAAATTCACCTATCTACCATTGAAGCGGAACAGCTTAAAACGCAACACAACACGTTAACGAATCAATATATCGCTATTTTACAAAGAGTTAAGCTGTCAGAACCAAGCGACGGTTATCAAATTGATCAGCAAGTTATTGGAAGTGATCGTGCCGTTTCAGAGAAAATGGTAGACCTGACACATAGCATTGAATCCCACTTTTATCAGCAAATTAAAACTGAAACCAGCGCGGTTGAAATGATTGCTGAATATACGCAATGGGAATTTATCATTGTGGCGGGTAGTGGGTTGATGATTGCTATTCTGTTATCGCTGTTTTTTCTGCGTGATTTGCTGCGGCAGTTGGGCGGTGAACCTGCGGAGATTGTGCAGATTGCGAATCGCATTGCAAATGATGATTTAGAAATGGATATTGTGGTGCGTTATAATCAAAAAACGAGCATCTTGGCAGCAATAAAAGAGATGCAGCATGAACTTAAAACGCATATTACTTTGGAGCGTCATACCTCTGCTGAAAATCAACGGGTGCGCTTTGCGTTGGACAATGTGACGGTGCCTGTGACTGTATCGGATGATCAACATCGGCTGGTGTATTTCAATCATGCCGCCGCGCAATTGTGGACGGAGATTGCCGAGCGGCGCACGCCGGGGCGCGATGTCAAGGCGCTATTGGGTGAACGTTTATCCAATTACTTTGAAGATGAAACCACTCGCGCTGCTTATCGCACTGAGTTGAGCGTGACCCGCTCGCTCGACACCGTGCTGGCGCAGCGTCATTTGCGCGTCACCGTCAGTCCGGTACGCACGGATGCGGGCGACTATCAGGGGCGCGTGACGCAATGGCTGGATCGCACCGCCGAGGTGGTTGCCGAGCAGGAAATCGCGGGCGTGATCGCTGCTGCCGGCAATGGTGACTTTTCGCAGCGCCTCACCACCGAAGATAAACAAGGCTTTTTTCTGGAAGTCGCCACTCGCGTCAACGTGTTGCTGACCATCGTGGCGCAGGGTTTGGAGGAGGTCGGCACGGTGTTACGGGCGCTGGCAGCGGGTGATTTAACCCGGCGCATGACTGGCGCTCATGTTGGCGTGTTTGGTCAGCTCCAAGATGACACCAATGCGACGGTCGATTGTTTGCGCGATCTCATCGCCCAAATCATCGAAACCACCGGAGTTGTCAGTTCAGCCGCACAGGACATCGCCGCCGGCAATACTCATCTCGCCAGTCGCACCGAGGAACAAGCCAGCAATTTGCAGGACACCGTCGTCAGCATGAAAACGCTCACCACTGCCGTGCAACACAACGCTGATAACGCCACGCAAGCCAATCAGATCACCCGTCAGGCCAATAACATCGTGCGGCAAGGCGGCGACATGGTAGACAGCGTGATCGCCACAATGGGCACCATTCAACTCTCCAGCACCAAGATCGCCGACATCATCAGCGTGATCGACTCCATCGCCTTTCAAACCAACATCTTGGCACTCAATGCCGCCGTCGAAGCCGCTCGTGCCGGTGAATTGGGACGCGGTTTTGCGGTGGTTGCCGCTGAAGTGCGCAATCTCGCCCAGCGCAGTGCGCAAGCTGCCAAGGAAACCAAGACGTTGATTGATGACAGCGTGGGGCGCATCAACGAAGGCGTCCATCAGGTCGAAGCCACCGGGCGCACGATGGCGGAATTGGTGGTCAATTTCCGCGAAGTCGCCGCCCTCATCACCGACATCAGCGCCGCTAGTCGTCAACAATCGGCTGATATTGCGCAGATGATGCACAACATCGGTCACACGGATGCCGTCACCCAACAAAATGCGGCATTGGTCGAACAAGCTGCCGCTGCTGCTGAAAGTCTCAGCGAACAAGCTCGCACCTTGAGCGAGATCGTCTCCATCTTTCAATTGCCGAGAGCTGCATGAAACCATCGCAACCACCGCTGGTTTTAGCCTCCACCTCGCCGTATCGCCGTGAGTTGCTGGCGCGGCTGGGGTTGCCATTTACCGCCGTCGCGCCACGAGTCGATGAAACGCGCCAGCCCGCCGAAACGCCGACTGCGTTGGTGAGTCGGCTCGCACTTGCCAAGGCGCAGGCAGTGGCGGTCGCACATCCTGACGCCCTCATCATCGGCTCAGATCAGGTCGCCGTGCTGGACGATCTGGTGCTGGGCAAGCCCGGTGATCGAGCGACGGCGGTAGGTCAACTGGAACGCGCCGCCGGGCGCTGCGTGTTATTTCAAACGGGGTTGTGCCTGTTGGATGCGCGGACCGGACACGCACAGACGCTGGTGGAACCGTTTCGGGTGCATTTTCGTCCGTTGACGCGCTCGCAAATTGACGCCTATCTTGATCGTGAACAACCCTTTGATTGTGCAGGCAGTTTCAAATCTGAAGGTTTGGGCATTGCCTTATTTGCGCGGCTGGAAGGAGATGATCCGAATGCGTTAATCGGACTGCCGTTGATTCGCTTGATTGCCTTATTAGAAGCGGCTGGAGTCTCGCCATTGCACAGCGCATGACACCTCAACATGAGGATATTTGTTTGCAAAACGGGATGTTGTGCCAGATACTTCACCCCGTTTCTGTGATAGAGAACATGCCTCATGCCACGACACACTTCCCACATACCTCCACAATTGTTCCGTCAGTTCTGGTCAGTGCCACTGTTCCTGCTGATTGTTTCCTTGCTCCTCAACGGCTGCGCTGGCTCAGGCGGCAAACGCGGTACGTTCGGTGCCAATGACATCGAAGGCTCATCTGCCTTCCCAATTCCCAATGAAATCAAAGACAACGTCGATTTCTGGCGGCATGTTTATGGCGTGTGGGGACGCGGCGAGGTCGCCATTCACGACGATGAACATCTGGGCGTGATTTACGAGGTCGCCACCATCCCCGGCACTGCGCAAGGTGGTTACAACACCACGCAAAAAGCGTGGATTGAAGAACGCCTCAGCGCACATGTCGCCGCGCTGCGGGATTTAGAAAATCGGCTTCGTGCGGGGCAACGCCTGAGTGCGAGCGACAAGGACACGTTGGCAAAGTTTGAGCGCAGCGGCGGCAAGGCAGCGGTGTATGGCGCGGCAGAACGGGTGCGGGCGCAGCGCGGTTTGCGGGAGCGGTTTCAAACCAGTTTAGAAGTGAGCGGACGCTACGATGAAGCCTTCCGCGAGATCATGCGCAGTCACGGCGTGCCGGAAGACCTCGCCTATTTGCCGCACGTCGAATCGTCTTTTCAGATGAAAGCGAAATCAAAAGTTGGTGCCAGCGGCGTGTGGCAATTCATGCCGGCGACCGGGCGGGCATATATGACGGTGAATGACACGGTTGACGAGCGATATGACCCCATTTTGGCGGCCGATGGCGCAGCGCGGTATTTGGCACAAGCCTATCGACGCTTAAAAAGCTGGCCACTAGCGGTCACTTCCTACAATCACGGGCAAGGCGGCATGGCCAAAGCCAAAGCCCAACACGGCGATCATATCGGAAAAATTGTTAAGAATTACAACGGTAAAGCCTTTGGATTTGCGTCGCGCAATTACTACGCCGAATTTCTCGCCGCTCGTGAAGTCGCTCGCAATCCGCGCCGCTATTTTCCCGGCGGCATCAACTACGAACGCCCGTGGCCACATGACCGCTTGGTGCTTGCCAGCGCCATGCCAGTCGATCATCTTGCCCAACATTACCGCACCTCTCGCGCTCGCTTGGCAGATTTGAATCTGCATTGGGGTGATGCCGTGCGCGGTGGACGTGCCAATCTTCCCGCTGGCAGCACCATCTGGCTGCCGGAAGGTTCGATTCGGCGCGTTGGTCGCCAACCGCCGCCAGTCACAAGCTCGCTGCTGGCGCAGACAGCGGCAAAACCAACGTCGTCACGTCCGCCTGCTGCCGCATCCACCGAGCGCGTAGTCGCCAAAAAGGTGACGACTGCGCCGCGTTATCACGTCGTGCAGCCGCAAGAAACGCTTTATCGCGTCGCCGCGATCAATGGTTTATCTATTGGAGAATTGCGGCGTCTTAATCAGATGAGTGCTGAAGATGAGCACATTCGCCCCGGACAAAAATTGAAAGTTGGCATCTGAGCGCCGTCATTCAGCAACGCAAGCATCGCGGCAATCCTGCAAAGTCTGAAACGGTACGCGCCCTTGGCGACCACCGTAATAAAAGGCTTTGCAACGATTGTCGCGGTAGTCGTAATAAAACCGTTGTTCTCGCGCTCGCCCCGGTCCGGCATCCGGTTTTGTCAGACAAAACACCGGCAACTCCTCGTTTTTATTTAACGCACCGCTACCGCCGCAGCCTCCCAATGCGGCAAACCCCACCACCGCGATCACCCCCCAGCTCCATCGTTTGCGCATCTCCGCCGCCTCAACTGGTTGCAAAATGATCATAACTGCCAGCGACAGCGCACCACATCTCACCGTTAGGCAAGCGCCAGCGCACTCCGGTTGCCGCCTCAATCCGTCCAATCGGCTGCAACGCCACGCCAACAGCAGCCGCTCGTGCCTGCGCAGTGGCGAGCTGCGCTGCAGGAACGCAGCAGCACAATTCATAATCATCGCCACTGGCGAGCGGCAGCGCCCAGTCGTCTGCTTGCGCCACCGCCGCTGCGACCAACGGTGATAACGGCAGTTGCGCCAGCGCCACTTCTGCGCCCACGCCAGATGCCGTCAGCAGATGCGCGAGATCGCCAAATAACCCGTCAGATAAATCAATCATCGCCGTCGCCAACCCGCGCAGCGCCAGCCCTAACTGCACTCGCGGCGTCGGATACTCCAGCCGCTGCTGCAATTCAGGTGCAACTGCGCTGCCAGCCAGCATTCCCCGCAGCGCTAGCCCGGCATCGCCCAAAGTACCGCTGACGCAAATCACATCGCCAACCTGCGCCCCTGCTCGCCGCACCGCTGCGCCGTCAGGGATAAAACCGTGTACCTGCACCGTCACACTCAACGCGCCGCGAGTCGTATCGCCGCCGACTAATTGAACATCATGCGCGTGAGCCAACTCCGCAAATCCGGCGCTGAATGCTGCCAACCATGCCGCATCTGCGCTCGGCAGCGTCAGCGCCAGCGTTGCCCACGCCGGTTGTGCGCCCATCGCCGCCAGATCGCTGAGACCAACGGCGAGTGCTTTATGACCGACTGCGGCCGGAGCGCAATCCGCAAAGAAATGCACTCCCGCCGTCAAGGTGTCGATGCTGACTGCCAACTGCTGCCCAGCAGGAACCTTGAGCAGGGCGCAGTCGTCACCAACGCCGAGCGCGACATCCGCTCGCGCTGCGCCGAGCGCGGTGAAAAATTGGCGAATCAGGGCGAACTCAGACATCAGTTGACTGCGCCGCCGCACGTTGAGCCTGCGCGACTTGCAGCGCGTGGTGGCGGGAGATTTTATCGAGCACGCCGTTGACGTATTTGTGCCCGTCGTGCGCACCGAGCAGCTTGGTCAATTCGATGGCTTCGTTAATCGCCACGCGGTCGGGAATGTTGTCAGCACACAGAATTTCAAACGCGCCGAGCCGCAAAATCGCCAACTCCACCGGATCAACTTGATCCAGCGGGCGATCCAGAAATCGCGCCAATTGCGCGTCAATGACGGTGATCTGCTGCGGCACGCCGGTCAGCAATTCCTCCAGCAATTCGAGGTTGAATTGATAACGGAGCTGCGGATCGGTTGGCGCGTCGTCATCCGCGCCCGTCAACGACATCGCCACCGCGTCGAGCCATTCGGGATCATCAAGCAGATGGCGTTTGATCGTCAGCGGGTTGTCGCCGGTCAATTGCCATTGATACAGCGCCAGCACGGCATAACGCCGGGATTGGCGACGCGGAGTGATTTTTTCAGGAATGCTCATTTTCTTAACCGAGCGCCCGCAGCAGGTTCGCCATTTCCAGCGCCGAGAGCGCCGCTTCTGCGCCTTTATTGCCCGCTTTGGTGCCAGCGCGTTCAATCGCCTGTTCGATGCTATCGACCGTCAACACGCCGAACGCGACCGGCAGCCCGTGTTTCAAACTGACCTGCGCCATGCCTTTGACGCACTCACCAGCGACATATTCAAAATGTGGCGTGCCACCACGAATCACTGCGCCCAACGCGATGATGGCGTCATAACCACCTTGCGCGGCGAGCCGTTCAAGCGCCACCGGCATCTCAAACGCGCCGGGCACGCGCACGATGGTCAATTGCTCATCGCTGACGCCGTGCCGCCGCAGCGCATCGAGTGCGCCCTGTTCGAGACTGTCCACCACAAAGCTGTTCCAACGGGCAACGACGAGACAAAACCGCATCTCGCTGGCTGCACAAAAATTACCTTCTATCGTTTTGATTGTCATCACAAAAATCTCCGGTTAAACCGACCGTCCGCCGGTGTATTCGACCACTTCTAAATCAAAGCCAGAAATGGCGTGCATTGCTTTTGGGGCGCTCATCACGCGCATTTTTCGCACCCCCAAATCCGCCAAAATCTGCGCTCCGATGCCGTAGGTGCGCAGCTCGTTGCGATCTTGCGGACGACTGGTGGCTGGCGCGTCGTCGTCATCGTGAGGTTGCAACTCTTTCAGTCGCGCTAGAATGTCAGCAGGGCGGTCGCGGTTGCGCAAAATCACAATCACGCCTTCGCCAGCAGCAGCGATTTGGCGCATCACCTCCCGCAGCGGCCAGCCGCAACCGGGGCGAGTGCTCTCAAACAGATCGCAGAGGGTATTTTGCAAATGTACCCGCACCAGCGTTGGGCGCTCCGGGCTGATGTCGCCGAGCGTGAGGGCGAGATGGATGTCGTTGTCGATGCTGTCGCGGTAGGCAACCAGTCGAAAGGTGCCTTCCGCAGTGGGTAAATCGCAGACGCATTCGCGCAGCACGGCTTTTTCATGGCGGACGCGATATTGAATCAGGTCGGCGATGGTGCCGATTTTTAGCCCGTGCGTGTGCGCGAAGAGTTCTAAATCTGCGCGGCGCGCCATCGTGCCGTCATCGTTGAGAATTTCGACGATGGCGGCAGCGGGGCTGAATCCCGCCAGCCGCGCCAGATCACAACCAGCTTCGGTGTGACCGGCGCGAACCAACACGCCGCCGGGCTGCGCCATGAGTGGGAAAATGTGCCCGGGCTGTACCAAGTCTTTGGCGCTGGCGGTGGCGGCGACGGCAGCGCGGATGGTCACAGCGCGATCCGCAGCGGAGATGCCGGTGGTGACGCCGTGCGCAGCTTCAATCGACACGGTGAAGGCGGTTGAATGTGCGGCTTGGTTGTCGTTGACCATCAGCGGCAGGCGCAGCCGTTCACAGCGGTCCTTGGTCAAGGTGAGGCAAATCAGACCGCGCCCGTATTTGGCCATGAAATTGACTGCTTCTGGCGTCACGCAATCGGCGGCGAGAAGCAGATCGCCTTCGTTTTCCCGATCTTCGTCATCCATGATGATGACCATCCGCCCTTGGCGCAGGTCGGCGATGATCTCTTCAGTGCTGTTTAAGGCGGTGCTGCTCATCGTGAAACCGTGAGATGTCATGTGCGAAAAAAGACGCTTGAGTTTAACAAATGGCGGCTGCGCGTGGCGGGAACGGTGGCGCGGGAGCTGGCGCGATTATGATTTATTTACTTTGATAATCAAATCATTGCCATAAAGTGCTGGCGCAGTGATACCAATTTTTCCGCCAGCGGCGTAAGATCAAAGCCTATGCGCGGGTGGCGAAATTGGTAGACGCGCTGGATTTAGGTTCCAGTGAAGCAATTCTTGGGGGTTCGAGTCCCCCCTCGCGCACCATCCTCCTATTTCTTCCGCTCCAAAAAAACTCCTCGCTTTACTTGCAACAGCTTTGCGCTGCTTGTCTGTCTTTATTCCTATCGTTGGGCTGTATTCAGCAAATCATCAAGCTATGCTAAAGGCTGGATAGGACAGTTCGTGCCTTGGGTGCTGTATGGTTAGTTTTGCGGACAACTATAAACGGCTGGTGATTACGCATAAAGACCGATTATTGCGTTTTGTGCAGAATTGGTATTTGCATTATGTGAAGCACAAGGCATTGAAATCATTATTATTCATAAGGGCAAACAACCACGCTTTGAAGAAGAACTCGCAAAAGATGTGTTAGAAATTATTACCGTTTTTAGCGCGAGACTTTATGGCTCACGAAGCTACAAAAACAAACAATTTTTAGATAAATAGGAGTTACGCAGTTGCGAACAAGCCATACAATGGTGCTGATAAATAAAATCGC
>DYNM01000011.1:84426-90446 GCA_020721065.1 Thiocystis violascens | reverse complement strand
CGGTGGATCGACTATATTCTAAAGCTATTTTTGGTCAACTGCGTAACTCCTACAAACGTAAAACAACTGGCATGGCGCACACCCAATAAAAAACCCCGCCGATCAATTCAACACCAAGCGACGGGCATTTTCATTCAGTCAGGTTGAAGCGGTGGGTGAGAAGTTGGGTTGCCAACAGCGGCAACCGACGCGGATCAATTAGGAATTGATGTAGTTACAGTAATTTCGATGCGGTAATTTGCAATAAAGTAACCTTGTTCCTTGATTGCCGCCATTGCTTCATCAGTATTTAACGCGATATAGATTTCACCTGCTTTCAAGTCTAAGGTATTTAATGGTTTAGGGTTTTTTAGCAGTCGTTCCTGAATATCTGGCGGCAGGCTTTCTAGTGATTTGTTGTTAGCAACAAGAAGGATTTGATTTTTACCGTCACTTGATAAACCTAATTCGTATTTAGTCACTTTCATTACAGCCTCTCCTGAAATTGTTTCGGCATTTGTGGAATTGATTTTTGGCTTAAATTCTCTTTGGTGAATAGCGTTTCGCATATACCCCTCTAAAGTTACTAAGCTAGCAAAAAAACCTATTAGCGTAACTAATACGCTCATAACTTTCAAAAGTTTATCCATTGGCTTATACCTCAAGTAGACAAGATAAAAAAACCACGCAAGATTTCTTACGAGGTTATAAACGCTGACAAAATTATCAGCGACTACTGTTGACGCACGATTAGCGTCGTAGTAATTCGGGAAGACAATTGACATCTCAAAACTCCAATTTATTAATTCAAAACCCGCCGCCCAATTCAACATCAAGCAACGGGCATTTTCATTCAGTCAGGTTGAAGCGGTGGGTGAGAAGTTGGGTTGCCAACAGCGGCAACCCAACCTACGCCGCTCAACCGACACAGTTATTCGTCAAGTATCACAAATTCATAATCATCGGGTGATAATGAGGAAAAATTTAAACTTTCGAGTGTGAGATTATCGGGAATCAAAAAATTCTTATTCCGAAAATACGTTGCATGAGCCGCTGGAATCCTGATTCCTGATGAACCATCATGCCCACGACCATCCATGTTGACAGAATATAGCTCGTCACCTTTACCGTCTTTCTTTGCGTAAACATGAGCATGTTTTTTTGTCTTTGTATTGGTATTTTCAGGATCAATCCTATAACTACACTTTGTTCCCGGAATGATTTTATATGTCTGGTGTTCAAGAGCAAGAAACAGTTCTTCCGTATTTTGAGGAGCCAATTCTTCTTCACGGATTAAATCAAATAACTTTTTTTTCATATTGTTTGCCTTATAGGTTAAAGAAAAACCCCACTCCACCATCAATAGCGGAGCAGGGCTTAATTTACCACCGTTTAGTCAGGTCGCCAAACAGCGACAACCCAACCAACATGATTAAGCAAGCAAAAAGTCTGCTGCCGTCAGCGTACCGCTAATACCCGTGATGTTAATCAACATATCAGCCGCACTATCCACAGCTGGAGTTGCATCGTTGATGTACAGATATGTACCAGCCGCTGCACCAGCCGTCACGTTCACCACGACACCAGCATAAGCACCCGCCGCAACAGAAGCGCTAATAGCCGTGATGCCTGCATAAACCGCAGTTAAATCAGCCGCAGTAGCAATAGTTTGCGCTGTAGCAAGTGCGATACTTGTAGCAGTAGCACCAGTATCATCGAGCAATATCTTGTCAGAACCGGCTGTAAAGTCGGTGATTCTTGCAACAGCAGTAGTGCCATTTGAGGAATCCATCAAATTAGCAATGTGAGAACCTACGAATTTGAAGGTATCAGCCCCAGCGTTACCCGTTAACGTATCTGCTTGGGTTGCCGTATCAGTGGTAGCTCCCTGAATCGTATCAGCCGCCGAACCACCAATCAGCACATCGCTCTTCGTGGTACCTGTTACGGTTAACTTGCCCGTAAACGTACTGGCATCCACTTTGCTGCCAGTGGTCGTCGCATCGAGACCGCCCAGTGAAAAGTCCAAGTTGCCGGTCACGGTAATCGCCGAGTTATCAGCGTTGGTGATGTTGGTGAGAACGTTCGCACCACCTGCCAAACCCGTAGACTGAATTGTTGCCGTGCTAATCCCACTGAAGGCTAACGTTCCCAACGTTTTGGAAGCACCGCTTTGGTTATCCAAAGTGACATTGGTCGCAGTCTCACCCACCGCATTGTTGATCGTTGTACTGGTGTTACCCGACGTGTTATCGACGGTAAATGTCGTGGTTGATTTAGCGTTATTGAATATCTCGGTGAAAGCGCCCGCGCCGACCGCAAACTTGCTAACGCTGGTCACTTGCGCGACATCAATCGTGGCTCCAGTGGCTTCCAAGCTCAACATGTCAAAACCAGATACCTGATTGATTCTTGCGTATTCAGTCACGGTAAACGCCGTATCCTTAACGCCAAGCGTGTCAGTGCCCGCATTGCCAATGATCTGCGCACCAGTCGTGAAAGTGCCGAACTGGTTATCTGCAAAAATGACCTTGTCATTTCCTGAACCACCAGTGAAGGTAAATGCAGCCTTCGCTGTTCCAGCAGAGACATCTGCGCTTACGCCGCCCGTACTTGCGCTGGCATTGATGCTATTCAGTGCTGCTGCGTCCGCTGCTGCCAATGCGTAGGTAAGCGCTTTGTCGCCGCTAATGACATGGCTGGTGACGGTAGTCGGTCCAGTAAACGTACCGGTTTTATTCGCCGCACCTGTCGAAGCAATGTTCAACGTAGTCGCCGCAGCGCCTGTCACCGTCAACGCGGCAGGTGTACCGCCAGCAACCCACTGATAGCCATTTAGACCCAAATTCAGTGCGGTATCGGTCGCCGAACCCGCCCAAGTCACGGCTCCAGCCGTCACCGAGCCAGTTGGTCCAGTTGCCAGACTCAAGGACTGACCGGCAGTGGTGGTGATGGTTTTCCCGCTCATCGCAGTGGCGTTTTCCACCATGACAGTGGTCACGCCGCTGGCAGCCTTGGTGTAGGCACTGAAGTCAAGCGCAGCGTCCGCAGCAACGACAACATCTAGTGTTTCAGTGTTGATGATCGTTACTGGAACCTGAGCAACAGCGTAAGTTCCGTACATCTTAAGAATGTCGATTCCAGCGCCGCCGTTGATTTGGTCACCAGGGTTTAGCGTATTCGCTCCTGCTGTGGCACTGAATTCACCAACAATCGTATCGTTGCCATCCGTGCTGACGGTTCCAAGCGAGCCAGTTAAACCGGGAATAGCATTCACGGCTGTCGTGAGCGTGAACGTCTGCCCTACCACTGCTACGCTCGTATCGTTAATTGCGGTCGTAATCGGTCCACCTTGACCAGTAGCCGTAGTTGTGCCGGTTGGCAACGTGCCGAGGGTCATAATCACCGTTTCTGGTGTCGTGCCTTCCGTCGCGTTATCTGCCAGCGTGGTCACGGTCACAGAAGCCGTCGTGGAACCCACTGCAATCGTGAGATTGCCCGTTGACTCGCTGCGGGTGTAATCCGTACCGCTGGTAGCAGTACCTGCCAAGGTGTACGGAACCACCACGGCCGAACCTGTCACTGCCGAGCCGCGCGTCACGGTGTAAGTCACCGCACCACCTTCATCTACCGACGAAGCCGTTGCCGACAACGCAATTTCCGCAGTTCCCAGCGCCTTACTGGTGTCAGTGATCGTCGTCGTTGCCGTGCCGGCAGTAATGGTCGCACCCGTCACCGCGCCCAGCGTTACCGTAATATCTTCAGCCGTTGCTTCAGTGGTGCTGTCAGCCTTCGCACTCAAAATCAGCGTACCGGTTTTAGCACCCGCCGCAATCGTGATCGTGCCAGTGGTCGCCGCGCTGCCGGTGTAATCAGTGGTCAACGTCGCATTACCACCCAGCGTATAAGGCACCACGATTCCACCGGTTGGTGCTGCCAGCGTCGAAGTCACGGTATAGGTCACACTGCTGCCTTCATCGACCGCAGTCTTATCGGCAGTCAACGTCAGCGCTGGCACTGGATCGTTAATTGTGCCAGTGGTGGAACTGATTTCGGTAAAGCCCGTACCATCTAACAAAGAAGCCTTATAGCCTTCCAAACCTTCCGAAGCGCCATCAGCAATGACCGTAACATTGACCGTCTTCGCCGCCGTATCGCCAGCTTTGAACGTCACGGTTGTCGAATTAGGGGAAAAGTCTGCTGGTAAAGCGGTTGAGGACACACCACCGACCGCAGCGCCGGTCAAGTTAATGCTCATCGTCGTATCAGCGGCCACCACACTTGCTGGAGTCACGGTGAAAGCGATGGTGCTGCCTTCTTGGGTGGGCGTTCCTGCGACTGCATTTGAAGTCAACGCAAAAGCTGGCTGCGGCGCATCTTGCAGAGTCGTGGTTGCCGAACCCACACCAGTTCCCAACACCGCACCGGTGCTCGGATTTGCCAAGGTTGCAATCAACGTCTCGCCGGTTTCTGTGGTTGTATCAAAGTTGACTGGAACCGTGATCGAAGCACTGGTTACGCCTGGTGCAAAGGTCAGCGTCTTGCCATCCGCACCCAGCGTTGCGCCAGCAATCGTCATATTGCTGGTTAAGCTACCGAAATCGCCCAAAACTGTTGTCGTGCTTGGAGTCGCCGTCCCACTCAGTGCCACTTCAACGGTGGTTGCAGTTGCCTGCGCGGTGCTCAAATTAACCGTATAAACCGCGCTCGCACCTTCAACCGCAGTCGTCGGTCCAGTCACGCTAAACGTCGGCACTGGCACAAAGGTTGAGCCAGTAGTCACGGTCGTATCAACTGCTGTTGGTGCTACAGCGCCCGCTGCGACATCACTCACAGTTGAGCCGCCGAGGGTCATCACACCAGCGGTCAACGAAGCGGTCACACTGCCAGCCGAGGTCACAATCTGAGTGCCATCAGCCTGCAACGGAATCGTCGCAATCAACGTCGTGCCGTCATACACCTGCAAGCCATTACCGGCTTGTTTATAGGTGAAATCTGCAAAATTGCCGGGCAGATCAACGCGCTCCACGAGCTGATCGAAGACCACGCCGGTGACACCCTCATTAACGATCACTTTTTGATCACCAGCGGCGCCAAACACTGCCGCCGCATTACTCAGGGTAAACGTGGTGTCAGCTGCATCAAGATAGACTTTTGCCATGAAAATTCTCCAGAGGATTAACAATCAAATCGGCTTGTTTGGCTGCCGCCAGAACAGCGGCAGCCATGGGGTTACTGCATCACCACATCGAATTAGATGATCGTGTCGGCACCAAAGGTGGTATCGAGGTTGAAATCAGACACAAAATTCAATTTCGCATCCAGACCAGTCGCCAAACCGCTGAGATGGATCGTGACGGTTTGTCCGGCAGACGACCATGTCAGATCAACTGCGTTATCTGTGAAACTGCTGTTGCTAACTGACGCTTCATTGCCAACTGGGAAATCAAGTTGGTCATCATCACCGAAACCACTGATGTTGTAAGTGTAGTTGCCTGCTGCGATTTCGAAAATGAAATCATCGAGTGACGCATCAGTAACTGGCGTGGCAGCATCGTTGGCGGCGGTCACAGCAACCTTGGTCGGACCGTTATCGAGTGCATCGTCGGTGACAGTGATGGTGACTGCTTGCGTTGTCACATTTGCTGGTGTCGCACCATCAGCAGCGGTCACGCTGAAGCTATAGATTTTCTTCGCATCAGCCGCATCAAAGTCCAAGTCACCGGTTTTCAACGTCACAACGCCGGTCGTCGCATCAATGGCCAACAGTGCTGCGTCAGTGCTGGTCGAATCCAAACCGTACACTGCCAAGCCGCTGTCATCCGTTGCTACTGCGGTGTAAAGCACATTCTGGTTTTCGATTGCATCAGCAGTTGTTAGCGAAGAGAAAACTGGAGGAGTCGTATCTTCTGTGGCAACTGGCTCAGTCACCTCAACCGTGACCGTGCCCGTGCCAACGATTCCGTCAGCATCAGTCGCTTCAACGGTCAGCGTGATGGTTTCACCAGCAACTAACTCTGCTGGATCGTTGACCATCAATG
>DYNM01000011.1:0-84326 GCA_020721065.1 Thiocystis violascens | reverse complement strand
TTTCCTCTGGATCAGTTGCCGTGACCGTGCCAACTTCTAAACCGTCTGTTGCTACGGTGAAGGATTCTTCAGTAACAATCGGTGCTTGGTTTTCTGGCTCAACTGGCTCAGTCACTTCAACCGTGACCGTACCAGTGCCAACGATTCCGTCTTCATCAGTCGCTTCAATCGTCAGCGTGATGGTTTCACCAGCAACTAACTCTGCTGGATCGTTGACCATCAATGCGCCGGTGTCAGCGTCAATGGTAAATGCAGCAACGCCGTCTCCATTAACGTCTGGATTACTGCCATCTTCAGCAATTGCAAAGGTAACAGTGGTTTCCTCTGGATCAGTTGCCGTGACCGTGCCAACTTCTAAACCGTCTGTTGCTACAGTGAAGGATTCTTCAGTAACAACTGGTGCTTCGTTGGAGACGTCTCCACCAACGCTCACTGCTTCATTAACTAACCAAGCTGCATCATTACCTGCAACGTCTTGAATTGCCTTTGCGTCGTTAGTGTCATTCGTATCAAAGTACGAAAGGGTGACAATTGAACCAGCAATAACCGGCGTTTCTAAAGTCAAAATCACAGTATTAGTTGTTGAATCAACAGTGATATCTGTCACCGGATTGCGAACACCGTCAACCAGCACAACAAAAACACTAGGATTGGGAAGGTTGACCGAAGACAACGCACTGCCTTCTTCATAGCTGATCGTCAGCGTTGCATCTTCAACTGTTGCGCCAGCAAACACTGGTGCAGTTTCGTCAACAGGTCCAGTCGTACCCGTTGCGCCAGTCACTTCTCCGGCTTCAGCAGTGATCGTTTGAACGGTATCACCTTCGCCAAGAACAATGGCTCCGTCGACAATTTTCAGCGTGGTAGGTAAACCAGTGGTGCCAAATTGAACTTGATCGCCGATTTCTCCCACTTTCGCAACGGTAGTAACAGCACCAGTAACCTTATGGGTAAATAAGACATTGTTTCCGTTTGCGCTGACGGTGTAATCCGCCGTACCACCAGCAAAATGCACGACATCAATTCCACCGCCACCATTGATGCTGGCATGTGCATCAACAGGGACAAGAAGAGTTTCGACTGCATCCGTGCCATTAACCACAATCCCGCCGGTAAGCACGGGAATGCTGATAGGACTACCTGCTGCTGTGGTACTGAGAACGAGACTGCTTGTTGCCATAAAATTTTCTCCAAAAGTTCTTGAAATGGGGGAATGAAATCAAAATGACGTAAAGGGATTCAAATAGTTTTAACCATCGTCAACCGAAGCTCAAATCGCCCACAGGGAGTGCATTGAACGAATCAACGTTTGAGACCAATGAACCGTCAGCAGCAATACCAACGATAGTGATTTGATTGAGAATGCCAGATTCGTTATAAGTAATGACAACATCGCCGTCAGCGTTAGTACCAATCACACCGTCATCATAATCGTCGGCAGATGCGCCAGAAATAACAATCTGATCATCATCAGTGAAATTTGTAATGCGGACGTTATTAGATGTGGTCACCTCATCTGTGAACGTAAACCCAAAATCACCTGCATCTAACTCAAGTTCCGTTGTTGTAGTGCCTTTACGATCAAGGATAACTGCATTTTCTAGTTCACTATCACTGATAGTAGTAGCGGTAATATCTACAGGGGCAGAGGTTAAGCGTTGCGTACCCAGCATGATCGCGCCGTCTGCAATTTTTAAACTCAACAACGCATCATTTTCACCAAACGCAATAAAGTCACCTGTGGTGCTCAACGTCCGAATAGTTACAGTTTGATCTGTTGCCTGATGAGTAAAAACAGCATTGGTACTAGTTTGATGCACAGTGTAGTCGGATTGATCACCAAGTAAATGAAACACATCCTGACCCTGACCACCCAAGATAGAGGCTTTAGTGCCAGCTGCAATTTCGAGAAAATCAACTTTACTTGATCCAATCACATCCCAAGATATGGTTCCGGTAAGAGGAATGGTGTTACCAACATCTTGCGTTGTCAGGAGTAACTTTGCCATATTCAATCTCCGTGCGAACAGTGGACGAAAATGACGTTATTAAGCGTCAATCCGCATCAAGGCAGGCGTTTCACCTAAACCGGAAAGTAAAACAAGTTCCTAGACTTTAGCGTTGAAGGACAACCGGCATTCGACCGGTTATCCTCAAACTTCAGCAAAACTCTACCTGCCTTTGCTTTTTATCCACTGCTAAACAAAAAACAAATCGCCAACAGCAAGCGCGTTGAAACTCGCTGTGTCAAAAATCAAGTCTCCAGCAGGAGCAATACCAGTGAGTGTAATTTGATGCAAGATACCTTCGTTGTTGAAGGTGATAGAAACATCACCCGCGTCGTTTACACCGATCACGCCATCATCATATTGTTCGGCAGTCGCACCAGTGATGGTGATTGAATCATCCTCTCCAAACCCAGTAATGATGACATTGTTACCAATGGCATCAGTGGCGTTATCGGTGTAGTTGATTCCACCAGCTGCATCTTTAGTGACTGGATCAGTGCTCGTTCCCAGACCATCCAGAGATAAATCATCAGTTTCACCCGTGCCACCGCCGCCACCATTACTGGAATTTTTCCAGTTGTCGTATTGCTCTTTAGTGCCGGTATCCTTCGCGAAAAAATCTTTAAAGCTGAGTGACATGAAAAGTTCTCCTGAAAAGTAATGAAAGTGTGAGTGGGTTAATGCAGTTACCTCGATCAGCTAACAACATTAGCTAACCGAGGCGTTATCGCTTAACCGAAGTTGTCAGCGGTGAGTGCGTTCACTCCAACACCTTGAACAACACCAACTAGCTCAATGTCATCAAAAGCAAGCACTCCATCTACATTGACGGCACCATTAGTGTCCTGCGCCTGATAGAGCGACGCATTACCTGCAGCGTCATAAGCAACAACAGTAATTTTGCTGTCTGTAGCAGCAGTGACACCAAGCGTTTTTGTCATATAGGTCAGCATTTGATCTGCTGTTGCACCAGATGAAGCATCAGCGGTATCAATCGCTAAAACGGTACCAATGGCCAAATCTTTCAGACTGGTCGTGGTATTCGAGTGAATCATTAATCCACTGGAAGTAGCAGTCGGTACTACCCCAAAGACTCCTAGCCCAAGCGAAATGCTGTCATTGGCAATGTTGAAGTCGTGAATAGTGACAACAGAAGTGTCAGCATCACTAATGGCTTCATTCTGAATGAGGACGTTATCCGCATCACCATCAACACCGAGGGAAACATCATCGGTGCCGCTCAACTCAACGAAAACGACATCTGCACCGCTACTAGCGTCAACAACTTGGTTGCCTGCGCTAATCAGAATGGTGTCATTACCAGCCCCAGCATCGATGGTGTCACCATCTACTCCAGCGGTATCAATGCTACTTATTTGGTCAGCACCATCTCCAGTTTTAACTGTATCCGCACCTGTATTGGTGGTAACCGTGTCACTACCTGCCGAACCATTAAAGGACTGACCACCTGTTCCAAGTTTGACAATGGAAGTAGCTTTGGCGTTGACCGTGAAGCCCGCACCATTGGCATTAGTGAAGCCAGCACCAGTTGCGCCTGCCTCGAGGTTGACGATTTCTGGTGCATCAGCGGTCGCTAATCCCGAAGCATCTTTGCCTACCGCATCAGTGGTGATATTCAATGTGTCAATGCCACCCGCCATCTTGATATTCGAACCAAACATATTCTCAGCCGAGGTAGTCAGGGTGTCATTCTGCGCAGTGGCAAGTCCGCCGGTCAATAAGAAGCCGCTCGCAGTATCAAAACCTGCACCTTGCGCAATCAGGTTGTTGCCGAGAATCTCTTTCACATGAGGCGTTGACATCAGTACATCAGTGCGACCAACGGGATCTTCATTAGGTCGAGCAGCTAAACTTAGAGCTTGGAGAGCTGGTAAAAGAATCTCTGCATGATCGTGACCGAAGAAATTTATAGTGACTCCTGCGTCTTCTAAAGAAGTGACATCAAACTTTCGAACAAAACCTGCCACTGCAAGCTTCGTGTTGTCAGGACTCAACAAATCGGAAACATCAATTTCGACGGTATCACCGGCGTTTAATGCAAATTGGTTTGCTGCTGCAATGGTTCCTATCTGGAAGATGGTATCGTTAGTTTCGGTATCGGTTACTTCATCCTGAACACTCGTATTGGCGTAAAGGAAACTTTGAGTCAGCGTGATGTCATAAGTTGCCGTTGCCGAATTTTTGGTCAGTACCAAACCATCGAAGTTATTGACTCCACTGAGGTCTCGAGCATCAAGCACTACTTGTTCACCATTGGTAGTAACGGTAAGCGTATTGTAGTCACCAGCAGTTGCCCAATCTTTCGTGAGGTCATTTTTATCATCGTTACGACTAGCGTAGCCATCGAATAAGCCACCATCGAGTACCTGTTGGACGTTGAAAGTTGCATCATTGAGAATGAGACGATCACTACCAGAACCGCCTTTGTAAGTCACACCATCGGTTGAACCCAAAAATGTCAGATCAACGATATGCGTCGAAGTATCTTCCTGATTGGATTGCGTCGGACTATTTGCGTCGTCCTCATTAGATGTACGTACGATACGGTCAGTGTGAACCGTAATACGCCCTGCTTCATCAGCACTACTAACGAAATCGGATGACAATGTCACATTGCTCTCATCGCCACGCAGGTCAAGTACATCAATCCCCGTTTTGTTACGCAATTCAGTTTGGGAGATGGTGTAATTGCCAAAGCCATTCAGGCCAAGTTGAATCGTGTCCTCACCTTCACCGCCAGTTAGTTTGTCATTCTCGCTGAATGCAGACTTCGGTTGACTGTTAACAAAAGCAAAGGTATCTGCACCGGTATCGCCTGTTGCAGTAACGTTGCCGGTTTCAAACTCAACATAGTCATCTGCCTTACCACCGATGAAAGTTTTATCCGAAGCAGAGTCGTTATCTTTCGGGACAAAACGGATGAAAGTATTGGCATTCATCCCGGAAGCATCTACTGTGGTAACACGCGAACCAACTGACAGTAAGTTGGAAGCAGTTCCATCGCCAAACGCATTAGTAATGCCACCATCTGCGGTAGGATTAACAGCTTTAGTATCGCCAGTGGTAGTAAAAGCTAATTTTGAGTTGTAGACGCTGACCCAACGATCAGTCAAACCAACAGAATGCAGCCATACATCGGAAACACTATCTCTTCCAACCGCATCCGGTGCTTTTACGATAACGTCGGCACCTTTACCAATCGCTGTACCGCCTTGAAGAATGA
Organism: Thiocystis violascens; assembly: GCA_020721065.1. GTDB lineage: Bacteria > Pseudomonadota > Gammaproteobacteria > Chromatiales > Chromatiaceae > Chromatium > Chromatium violascens_A. The sequence continues at coordinate 79,073 of DYNM01000011.1, read as the reverse complement.
CTGATGTCAACGAGCCACGCGAAACTAAATCAGCGGCGCTGCCCACAACCATAGTGTCACTGACTGTAGTATTGCCGGCGACATCTAGCTCATACTGGTAGCCGGCAAAGAAAGCTCCGTTATGATCTCCCGTATCGTTGTAATCAATATTGCCGATATTTGCGGCAGCAGTCTCACCAAGACTACCAGTGTAATCAGGATCATTTAAAGTATTCTGTGCAACAGCACCGGAAGAAATAATGGTGATGCTTTCTATCCCAGCGCCAATTGCCAACACACCATCGCCTGCGTGTTGAGTGGCATCAACGTTTACTAACTCAACCGATTGATTATCAGCAGCGCCGTTAATGCTCAATTGACGATAAGTGGTCGCAATAGTGCCTGCTGCAGAACCAGCTTCATTTGCCCAAATGATGTTAGGTACAACAAGATCTGCCGCGTCTGCTTGCGGATCAACCGGAACGACGTTCTGAACTACCAGCGTCTCAGTGGTGGTGATCTGGTCATAATCCAGTGTATTGACATTCGTGACTTCATAAGCGCCTTGGTTGACGTTCATGTCAAATGCGACGACATGATCAGCAAGGTTAGTACCAATCTGCAGTGTTTCGATGCTTTTGATCGTTGCGCCACCGAGATATTGATCGCCAGTCATATTGACGACTAAGCGGTCGTCACCTACGCCACCATCAATAATATCGGAAGAGTTCAGCGTGGTTTGGTCTTGAGCACCCTCAAACTGACCAGCAACACCGCGAATCGTGTCTGCACCTGCGTTACCGGTAGCAGAATTCTCTGGGAAAAGGTCTTGACCAGTGGTGAGGGTGAAATCTTGACCCTGCGAAGGATCTGGCGGTTCAACGGCAACACCATTACCGCGACCTGGTTCACCCGCACCGTGGAGAACATAATGCGCATAACCGCTGCTGAAAATACCAGAATCAACGGCTTCCTTGACATCTGGGTTTTCAGCAAGATAGTTGGTTTCGTTGAAACTGTTAGTCGCTCCCGGCTGACGCCCTTCATGTACGCCATTGAGTTCAAAATGCGAAAGAAAACTGCTGAAAATACCACTGGCAACCGCAGGTACAACATCCTGATTTGCCGCTATGTAACCCGTTGGATCGAAGTAAGGATTTGGCTGGCGTCCTTCGAGCTCGCCATATTTAACGTAGTGTTCCTCGGCGGTCATCAAACCGTCGCGCACCGCTGCAAACACATCAGGATTCTGGGTCAAATAAAAATCTTGTTGGAAAGTCTGAAGAGCCATGATTAGGATTCCTTAAGGGTTGGGTGACAAAAACAAAAACCTTGAAACCGGATTAGTCGGCGCGTTTGGACGCTACCAGCAACCGGGATCGTACACAAGCGCAAGCATAGGGAAAGTACTTAGACGCAAACATGGCGGAGTGTTGACGTGCCTCTTAGCTGTGATCAATGGCGATTTTTTGTCTAAACATTTTACCGCACTGGCAAACACCGCCAACATCAGCTTGTGGTTAAAACACTACAAACGAGCGTGCCTGAGTTGTATTTTACCCATGTGTTGCCAGAACGCAAGTTTTGTGTGGCGGATGCTGGTCATTTTCCACACGCGCCGCGTTAGCGTAGTGACGACTTTGCATAGAAAATGATCCCTACAGTTTTCCGAACGCCTCAACAAAGTGCTTAAAATCTGACTGATTTATCCGCTTTGACGGTAAAAAACCTTTGTTTGCGATAAATCACACCCGATTGTTTTCAGCGTGTCCGCCCGATTATATCGTGACACTATAGGTGAAGACTATCAGGATATAGTAAGAATTTGCAGGGTTTTTTGCTTTTTATCGCAGCGTTTGGATGCCATCTTGCCAACGTGTCAGGCGCGGCTGCCGCCCCCGCGCCAGCCCATTTTGGTAGGATGTTGGCTAACACAGACGCGCCGAGCGCCTGCCCAGCTTCCTTTTTCCATTGGTAACTTTCCGTGAATAAACGTGCCCGTCCTCCCATTGACGAATTGCGATCAGCCCTGCAAGCCAGCCGCAACTCCTTTTTATACACCGGCTTTTTCAGTGCCTTCATCAATGTGCTGTTGTTAGTACCATCACTTTATATGTTGCAAGTTTACGACAGAGTGTTGGCAAGCGGCAGCGCCATGACGCTCTTAGTGCTCACCCTGCTCGTAGTGGGACTGTACGCACTCATGGGCGCACTCGAACTCATTCGCTCCCGCATCCTCGTCCGCGTCAGCGCCCGCCTCGACATGCACCTCAACAGCCGCCTGTTTGCCGCCATGTTTGACGCCAATTTACGCGGCGGCGGACACACCGGCATCCAACCGATTCAAGACCTCACCGCCCTGCGCCAATTCCTCACCGGCAACGGCCTATTCGGCTTCTTTGACGCCCCGTGGATTCCTTTATACATGGCAGTATTATTTTTGATGCACCCCCTGATCGGCTGGCTCGCCGTCGGCGGTGCCGTCATCCTCATCATTCTCGCCATCACCAACGAACTCATCACCAGCAAACCGTTGGCAATGGCCAACGCCCAAGCCGTCGCCAGCAACAACTATTTGCAAGGCAATTTGCGCAACGCCGAAGCGTTGGAATCCATGGGCATGTTGCAAAATGTTCACCAACGGTGGCTGGCGCGTCACATTGAGATGTTAAAGCTACAAGCACTTGCCAGTGACCGCGCCGGCTTCCTCATCAACACCAGTAAAACCGTGCGCATCACCCTGCAATCGCTCATCCTCGGCGTCGGCGCGTATCTCGCCATTCAACAAATCGTCACCCCCGGCATCATGATCGCCGGCTCCATCCTGATGGGACGGGCGCTGGCTCCAATCGACATGCTGATCGGTGCATGGAAAGGCTTTCTTACCGCCCGCACCTCCTACAGCCGCCTGCAAACTCTGCTGCAATCCGTGCCCGCCCGCCCCGTCAACATGCGTCTACCCACTCCGATTGGACAAATCAGCTTCCAAGAAGTCGTCGCCGCCCCGCCCGGTGCCACCGCCGCAGTGTTGAAACGCATCAGTTTTGACGTTGCGCCCGGCGAAGTCATCGGCGTGATCGGACCGAGTGCGGCCGGCAAATCCACGCTGGCGCGGGTCATGTTGGGCGTGTGGCCAACTGCTGCGGGCACAGTGCGACTGGACGGCGCAGAAATCAGCCGTTGGAACCGTGAAGATTTAGGTCCACACATCGGCTATTTACCGCAAGACATTGAATTATTTGAGGGAAGCGTCAGCGAAAACATCGCCCGCTTCGGCACCGTTGACCCTGAACGCGTGGTACAGGCCGCACAACGCGCCGGAGTTCACGAGATGATTCTTGGGTTATCAAAGGGTTATGACACACCCGTCGGCGTCGGCGGCGCAGTGCTCTCCGGCGGACAACGCCAGCGGTTGGGTTTAGCGCGAGCGATGTATGGCGAGCCAGTGCTGGTCGTACTCGACGAGCCCAACTCCAATCTGGATGAGCAAGGTGAAGCCGCACTGGTACGCGCCATTGCGCAGCTCAAAGCCGCTGGCTCCACCGTGTTTATCATCACCCATCGCCCTAACGTGTTGAGTGGCGTCGATAAAATTCTGGTGTTGCGCGAAGGCATGTTGCACCTTTTCGCGCCCCGCGATCAGGTGTTGTCACAATTCGCCAAACCCACCAGCGTCAGCAACACCGCCAGTTCAGCGGCAGGCACCGCGATGGCAGTCGGCTAACCCAACACGCTGTACCGCTGCGCATTGCAGCGGGTCGCATTCACTTTTAGAAGGCATAAGACTTTGGATATTAACGTTATTCCGAAAACGGTCGAACCAAAAGCCGACACCACCAGCTTACGCACCAGCGACGGTCCAGAACGACTGTTGGGACTGCTGGTATTACTGGGCGGCTTGGGCGGCTTCAGCGTGTGGGCAGCGTTTGCGCCGATTGACAGCGCCGCCGTCGCTCCCGGCATCGTGACCGTCGAATCGTCGCGTAAAACCGTGCAACACATGGAAGGCGGCATCGTCAGCCAAATTCTGGTGCGCGAAGGCGACACGGTAGAAAAAGACGCAGTTCTGTTGCGGATTGACGACACTGAGGCGCGAGCGCAACTCGAAATTGCGCGGGGCAAATTTTTCGCCCGCCGCGCTGAAGAATCCCGCCTCATTGCCGAGCGCGACGGTGCCAGCAAGGTCACATTCTCTGACGATTTATTGGCGATCAAAAACGATCCTCGCGTTGAAGAAGCCATGACCGGTCAAGCGCGTGTCTTTCAGGCGCGTCATCAAGCGATGACTGGTGAAGTGGACGTTTTACAACAGCGCGTGGGACAGCTTGAAGAACAAATTCGCGGTTTAACTGGACTTGCTGCCAGTAAAGAAAAACGCATTAGTCTTTATCAAGAAGAAATTGAAGGTTTACACAAACTCTTTGCGAAAGGATTAGGTGATAAAAGCCGTTTACGCGAATGGGAACGGATGGTGGCAGAATTAGAAGGGGAACGCGCCGAACATCTCTCTTCCGTCGCTGCGACGCGAGTACAAATTGGTGAAACAAAATTACAAATTGCACAGGTGCGCCGCGTCTTTACCAGCGATGTTGTAGAACAATTGCGAGCCGCACAAACCGATTTATCTGATTTGCGCGAACGTATTCGGGCGTTAGAAAAAACATTAGAGCGCACAGTGGTGATTGCACCATCATCTGGTTCAATTGTCGGAATGCGTATTCACACGGTTGGCGGCGTTTTACGTTCTGGCGATCCCATTTTAGACATCATTCCCGAAGGTGAACCGCTATTGGTTGAAGCGCGAGTACAACCTACTGATGTGGATCAAGTATTGCCCGGCTTATCCGCTGAAATTCGTTTTTCAGCCTTTAATTCACGCGTCACGCCAACCGTATTTGGCACCGTATTAACCATTTCTGGTGACCGCTTAACCGATCCAAGCACGGGCGCACCGTATTATTTAGCACGAATTCAAGTCAATCCAGAAGGCATGAATACGCTGCGTGGTTTAACACTGCTACCCGGAATGCCAGCAGACGTGATGATTAAAACCGGTGAGCGTACCTTCTTTGAATACCTCATTCGCCCAATTACTGATCGCATGGTTTTAGGTTTGAAAGAAGAATAACTCATCGTTTACTACTATCAGCGGAGAATTAAATGACGGCTCAATCGCTATTCGCAGCAACCATCGCGCAGCACCGTGCTGGTCATTTAGATCAAGCCGCTGACGGTTATCAACAACTTTTAGCAGAAAATGCAAATCATGCTGCCGCGCATCACGGTTTTGGAGTTTTAAACATTGAGCGCGGTGCATTTGAGATTGGCTTAGACCATTTGCAGCAGGCGCTAGAATTAGCACCAGACACTGGTATTCATTGGCAAGCATTCGCTGAAGGTTTGTTATTAGCTGGACGATCAGAAGATGCTTTAATTGTCATTCGCCAAGCGCAAGCGAATGGATTAGAAACGCCAGCAGCGACAGAATTAGAAGCGCATTTAGTACAGATCGTCACGTCAGCTCCAATTGCGCCATTACCGAGACAGGAACCAACCGCAACTGAAATTGATGCGCTCTTTACTTTGTTTGAAACAAGTCAATATCAAGCTGCGCAGCAATACGCGCAAACGTTTACAATCCATTATCCACATCATGCCTTGGGTTGGAAAATACTGGGCACCGTGTTGGCGCACAATCAATCCAGTCAAGACGCAATAGCCGCATTGGAAAAAGCGTTGCAATGCGATCCCAATGATGCCGAATGTTTGAATACATTAGGTGTTGTTTGTGAAGATTTAGAGCGACTTGATGACGCCTTATTCCATTACGCTCGCGCTGCTAAATTAGCTCCACATTTTGTAGCGGCGTTTTACAATTTAGCGAAATTATCTTATCGTTTGGGGCAACGCGAAGATGCAAAACTCTATTGTCGTCATGCACTATATCTGAATCCACAACACGTTAAATCATATCTTGTGCTTGGTGCAATTTTGCGCGGCGAGCAACAACTCACAGCAGCATTTAACTGTTATCAACAAGCATTGGCATTACAGCCCAACGATGCAGAAATTCTCAGCAATCTTGGTAATGTACAACTCGCACTTGGTCAATTGGATGCAGCGTTGGATTTACAACAACGCGCTCTTCAGATTCAACCCAATCATCCTGAAATTTTATCTAATCTTGCTAATGTTTTTCAGCGTTTTGGGCGTTTAGATGAATCCGCAGCATTGTATCAACGTGCTTTAAAGCTGTATGGCAATAACTCTCCCATTCAGAGACAGCAATTAGCATCTCAATTATTAACTGTGATGTTGGCATCAAGTGATTCTGAGATGTTAGCAATTCATGGCAGTACACATTACGCTTTTAATCAATCAGACGATACGATTAGTGATTATAAAAAAGCATTGACAGTGAGTGCGTCGAAGAAAATTTATAGTTCTCTGCTCTTTTCCCTAAACTATCATCCTGATCGCAGTGCTGAAGAGATTTTTACTGTTTATCAAGAATTCAATCAGCGGATTGCTGAACCATTGCATTGTAATTGGCAACCACACCTCAATGACCGCACTCCAGAGCGACGACTCAAAATTGGCTACGTTTCGCCAGATTTTTGCGCACATTCAACCTTATATTTTTTAGAGCCTTTATTGGCGCGGCACGATAAAACGCAAGTTGAAGTTACTGCTTATGCCGAATTAGTTAAAGAAGATGCAATTACTGAGTGTTATCGTCGCTGCGTGGAGCATTGGGTACCAACTCGCACTTTAAGCGATACGGAACTTGCCGAGCGAATTCGTGCCGATCACATTGATATTTTAATTGATCTTGCAGGTCATACCTCAAATAATCGTCTGGGTGTGTTTGCATATCGTCCAGCACCGATTGCAGTGTCTTGGCTCGGTTATGCGTATACCACCGGCTTAACGGCAATTGATTATTTCTTAACCGATGAAATAATGACGCCAGTTGGCAGTGAACATCTTTTTTCCGAAACACCTTGGCGCATCAAAACTCCAGCTTACGTTTATCGACAAACGCCCGACATAGGCGAGGTAAATCCATTACCGGCGCTCACTCGCGGTTATGTCACTTTTGGCACTCTCACGCGGGCAATTCGCATCAATCATCACACAATTCATGTGTGGTCAAAGCTATTGCAACAACTGCCTACGGCGCGTTTAGTGGTGAATAGCAAAGATTTCACCTCAACTGCCATGCAAACTGATTTAATTGCGCGTTTTGCTGCACATGGAATTGATTCTGAACGTTTAGAAATTGGTTATCAAAGTCCACCTTGGGACGTATTGCATGGCATTGATATTAGTCTGGATTGTTTTCCGCACAATTCTGGAACCACGTTATTTGAATCCTTATATTTTGGCATTCCATTTATTACTTTAGCGGCGCGTCCCAGCGTGGGACGTTTAGGCAGTTCAATTTTAACTGGCGCTGGTCATCCTGAATGGATCGCCGATACTGAAACTGCATATATTGAAAAAACCGTTGCTCTCGCTACTGATGTCACTCAATTAGCAGCAATTCGTACCACGCTGCGCCAAGAATTAACCGCAAGTATTTGTTGTGATGAGATTGGTTTTGCACGGCGTGTTGAGCTGGCTTATCGGGAAATGTGGCAGCAATGGTGCAACGCGCAGGTTGAATAATGAACAAGCGCATCAAGTTTCAGCATGTTGTTTTTTATTTGCGGCAGCTCTTTTGTGTAGCAGTATTTTTAACGCCGCCAATTTTTGCCGCTGCACCCATTGCAGTCAACGCGGAATTAGAGCGATTGATGACAGAATACGGTTTTGAAACCAGCGGCATTGAATACACCACTGATGCGGTGGCACATGCTGAAGGAACGCAATTAATTGAGCGTTTGCGTTTGCTATTGGAAAACTTTAATTATGTAATTGTGCAAAGTTCGGCGCAGCGCGTTGAGCGGGTATTGATTTTGGGTGAAAAAACCGCAGTGACCGCGCCACCAACCCACGACGCACCGTCGTCACCGTCCACCGCTGGCGCTGATATTGTATTGCCAACGCAACGACAAGGCGCAGCGCATGTGGTTAATGCGACCCTAGAAGGAATGAATAAACAACAATTGCAACAACCGTTGCTAATTGACACCGGAGCCGAGCAGGTGGTGTTGCCATTATCTTTACTCGCTCGCCTCGGTTTGAATTCGGCAACGTTGCGAAAACGCTCAGTGCAAACGGCGAATGGCACCGTATCGGCGCAAATTGGGCGCTTGCCGGCGTTGGTGCTCGGGACGGAGCGGCTGACCAATGTAGCGGTCGCATTTATTGAGGATCAGCGCCTCGGTGGGCAGGCGCTATTGGGAATGAATGTGCTGGGACGTTTTCGGATGACAATTGATGATGCGAACAATCAAATCACGTTAGCACCAAAATAAATAATGAAACTAGGAGTTATGTAGTTGCAAAAAGTTGTCGGCTGTCGGTTATCACCGCTAACTGACAACTGATAAATCAATCAATAGATTATATCGCAACTGCGTAACTTCTAGACATATTGAATTAGCGTGGAAAATGATAAAACCGTTGATTTAAGTATGTACTCACATCATGCACTTCATCATTAGACCAGCGCAAACTCAGTGCCAACGTGCAGCGTTTTACTTGTCGTTCTAGCGCATCAAAAGACGTTATTCTGCGCTTGGTAGACGTATACACATCAGTGCCATGACAGGTGGTGCATGATGTTTGATAGCGAGTAGCAATGCTATCGGCAGCATTGGCAAAATCTGACAATACTAATAAACATATCAGTGCTCGTAAATTCATAACAAATAACTCTGATCTCGTGCGGAATGTGTGATTGCGTAACGCTTAAAAGGCGTGGGTGATTGTATTATAAAAGAGTCGTGCATGAATAACTGTTCTGCACTTTCAGCTTTAACTTATTGGATTGATGCACGGAAACTGATATGACCGGTGCTGAGGATCAAAACGCTAGTGATGATCATGCGTTCCCAGTGGAGCAGACATTTGATACCGCTGATGAATTATTTGAGGTTGGCGCGTCGCTGTCGTTGTTTACTCCGTCAGATGATGTGGAACCAAGCACCACGCAAGTGGATATGACGCTGCTGTATTTGCATGATATTGGCACTTTTCAATTATTAACTGCTGCGGAAGAAATCCAGTTAGCACGCCAGATTCAAGGTGGTAATGCGCAGGCGCGGTCACAAATGATTTTGTGCAATTTACGGCTGGTAGTCAACATTGCTCGCCACTATTCAAATCGCGGATTGCCTTTGCTTGACTTAATTGAAGAGGGTAATTTAGGTTTAATTCATGCAGTGGAAAAGTTTGATCCTGAACGCGGATTTCGTTTTTCAACTTATGCGACATGGTGGATTCGACAGGCAATTGAACGGGCAATTATGAATCAGGCGCGTACTGTGCGAATTCCAGTACATCTCATTAAAGAAATCAATCTGTGTTTACGCGCCATTCGTCAGCTCAATTCTCAACTTGATCACGAGCCGACCATTGATGATGTTGCCTATTTAATTGATAAACCGGTGTTAGTGGTGCGACGTTTACTAATGTTAAATACGCAAATTCGGTCGCTAGATACGCCATTGGATCAAGACCCTGAGCATTCGTTACTTGATCTTCTCGAAGACCCGGCAGCAATCAATCCAGCAATTCAACTTGAAGATGTCGCGCAGCAGCGCCAGCTTGAACAGTGGTTGCAGCAGTTGACGGATAAACAACGCGATGTTTTGGAGCGTCGCTTTGGTTTGCAAGGCGATGAAGATGCGACGTTGGAGCAAATCGCTGCTGAGATCGGTCTTACTCGTGAGCGGGTGCGGCAAATTCAATTGGAGGCGCTGCGGCGGTTGCGGGACATTCTCGGACAAGATGGAGTTTATAGCGCCAGCGCGTCGGATTGAATTGTGGTTTTTTTATGAGCGCAGTTGTAATAGTGAATGGTCAGTGTTTAGTTAAATGCGCGATCAACTGATTTAGAAATGTAGTTGCGTTAATTCTATTGAAATCAATTTGGAATGGTGGTGATGTCTGAACGTTTTTGGGAAACCACGCCGCTGGCAGCGTTGACGCCAGAACAATGGGAAGCGTTGTGTGACGGCTGTGGCAAATGTTGTTTGGAAAAATTTGAGGATGAGGACACCGGCCAGATTGTCTATTCGCGGGTGGCGTGCGCGTTGCTCAATCTCAAGACTTGCCGCTGTCAAGAGTATGCCGCTCGCGCCACGCTCATGCCGGATTGCATCACCTTGACCATCGAAACGCTGCGCGATGCGGCTTGGCTGCCGGAAACCTGCGCTTATCGTCGTCTCACGGAAGGTAAAACGCTGCCGCCTTGGCATCCGCTGTTGAGCGGCGATCCGCGCTCGGTGGGTGAGGCTGGACACAGTGTGCGCGGGCGGGTGCTGGCGCCGCGTCCGGGTCTTAACCCGTTGATGAATTTGATTGATTGGATTCGCTAAATGCTGACCGCTGACGCTCATGCCCAACATCTCAGCGCCCAACTTCATCAGTTGCTCTGTGCGGAGATTGCCGCAGCGGGTGGACGCTTGCCATTTGATGCGTTTATGGAGCTGGCGCTGTATGCGCCGGGGCTGGGGTATTACGTTGCTGGGGCGCACAAATTCGGTGCTGGCGGCGATTTCATCACGGCACCGGAATTATCGCCGCTGTTTGGGCAGTGCCTCGCTGCCCAATGTGCCGAAGTGTTGCAAGCATTGACGCCACCACCTGCTGGAATGACCAATGATATCGTGGAGTTTGGCGCGGGCAGCGGGGCGCTGGCGGTCGCGGTGCTGCGCGAATTGGAACGGCTGGAGAGTGTGCCGGCGCATTATTGGATTGTGGAATTGAGCGCCGAACTCGCCGCCCGGCAGCGCCAGCGCCTGTTTACTGAACTGCCGCACCTTGCTCCGCGCTGCGAGTGGCTGACGACCTTGCCGCAACATCTGCGCGGCGTGGTGGTGGCAAATGAGGTGCTGGATGCGATGCCGGTCTCCCGCTTTCAAATCGCCGCCGATGGCACGGTGACTGAGATATTGGTGACGACAACGGCGGGGACATTGATGGACATCGCTGCTCCGGTGCAATCGCCGGGCTTGACCGCAGCGGTTGCCACATTACATGCCGCCGGTTTAGCGCAAGCGCCCGGCTACAGCTCGGAAGTGAATCTGCGCCTTGCACCGTGGCTGGCAGCGGTGGGCGCGATGCTGGATGTTGGCGTGGTATTGGTGAGCGATTACGGTTATTCGCGTGCCAATTATTATCAGCCAGATCGCACAAGCGGCACCTTGCTTGGTTATTACCATCATCAAGTGAGCGGCGATTTATATCAGCACTTGGGTTTACAAGACCTTACCGCGCACGTTGATTTCACAGCCGTTGCTGAAGCGGGCGAGGCAGCAGGATTTACGCTGGCGGGATTTACCACGCAAGCGCATTTTTTACTTGGTTGCGGCATTGATCAGTTATTGGCTGGCGCGGAAATAACGTTAGAACAGCGATTGGCAGCAAAACAACTGCTATTACCAACGGCAATGGGTGAGCGGTTTAAAGTGTTGGGATTGAATAAAACTATCAATGGTGACTGGCGCGGATTTGCGGTGCGCGATTTACGAGATCGTTTGTAATAAAAATTCCAGCCATTACCACGCCTTCGCGCAAAACGCAGGTTGATTACCAATGGTGAGCGTTTCACCGCTTTGCATCAAAACATAAAATCCTTGTTGTTCCGCATATTCGGCCACCGCGCTTGGCATGACCAACGCTGCTACTGCGCCCAATACGCGATGATGACGATAAGCAGGTAACATTGCTTTTAGTTTATCCATGCGCTGAACGTGTTCATCAATGTAAGCGATGGTCATTTTACTTTTACACTCCACCGCAATTGCTACACCATCATTCACGACCAATATATCAATTTGAATTCCGCGCCCATCACGTTTCACCGAGACATCTGGATGCACTTCATGCACTTCCAATCCTTGTGCTTGAAATAAATTTACAACGGTTGGCATGACCATGTGTTCAACAAATTCTCCCAGACGATTGCCAATATCGCCTAAGTTTTTGGAGAGTGCTTTGATGATTCGGTCGGTTTCCTGAGACGATTCTTTTATCAGGCGCTCAGTTTCCTGAAATCTACGTTCAGTTTCCTGAGATGATTCTTTCATCATGCGCTCGGTTTCCTGAAATCTGCGCTCGGTTTCCTGAGATGACTCTTTCATCAGGCGTTCAGTTTCTTTTTGTGCTTCAGCAACTTCTCGCTGCGCTTCAGCAACTTCCCGAAACAGGTTCAGAATCTCTTCATAAGTAACGGACATCAATTATCACTCCAATTTTTAATACTTGATTGCTTGAGTGTCACTCAAAAAAGCAATCACTGCTGAAATACGGTGCGCTCAAATTCATCTGCTGGTATTGGACGCCCGAATAAATAACCCTGACAGGCGTAACATCCTTGCCGCGTGAGAAATTCTAATTGTGCGGTCGTTTCAACTCCTTCAGCAATCACTCTTAAATTGAGATTACGCGCCATGGCAATGATGGTCGCAGCAATTTCCATATCATTTTCATCGCCGGGAATATCGCGCACAAAGCCTTGATCAATTTTTAGCTCATCAATTGGAAACCGTTTCAAATATGCTAATGATGAATATCCTGTGCCAAAATCATCAATTGACAAGCGCGTGCCTAAACTTTTGAGAGCTTGTAATAGCGCCACCGCTTGTTCACCGCCGCCCATAATCATGCTTTCAGTTAATTCTAACTTCAACCACTGCGGCGGCAGGTGCGTCTCTTCTAAAACAGCAGCAATGCGTTGTACTAAATCATGCTGTTGTAATTGTCGTCCTGATAAATTTACGGCGATAAATAACGGCGGAAATCCCATTTCAAGCCAGCGTTGTCCTTGTTCGCAAGCAGTCCGTAAAACCCATTCACCGAGTGCCATAATTTGCCCGGTGTCTTCTGCTAATGGAATAAATCGCGCTGGTGAAATCATTCCTTCTTCAGGACACAACCAGCGTACCAAGGCTTCACAACCAATTAACGCTCCGGCTTGGGTATCAAATTGCGGTTGATAATATAAAACGAATTCATTATTTGCTAAGGCGCGATGTAACCGCGCTTCCAGCGCCAGCCGTTCATTCGCTGCAACGGTCAGCGTGGGCGTATAAAAGCGATAAGTGTTGCGCCCTTGTTCTTTCGATTGATACAACGCGACGTCGGCATGTTTTACTAATTCCGTGACTAAAATACCGTCATCTGGATATACAGCAATGCCGATACTCGCGCCGATATACACCTCGTGCATTCGCTCTGCCGCACCCAAGATAAATGGTTGCTCAAGCAATTTGAGCAGCGTTTGTGCGACGAGAGCGGCGCTTTGTGGACAGGTGATCTGTTCCAACACGATCAAAAATTCGTCGCCACCCAGCCGACCAATGATGAGGCGGTCATCTGACAATTGAGCACTCAAGCGCCGCGCCAGCGCTTCTAACAACGCATCGCCCGCTGGATGTCCCAAGCTGTCATTGACGTTTTTGAAGCGATCCAAATCAAGAAACAACACTGCGACGCGCTGGCGCTGCCGTTCGGCACGATCCAGTGCCTGTTGCAGCCGCGTGTGTACCAGCAGCCGGTTGGGCAGATGCGTCAACGGATCGTAATGGGCGAGGTGTTTGAGCTGCGCTTCGGACTGTTTGAGTTGGCTGATGTCGGTCATCACGCCGACGTAGTGACTGGGCTGACCTTGGCTGTCATAAACGACGCTGATGCTCAACAACTGCGGATAGATGTCACCATTTTTGCGCCGATTCCAAATCTCGCCCTGCCAATGCCCACTGGCGAGCAGTTGTGCCCACAGCTCTTGATAAAACCCGCGCTCTTGACGCCCGGATTGAAGCAAGCGCGGATTTTTCCCCAGCACTTCCGCTTCTGCGTAGCCGGTGATGGCGGTGTAAGCGCGATTGATGCTGAGGATGTTGGCTGCTAAATCGGTGATGATGACGCCCTCGCGGGTGTGCTCAAACACGGTGGCGGCTTGCCGCAGCGTGGTATCGGCATCACCGCGAGTGATCGCCAGCCCCGCGATGCGTGCGAATTCCTTGATGAGCTGGCGCTCGCCGGACGTGGCGCTGTGCGGACGGAGCGCCCGCACCCGAAAATAGCCCAACACTTGCTCGTCACTGTTTTTGAAGTGTTGGCACCAATTGCCCTGCTGATCAAACACCACCTCCGTTGTGACTTGTGGCGCAGTTGCCGCTGCTTCCGCGCCGACTGCGATGGTGACTTGAAAATCAGGATAGATGTCCTCCAATCGCTGCGCGATTTGCTGCAACATCTCTGGCACTGCCTGATTGTCCAATAGCCCATCCAGCACCAACAGGCGCGTTTCCTGCACCTGTTCGGCGAGCTTTTCGGCGGTGACATCGCTCCACGCGCCACTGGCTAACCCGCTGTCGTCATCCACCAGTCGCAATTCGTCGCGCAGCCAGCGCACCTGATAGCGACTGTCAAGCACGCGGTAATCGTGCGCCAACGGCGTATCGCTGCGCACCGCAGCCAGCCACGCCAGCGTTGCGGCGCGATCATCGGGATGTAACTGTGCTTGCCACCAACCGGGTTGCAACGCCTGTGCGGGTGTGAATCCCAACCAGCGTTCGATATTGGCGCTGATCCAGGTCAACGGCATCTGCGGATGCTTGAGTTGGCGGGTGTAGAGCATCACCGGATTGGTCGCCAACACCTGCTCAAGGCGCGTATTTGCGGCATGAAGCGCGGCGCGTTCGCGCTGCAATTGATATTGCCCCACCACCTTTTCCAACGTCGGCGGCAGCTTGTGTAAATAGCCGCTGTGTTTGGACAGGTAATCATTGACGCCAAGATGAATCGCCCGCGCCGCAATGGTTTCATCGCCCTGACCGGACACCATCACAATCGGCAGCTCCAGCCCGCGCTCAGTGCGCATGATTTTGACGGCTTCTAGCGCATCCAACCCCGGCAGCCGGTAGTCCAAAAGCACCACGTCATAATCAGCAACCGTCCGCGCATCCTGCGGCAGACACGCGAGCAGTTGCGTGACATCCAACACCGTCATCACCCGAATATGTGGCGCGTGCCGCGCAAAATGGCGCAACGTCAGATCAATATCCGCAAGGTTGTGCTCGGCATAAATCACCCGCAGCGGTTGTGAACGCCGCATCGTGGCAGCATGAAAGCGTTGATGTGCAGCGCGTAACGTCGCCGGCAACCGTTCCAGCGCCGCATCGCTCTTGATGAGATAGTCATCCGCACCGGCTTGAAGTGCCGCAATTGCCGACTCTTGATCGCCAGAACCGGTCAACAGCACCACCGCCAGCGGCAAGCGCCGTTCCCGAATGTGGGCAAGCACTTCTAAACCCGAACCATCCGGCAATCTCAAATCAACCAGCGCCAGCTCATAGCGTTCCGCCTGCTGGAGACAAGCCAAGGCTGCCGCCAGCGTCGATGCCACTGCAACGCACTGAATCTCAGGAGCGCGGCGGGCTAACGCACGTTGCGTCAGATCGACATCAATTGGATTATCTTCAACGTGCAAAACGTACATTGACTAACCTGCGCTAAAAATCCTAATTAAATAACAATGCCATTGTCCACAATAGCTTTTTGCGCGTTATGTATTATGTAACTGCCATTGAAGGTTGAGGAGATAATGGCAATTTTATAAAAAAGGTTGCGCCCTGACCCGGCGCACTGGCTGCCCAAATGTGTCCACCCATG
Organism: Thiocystis violascens; assembly: GCA_020721065.1. GTDB lineage: Bacteria > Pseudomonadota > Gammaproteobacteria > Chromatiales > Chromatiaceae > Chromatium > Chromatium violascens_A. The sequence continues at coordinate 63,302 of DYNM01000011.1, read as the reverse complement.
CGCGTCAACGCTTTACGCACAATCGCCAAGCCAATTCCCGTGCCGGGATATTCCTCAGCAGGTTGCAAGCGTTGGAACATTTCAAAGATGCGGTCGTGAAACTGCATTGCAAAACCAATTCCGTTATCTTTGATGGCAACAATTAAATGCTGTTTCACTACGCTGGCGCTAAATTCAATCACTGGTGGCGTATTGGGACGCTGAAATTTGAGCGCATTATCTAATAAATTCCGCAACACCAATCCTAAACCATCTGGATCAGCCTGCACTAAATGGCGCGTCTCAAAATGCAGCTCTACCTTGGCATTGTTGGTGTACAACTCATCGGTACGTTCAGCAATGATGCACTCTAATAAACTGAGTAAATCTAAACTGATGCCCTGCATTTCTCGCCGTTCCATGCGTGAATAGGCGAGTAAATCTTCAATCAGTTGCCCCATTTGCGCCACACCGCGTCGCACGTTGCGCAAAAATAGTTGTCCTTCTTCATTAAGATATTGCCGATGTTCTTCAATCAACAAGCGGCTGTAGCCGTCAATGCCGCGTAAAGGTGCTTTCAAATCGTGTGATACAGAATAAGTGAAGGTTTCCAGTTCTTTGTTAATGGTGGCTAGTTCCGCTGTGCGTTGCGCTACCCGTTCTTCTAATTCTGCATTTAATTGAATAACTGCCGCTTCGGTGCGACGCTGTTCTGTGACATCGCGTACCACAGCAACGAATTGATGACTGCCCGGCAATTGATTGATGCGTGATTCAAACTGGCGAATGCCATTCGACATTGGTAATTCGTAGTGACAGGTCACTAAGCAGCGATGTGTGATGATTTGTTCAATACACTCTTCAAATTGCAGCGCCACTTCTAGCGGTAATACGTCGCGGAGGCGTCGCCCTAAAAAAGTAGACGGTGGCACATATAAACCTTCGTCACGGCGGGCGCGATAGTCCCGAATGGTGCCATCGGGATCAATTAAAAAGAATAAATCGGGCAACACTTGAAAGACGGAATCTAACAAAATTTCAGTGTGGCGGGCTTCGAGTTGTGCCTGTTTGCGGCGGCTGATGTCTTGTATGGCACCTTCCACCCGCACCACTTGCCCGCCTTCGACCACCGGAAATCCAATCGTCCGTACCCATTTGCGCACGCCGCGAGCACTCATCATTTCCAGCTCTAAATCATAGGGTTGGGCTTGCGTGATCGCCTGTTGTAGCGCCTGTTCCAATTGCATTCGCATCACGCCATGAAACAGGCTCAAGCCCTGCGCCACCGTCACCGGGGTATGTGGTGGCAGGTCTTGAATCCGCGCCGTTTCCTCCGTCCATGAACCAGTTTGGGTTGCAACGTCAAATTCCCACCCGCCCACCTTGGCTAAACGACCGGTACGATCTAACACTTCTTTTTGATAACGCAGCGCATCTTCGGCTTGTTTGCGCTGTTGTTCATTATCAATGAATTCCAAACCAAAACTTAAATCTTGCGTTAATTCAGTGAGCAATTGTAGTTCTTTAATGTCGAAAAAATTCGATGTTGCAGCGTATAGATTGAATGTACCCCGCACTGCGCCGCCAATGCGTAACGGAAAGGCTGCTGACGAGCGATAACCCAGCGCCAGCGCCCGTTGTCGCCAAGGTTCCATGCGCGGATCGGTGGCGATGTCATTGCACACCACCACTTGTCCGTGTTGGAGCGCCAGCAGGGTTGGCCCGTGCTGGCGCGTTTCATCGTGCAACGAGAGATGCAAATGCTCGAGATAATCTGCCACTGCGCCGGCATGAGCCAACGGTTGAATGTCACCAGATTGCGCATCGACCACGCCCAGCCATGCCATTTGAAAACCGCCCACTTCAACCGCAATCCGACAGGCTTCGTGACAGAGTTGCGTTGGATCGCGCAGCCGCACGACCGCGCAGTTGATCCCGCTTAAAACAGCATAAATCCGATTCAAACTGCGAATCCGCGCTTCCGCCAGTCGGTGCCAGCGCAGGTCAATGCTGGTACAGCGCACCGCCACCGGAAAGCCGCGAGGATCGGTGACGAGCGTAGCGGAATGCAGCACTGGCAAGCGGCTGCCGTCTGCGCCTTTGAAATACAGCTCCACCGGCGCGGCGCTGCCTTGTTTCAAGGCTTGCAACTGTTGTGCAAAGAGCTTTTGTCCGGTGTTCGTGAGCAACTCATTGATATTTAAGCACCCAACCAGTTCCTCACGGTGTCGTCCCAGCAGTGCCAGCGCGGTCTCATTGATTTCTACAATCTGCCCGTCAGGTGTGAGGGTGTGATAACAACAGGGGGCGTTTTCATACAGCGATGCCAACCGATTGCGCGATTCCGTCAGCTCGTGCTCAGAGATGAAACGGGCAACGGCAGCGGCGTACACGTCAGCAAAGGCGGTGACGCGCTGCAAATCGAAGTGATCGTAATCACTGGTTTTGTTGGCCAACGCGATCATGCCCAGCACGCGCCCTTGTGACAGACAGGGCACGCCCATGAATTTGCGGATCGGTAAATGTCCGGGCGGCGTGCCCACGCTCAGTGGATGTGCAAAAGGATCGTTAGCAATCAACGGCATCCGGTTGTCGAGCACCCAACCTCCCAACCCGCTCGGCTTTTCAAACACCACCGTTTTGCCAGCAACCTGACATTGCGCAAAGATGTTGCGAGTCATCGTAGGCGTGATCAAAAACCCCGTCAGCGCGTCGATATAACCCACAAAACCAAACTCACTGTGCGTAATCGCCCGGCAGTGCTCCAACACCAAATGCGATAAAACGTCGAGGTCTGGCGTGTTCAAGCAGGTGCGCAGCGCCGCAAACAATTCCATCTGCCAAGGTGGCGAAGGTTCAACTGGCGCGGGTAGCGCCAACGGCATGAGACGCGGCAACTGAGCACCTAAATAAGCGCAGATGCGCTCTAACACCGTCACGATAGCGGGCGTGATACTGGCACTGCTGTTGGGAATAGCGATCAACACCCCGAGCGCCGCCGCTGGAGTTGCGCTGGCCGCTGCTGCCAGAATTGGCACATGCACGGCAGCCGTCACCCGTAGCCATTCTTCTAAATTTGTCGCCTGATAAGGACTGGTCGCGTAGTGCGCCACCTGAATCGTGCGGCGTTCCTGAACCGCGCACAATGCCGCCACCGCACCTGGCGCACTGGGCGTAAGCACCTTAGTGACCGCACCCGCCATGCCAAAAGTCAGCCGCACCACCAGCTTGTTATCAATCATCGGGTCTGACAGACACAACGCTGCTCGCGGAATACCTAACTTCGCGGTGATCTGTAAAACCAAATGCAACGCATCGAGCAACTTATGACAGGCCGCAAGCGTTGTAGTGAACTCATGCAATAAAGCAATGGTAGACATTGATTCGCCTCCATCAACTAAAATTTTAATACGATGAGCAGGCAATCATCAGGACACTCAATAACACTAAGAGTAACGCAATTGCGATATAAGCGATGAATTGAGTTGTCGGTTATCAGTGTTCAGTTGTCAACAAAAAGTACGGTTATCACTGACAATTGACAACTTTTTGCAACCGCGTTACTCCTAGACATTCATTGATAGCGCGAATGAAAAAGCAATTAACGCTTTCGCCGCGCAGCCGCCAAACTAATTCCCACATTTGCTTGTGCCACGAAATGCTTAAAATCAGTAAAACTCACATTATCAAGTGTCCGCTGACTGCAACTGCGATCCGCATAAAACAAACCGATACTGTGTTGATTGACCACAATAGGCGCAAGCATAAACGGCGTACGTCCCATCAATTGTATCAATTGTGTCGGAATCAAGCGCAAATGGGCATTATACTCTTGCGCATTAAACCAACGCGGCAGCTTACGATCCAGCGTCTGAAATAACACATCCGGCGTATTAACATCACGACTAAATTGAAAGCCAGCGACCAACTCTTCCTGTATTTGGCTTAACGCATATTTCGCTTTAATCACCTTTTTATCTGGCGACACCAAAGCAAAAATCACGCGATCCATACCAATGCCGCGATAAATCCCTTCTAAAACTAACTCCATAATCACATTAAAATCAAACTGCCCCGCTTCCAACACAGCATCCAACTCTCGCAAAATTTTAATTTGCAACGCACCATCAGATAACAACTTAGTGGCACCAGTTTTAGTTGCAGCCGTTGCGACACTCTTAAATGGTTCAGCACTGGGTAACGGAATATAGGTAGCAGCAAAGTTAGCACCCAAATCAGCCGCTAATTGAATTGCTGTCTGAGCGTTTTGATGTACCAACGTCTGCGTTTCAATCACAGACAACTCAGTTAATTGAGCAATTTTTTGTATTAACTGCGTCATTTCCTGCGAATGCCAACCCTGATCTTTCGCGCACTGCGCAAGCTGCTGACCCAGTTTAATCGCTTGCATCTGTTCACCACCTTGCCCAGATTGGTGAATAGCCCGTTGCAGCAAGTCCGATAAACGCCATTCTTTAATCAATTGACGACTGAGCTGGCTTAAATGAAATCCAAGCACCTGCTCTTGAGCGCGTTCTGGTGACATATTTGGTTGATTTAAGCGTTGTTCTAAACGATTGCCAACCTCACCGCTATAACACCAAAACGCCATTTCACCAATGCGCGATAATAATGTTGCAATAAACACTTCTTCAGCAGTTTTTTCATTATGTATTTCTGCTAATGCGCGAGCCTGTATTGCCGCGTGCAAAGCCAATGCGAGTTCCCGCCCAAGCCGATCTTTTGCTGCACCTTTTACCAATTCTTCAATGAGCCGCACGGCTAAACAAATATCGCGCACCACATTAAAACCTAAAACCACAATAGCGCGGGTAACAGTGCTAATCACAACGCCATTCGGGTTATAAAAAATAGAATTAGCGAGTTTTAACACCCGCGCAGTTAAAGACGCATCACATAAAATAACATTTGCCAACGCCGAAATTGGCGCTAACTCATCACTGGTAAAGGCAATCACTTTGCGTGCCGTCATATCAAATACCGGCATCTCCTGCTCACACAGCAGCGCCACCCATTCTTCGATATTATTTGGAGTTGTTATTTCAGGATTCATGGTGATCACACAACAAAAAAAGGGCGCTTGCGCGCCCAATATCAATCAACCCAACACTAGCGTGAATTAGTTGATTTTAGGATCAAGCTCGCCTTTGATATAACGAGCATTCATGGCATCTAACGACAACGCCCGCATCTTACTGGCATTGCCTGCAGTTCCGAATGCTTCATAACGATCTTTACAAATACCCTTCATTGCCTTGGTAGCCGCAATGAAATACTTGCGCGGATCAAATTCTTTAGGATTATCCGCCAAGAATTTACGAATCGCACCAGTAGAGGACATCCGTAAATCGGTGTCGATATTCACCTTGCGCACACCGTGTTTAATACCCTCAACGATCTCTTCAACGGGCACACCATAGGTCTCACCCATTGCACCACCGTATTGATTGATAATTGCCAGCCAATCCTGCGGTACAGAGGAAGAACCGTGCATGACCAGATGGGTATTAGGAATCCGCGCATGGATTTCTTTAATGCGATTGATTGCCAAAATGTCACCAGTTGGGGGACGAGTAAACTTATACGCGCCATGACTGGTACCAATTGCAATTGCCAACGCATCAACGCCAGTTTTCTTCACGAAATCTGCCGCTTCTTCAGGATCAGTTAATAATTGACTGTGATCCAAAGTTCCTTCTGCGCCCACACCATCTTCTTCGCCAGCTTGTCCGGTTTCTAATGAACCCAAGCAACCCAATTCACCTTCAACCGACACGCCACAATCATGCGCCAATTCAACAACTCGGCGCGTTACTTCCACATTATATTCATAAGTAGTTGGCGTTTTTCCATCGACACCAAGTGAACCATCCATCATCACTGATGAAAAACCCAATTGAATTGAACGCTGACAAATTGCGGGCGACGTACCATGATCTTGATGCATACAAACTGGAATATGCGGCCATTCTTCAATAGCAGCCAGAATTAAATGCCGCAAAAAAGGTGCGCCAGCATATTTACGCGCTCCAGCGGAGGCTTGCACGATGACCGGAGAATCCGTTTCATCCGCAGCTTCCATAATGGCGCGCATCTGTTCCAAGTTATTCACATTAAACGCTGGAACGCCATAACCATATTCAGCGGCATGGTCGAGCATTTGACGCATTGTAATCAGAGCCATTCAATTTTTCCTCGTTGTAATGAATCGTTGTTAATAGTAAATCGTATATTTTTTAATCATCAGTCTTCATTCAAAAGGCGATGCTCACCAACACGCATAATCTTCATAATGTTAGTTTGCCCTTCAACACCAGAACGATCACCTTTAGTAATAATCACCAAATCGCCATCTCGTACCGTACCACGTCGCACTAATTCCTCAATCACTTCTCGGTTGACTTCGTGAATATCAGTGCTGGCAACATCAAAACTGACAGGATACGCACCGCGAAATAACTTCACTTTACGCCGAGTTGGTGAAAAGCGCGTCATCGCATAAATGGGAATACCGGAGCGAATACGCGACATCCATTTCACAGTAGAACCAGTTTCCGTTAATGCTGCAATCGCTTTAACGCCCAAATGATTTGCGGTATACATTGCCGCCATCGCAATTGCTTCATCGACACGCCCGAATACGGAATCTAAACGATGCCCGGAGCGAGTAACATTTTTTTCCGCTTCCACACAAATGCGATGCAATGCTTCCACAACCTTCACTGGATAGCGACCAATAGAACTTTCTGCCGATAACATGACCGCATCAGTGCCATCCAATACCGCATTTGCCACATCAAACACTTCAGCTCGTGTGGGAATAGGATGCTCAATCATGGATTGCATCATTTGTGTGGCAGTAATGACCACACTATTGAGTGCCCGTGCGCGACTAATCAAGTGTTTTTGCACGGCTGGCAATTCAGCATCGCCAATCTCAACTCCCAAATCACCTCGCGCTACCATAATGGCATCAGAAGCATTGATGATGTCATCTATTTGATTGAGCGCCTCTGCTCGTTCAATTTTAGCGACAATGCCACCGCGTCCACCTGCTGCATAAAACAATTCACGCGCTAATCGCACATCATCGCTGCTGCGCACAAATGATACTGCTAAATAATCAGCACCAATTTCTGCTGCAAATCGAATATCCTCACGATCTTTATCAGTTAAAGCGGGTGCAGATAACCCCCCACCTTTTTTATTGATGCCTTTATTGTTGGATAGTGGACCACCCACTAATACGGTGCAATCAATCCGACCGTTGACCACAGTGATTACTTGCAAAGCAATTGCACCGTCATCTAATAATAGCGTATCACCAGAACTCACATCATCAGCAAGTTTCGTATAGGTCGTCCCCACTTGGGAGAGATTGCCCGCAGTGATCGGACAATGCACATCAATAGCAAAATTATCACCTGTCGTCAGTTCAATTTTGCCATCAGTGAATTGACCAATCCGAATTTTAGGACCTTGTAAATCAAGCAATACCGCAATTTCTTGATGCGCAGCGTGCGCCCGCTCTCGCATCAATTCAACGCGCCGCCGATGACGTTCATAACTATCGTGCGACAAATTCAAGCGCACAACATCAATTCCAGCAGCAATCAATTGATCCGTCACTACCGGATCATCGGTAGCCGGTCCAAGCGTGGCAACAATTTTGGTACGTCTTGGCATATTACGCATCTCATAACCGCCGGAGAAATTCCGGCGGTACATCGCTGATATTTAATTCTTCGCCCGCGCTTCAAGCATAGCAACCGCTGGCAAAGTTTTACCTTCTAAGTATTCAAGAAACGCTCCACCCGCAGTTGAAATATAAGACACCTTATCATAGATGTCATACTTCTGAATTGCAGCAATGGTATCGCCGCCACCTGCCAAACTGAAACCAGCGGCATTCGCAATTGCCATGGACACTGTTTTCGTGCCAGCGCCGAATTGATCGAACTCAAATACACCCACTGGTCCATTCCATACAATCGTTCCCGCCTTAGCAATGATGTCTGCTAATTCCTGCGCGGATTGCGGACCGATGTCAAAAATCATATCGTCATCTACAACTTCAGCAGCAGTTTTTGCAATTGCTGGTTCATTCTCATTGAATTGCTTGCCACACACCACATCAACTGCAATTGGAATTGTTGCGCCGCGTGCCGTCATCTTCGCCATCAATGCCTGCGCAGTTGGAATTAAATCATGTTCACATAATGATTTGCCAACCGGAAATCCAGCCGCTGCTAAAAAGGTATTCGCAATCCCACCGCCAACCACCAATTGATCGACCTTTTCTGATAAGGCTTCCAATACGGTCAATTTGGTAGAAACTTTCGAGCCACCAACAATCGCTACCATCGGACGCGCAGGATTTGCTAATGCTTTTTGTAACGCATCCAATTCCTCTGCTAATAACAGACCAGCACACGCCACTGGCGCAAATTGACCTACACCGTGTGTTGATGCTTGCGCACGATGTGCAGTACCAAACGCATCCATCACGAATACATCACATAACGCCGCATATTGTTTAGCGAGCGTCTCATTATCCTTGCCTTCACCTTTATTAAAACGGACGTTATCCAGTAATACCAATTCGCCATCAGCAACTTCTGGGGCTTGGGTTAAATAATCCGCAATTAAACGAATCTCACAACCCATCTTCTCTCCGAGCTCTTCAGCGACGGGCTTGAGAGAATTCTCCTCGGAGAAAATACCTTCTTCTGGACGACCTAAATGCGACATCACCATCACCTTCGCACCGGCTTTAATGCAGTGCTCAAAAGTTGGCATGGATGCAGTAATTCGCGCATCGGAAGTGACCTTGCCGTTTTTAATAGGCACATTCAAGTCAGAACGAATCAAAACACGCTTGCCAGTCAGATCAAGATCGGTGAGTTTAATGAATGACACGATGGTATTTCCTCTTAAGTATGGTCTTGTTGTTGTAAAAGCAATCCGCGAAACCTGCAATAGCTTGGCACATGGCTTTAGCATTATTCTTCAAAAGTGATTCGTTGCGGAAACTCAGGAGCAAGTGACGATTTTTCAATTTTACCTTGAACATTGTAAAAATAAATGTTTCCGTCTACACATAACCAGACTTCCTGTGCGCTGCTTTCAAAATAAAGTGATCTTTTTTCATTCATTTCATCAATTGTGTTACTGTTTGAAAGAACTTCAATACAAATTTCTGGGGCAATAGAGCATTCTGTTTCGTGTTTAATAATTTTGATTCTTTCTGTGGTAGCCCAAGCAACATCTGCAACACGGGTTCCTTTACGGGTTTTTATTGCACATTCAGGAAAAGCGCGACCTCCCTTTAACAGTGAATGTAGCAAGTATTCGATTTCTCCCTGATAGAGAGAATGAATGACCTTAACGGCATTCATAATGATTTCACCTTTCTCGTTAGTCTCAATTTTGAAAGGCAAATTTTGTAGACTTGGATGTTCACAGATTTCTTCCCAGTTCATGTTTATCCTTTACAACAATGCTAATACTCGCAAGGAATCATTAAGCCTTTCTTTAGCAATCTCAACATATTCTGGAGAAATTTCAATGCCAATAAAATTTCGACCTAATTTTTTAGCTGCAACAGCAGTTGTACCGCTGCCCATAAATGGGTCAAGAATCAATTGCGCACTTGTGCTATTAATAATTCTTTCAATTAAAGCAACTGGGAAAGGAGCAGGATGTTCGTTTTTCATTTCTTGCATAAATTCCCAGATGTCACCCTGAGCATTTGCGCCTTGCGCCAGTTCAAACTCTGGTTTACAGATTAAATAAATCACTTCGTAAGTTGGCAAAAAATATCCTTTGTTAAAATTGATCCCACCTTTTCGCTTCCAGATGATAATTTGCCGCACTGGAAAGCCGGAAACAATATCTTGCCTGTCTTGCAACAAACCTGCTTGCACGCGCCATTTGTGGTTGTAAAAAATAGCGCCATTATTTTTAATTAAACGGAACATCTCAGTAAGACAGGCGCGTTGCCACGCCGCATATTCATCGTGGGGCATATTATCGTGATAGTGCGAATAACCATGAATCAGACTCGCATTTGACCATTTGCCGCCACGACCATCTTTCATGCCGTTGCCCGTTGAATTTTTAAGATTATACGGCGGCGAAGTGACAACTAAATCGACAGATTCATCTGGCATTGATTGCATTACAGTGAGGCAATCTCCGCATAGAAAATGATCTTGAAAATCTGAAGATTTTATTACTGACTCACTGACATTCAAGCAATATAACCCCACGTTTTGAACTGTTCTTGCAAGTCTGGTTCATCCTTAAAAGCAAGATAAAAAAGATATTCGACAGCTAAATCAAGCGCATCAGACCAAATTAAAGTGCCATGTTCTACGCGGAAATTCTTAAACGCCGAAAGAACTTTTAACGTTGAAAAAATTTTTCTTTGATCACCAAAAATTAACTCTTTTAGATTGACCTGTCCAGATTTATCGTTATTGAACAGAAGATTAATTTTATACTCACCAAGGTAATCTGCTTTTTTGATCTCTAACATAATGGTTCTACCTACACCAAAAAGTTTTTTCCTACAAAATAATAAATAAAATTGATTATTTTGGCAGTTCAATTCCCATATCTTTACAGATTTTACGTGCCATTAAGTCTTTAATTTCACTATGCCTTGGTACTGCTGTCATGTTGCCAGTACGTATGTTGTGCCAAATGGAGTGTCGAGAGCCTTCTCGTAACAGTTGACAGTTATTTGCAAGTAAATACTTAATTAAAACATTTCTTTTCATATTGCAACAATTACTTCTTCGTAGTCTTTTTCTGTTGCGTTGATGGCTGCTTGGCGATTAAGTTCTACAATATCTAAAGCGGCCGCTTTGAGACTAATTAAAAGTTCTTCTCTGCTTTGTTCTTGCGCATTAGCGCCGGGAATTTCTTCGATCCACCCTACCCACCAATCACCATCTTTTACTACAATTGCAGTGAGTTCTGCTTTCATATTTTTATTTATCCAGTTGTTTTTAGCGTTGTGAAATGACGTAAATTTTACGCAACTTTTTTCTTAAAGAATCCTTGATCTAGTTCCAGAACATAAGAAAGTATTGTATCAACATTCAACTTCTCAGAGGCTTGCAAAATCTCAATGCCAGTGATTTTTCCTTCCGCCGTCGTATCAAGATTGACACCTTCAGCCATTTCAATAACGCCGTCTGGTACTTGATCACTGAATCTTAAATATAAAGCATCTACTTCTTGATCATATTGAACGTTCATAAGTTAAGTTCCCTTATTTAAGCGGATAATTTGTGATGACTGTTATTAGTTCATTTTCTACAGCAACAACAATTTTTACAGGATAATTCATATCGGGAATATGCCTGATGATTTCCTGATCGCCAATGATGAGATTGGTTTCTCGTATGATCTGTTCTACAACAGATAACTGTATTCCGTATAGTTTTGCACGCCGCGCTGCATGTCTTGAAAATTTGATTTTCATGTTTAATTACAGAGAACGAGCAGAGCAGCAAAACACTCTAACTGTTTAATCGCTGCTCTACTCATTTTTATGCAAACAACTTACTTGGCGACGTGCTCAACCATGCGCAGCATGTTGCAAGTGTAGCCGTATTCGTTGTCATACCACGCCACGACCTTCACAAAGGTCTTATCTAATGCAATGCCAGCCTCGGCATCGAAAATCGACGGCGTTGATTTACCACGAAAATCAGTGGAAACCACCTTTTCGTCGGTATATGCCAACACGCCAGCCAAATCGCCCGTCTCAGAAGCAGTTTTCATTGCCTTGCAAATGTCGGCGTAATCCGCTTCTTTATTCAATTCAACCGTCAAATCAACGACGGAAACATCAGACGTGGGAACACGAAACGCCATGCCGGTCAGCTTCTTATTCAATTCCGGCAATACCACGCCCACTGCCTTCGCTGCACCAGTAGAAGATGGAATGATGTTTTCTAAAATACCACGCCCGCCGCGCCAATCTTTCATTGATGGACCATCAACGGTTTTTTGCGTCGCAGTTGCAGCGTGAACGGTGGTCATCAAGCCGCGCTTAATTCCCCAATTGTCATTCAATACTTTCGCAACTGGTGCCAAGCAATTGGTGGTGCAGGATGCAGCGGAAACAATCGCTTGACCGGCGTAGGTATTGTGATTCACGCCATAAACAAACATCGGCGTGGCATCTTTCGACGGTGCAGATTGCACGACTTTCTTCGCGCCAGCCTGAATATGTTTCTGACAAGATGGTTCATCAAGAAAGAAGCCGGTGCATTCAATCACCAATTCCGCGCCAATCTCGTCCCATTTCAAATTGGCAGGATCACGTTCTGCGGTTAAACGAATGGATTTGCCATTCACGATCATGGTGTTGCCATCAACAGCGATGTCACCGTTGAAATTGCCGTGAACTGAATCGTATTTCAGCATATAGGCTAAATAGTCAGGGTCGAGCAGGTCGTTAATGCCAACAACTTCAATTCCGGGGAAATCCTTGGCAATTGCACGAAACGCCATCCGACCAATCCGACCAAACCCATTGATGCCAACTTTAAGTGTCATGCGGTCAAGCTCCTAAATGGAATGAAAAAACAGATGAAAAATCAATCAAACTTGCGTGAACAAATTTGATTGATTAAATAAACATGAGGTCTGGAATTTAGAGCACGCCTTTTACAACGGCGACCAGATTCTCAACGGTAAAGCCAAACTCTTTGAATAATGCGCCAGCCGGTGCGGATTCACCAAAGCGATCAACACCGAGTATCGCGCCTTGGGTACCAACATATTTCCACCAGCCATCAGTCACTGCGGCTTCAACTGCAACCCGCGCCGTCACTGCTTTTGGCAATACGGCTTCTTTATATGCTGCATCTTGCGCATCAAAGATGTTGGTATTTGGCATTGATACCACGCGGATTTGTTTATCGCTCATGGCATCGGCAGCTTTCATTGCCAATTCCACTTCCGAACCGGTGGCAATAATGATTGCATCAGGTGTGCCGGCACAATCGCGCAATACATAACCGCCCCGCGCAATATCAGCAATTTGCGTTGCAGTGCGTGGCATGTGCGCCAAATTTTGCCGCGAGAAAATTAAACAACTCGGGCCGGTTTTGCGCTCAATTGCGAGTTTCCACGAGACTGCGGATTCCACTGCATCACACGGACGCCAAACGCTCATGTTTGGAATCATGCGCAGCGTTGGAATCTGTTCAACAGGTTGATGTGTTGGGCCATCTTCGCCTAAACCAATTGAATCGTGCGTGTACACAAAAATCGACGGCACTTTCATTAACGCAGCCATGCGTAACGCATTGCGGGCGTATTCGGAAAACATTAAAAAGGTTGCGCCGTAAGGAATAAAACCGCCATGCAGCGAAATACCATTCATCATTGCCGACATGCCGAATTCACGCACACCGTAATAAACGTAATTGCCAGCCTCGCTGCCTTTACCAACGCCTTTGCAGCCGCTCCATAACGTTAAATTGGAACCGGCTAAATCCGCAGAGCCGCCGAGTAATTCTGGCAGCAATGGACCAAATCCATTCAACGCATTCTGCGAGGCTTTGCGCGAGGCGATGGTTTCGCCTTTATCAATCACTGCTTGCACGAACGCGCCAGCTTTGGCTTCCCAATCGGCTGGCAAATCGCCCGCCATGCGGCGCTTGAATTCCGCAGCTTCCGCCGGATAAGCGGCAGCGTAGGCAGCAAACTTGTCATTCCATGCCGCTTCAGCCGCTGCGCCGCGTGCTTTTGCATCCCAGCCCTGCGCGACATTCTCTGGAATCACAAACGGCGCGTGGTTCCAGCCGAGGTTGGCGCGGGTCAACGCGATTTCAGCATCACCAAGAGCTGCGCCGTGACACTCTTCTTTACCCTGCTTGTTGGGCGAGCCGTAACCGATGATGGTCTGGCAGCAAATCAAACTCGGTTTATCGGTGACGGCGCGAGCCTGCTCAATCGCAGCTTTGACTGCCGCTGCGTCGTGCCCGTCAACCTTCGGAATCACATGCCAGCCGTAGGCTTCAAACCGCTGCGGCGTGTTATCGAGGAACCAGCCGGGCGTATTGCCGTGACCGCGCACTTCGCCGTCAATCGAAATGTTGTTGTCGTCGTAAATCGCAACCAATTTGCCCAAACCCAACGCGCCAGCCAGCGAGCAGGCTTCATGCGAAATGCCTTCCATCAAACAGCCGTCGCCGAGAAAGACGTAGGTGTTGTGATCAACGATGCTGTGACCGGGCTTATTGAATTGATTGGCCAGCGCGTGTTCTGCCAGCGCCATGCCGACGGCGTTGGTGATGCCCTGCCCCAACGGTCCGGTGGTGGTTTCCACGCCGGGCGCGTAGCCATATTCGGGATGACCGGGCGTTTTGGAATGCAACTGGCGAAATTGCTTCAAATCCTCAAGGCTTAACTCGTAGCCGGTGAGATGCAGCAGCGCATAAATCAGCATGGAGCCGTGACCGTTGGACAGCACAAAGCGGTCACGATCAGCCCACTGCGGGTTGGTCGGGTTGTGGCGCATAAAATCGTTCCACAACACTTCGGCGATGTCCGCCATGCCCATCGGTGCGCCCGGATGACCGGAATTAGCCTGTTGCACCGCGTCCATTGCCAGCGCACGGACAGCATTGGCGAGTTCTTTGCGTGAGGACATGAAGCCCCTCCTGAGAGTGATGAAAAAAAATCAAAACTGACTGACCGTGACCACCGGCAGCGCGTTTTGAAACGACAGAATAACCAACATGCAATTTTACGCGATTGACGCCACAAGATTCTGATTTTTATAAGAACTCTATTGTGCAATGCACAATAGAATTTTCTATGACGACGGGCGGTGAAATGATGCAACTGCGTCATATTGCACAGATTCGGGTACGAAATGACGACGCGCTCAAAGGGCATTCATTTTGGTCTAAAAGCTCGCCGCTCGGAATTCAAACAATCTGATAACGGGCACAAAGTAGTTTATCAGTTGCTTATATTGCAGCAACAGCCAGCGGGTTGCTACGGCGCGGTCAGGTGCTGCGCCACTTGATGGAGCAGCCGATGCTGGGGATTTGCTCTGCCGGACCGCTGCCGGTCGTCGCCACCTGCTGCATCGCTGCAAACAGATCACGGCGGACATCAGCCGGAGCAGCTTCTTTGCGGCTGGCGTCGAGCCGACCGCGATATTGCAAGCCGAGCGCGGCGTTATAGCCAAAGAAATCGGGAGTGCAGACTGCGCCATAAGCGTGCGCAACGGCTTGCGTTTCGTCATAAAGGTATGGGAAGGGAAAGGCGAATTCGGCGGCGATGCGCTGCATGTTCTCAAACGAATCTTCTGGATAATCAAGCGCATCATTGGCGCTAATCGCCACGCAGCCAATGCCGAGCGCCGTCAGCTCCCGTGCATCGCGGACGATGCGCTCCCGCACCGCCTGCACATACGGACAATGATTGCAGATGAACATGACCAACAAACCGCGTTCACCGCGACAGTCCTCTCGCGTCCACACCTTGCCATCAACGCCGCGCAGCGCAAACTCCGGCGCTAACTGTCCAAACGCACAAATCGGGGTTTCGAGTGAAGCCATTGTCATCTCCGCATGAATTGAGAAGCGAGTGAAGCCGCGCATGGTACCGAAATGCGAGACGTGACCAACACTCAAAATTTTGCGCCATTTCCGCAAGTCGCTATCATAGATCACACCATTAACCGCGCCTGTTGGCGTTGCGAGTAGGCAACCGAATACTTATGAGCAAGGATTACATTTTCACGTCCGAATCCGTTTCTGAAGGTCATCCCGACAAAATGGCAGATCAGATTTCTGATGCCGTTCTTGATGAAATCTATCGACGTGATCCGAATCACGCCAAGGCGCGGGTCGCCTGTGAAACGCTAGTGAAAACTGGCTTTGTCATGCTGGCGGGTGAAATTACCGTGACCGATGCGAACCTCAAAATCGACTATGAAAAAGTCGTGCGGCGGGTTGTAAAAGAGATCGGTTATGACAATTCCGATTGTGGCTTTGATGGCAATAATTGCGGCGTATTGATTGCACTCGGTGAGCAATCAAAAGACATCAATCAAGGTGTTGATCGGGCGACTGAAGAAGCGCAGGGCGCTGGTGATCAAGGGTTGATGTTTGGTTATGCCACCAACGAGACCGATCTATTGATGCCAGCGCCAATTGATTACGCGCATCGTTTAGTTAAACGTCAAGCCGAAGTACGCAAAAGCGGTGCTTTACCTTGGCTGCGTCCTGATGCGAAATCACAGATCACCATTCGCTATAGCGATGGCAAACCGGTGGCAATTGAAGCGGTGGTTTTATCCACACAACACAGCGATACGGTGAGCGACCGCGATCTGCATGAAGGCGTCATGGAAGAGATTATTAAACCGGTATTAACTAACACCGGCTGGCTCAATAGCAACACGCGCTATCACATCAATCCAACGGGTAAATTTGTGATTGGTGGTCCGGTGGGTGATTGCGGATTAACTGGGCGCAAGATCATTGTGGATACTTATGGCGGCATGGCGCGGCATGGTGGCGGCGCGTTTTCCGGTAAAGACCCCTCAAAAGTGGATCGTTCTGCGGCGTATGCCGGGCGTTATGTGGCGAAAAATATCGTCGCTGCAGGTCTCGCAGATAAATGCGAGATTCAGGTGTCGTATGCGATTGGCGTTGCCGAACCCACTTCGGTTTCAATTGATACGTTCGGCACGGCAAAAGTGGATGAACAACGAATTATTGAATTGATCCGCGCTCATTTTGATTTGCGTCCGTATGGCATCATGCAGATGCTCGATTTAACCAATCGTGACCTGATTCAATATCAGGATACGGCGGCGTATGGTCATTTTGGGCGCACCGAACCGGGCTTTACTTGGGAACGGACAGATAAAGCGGAGATGCTGCGCGAAGCTGCTGGTCTCTGATTTGCACTCGCGGCGCTAAATTCCGTGATTGGATTGCCAATTTTGGCAATCCAACCTCTCAATTAACACCAATAAATGAAAATCACCTACGATTCAGTTAAAAATATGCGTAATATCGCCGAACGCAGCTTAAGTTTTGAGCAGGCGTTAGCATTTGATTTTGAGACAGCAAAGTTTTGGCAGGATACGCGGCGAGAGTATTCAGAAGTGCGCATTGTAGCGATTGGTTATCTCGATAATCGCTTACATATATTGGTATTTAGCGAGATAACAAACGGCATTCGTGTTATCAGTTTTCGTAAAGCAAATTTAAGGGAAGGAATCGCTCATGGTTTCACGCTTACCCGTAATTGATGAAGATGACGACGTTGGCGATCTTTCTGAAATCGATCCAGCATTATTTCAGCCCTTTTCAGTGCTGCCTACTGCATTGCAAATGCGGCTACAGCGTCGCTTTGAAACCGAAACTCTTTCAGAAGAATGCGTCACCATTCATCTCTCACTAGATGTATTACAAACTTTCAGAGCCACTGGTGATGGCTGGCAAACGCGCATTAACGAAGCGTTAAAAGAGTGGCTGAGTACCCATTCACCAGCATAACGTTTTTAGAGGATATTATTCATGCTATTCAAAGTGTTTGGCAAAAAGAAAACAGATGATGATGAACCCGAAGTTGAAGAAAACCCCTTAAAAAAAATGGGTCAACTCAGTGTACTAATGAATTCATCTGGACGAGTGAATCTGCAAATTTTAGAAGGATTAGCTCAGAATTGTAGCCGTGAGGATTTTGTCGAATTTATTAAACACCCGGTGCTGGCTGGTTCTTCTATTCAAGCGGGTGAATTAGCGTTGCGGCGTAATCTTAAAACGCAGGAAGCGAATCAAACCTTCATTTTTGAAATGGATGTGAAAGATGAAGAAGACATGACAGCACTATCTGAAGCCTTAAAACATGCCATCTATCCGTTGGTAAAAGAAGAAGGCACAACGCAGGCACAGAATATATTTACAGTCGGGCGTATCAACGGTAATGATTTAATTATTCCTGACATTGCAATTTCTAAACGTCATGCCGTTTTGGAAATGAAAAAAGAAGTGTTCGTCATTCGTGATTGCGATTCTACCAACGGCACGATGGTCAACGCATTTCGCATCAGCAATAAACCGCAGCAAATTCGGGACGGCGATGTCATTTCTTTTGCACGTTATGAGTTTACATTTTTATCACCGAGTTCATTGTTTCGTCGTTTAACTGAAGATGGATAGATAAACACGGTTCTGTTGCCATAAAAAAATCCCCCGTAATTGGGGGATTTTTTGTGCTCAATAGAGCGATTAAGCCGCTAAAGCGCGTTGTAAATCACCTTGCGGATCATCACCTGTCAAGCGTACATCAAACTCCTGTTGCAAAATTGCAAACACATTCGGCGTGATGAATGCTGGCGGATTGGGTCCCAGCGTGATTCCTTTTACACCTAAACTCAGCAGTGTTAAAAAGACTGCCACTGCTTTTTGTTCAAACCAACTAATCACCAGCGTCAAGGGCAATTCATTCACGCTGCAATTAAAGGCGTTGGCTAATGCAACGGCAACAGCAATCGCGCCATAGGCATCATTGCATTGCCCCATATCCATTAAACGCGGTAAACCAAGATGTTCGCCGTAATCATAATCACGAATACGGAACTTGCCGCAGCCGAGAGTTAAAATGAATGAATCTGGCGGAGTGTTTTGCGCATATTCACTAAAGTAATTGCGCCCTTTTTCCGCACCATCGCAGCCACCAATCACAAAGAAACGGCTGATTTTACCCGCTTTTACGGCATCAATGATTGCTGGTGCTTGTTCAAGTAATACGGTGCGATGAAATCCAACTGTGGATTCACCAGTAATGTGTTCTTCACAAGGCGCACAACGCAATGCTTCTGCAATTACCGGTGCAAAATCTTGATCTAAACGTTGACCATTTGGCACCGCAACGCTGCGCATTGTGTACAAGCGTCCTTGATAACTTTCTGGCGGAATGAGCACGCAATTGGTGGTTACAACGACTGGTCCAGGAAACGCTGCAAATTCCTTTTTCTGGTTCTGCCACGCGCCGCCGTAATGACCAGCAAGATTTGGATGTTGTTGGAATTTTTCATACATGTGTGCGGGGAGCATTTCACCGTGTGTATACACGTTAATGTCAGTTCCAGCAACCTGTTCCAATAGGTTCCATAAATCCAACAAGTCATGCCCAGATACTAAAATACCGGGACCGGCGCGAGTGCCTTCTTTAACTTTTATCTGCGCTGCTTTACCAAACAATTCAAGGTGCCCAGCATCTAATAATTCCATCACCCGCAAATTCATCTTGCCACATTCTAAGCACATTTCTAACAATGTTTTTACGTCAAAATTGACGTTTGTCATCGTTGCAAATAACGCTTCTTCAATAAACGCCGAGACCTGTTCATCGAATTGACCTAAGCGGCGGGCGTGATGCGCATAAGCTGCCATGCCTTTGAGACCGAATAATAACGTCTCCTGCAATGATTGCACGTCGGCATCTTTGCCGCATACACCGGGTGAATTGACGCAGGCGCTCTGGCGGAATGTTTGTTCACATTGATTGCAATACATGGCGAACCTCGGTACGGGTGAGTTGTTAGTGTTGAGTGTGGATGATAAATGACGTTGGCACCTTGACCTAAATCAAGGCGCAGATTTGCTCTGCGAAATAACGCGCAAATCTGCTAATCTTGACTCGCGCCGATTCGGAGCCGGCGCAATCATCCGCCCTTTTTGCAGGATCAACTGAGAGCATTCTGATGTCTGAATTCAGCAACGTGACCGTGACCAAACGGGCAAATCTTTATTTCGATGGGCGGGTGTCCAGTCGTACCCTGAGTTTTCCGAATGGGGCAATTAAAACCTTGGGCATTATGCAGCCGGGTGAGTTTGAATTCACGACTCATGCGCGTGAGGAAATGGAAATTTTGAGTGGTGAACTTGAGGTTTTATTACCCGATGCTGAGAATTGGCAGCGGATTGTCGGCGGAGAAACTTTTGAAGTTCCAGCGGAAGCACGGTTTAGTGTGCGTGTCTTTAGTTTAACTGATTATTGCTGCTCTTTTCTTGATTAAAAGAGTCGGCATTGATCGCATAATAACCGAATTGCGGAAGTGATTATGATCTCTTACCAACGTTATTTCATATTGAGTGTGAGTCTCGCTATTGCAGCGCCACTTGCGGCGCAACCAGCTATACCATTTGGTCCACCGTCATTTGCCAATTTTGACTTGAACCACGATGGCGCAATTACAGAGCAAGAATTCGGTGAAGCTCGCGCCCAGCGTATTAAAGAACGCTCGGAACAGGGTTATCAAATGCGCGGATTAGCGAATGCGCCAGCATTTGCGGAATTTGATCGGAATGGTGATGGGCGGCTTGATCCAACTGAATTTACAGATTTAGCTGCACAGCATCGCCCACCGCGTTAATTATCTTGAGATCAATCCTAATTTTTAAGTAAAAAGTAGGATTGATTTCGTTATTTGAGAACTTGCGTTGAGACTTTGCAATGAATAACGCGACCAGATTTGCCGATGCTGCGACAACTGCAACGCTATTGCGCTTGGCGACCTATGCGTCAGTAGCAACGGCAAGCCTGTTAATTCTGGCAAAATTAATAGCGTGGTTATTAACGGGTTCAGTGAGCGTATTAGCGTCATTAGTCGATTCTTCAATGGATGTTGCGGCTTCACTTATTAATTTATTTGCCGTGCGCTGGTCATTGCAGCCACCGGATTCTGAGCATCGTTTTGGACACGGCAAGGCGCAGGCACTCGCTGCGTTGGGGCAGGCGACTTTCATCGCTGGTTCCGCACTCTTTCTTGGCTTACAGGCGTTGGATCGGCTGGTTCACCCGCGCCCCGTCGCTGAGATCGGGATTGGTTTGGGCGTGATTGGCTTTGCGATGGTGGCGACCTTGATTTTATTGACCATTCAGCATTACGTCATTCGTCGCACCGGCTCGCCAGCGATCCGCGCCGATGCGCTGCACTATGCTACTGATTTGATTACCAATGCCGCCACGCTGGGCGCATTGGCACTGGCTGGCGCGGGTTGGGCTGGATTTGATCCGCTGTTTGGGCTGGCGATTGGCGCTTACATTTTGTACAGCGCCACGCAAATTGGACGCGAAGCGGTGCAGTTGCTGATGGATCACGAAATCCCCGCTGCCGAGCGCCAGCACTTGGTCGCTATCGTGCGCAGCGTGCCGCAGGTTCACGGCGTCCACGATTTGCGCACCCGCCACTCTGGGCAAACGTTGATTGTGCAACTGCATTTAGAACTCGATGATCAACTGCCGTTGCTGGTGGCGCACGAAATCGCCGATGAAGTGGAAGCGCGATTGCGGGCGGAATATCCCGATCTTGATCTCACCATTCATCAAGACCCGATTAGTTTGGTCGGGCGCGAGACATCAGCGACTGGAGCGCAGCCGTGGTCAACTGGATGATGCGCACCCGTCGCGCCGCCTGTTCCAACGTGGCAATTGGCGCGGTCGTAGCGGCACACAGCAAGCGGCACCGCCAATCCGTCGGTGCTTCAAAATCGCAGTGGTTCGCGCCAGCAATTCGTTCCAGTTGCGCATGAGGATTAGCCGCCACCATCGCCAGCCCGTTGTTGTCGGCATTGCACGGCGACGGCTCGCCACTCAGCGCCACCAGTGGCACCGTCAACTCCTGCGCGGCGGAAACGCCCAATTGTTCAGCGTCAACCACATCCAGCGTCACCACGCCCACCGTACGCGGATCAGCGCGACCTGCCAACACTGCCGCCAAACCACCTGCCGAATGTCCAACATAAATGACGCGCCGCGCTCCTAACGCCGTTGCCACCAATTGCAAATCTCGCGCTTGACGCTCGTGCGCCCCCGTCCACAGCCGCTGGTTGCAAGATTCCACCGCCACCACCTCCAATCCAGCAGCAGCAAGGTGCAACGCGAGCGCGTGAAAATGACGGTGAGAACGTCCAAAACCGGGCGCAATCACCACCAGCTCGCCCGGCACCGCAGACGCGGTTTGATACCGTTGATAACGCAGTTGGCAACCACTGGCTGATCGCAAACTGGGTGCAGCCTGATCCGCCTTTGCTTCAGAAAACAAGCGGCTGCGTCCGTCAGCGCAACCGCCAAGAGCCAGACAAGCCAGCAAGACCACTGTAGACTTCACTTGATCGCCCGCCTAAGTTCATCAGTTCATCAGTTCCTCATCCAGCCGAGATCATTCACCTATGACTGCTTTACGCACTTCATCGACGCTCCCCGCTGCGCTTGCCGCTGATCGGCACGATTTCGTTTCCGCCAGCGCCGGGCGCATTCATTATTACGCTGACACCGCAGCGAGCGGACGTCCGTTGGTGTTAATTCACAGCATTAACGCCGCCCCCAGCGCCATCGAAATGAAACCGCTGTTTGAACAGTATCGCGGACAGCGTCCGGTTTATGCGCTGGATTTGCCCGGCTTTGGGCATTCCGAGCGCCGCAACTGCCGCTATTCGCCAGAACTGTTCGCCAACGTGATCGCGGAATTTTTAGGGCAAGTGGTCAAAGTTCCCGCTGATTTAGCCGCATTTTCGTTGGGCTGTGAATTTGCCGCTCGTGCCACGCTGACACAACCCACGCTCGTCACCAGCCTGATTATGCTGTCACCAACCGGCTTCAACGTGCGCGGGTTGCCGACTGGTAAAGCGGCCGAACGGGCGTATCAATTCCTGAGCATTCCGGGCTTAAACGACGGGTTATTTGCCTTGTTGACCAGCCGCGCCAGCATCAAATTCTTTTATAATCAAGCCTTTATCAACGACATTCCGCCCGAATTGGTGGATTACGCTCACGCCACCACGCATCAGCCGGGCGCGAAATATGCGCCGCTGTATTTCCTGTCAGGACAACTCTTTACGCCACAGGCCGGCGTCACGCTCTACAGCAAGGTGACACAACCGGTGCTGGTGTTATATGACAAGGACCCAAATATCGACTTTCACGAATTGCCCGATTTTCTCGGTCGCCACGCCAATTGGCGAGCGCAGCGCATCGCACCCACCAGCGGAATGCCGCAGTGGGATCGTCCGGCGGAAACGACGGCGGCGATGAGCAATTTTTGGGCAGCTTTGCCCACGCAGTGAGCGCGACTGTCTGCGCTCCGGCATGGCATCACCTGCCATGCCCCGGCTCACTCTTCTTGTTAATCCGCCCATTCACTCATGCTGGCACCGCTCCAAGTTTTAGAGCAGCTCCGGGCGCGTCTTGATGAGACGCTCGCCCTGCTGCCACGCGCCCAAGCAGACGGTTTCGTCTCGCTGATCCTCGAATTGCCGCACGGTTTGACCATTGCGCCGGAATTACCGGTGCCCGTGCCGCAATTTCAATTTGCTCACAATCATCGGGAAGAGCTGCGAGCCGGTTATGGCTGCGCGGCAGAATGGCACGCCACTGGCGCAGAACGCTTACCGGAATTGCGGGCGACAGTGAAAGCTGCGACTGCCAATTGGGCGCAAATCGACCCGGATGAGACGGGTTTTGTTGGCTTCGGGATGCTGGGATTTGCGGCAGCGCCGTATCCGTTTGATCTCAAATCTACCCAACTGACCGATCTCAAATCCCCCCAACCCCCCTTTTTCAAAGGGGGGCTTGATGCAGCTCATTTTGAAAAAGGGGGAGCGGGGGGGATTTCTTCCGCATTTCCGAACGCTTTATTTTGGTTGCCAGAGCTGGCGCTGTGCGGACAGGCGGGACAAGCAGCGTTAATTCTGACCACTGCGCTGCCCATCCCGCTGGAGACGTTGCGCCCACGTTGGCAACATTGGTTAGATCAAATCGTGCCGCTGTTGGCACAACCGGCGCTTGATCCGCTGACTTCGGCGCATTTGGAGCGTGGCGTGAGTGAACCGGATGCCGCAACTTGGCAACGCTTGGTCAACACCGCGCTGGCTGACATCGCGCACGGCGATTTAGAAAAAGTGGTGCTGGGGCGCCGCCTGCGTTTGGAGGGACAACGCCGGTTTGATCTCACGCGCCTCAACGCGGCGCTGAGTTATCTATTTCCATCTTGTCAGGTCATCACCATTCGCCGCGAGACAACCAGCTTTGTCGCAGCGACTCCCGAACGGCTGTTCACGCAGCACCGCGACCGGATTGAAGCGGACGCGCTGGCAGGCACCATCTGCCGCGCTGAAGACGCCGAGCGCGATGCCAATCTGACCTTGACCTTGCAACACTGCGATAAGAATCGGCGCGAGCATCAAGTGGTTGTAGACGCCGTCACTGCGGCGCTGCGCCAGTGTTGTCTCCAGCTCGCCTCGCCAGAAGAGCCGCGTATTTTGCAGCTCAATAACGCACAACATCTGTGGAGCATCGTGCGTGGGCAATTGCAGGCGGGAGTCGATGTGTTTCGATTGGCAGAATTGTTGCACCCGACGCCCGCAACCAATGGTCAACCGCGTCAACTGGCGCGGGAGTGGTTGCAGTGCCACGAGCCGCTGGCGCGGGGTTGGTACACCGGCGCGGCTGGCATTGTGGCACCGGATTTGACTGGTGAATTGTGGGTGCTGCTGCGCTGTGCGCAGATCAACGAGCGGGTGGCGGATTTATATGCGGGTGCCGGCATCGTTGCCGGTTCGGACCCGACGAGCGAATGGCAAGAAACGGAGCACAAGTTGGCGGCGATGTTGACGGCGCTGCAATTTGCTTGAGTTTGGAAGTGAGGCGGTTGAAAAAAGTTGTCAGCAAAAAAGCGTCCCCCACTGATAACTGATAACCGACAACTCAGAAACAGTGACGATTTCAATCAACAACGATGAGCTTTCCCATGAATGACACCGATCAAGGTTGCCGCAATCTCCGTTGGGCGCTGGCGCTACTTGACGGACTCCTCTCCGGTGGTTTGCGGCAACTGGTGTTTTCACCCGGTTCGCGTTCAACGCCACTGTTATTAGCTGCCCAGCGCCAGCCCCTGATCGAACTCACTCCCATCGTCGATGAGCGCAGCGCCGCCTTCTTTGCGCTCGGTTTAGCGCGAGCGAGCGGACGTCCCGTCGGCGTGTTATGCACCTCCGGCAGCGCCTTGGCGCACTGGTTTCCCGCCGTGATTGAAGCGTATGAATCGGAAATTCCGCTGATTTTGTTATCGGCGGATCGGCCACCCGAACTACGCGGCTGGGGTGCCAATCAGACCATTGATCAAACTCGTCTGTTTGGCGGCTTCGTGCGCGAATTCCACGACCCCGGACCGGCAGAAATCACCATCGAAGCACTCAAAACCATGCGGGCGCTCGGCGCTCGTGCTGCCGCCGTCAGCCTCGGCAACTGGCCAGGTCCGGTGCATCTCAACCTGCCCTTTCGGGAACCGCTGGTGCCACACGGCGACTGCGTTGCCACACCCAATCCATTGCTCACGTTATCGCGCTCCACTTCACCGAAAACCACATCAAACGCCGCTGAAACGCCAACTTGGAGTGAAGACACCGATGATTGGTCACACGATTTAGCCGCGATGATGGGCGGACGCGGCTTGATTTGCTGCGGACCGGGCACCTGTTCACCGTTAAGCGCCCTCCACGCCACCTCCAGCTTTGCCGAAGCACTCTGGGCTTGTGCCGAACGCCTCGCCGTACCCGTGCTGTGCGATCCGTTATCTGGACTGCGTTTTGGTCCCGGCTCGCCGCATCGCATCACCCGTTATGACAGCCTGCTGCGCCAGCCCGCCACTGCCGCCGCGTTGAAACCAGATTGGATTTTGCGGATCGGACGCGCTCCGGTCTCCAAAACGCTGCTGCACTGGCTGGCTGACATCCCGACCATTTTGGTTGATCCCGGTCAAGGCTGGAGCGATCCCAACAAAGATGTACGAGTGCGCGTCAACGCTGATGCCACCAGTTTTTGCAGTTGGCTGGCGGCGCTGGCGCAGGACGGATCGCGCACCGTGTGCGATCCAGCATGGACAGCGCAGTGGGCCGCGCATGAGCAACAGATCGCTGATTTAACAACCGCTTATCTCGAAGATGCGCCCTGGTGCGAGGCGCAACTGTTGACGGATTTGCTGGCGCAGTTGCCGGCGGGTGATGGTTTGCTGTGTGCCAATTCGATGCCGATTCGACAATTGGACACTTGGTCGGGCAGTCGTGACGCCACGCTCGGCATCTTCGGCAATCGCGGTGCGAGCGGCATTGATGGTCAGTCCTCCACACTGGCAGGACTCAACGCCAGCGGGATTCCGGTCAGCGGCTTATTGGGCGATTTATCTTTTTTCCACGATTTGAGCGGATTATTGTTACTGCGCCAGCTCGTGCGCCCCTGCATCGTGATTAACAACGGCGGCGGACGGATTTTTGATTATTTGCCGCAACACGGCTTACCCGAATTTGAACGGCTGTGGCGCACGCCGATTGATGTCGATCTCAGCGCCCTGCTGCGCCCGTTTCAGATTCCGCATCGCATCGTCAGCACCGGCGCTGAATTCCACGACGCGCTGGCTGAATGCCTCCAGCGTCAACAGGCCTGCGGCGTGATTGAAGTGCGCGTGGATGCGACCGTCAGCCGTGCCGTCCATCATCAATTTTGGCGCGAGCTGCAAACGCAACTGTTCACCACCAGCGCGAGATCACTATGACCATTTTTGCCTCACCGCCTGCTGGCTCAGGACTGATTTTGCTGGCTGTCGCTGTTGATGCCGACTATCAGCATCTCCAGCAAGTGTTGCACTCCAGTTATCAACTTATTCACACCAGCACTGGCACGGAAGTGGTGGCGCTGGCGCTGCAAGCTGCTCCCGATTTGATTTTGTTGGATTTACAGCTCGCGCCACTGGACGGTTACGCGCTGTGCGCTCGTCTCAAAGCAGAAGCGCAAACCGCCTCGGTGCCGGTGATTTTGTTGGCGAATCACGAAGCGCGAGAAGACGAAGTGCGCGGGTTGGAACTCGGCGCGATTGATTTTTTAGTCAAGCCAATTGATCCCGACATCTTGCTGGCGCGAGTGCGCAACCATTTGGCGCTCAAACGCATTCAAGATCATTTGGAAGCCACCAATCGCCATTTGGAATCGCTGGCGACCACCGACACCTTGACCGGTTTGGTCAATCGGCGCGGTTTGCTGGCGCGGCTAGAAGTGGAGTTTTCCCGCTCGCAGCGGACGCAACATCCGTTTGCGCTGGCGATTTGCGATCTCGACCATTTCAAACACATCAACGACACCTACGGGCATCCGGCAGGTGATCGCGTGTTGGCAGCGTTTGCGGCGACGCTGAAAGACAATCTGCGCACCATTGATTTAGCAGCGCGGTGGGGCGGTGAAGAATTCGCCATCGTATTGCCAGAATCGGATGTCAACGATGCGCTGATTCCGCTGGAACGGATTCGCCACGCGGTGGCAGCGTTGCGCATTCAACACGGTACACAAGAGATTCAAGTCACCGTCAGCATCGGCGTAGCGAATTACGACAGCGCCACCGCGTTGGCAGAACATCTGTTGGAACGCGCCGACTCCGCGCTGTATCGCGCCAAAGCTGGTGGACGCAATCGGGTGCTGTGCGCTGCGCCTGCGTTGCCAGAAGCCTGTTTCAAATTGGTGTGGCATTCGTATTACGCCAGCGGTCATCCACGAATTGATGCGCAACATCAAGGCTTATTTCAGGATGCCAATGAATTATTAGTAGCGATTTTAGAAGCACATCCGCGCTCAGAAATTCTCAGTTTAGCGCAGCGGCTTTTAACGGATGTCGTGACACATTTTCACGATGAAGAAGTGATTTTAGAAGCGATTGGATATACGGAATTAGACGCACATCGCGCCATTCACGCTGGTTTGATCACGCAAGGAACCACTTTATTTGCAGCACTAGAACGCGGCGAGGGTGAATTGGGCGCGTGGTTTCAATTTTTAGCGCATGAAGTCGTGGTGCGCCACATGCTGCAAGTGGATCGGGATTATTTCCCGTTATTAAAATAATTGGGAGTAACGCGGTGACGAGATAAGCGATAGATTGCGTTGTTAGTTATTCGGCTCGTGCTTTTTACTGACAACTGACAACTTTTTACAACCGCGTCACTCCTAAAATCACTTCCGCAGCATTATTCCGCCTCGCGTTGCCGCAACCAAGCAATCAATTCGGGCATTGGCATTGCTTTAGCAATTAACCACCCTTGCACTAAATCACAACCCAAACCGCGCACTAAATCTAAATCTGCTTGTGTTTCCACGCCTTCCGCAACCGTCGTTAAATTCAGTTTGTGTGCCATATCAATGCTGGCTGCTAAAATTGCCCGCACTGCCGGGCGTTCAGCCGCACCTTGGACAAAGCTGCGATCAATTTTGAGTTCTCCAAACGGGATGCGCTGCAATTGTTCCATTGAGGAATAGCCGGTGCCAAAATCATCAATGGATAACTTAAAGCCTTTAATGCGTAGCCGCGTGAGCACGTCCATTGAAATATCAAGATCAGATAAAATGGTGGTTTCGGTAATTTCTAAAATTAAATGCTCTGGCAATAATTGCGATGCCTGCAAACTTTCTACAATAAACTCCGGTAAATGAATATCGGATAACCAAGTCGCCGATAAATTAAAGGCAATCATTAACCGAAACCCAGCCGCAATTAACGTATCGCAATCTTGCACCGTTTTTTCTAATAACCGCCGCGACAACGGCGCAATTAATCCATAACGTTCAGCGGCGCTGATAAATAAATCCGGGCGAATCATTTGTCCGCCCCGCTGC
The DNA here is from genome assembly GCA_020721065.1 of Thiocystis violascens. Taxonomy (GTDB): domain Bacteria; phylum Pseudomonadota; class Gammaproteobacteria; order Chromatiales; family Chromatiaceae; genus Chromatium; species Chromatium violascens_A. The sequence goes on along the minus strand of DYNM01000011.1, from coordinate 34,586 downwards.
CACCGCGCCAGCGCCTCCACGCCAATCACCTCCAGCGTGTTGGCATCCACCTTGGGCTGGAAGACCATGCTGAACTCATCAAGGCTCATGCCTTCGCCCAGATCGGCGGGCGTGATCTCGGGCGCTAACACCGGCACCGATTGCCGCATCAATTGACGGCGCGTTGCCGTCAACAGTTCGGTCAACACTTCGCGGGTCAACGGTTTGCGCACTGCGCCGCGCAGATGCAGCCCTTTGGAACGCGCTAAATCTGCCACCGTGTGCAGCAACTGTGCGTCCACGCCGCTGGCAATAATCAGATCGCCCGGATAACCGGCATGAGCGAGACAGCGTAAAAATTCAATGCCGTCCATGCCGGGCATCTTCAAATCGGTAATCAACAGATCAATTCCGGTGCTGCCGGCGCGTTCGATGGTGAGCAGCGCCGCCTCGCCGTTGGTGACGGTGAGCACCTCGGTGATGCCCAGTGCCGTCAGCAGCAAACTGGTTTGACGCCGCACAATCGGATCATCGTCAATAATCAGTGCGTTGTACGGGCGCAACTCTGGCGGTAAACAGGGCGACACTTCCGCGAGCGGGCGCACTTCGGCGGGCGCGGCATGAATGCGTTCGTTGAGCGTTTCCACGTCGTTGAGGGCGTGTTCCAGCTCCGTCAATAACGGTAACACCGCATCTAAGCGTCCAGCATTGACTGCCATTTCGAGACGATTGGCTTGCGTCGCAAAATAAAACGCGCCGATCACCTGCGCGGAAGATTTCAATTTGTGCATCAACAGCGCCAAATCACGGGCGGCACCTGTCCGCAATAATTGGCGGGCGCAGTTCAAATCGGTGCGGGTGGTGGCGGTGAATAAATCGACCAATTCCTGCATGTGCGGCGGGCTGAGTTGACCCAGAATGCGGATCAAATGACTGGAGTCGAGAATTGCCGTGACATCCGTCGTGACCAGCGCCGGTGGTGCGGTGTCCGGCGCTGGACGCACAACATATTGTGGCAGCCACCGCACCAATCGCTCTTGGAGCGCAGTGAGCGTGATCGGTTTGTACAACACGTCATTGATGCCGGCTGTCAAACATTGCGCTTTCACTTCTGGCAGGGCAGCAGCCGTGAGGGCAAGAATCGGTAAATAACCGCCTTGTTCCTGCTCACCGGCGCGGATTGATCGCGCTAAGGCGATGCCATCCATGCCGGGCATGTTGAGATCAGTGAGTAACAGATCGTGCGCCCCGGCTTTCCATTTGGCGATGGCGCTCACGCCGTTGTCGGCGATGTCCACCCGATAACCCAGCAGCTCTAGCTGCATTTTGAGCAGGATTTGATTGGTGGAGTTGTCTTCGGCAATCAAAATCAGAGGCGGCAACGCCGGATTGCTGAGGGACGTGGCGCGTGGTGGTGCGGTGTCTACCCGACCCTGCGTCAGTTCTTGAATGACTTGTTGTGCCACCGCCCGCTGCCGAGCGGCATCGAGAATGCTGGCGTAGGTCGCGGTCAAGGAGTGCAGAAAATCGACTTCGGTTTGGTCATAACCGCCGGGGCGATTCGCCAAACCCACCACGCCGAGCAGGTGATCATCAATGCGGATGGGCATTCCCAAAAAGGCGTGAATCGGCGGATGACCGGGCGGAAAGGGTGCGGTTTGGCGTGAAGCGTCAAAATCATTCACGATCACTGCGGCGCCAGCTTCCAAAATGGTGCCAAACAGGTTGTGAATATCTTGAAAGACCATGCCATTGCGCTGGGCGAGATCGAGCAGGTGATAGGTGTGTTCCGTCCACGCAATGCCGCTGATTGCCTGCGGACGAAATCCTTGGCTGCCATCAGCTTGCTCATACACTTCCAAAATCAGCCCGTGCGCACTCTTGGTCAGAATCAGCAAGCCGTCCAGCAACAGCGACGAGGTGGCGGCAAGGTCTTGAGTGGCAATGAATTGCGCCAGCGCCTGCCGTTGTAATTCCAACAAGCGCCCGTCGCGTTTTTGTTCACTCAGCAAGCGTTTTTGCTCGGTGATGTCGGTGCGGATTGAGATGTAGCGTTCGGGTTGACCGTCGGCGTTGAGGATGGGCGCGATGGTGGCTTGTACCCAATAGGCGCTGCCGTCTTTGCTGCGATTTTTGACTTCGCCTTGCCAGATGTGTCCTCGCGTGATCGTGCGCCACATGCCTTCAAACAGCGTCGGCGGGTGATAGCCGGATTTAATCAGGCGATGGTTGCGTCCAATCAACTCCTCGCGCCGATAGCCGCTGATGTCGCAAAACTTGGAATTGACGCTGAGGATGGTGCCGTCGGTGCTGGAAACCGAGACGATGGCATGACGATCAAGCGCCTTTTTGAGATCGCTGAGTTCGCGCCACGCTCGCCGCCGTTGCTCATAAATCGTTTCAAAGCGGCGAAACTGCCGCGCCCGCGTGACGGTTGCCAGTGTCAATTGCGGCACGGTGACGGGAACAAATAACCGCGCTTCGCCATTGGCATCACACGCGGCAAGCTGTTGATTGTCCGTCGTTGCGAGATAAATCACTGGCAGCCGTGCAAAGCGTTTGTGGCGGTGAAGTAACGCCATCACGTCGCTGCCGCGACAGGTGGGCAACGTGGTATTGACGACGCACATTTCCGGTGCGAACTCAAAAATCTGCGTCCACACTTCGGCGGGTTCGCTGCCAACCAGCACCTCACAACCAGCGGCGTGTAAATGCGCGGTGTGATCTGACAATTGCGGCAACGCATCCAGCACCAGTACGCGATATGGCTGGCGCGGTGACCACGCCAATCCGGTGAGTTCGCTGAGTAACTGCGCACAACTGACCGGCGCATCCAATAACACCTGTGCGCCAGCCTGCCGAGCGGCAAGCTGTGGTGCCAAGTCGTTGTCGTTTAACACGGCGACGAATAACGGTGCGGTGGCAGCGGGCGCTGCTGGAAGAGATAACGCTGAGAGCGCGGCGGCCTGTGCGGTCAGCCACTCCGCGCTGCTCAATACAATCACTTGTGCCAATTTGGGGTGACGCTGGCGCAGGAAGGGGAGGACGTGCGCGGCGAGTTGACGCTCGACGACAAAGCCGAGCGCCCGCAGCGTGGTGGCAAGCGCGATATCCACGCTGCCAGCGCCAGCATCTTCTTCTACCAATACGAATAACCATTCATGCGGAGCGGCGGGCAGCAGGTTGATATCCAAGGTGCTGAGTTGCTGCCCCTGTTCTAACAGCGTCACCAGTCCTTGTGCCGTTTGCAGCACTGGCAAGAGTCGCTGCAACGGCGGGGTGTCGCGCAGAAACTCACCCAACACGCTGACTAATGTTTCAGCACGCCCAATCACTTCGAGCCAACCCGAATGGCGATATTGCTCCACAATTTGCCGCACGATGTCGGCCAATTGGGTGCCGGCTTGATGTTCCCAACCGCCGCTGGCAAGCAACTCGATTAAAGTGCGCAAATGCTGGGTCATGGGTGTCGCTGAAAGTGATGAGTGGTTGATTTTAGAAGACAAAACGTTCTGGTTCGGGGACGCCACGCAGTGCTGGGATGTTGGTTTCAAAGAGCGTGCGCAGCTCAAATTTTTGGGCACGCGAGCGCGTCGTCAAGGTTGCTGCCATTGCTGGCATCTCACCAATGATACAAAACAGCCGTCCGCCGACCGTGAGCTGTTCTCGCAACAGCGGCACCAGTGCGGGCGTTGGCAGTGAGCCGGTGACAACAATCACAGCAAAGGGACCACCCGCTATCGTTCCGGCTAATCCATCGGCGTCGCGGATTTCCACACCTTTGAGTTTCAAAGTCGCCAACCGTGCCCGTGCTGCTGCTGCCAGTGCGGGATCAATCTCCACACTCAACACCCGTCCGCCCAACTCCCGCAAACAGGCGGTGACATAACCACTGCCGGTGCCGATTTCTAACACGCGCTCGCCGGGCTGCACTGCCACTGCTTGTAACAAGCGTCCGACCACCGTTGGCGGCAGCATCTGCGCGGTGGCGCTCAACGGGATGGACAAATCGGCATACGCCAGTCCTTGATACGCCTCTGGAACAAATTGCTCGCGTGCCAGTGCTGACATCGCTTCCAAAGCGCGGTCATCGAGTACGTCCCAAGGACGCACTTGCTGTTGAATCATGTTGAAACGAGCGTGGGCAAAGTGGTCAGTCATGGTGCTGGTCGTCCTCTAAACGGGTTGTCTTTTTTTAGGTGGGCGCAGTTTAATTGATCGCCACAGGTGCGGGCGCAATACCGTTCACACTAAGAAGCTAAAAAGTTGTCGGTTGTCAGTAAAAAACGTGGTGATCACCGATCACTAATAACTTAATCAATAGCTTATATTGCAACTGTTTAACTTCTAGTATCTATTCACACCGTCAACGCAAAAGCCAAGATAAAACTTATGTCTCACTTTGCTTTTGTGTGCATTTAAGGTCTGGCTGTCAGCGTGTCCAGACCGTATTGATTAAGCGCGGCATTCAAATTTTTATCCGCGCTAAATCTACACTTGCAGGTAAAAAGTCACTCTATAAGTGATCATGCTGCTTTGATTTTTCCACAATACAAATGCGCTCGGTGGTTTGCCAACTGGCGCAGGCTTTCTCCACTTCAAAACGTAATACAACACTGGAGCGCGGCGTTCAGTCAATTTTGTGATTAAAATAAGCACTGCCGCAGTGATGCTTGAATCTATCTATTTTTTATAGTGCTGTTGTTTACCCTACGAGTGACGCAGTTGTAAAAAGTTGTCGGTTATCAGTGACAGCCGCACTTTTTACTGGCAATTGATAACTGACAACTAAAAACACTAGCTTAGTGCTCGTTACACCGTTCCAATTATTAGCACTATTTTTCTTGATGTAACCCAATTGATAGCGCCAGCAACCAACAGCATAACAATACAAAAAAAGCCGCTGTAATGCGCGTTAGTAATACTGAATCCGTCAAAGAAAACTGCATATAACCCAATAAAGTGAGTATCCCCGCGTAATTCAAACCCCGCTTTGAGAGATGTTCATGCAGCGCCGCCCGCACAAACACCGTCAACGGCACGAGATATACCAGCAGCAACCCACTCAAACCCAGCACCCCGCACGTCGCCAGCGCGTGGAGATAATCGTTGTGCGCGTGAGTGTGGCCGTGGCCCTGATTAAATTCCATAATCGCCGGCGCAATCAGCCCTGCGGTCGCTAACTGTTTGAAATAGGCGTTGAGATGACCGACGCCAATCCCCAACAGCGGCTGTTCACGTCCCGCCATCACCGCCGCTCGCCACATCTCAAACCGTTCACCCAGCGCATTGCCAGAACTCACTCCCGCGCCGGCGCGATAGTCCTGAATTTCCGTCATCGCAATAGCGAAGCGACCTTGAATCAGCGCCGAATGCGCCAGCAGCGCCCCACCGCATAGCGTCACACTCAACAGACTGACTAACATCCAGCGCCGCCGCGTCGGGAATTGCTGCCAGAGATAGCCACCAATTACCAGCAGCGCCGTCGGATAAAACACCCACGCCCCGCGTGTGCCAGACACAAAACTGGCATAACTGCCAACCGCCGCTGCAAGGAGAAAGAACCACGCTCCGCGTCGTCGTGCCGCATAAAACACGCAGGCTGCCAACACGCTCAACGCAGTGGTCAACGTTGCGATGTCGCCAAACGGAATTGGTTTGCCCTTGCTGCCACCAGCGCGGTAATCCATGCCCGTCGCGTGGTGAAAAGCACCGCTCAACGTGTGCATTTCCCAACCCGCGTAAATGCCAGATAGCAAGGCAGTCGCGCCGATAGCGAACCAAAACCAATCGGCTGGTGGGCGCATGGCAACCAGAAACGGCAGCAGCATCCCGCCCGCTAAAAAGTAACTGAAATGATCAAGTCCGTTGACGGCGCGGTCATCAAAACCGGCATGAGCGGCAGACAGAATGGCGATCAAGGCATAGACCAAAAATGGTGCAGCCAAACGTTTGGCGCGACGCGCTGCGGCAGTGCCGGGCAATGGCGCGACTGCTCGGAGTGCCATCCAAATAAAACTCAATAAAATCAACACATGCAGCGCCGGGCCATGCAATTGATTGTGCGCAACCGTCACCGTCGCCGTGCTAATAACCAACAATCCAGACGTCAACTGCGTCAAGCGTTTTGCTGTCCACGCAGGAGGTTGGCGCAGAAAATGACCACTGCTCATTCCAGCGCCGCCCGAAAACCATCACGCGCCTTGAGTGCTGCTTGATTGGTGCAGATCAAGCTGGCGGTGCGCCGGTTTTTACATTCCAAATCCAAATACAGTGACACCGCCGCATCCGTCGGCGGCTGAATCCATACCAAAGTGAGCAGGCGCTCTTCGCGCTCATCGCGCTGCACTGCGATCAATAGCCCCGCGCCGCTGAGTTCTTCGCGGATGTCGGGCTGGGCGCGAACGTAGGCTTGTGCGGTTTGCCAAGCGCGTTGGCAGGTCGCAACGCTTGTGCAACGCACAAGATTGTTGGCGAGTTCCGGTGGCGCGAGCGGTGGTGCTGACAGATGTGACCCGGAGGCGGTGTTGTTTTTCAAGGCGAGATAACGGGCTTGCAATTGATTGAAGTCGGCGTGAATGGCGAGTTTTTGGAATTCTTGGCTGACAATCGTGGTGTAGCCAGCGCGAATCTGTTGCTCAACCTGCGCCACATCCGCCGCAAAAGACACTGGCAACGGTGGGTCTTGCGGCTGCCGCGTCAGCCGTTGCTTGTGCAGATCACGCAGGCGCTGTTGCGCTTGGCGAATTTGATCGCGGGTGGTTTGGTTGAGAGCGTCAATCGCAGCAATTTTGCCGTCGCGGGTGAGCAATAAATCTTCAACCGAATGAAAGCGTTGCAGCAGTTCCTGATTGGTTTGGCGTTCTTGGGTCGCACGGCGAGCGGCTTCCTGTTGCAACCGCTCCTGTTCGGCGATGCGTTTGAGGTCTTCCGCAGTCGGCGCGGGCGCGACTACCTCGGTGCGGATGCCTTCCCGATTGAGCGTGGTGTGTCCTTGCTCAATTTGTTGGGGCGGAATGCGGTCGGAATAATGCACGACGCCGCTGTCATCGACCCAGCGATAGAGCTGTCCTTCTGCGGCGACGCCGAATACTCCGGCGGTGAAGAGGCTGGCGCTCCACAGCACGGTGGTGCAGAGGGGAATGAGGCGGCGCGGACGCATGTCACACCCCGTAAGTGGCGCGATAGTCGCGCACGGCGGTTGCGACCTCCGGGGCGGTAGCGGCATCTTCGAGGTAAACCAGCAGATCAGTGAGCGTCAAAATGCTGAAGACGGGCAGATCAAAGGTGGCGCGTACTTCGTCCACTGCCGAACCGCCGTGCTGTCCGCGCTCTTGTCGATCTAAGGCAATCACCACGCCCGCTGGCACTGCGCCCGCAGCGCGGATGATGTCTACTGATTCGCGCACCGAGGTACCAGCAGTAATGACGTCGTCGATAATCAGCACTTGTCCGGCGAGCGGAGTGCCGACGATCAACCCGCCTTCGCCGTGATCCTTGATTTCCTTGCGATTAAAAGCAAATGGCGTTTCACGCCCGTGCTCGTGCGCGAGGGTGAGGCTGGTGGCGGTTGCTAAAGGAATGCCTTTGTAGGCGGGGCCGTACAGGACGGTGAACTCTAAATCGGCGTGGACGATGCAGTGGGCATACGCACGGGCAAGCTGCACCAAACGCGCTCCGGTATCAAAGCCACCGGCATTGAAAAAATAAGGACTTTTGCGCCCGGATTTCAGCGTAAATTCACCGAACCGTAGTGCGCCGATTTCAATGGCAAAATCGAGAAATTGACGTTGATACGCATACATTGAAACAGTCTCGCTGCTTAAAAAACAATAGAAGTTACGCAATTGCGATATAAGCTATTGATTTAGTTGTCGGTTGTCAGTTGTCGGTTGTCAGTAAAAAACACGGTTATCACTGAATCACTGACAACCAACAACTTTTTGCAACTGCGTCACTCCTAAACAATTTGACAGACATCATCGCAGGTGATGCCGCGCACGGATCGCAAACAGGCGCTGGGATTTGAGTTTACATTAGACACTCCGCCGCTCGTGCGCAGGCTTGCTTGACCAAGCATCGATTAGGATACTAGCGCCATGCCATTTAGCTCTTCACTCACCAATCATTTCCTCATTGCGATGCCCGGGCTGCAAGACCCAAACTTCGCTCGCACCGTGACCTATGTCTGCGAACACACAGAACAAGGCGCAATGGGGATTGTCATCAATCGCCCGTTAGAAGTGACGCTCGGCGATCTGCTCACCCAGCTTGACATCACCACCGATCACAGCGCGGTACGCAAAACGCCGGTGTATCAAGGCGGACCGGTGCAAACGGATCGCGGCTTTGTGATTCACAGCGGCGGACCGGCGTTTGATTCCACCTTGGCGATCACGCCAGACATCAGCGTGACCACGTCGCGGGACGTGTTAGAAGCCATTGCTAACGGTGAAGGTCCCGCACAAATTTTTATCGCCTTGGGTTATGCCGGTTGGGGCGGTGGGCAATTGGAGCAGGAAATGCGGGCGAATTCGTGGCTCAACGGTCCGGCGAGTACTGACATTTTATTTCGGTTGCCGCCCGAAGCGCGATGGCTGGCAGCGGCGCAATTGCTGGGCGTAGAAGACCTGCATCTGCTCAGTGGCGAAGTCGGTCATGCCTAAGCTGGCGCGTGGCGAGCACCGCTGATGTCAGTTGTTCTCGGCTTTGATTTTGGGACGCGCAAGATCGGGATTGCGGTGGGGCAGTTGATTACCCGTTCCGCCACGCCGTTGACGACGCTGCGCCATCGCAATCAACAACCTGATTGGGTTGGGATCACGGCGTTGATGACTGATTGGCAACCGAGCGCGTTGATTGTGGGTTTGCCGTTCAATATGGATGACACCGAAGTCAACTGGTCGCCGCTGGTACATCGGTTTTCACGCCAATTGCACGGGCGCTATCGCTTGCCGGTGCATTTGATTGATGAACGCTTGACCTCGCTTGACGCCCGCCAGCAGTTATCCGCCCGTCCCGGGCATCATTCACCGTCACGGGAAGCAGTCGATGCGCTTGCTGCGACCCTCATTTTGGAAACATGGCTCTGTGACCAATCCTGATCCTTGTGCTGCTGAAGCACCTGTGCCAGACATCTTGGTGGATGCCGCGACGCTGGACACCGTTCTCGTGACTATGGCCGCCGAATTAGCGGCAGTGCTGGCGCGACGCGAGATGAGCAATCCGTTGATGATCGGCATTCACACCGGCGGAGTGTGGGTGGCGGAGCGGTTACATGCGCTGTTGGGATTGACGCAGCCGCTGGGTCATCTCGATATTTCGTTTTACCGCGATGATTTCACGCGGATTGGCATTCATCCGCAGGTGCGTCCTTCCTCGCTGCCGGTGAGCATAGATAACCGACATTTGATTGTGGTTGACGATGTGCTGCAAAGCGGGCGCACGATTCGGGCGGCGCTGAATGTGCTGTTTGATTACGGGCGACCAGCGACGGTGCTGCTGGCGACGCTGGCCGAACGCGCCGGGCGGGAATTGCCGATTGCACCAGACGTGGTGGGCGTGCGCCCACCGTTTGCACAAGCCCACCAGATCAAATTGCTCGGCCCACAGCCGCTCCAGTTGGTACGCAAAGCAGGTAGTTGAGCGATTTCAGCGTTCGATCCGCCCTTGTTGCCGCAAATAAAACCGCGCCAGCGGCAAATCTTCAGCGCGAGTGATTTTGATGTTATCGGCGTGACCTTCGACGAAACGCGGCGCATAACCCAGCCGTTCCAACGCAGCGGCGTCATCAGTGACCAGTTCATTGGCAGTCAGCGCGGCATCCAGCGCCCGACTCAGCAACCCCAGTCGAAACATTTGCGGAGTGTAGGCGTGCCAAAGGCTGGCGCGATCAACAGTCTCAGCGATCCGTCCGTTGGCAGCAGCGCGTTTCATCGTATCGCGCACTGGAATCCCGAGCAGCCCACCGACTGCATCATCACGCAACGTCGTGATTAAATGATCCAAATCAGTCGCTTGCAAACACGGTCGCGCCGCATCGTGTACCAACACCCAATCTTGCTCGTGAGCGCCAGCCGCCGTTACTGCCGTGAGCGCATTGCGTACCGAGTGACAGCGTTCCGCACCACCGCAAGCGCGGATGACTTGAGGATGCGCGGCATAGCGCGTGTCATCCCAATAACCATCTGCCGGATCAAGCGCAACGACGATGGCGCGGATGCGGTCGTCAGCGAGAAACACCTCCAGCGTGTGTTCAATCACGGCGCGTCCCGCCAGATCAAGATATTGCTTCGGAATGGCGCTGCCCATGCGGCGACCGACGCCAGCGGCAGGTAAAATCGCCCAGAATTGAGAAATGTGAGTCATGTTGTGCGCAGTGATGCTGTGATCGCCAAAAAAAGCCCCGCTCCGGCATGAGGAGAAGGGCGCTGTGAACCGATGATTTATTTTTGTTTTTCAAGCACTTGAATGAACATTTCCCCGGCTTTAATCATCCCGAGTTCCGTTCGTGCGCGTTCCTCCACCGCCTCTTCACCTTCGCTGAGATCAACCACTTCTGCTTGCAGCTCCTGATTCCGCGCCCGCAACTGCACCAATTCATCTTCTAGCAACGCAAGGTCTTGTTTGAACGTGCGCAGCTCCGCGAGGCTGCCCGGACCCACCCAAAGGCGGTATTGCAGAGTTATCAGCAGAATTATGAGCACCGTAATCAATCGCCGCATCGCGTCATCAATTCCCCATTGTTTCAGCAGTGCCTAACGGCGGTTGATCAAGCCAAGTGATTGATTATAGCCAACGAAAAGCCGAACGCCCGGCATAAACTGCCGCGTCGCCCAACTGATCTTCAATGCGCATCAATTGGTTATATTTTGCCACGCGGTCGGAGCGCGACAGCGAGCCGGTTTTGATTTGCCCAGTGCTGGCGGCAACCACCAAATCAGCAATGGTCGTGTCTTCCGTTTCGCCGGAGCGATGCGAGACAACAGCGGTATAACCGGCGTTGTGCGCCATCGTGATTGCGTCAAGCGTTTCGGTGAGCGTGCCGATCTGGTTGACTTTAATCAGGATGGAATTGGCGATCTGTTTGTCGATGCCTTCCTGCAAAATTTTCGTGTTGGTCACAAACAGGTCATCACCAACAATCTGCACCTTGTCACCGAGCCGCTCAGTCAGGCGCTTCCAGCCGTCCCAATCGCCTTCCGCCAGCCCGTCTTCAATCGAAATAATCGGATACTGCGCGACCCAATTCGCCAATAAATCAATCATCCCGTCGGCATCGAGCGTGCGCCCTTCGCCAGCGAGCTGATAACGCCCCTCTTTATAAAATTCCGATGCCGCGACATCCATGCCGAGATAAATATCGGCACCCACTTTGAAACCAGCTTTGGTGATCGCTTCTAAAATCGCCTCAATTGCAGCGACGTTAGACGGCAGATTCGGCGCAAAACCGCCTTCATCGCCAACTGCGGTGCCCAAACCGCGCCCGTGCAACACTGACTTGAGCGCGTGGAACACTTCTGCGCCATAACGCACCGCTTCGCGGATGCTGCCTGCGCCGACCGGCAGAATCATAAACTCTTGAAAATCAACGCTGTTATCCGCGTGACTGCCGCCGTTGATGATATTCATCATCGGCACCGGCAGGCGATAAGGGCCGGCTGCCAGCGAGCGAAATAATGGCAGCGCCTTTTCCTGCGCAGCGGCATGAGCTGCGGCCAGCGAGATGCCGAGCAGCGCGTTGGCACCGAGGCGACCTTTGTTATCAGTGCCGTCCAGCGCGATCATCTTTTGATCAAGCGTTGCTTGATCGGTCACATCCAAACCAAGCACGGCGTCGCGCAGTTCACCTTCAATGTTGGCGACTGCCGTCAACACGCCCTTGCCGCCATAACGGGATTTGTCGCCGTCGCGCAGCTCCAGCGCCTCACGGGAACCAGTGGAGGCACCAGATGGCACGATGGCGCGTCCGATGGCACCGTTCGCGGTGATGACATCGGCTTCGACCGTTGGATTGCCGCGTGAATCTAAAACTTCACGCGCCCGAATATCGACAATTTCTGACATTTCTCACTCCTTGCATAACTAAAAAATAAAGCCAATCAATAAGTTGATTGACTTCAATGCGACTGCGGCGTCAGCAGTATAACGCGGGCGTCTGGCTTGACTGACAACTGCCAACCGACAACTAAAACACCGTGCCCAACAACAACACCGCCGACGCCGCCACCGTGATCAAAATGTTGTCATCAATCGGCCCGAATTCGTGGCGTTCAATCACCGTCGCCACGACCGCTGACGCCAATCCCCACAGCGGCATTGCTGGATCAGCTTGTGCGCCGATCAACCAACCCAGCGGCGCACACACCAACAGCATAAACACGTTACCGATTGGGCTTTTTGAGCGTTTGCGGATGACGGCGTTGCGCACGATGCCGGTGATGCCGTCGCCAAATGCCATATACAGCGCGGGTAAAATTGCCAGCCACGGATCGTTGAGCAGCCACCACAGCAGCGAAACGGACAGTGCCCACATCAGCGCAAACTTGACATCATTGCGATTGTCGCCGGTTTGGAACCAGTAAAAGCGCCAGCCGCTCGCGTGTGCTACATACAGCAGCAACGTCAATAACAACCCGCTGATGAGCGGAAACCAAGGATCGGTAAACACCAGCGGCACCATGATTGAGCCAACGCCGCCGGCTGCCATGTGAACGATTTTGCGAACGTAATAAACTGCCCGAATCGGCTCCATGCCGCGAGCAGTCATCCATTGATATGGAAAGCGCGTCAGCGCCAACACAATGAGAATATAAACACTTAAACCCGCTGCCCAAGCCAATTGTGGAGTCATATCGCTCATCGCTACGTTGTTGATGCTGTTACACAGAATCGCATCAATCTATCCCAACGTCCGGGCAATCGGCTAGTGTTGTCTTCACTGTTCACTGCTGACTTACGCCACGCCTTCCATGACTGCTCATTCACCCGTCCGCGCTTATCTCGCGCTCGGTTCCAACCTCGACCCCCAACGCCATATTCCACTCTGTTTGCAACGCCTGCGTGACCTGCCGCTGACCTCCGACTGGCAAGAATCAGCGTGGTATCTGACGCGACCGTGGGGCGGCATCGCCCAGCCCGACTTCATCAATCTGGTCGTGGGCGTCACCACGCAGCACTCCGCGCTGGAGTTACTCGCCGCCTTGCAACAGATCGAACATGATTTAGCGCGGGTGCGCGAGATCAAAAACGGCCCGCGCACGATTGATATTGACGTGCTGTTGTTTGGCGAGCTGGTGTTGGACACGCCGCAGTTGCAAGTGCCACATCCGGGGCTGCTGGCGCGGGATTTCATGTTGCTGCCGCTGCTGGAGATTGCGCCAGCACTGCGGCATCCACTGAATCAGCGCCCGTTATCGCAGTCGGTTGCAAGCATTGCGCATCATCAAATCCTGTTGCGCTTGACCGCTTCTGCCGCGCCGCCAACGGTGTTAATTCCAAAATGAGGCGTTAAAATGCCTACAGCTTTGATCTTGTTAATTTAAGTCTCGGATTTTTCTCAATGATGTCTGTATTTACCCGTTATTTACTGTGGTTATTGTTGTGTACGTTGACACCGCTGGTTGTCGCCGCACCCGCGCCAGCATTGCCAACGCTGCCAGAATTGCCAGCGCGTGGTTATTTATTGGTTGATTTTCACAGCGGCAAAACGTTGATTGAAAAGAACGCTGATGAACGCCTCGAACCCGCCAGCTTGACTAAAATCGTCACCGCTTACGTCGTGTTCCGTGAAATTGCCGCTGGCAAAATCAAACTCAGCGATGAGGTGTTGATTAGCGAGCGAGCGTGGCGCACTGGCGGTTCCAAAATGTTTATTCAGGTCGGAACGCGGGTGAAGATCGAAGACCTGCTGAAAGGGATGATGATTCAATCTGGCAACGATGCCGCGATTGCGCTGGCGGAACACGTCGCCGGCAGCGTTGAGGCGTTCGCCAATTTGATGAACGATCACGCGCAGCGGTTGGGCATGACCGCCAGTCATTACACCAATCCCAACGGTTTGCCCGATCCTGAGCTGTACACCACCGCCCGTGATATGGCGCGAGTGACGTTGGCGCTGATTCGGGAATTTCCTGAGTATTACGCTTGGTACAGCACCCGCGATTTCACTTACAACAAGATCACGCAGCAAAACCGCAATCCGCTGCTGCGGCGCGATCCCAGCACCGACGGCGTCAAAACTGGCTACACCAAAGCTGCTGGCTATTGCCTGATTGGTTCTGCCAAACGCAACACGATGCGCTTGATTTCGGTCGTGCTCGGCACGGCAAGCAATAAAGCGCGAGCAGATGCGAGTTTGGCGTTGCTCAATTACGGCTTCCGCTTTTATGAAAATCATCTGCTGTATCCGGCGCAGCAGCCGATCCTGACCTTGCGGGCGTGGTACGGCAATGCGACGGAGCTACCGGTGGGACCGTTGTCTGATGTCGCCGCCACTATTCCGCAAGGGCTGTATGACAAGTTGACGGCGCGGCTGGAGAAAACCTCCGACTTCGTCGCGCCGATTGCCAAGGGCGCAACAGTTGGCGATGTCGTCATCACGTTGGGTGAGGAGGAATTGGTGCGAATGCCGGTGGTGGCGCTGGAGGAAATCACGGAAGGCAATGTGTGGCGGCAAGCCGTTGACACCGTGTTGAAGCAGTTTTCCGCCCATGAATGAGCCTGACGCCATTCCCGCATCATTGCTGACGTTTCCGTGCAGCTTCCCGATTAAAGCGATGGGGCTGGCCGAGCGCGGCTTGGAGGCAGTCATGCTCGACATCATCAGCCGTCACGCCGCAGCGGTGGATGCCAACGCGCTGACGGTGCGCCCCAGTCGCGGCGGGAAATGGATCGCCGTCACCGTCACCATCGACGCGCAAAGCCGAGCGCAGTTGGATGCGATTTACTGCGAATTGACGGCGCATGAGTTGGTAGTGTGGGCGCTGTGACTGCACTGGACCCGCCAATCGTGCGGAAATTCAATGGGTTGCAAGCGTACGCCGCCACCGTTGACGCGATGCAGGACTGGACGGCGCAGCGCCAGCCGGATACTGCCGATGAACTCTGGCTGTTGGAACACGCGCCGGTGTTCACCTTGGGGCTGGCGGGACGACACGAACATCTGCTCGCGCCGGGCACGATTCCGGTGGTGCAGTCAGATCGCGGTGGACAGGTGACGTATCACGCGCCGGGACAGTTGATTGCGTATGTGCTACTGGATTTGCGCCGCACGTCGCTGGGCATCAAGCGGCTGGTGACGCTGTTGGAACAAAGCGTGATTGATCTGCTCGCTGCCGATGGCATCAGCGCCAGCCGACGAGAAGGAGCGCCCGGCGTGTACGTCGCCGATGCCAAGATTGCGGCGCTGGGTTTGCGGGTGCGGCATGGCTGCACGTTGCACGGGCTGGCGCTCAATGTGGCGTTGGATTTGGAGCCGTTCACGCGGATCAATCCGTGTGGTTACGCCGGGCTGCGGGTGACGCAACTGGCAGATTTGGTGACGAGACCACTGGACGTCGCCAGCGTGGGCGCGGCGTGGGCAAGCACATTTACGACGCTGTTCACGGCTGCTGGCGCGAGATCAAACGCTGCGTCAAATCAACAACACTCTTCCTCAACCTGTTCCAGCAACTCCAGCGCGTCGGTCTGGTCATAAACGGCGAATAATTCGCGGATCGCGTTGACCTGACTGCCCACAAAATACAACTCATCGTGACCACGCTGCGCATTTTCTGCCAGCTTGACCGTGAAGTATTGCTGCCAAGGCGACGCTGCTGGCGCGGCTAAACAGGCGCGAATGGTGGCGACGAGACGGCGGGCGTGGTCATCGCAGGCGATGCCCTCAAAGCTGAGATAACGATCAGGAGCGGGTGCAGAGCAGGTCACATCAAATCCTCGG
Source organism: Thiocystis violascens (assembly GCA_020721065.1). Classification (GTDB taxonomy): domain Bacteria; phylum Pseudomonadota; class Gammaproteobacteria; order Chromatiales; family Chromatiaceae; genus Chromatium; species Chromatium violascens_A. Next base: position 18,667 of record DYNM01000011.1, on the reverse strand, counting down.
TGGTTGTGGGGGCGGCGCGAGGCACCAATTTTAGCGCGGCGTCAGTGCGGCTGCGCCAGCCACGTTGTGATCCAGTTGGCAGTTTCAGATGCTGCCGGTCACAATACGGAAATTTTTCGCTTTCCCTTTCACTTTTCGCTGTGCTGAGAACAACAACAATGCTGCAAAAAATTAAACGCTTTTTCACTTCGTTATTACCAGTCGATGCGCAACGGCGGGGGAGTTGCAACCGCTGCGGGGATTGCTGCAAGTTGCCATATCCCTGCCCGTTTCTGCGCTTTGATGACGAAGGCTTGAGCAGTTGCTCCGTCTATCATTTTCGTCCGCCGAGCTGCCGCAAATATCCCCGCGTCGCGGCTGAAAATCTGACCCCGCAGACCTGCGGGTTCTTTTTTGTGGCACCCGAACAAATCACCTATCGCCCGTCGCCCAGCTTTGAGCCAACTCCGGCGACGGCGCGAGTGTTGGCAACCGAAGAATCGTTGTAACCAGTTACTGCATTGCATCATGCCGCCGCGCACCAACTGCGCGGCGGCATTTTTATTGCCTATTCAACGAGATACGCTTGGCGCTGCACCTGTTCCAACACCGCTAAATCCACCCAACTCGCCGCACCGAGCGTCCCGCGCAACACCTGCACCGGCTGCCCCGGCTCGCCCAATTGATCGACCACCAACGGCGCGTCACCAAACGACTGCGCAGCGGTGTAATCATTCACCGTCACCACCAGCGCCTTCAAACCTGCTGCCAACGCCGCTCGCGCCCCGTTATCAGAATCCTCCACCGCCACGCAGTCTTCCGGTTGCAGTCCTAACTCATTGAGCGCCAAGGTAAAAATATCTGGTGCCGGTTTTTTCGCTGGCACGACATCGCCCGCCGCAATCACCTCAAACCAATCGCGCAGCCCGGCGATGCCACAATGATCAAGCAATTCAACGACATTTTCTGGCGTCGTCGTGGTCGCAATCGCCAGCCGAATTCCCGCCGCTCGCGCCTCACGCAGCAGCCGCGCCACACCAGAACGCAGCGGAATCGCGCCGGTTTGCAAGAGCTTGACGTAATGCTGCGTTTTGGCGCGATGCAGTCCGGCAATTAACGCCTCCGTATCAACTGCCGGATCAAATGCAATGCCATCGCTATCCATAAAATAACGAATGCGTTCTTTACCGCCGGTGACAGTTAATAATTCACCATAACGCGCAATATCCCAATGCCAAGCGAGTTGCGCAGCGTCAAATGCCGCATTAAATGCGGGGCGATGTCCATCGCGTTCGGTATCGGCGAGCGTACCATCGACATCAAAAATAATGGCTTTTAGTTCAGACATCAGTGCTATTCCTCGCAGAATATAAACCGAATTAAGCGGTTAAACGGCGGTATTTCAAACGATGCGGTTGATCGGCATCAGTTCCTAAACGGCGATGACGATCTGCTTCATAATCAGCGTAATTGCCTTCAAACCAAGTGACCTGCGAATCGCCTTCAAAAGCCAGAATATGCGTGGCAATGCGATCTAAAAACCAGCGATCATGGCTAATTACAACTGCGCAGCCGGGAAAGGTTAATAACGCCTCTTCCAAAGCGCGGAGCGTTTCAATATCTAAATCATTGGTTGGCTCGTCAAGCAATAACAGATTGCCGCCGCTTTTTAATAACTTGGCGAGATGAACGCGGTTGCGCTCACCACCAGATAAATCACCGATGCGCTTTTGTTGATCGCCGCCCTTGAAATTAAAGCGCCCACAATACGCCCGCGATGGCATTTCATAGCGTCCAACAATGATGGTATCTAAACCATCTGAAATTTCTTCCCAGATGGTTTTATTATCATCCAGTGCGTCGCGGCTTTGATCGACATACGCAATCTGCACCGTTTCACCAATCCGCAATTCACCTGCGCAAGGTTGTTCTTGTCCGGTTAATAAGCGAAAGAGCGTGGTTTTGCCAGCGCCATTCGGGCCGATGATGCCGACAATGCCGCCTTGTGGCAGATTAAACGAGAGATTCTCATATAACAGGTTGTCGCCATAGGCTTTTTTGAGATCAGTCGCCTCAATCACCAATTCACCTAAACGCGGCCCTGGCGGAATATAAATCTCGTTGGTTTCATTCCGGGCTTGGAATTCTTGTGATTGCAATTCATCAAATCGTGCCATCCGCGCCTTGCTTTTAGCGTGACGCCCTTTGGGATTGGCGCGTACCCATTCCAATTCTTGCTTCATGGTTTTAATTCGCGCTTGTTCTTGCTTTTGTTCTAATTCCAAACGCTGCTCTTTTTGATCGAGCCAAGAAGAATAATTGCCTTCCCAAGGAATGCCATAACCGCGATCCAATTCAAGAATCCAACCGGCGACGTTGTCGAGGAAATAGCGGTCGTGGGTGACGGCAACGACGGTGCCGGGATATTCGTGGAGAAACCGCTCCAGCCACGCGACCGATTCGGCGTCCAGATGGTTGGTGGGTTCGTCAAGCAGCAACATGTCGGGTTTTGACAACAACAGCCGACACAGCGCGACGCGCCGCCGTTCGCCGCCAGATAATTTGGTCACATCGGCATCCCACGCAGGCAGGCGCAGCGCGTCGGCGGCAATCTCCAGCGTCCGCTCTAAATTGTGCCCGTCGGTGGCTTCAATCAGGTTTTCCAGCTCGGCTTGTTCCTGCGCCAGCGCGTCAAAATCAGCATCGGCATCAGCATAAGCGGCATACACCGCATCCAGTCGCGCCAGCGCAGCGGTGATATGACCGAGCGCTTCTTCGACGTTGCCGCGCACGGTTTTGGCGGGATCAAGCTGCGGCTCTTGCGACAAATAGCCAATCTGGATGCCGGTTTGCGGACGCGCTTCACCTTCGATGTCGGTATCAAGACCGGCCATGATTTTCAGCAGCGTGGATTTGCCGGAGCCGTTCAAACCCAGCACGCCGATCTTCGCGCCGGGATAAAACGATAGCGAGATGTCACGCAGGATGACGCGCTTGGGTGGCACGATTTTGCCGACCCGATTCATGGTGAAAATGTATTGAGCCATTGTTAGTTACTGCTTGATTTATCAGGTGAAATAAGGAAGACGCTGGCGCAAAACCAGCGTTTTATGGTGCGTTGACATTCTGCGCTGCGCTGGTCGCAAAGTCCAAAACGCTCACCGGCGCGAGCGCGGTCGTTGTTTATCGGGATTGCGCAGCAGGACATACACCGCGCCGGTGCCGCCATCGCGCCGCGTCGCCGAGCAAAACGCGAGCACCTGCTCAGATTGGCGCAGCCAGTGATTGATGCCCTGTTTGAGTACGGGCTGCTGCGCGGTGGAACGATAGCCCTTGCCGTGAATGATGCGGGCGCAGCGGATGTGACGGCGGGCGCATTCGGCGAGAAATTCGGCGATCAATTGGCGGGCGTGTTCAGCATAAAGTCCATGCAAATCAACTTCTAACTCCACCTCAATTGCGCCGCGTTGCAGCTCGGCAACCACGCGATGTTGAATGCCGGGTCGCGCAAACAGCAAATAATCGTGGGTGGCAACGGCGGCGAGCTGGTGGCTGAGTGCTGGCGCGTCAACGGGCGGCGACACGTCGGGCGGACGCGGATACGGCGCTGGTTTGGGGCGTTCTGGCACCATCGCCGGGCGGTGGGTCAGCGGCGTGGCGTCCGCCATTTCCTGACGGAACAGTTCCAAATCATCAGCGCAAAAAGGGCGGTTCATGGCGGGTGTCAATGCGTCAAACCAATTGGGGCACTGCGGTTGCGACGCAGCGGGGGCTGTCAATTCATTCAGATGGCTATGCGATAATCCCACATTCTGCAATTGTTGAGTGAAAACTAAAGAGGCTATCCATCATGTCAAGGTTGTCAGTATTGCGTTTCCGGCGCTGGATTGTGTTGGCATTACACCTGCGCCAGCGGGGGCGAATACTCCTGATCACCCTATTATTAGGGCCATTATTACTGGGCAGTGCCGCCTGCGCCGCGCAGCAACGTGAAGCGATGACACGCCCAACGCTGGAGAGTTTCTCACTGACTCCCGCCAACTCCAGCCTTAATGAAGAAGAGTTTTCTGTTGTCGAACCAGAACTAGAACAGCGCCGCAACAATACTCCGCCCATTACTCGCGGCGATATTTATTTGCAATCTGGCAGTGCGTTGGTAATGGATGAAGCCGGCAATCGTTTATATTCTAAAAATGCGCAACAAATTAAACCAATTGCCTCTGTTACTAAATTGATGACGGCAATGGTGGTATTAGATGCAGGCGTTCCGATGGAGCCAAGAATTGAAATTACTGAAGCAGATCGGGATCGTTTACGCAATAGCAGTTCACGCTTGCGCATTGGCGAGGCGGTATTAACCCGCCGGGAAATGTTAATGGCAGCGTTAATGTCATCTGATAATCGCGCTGCTCACGCGCTGGGGCGCACTACTTTTCGCGGTGGAATGCCAGCGTTTGTGCGAGCCATGAATCAAAAAGCGAAATCATTGGGAATGCACGACAGCTATTTTGCTGACTCCAGCGGTTTAGATGCGCGGAATCGTTCCTCGGCGGAAGATTTGGTGAAAATGGTAAAAGCTGCGGGCACTTATCCATTCATTCGCAAAACGACTTCCACCGGCGAAACAACGCTATATCCGTTTGCAAATCAGAAGCCGCTGTTATATCGCAACACCAATTCTTTGGTGCGTAACCCAGAATGGACGATTGAAGTGAGTAAAACGGGATTTATCAATGAAGCGGGGCGCTGTTTAGTGATGCAAACGCGCATTGGCGAGCGCCGGTTTTATGTGGTCTTTTTAGAAGGCGCAAATAAATCAGTGCCGCTCGGTGATGCCAATCGTGTGCGCGATTGGTTGTTAAAACGCTCACAAAAAACCGCAGCGCGATAACTGTCGCGGTATTGATTTTTTATTAAGGAAACGCTGAATAATTCCTTGCTTGCCAAACTGCAAGCAAGCACATTAAAGGTTTATGTGGCAGAAGATGCCAAAAATGCCATTTAATCAGCGTTTCCTTAAATGACCTTGTTAGGATGATGAACCATGAATGAACTGTATTATGGCGACAATTTAGAAATTCTGCGGAACAAGCTCAAAGATAACACGATTGATCTGTGTTATATCGATCCGCCATTTAATTCTAAACGCAATTATTTTCAGATTTATAACAACATCGGCAAAGAGGATCAGGCGCAAGCCCAAGCATTTATTGATACTTGGACTTGGAATGTTTTAGCAGATCACGCTGTGCAAGAAATCCTCACGAATGAAGGTGGGCGCTATACCCGCCAGACGATTGAACTGATTAAAGGGTTTCACGCAGTATTGGGTTGCAGTGGCTTATTAGCATATCTCGTCAGCATCACGCAGCGCGTGAATGAGATTCAGCGCGTACTCAAACCAACCGGCAGCTTTTATCTGCATTGTGATCCCACTGCATCGCATTATTTGAAATTGATTTTGGATAGTGTGTTTTGTCCGCGTGGTGGGGATTTTTTAAATGAGATTACTTGGAAAAGAACGAACAGTCACAACACCGCCAAACGCTATGGGAATGTAGCGGATATTATTCTTTTTTATGCAAAAAGCGAAAATTATTGCTGGAATCAGCAACACTCAACTTATTCTCAAGAACAACGCAAGAGATACAAACTAGATGAAAGCGGTCGTTTGTACACTTGCCAAGATTTAACGGCGAGTAGACCAGATAGCAACTCAGGAAAATTTGAATGGCGTGGAACTATGCCACCAGCAAGTAGAGGATGGGGTTATACGCTAGAGCAGTTAGAAACATGGTGGGATGAAGAACGTATTGTGCTTAAAAAAGATGGTAGACCTCGCATGGATGGTCTTAAAGTCTATTTAGACGAGATGCCCGGAAAACCATTGCAATCTATTTGGACAGATATTAAACGCATCGCTAATACTAGCGATGAACGTCTTGGGTATCCCACCCAAAAACCAGAAGCATTGTTAGAACGAATAGTGCAAGTTAGCACCAATGAAGGTGATGTTATTTTGGATGCGTATTGTGGTTGCGGAACAACGGTTGCGGTGGCGCAGCGGTTAAACCGCAATTGGATTGGGATTGATATTACTTATCAAAGTATTGCCGTTATTCTCAAACGTTTAGAAGAGCATTTTGGCACGACAATTCTTGATACGGTTACACTTGATGGCATTCCTAAAGATATGGCGTCGGCAGTCGCGTTGGCGAATAAAAAAGATGATCGCCTGCGTAAAGAATTCGAGAAGTGGGCGGTGTTGACGTACAGCAAAAATCAAGCGGTTATCAACGACAAAAAGGGCGCTGATAAAGGGGTTGATGGCGTGGTGTATATTGCCACTGGCAAACACAGCACTGAGCGCGTGATTTTTCAAGTGAAATCTGGCAAGGTGAAACGCAGCGATGTGGCAGTGTTGAATAGCGACCGCTTGCGTGAAAAGGCAGTAATGGGAATTTTGATTACTCTTAAAGAACCAACCAGCGCCATGATTCAAGAAGCTGTTGAAACCGGCGTTTATCGTCATCCGTCATTTCAACGCGAGTATTCTTGTGTGCAGATTGTCAGCATTCGTGACATGATTAACGACGGGAAACGCATTGATTTACCATTGCCGCATCATGTCTTAAAAACTGCGGTGCAGGCAGATATGGATAAGCAAAATCAATTGCTGCTTGATAATGCGGATGCGGATGAATAGCCACGATCAATAGTGGTGAATAGCTGTTTATCGCGGCAGTGCCAATAAAAACCGTCCGGCATTGACTAATTGCCGGCGCAACAATTTCCAATTTTCAGTCGGATGACGCGCTTCCTGACAGCGCAATAAACGCAAACGTTGCGCCCGATCTAAATGATTGAGCACCGTTACCCACAAAGTATCGTCAACGTTATAAATGCGTCCTTCGGCGAGACAAACCGGAATCACGTTAGCAATCGGCACTTCTAAATCGGTCGCCAAGGCGCTCACAGCGGTTTGAATACTCATGGTTTTCAGGTCGTCGGCAGCGGCGGTGAGATCGTAAGGCGGTTGCCATTCGCGCAGCGGACGCAGGCGGTCGATGTGGCTGACGACCACCAGCAGCGGCGGCACCGAACGTTTCAAGTGCTGCACTTGCGCCGCTCGCAGGGTATCGAGAATGTGGCGCTCGGTTTGGCGATCTGGGCAATGCGCGGCAGTAACCCACAAAATCATATCCGCCTGCGCTGCGGCATCCCGCACGCTGCCGGGCGCTAACCGTTCCACGTCCGGGCTGTCAAAAATCAACGCTTCATCCAAACCATCTCGCTGTAACCGATACGGCGTGAGTGCTCGCGTGGTGTTGGGCAGCAAATCGGTGGACGCTTGCAATTGTCCAAATAACGCATTGATTAAACTGGATTTACCGGCATTAGCGCGTCCTAAAACCAAGATGCGCAGCGGTTCAAGCGTCTCGTGCTGCGCTTCCTGCACCGCGTCGGCTTGATGCAGATCGTGCGTTGATGCCGCCGTGCGTTGAGGAAATTGCGCTGGTGAGCTGATGTCCACCGGCAGCGGACGTCCGCCATATAACGCAATCGCGTGTTTACCGACCAAGCGCACCATTTCGCGCAGCAGCCAGCCAGAAAACTCTTGCTGCGCCAGCCGCATCCCTTGCGTCCGCGCCTCGCCCCACAGCGTCATCATCGCCGCTTGCAGCGGGTTAAACACCCATTGCCCGGCGCGATACAGCCCCAGCAATTTCTCCGCAAACGGTTTCCAGCGATACAACCGCGCCAGCGTGCCGAGCTTGAGTTGATGACTCAACGGGATGTTGTTGGCCAGCAGCATCCGCAATTCCCGCGCTGCCTGCTCCACAATCAGCAGCGTGTGCGGCAGCGTCAGTTCCAACACGGGATCGGTAACGTCGGGATGAAACTGCTGCGCCACTCGCGTCAAGGTTTGTCGCGCCAGCTCCGGCACCGTGTTTTGCGCCTCCAGCGGCCATTCCGCCGGATCAAGCTGCGCCGCAAACGTTTCCACCTCCGCCCAAGCCGCTGCCTCTTTGCTGCTCCAAACGGGATCGGGCTGGGTGTGGGTTTTTTCCAACAGCCGCTGCTCGCGCCGCGTCAACCAATGTTGCAAGCCATAGCCGCAGCCGGCGCTCACAACGAGAAATGCGCCCCATGTCAACAGCAATTGCTGTTGATACAGCCACAGTCCGCCCAATCCCATCAATCCAAAAAAGGGCAGCAGCCATAACAGCAGCGCCAGCGACCATCCGTATGTTTGGAACTGTTTGAGATTCATGTTGATTTTCCAGATGTCACCTGATGAGCCAGCAGTGCCGCGCCCTGAATGAGTTGCGCATTAAACACACTGCGCAACGTCTCCGCCTCACAAGTCTGTCCCAACAGGCGGCGCTGAAAATACACCGCTGCCGCCTTGCCCAGCGCGTAAGTCACTGCCGCGCTGCTGCTGGCGCTCCACACCGCCCCGACCGTTTGCCCCAAGCCGGGCACCAATTTAACTAACCAACGCCCCGCTAATCGCGCCGCATAACTCAAACCGATGCCCACACCCAATAAACCCAAAAATTCACCGATGGTGCGCTGATCCCAAGGTTGGCGATAAATTTCCGCCACGCTGTGCAGCATCTTGGCTTGCAGCGTCGGCACCGCCACCACATCAACCAGCGGCACCGCGCCCAACGCACTCGCCGCCAGCGCATAACCGACAATGTGCGGGTGACTGGTGCGAGCGTAGAGATCGCGCATTTCATCGCCGCCGTGCAATTGCGCCCACAGATGCTGCTGATAGACCGTTTCAATCACCTGCCACAGCGCCGTTAAACCGTAATCCGCAGGCTGATAACCGTCTTCTGGCAAGGTGAAATCGACCGGCACCCAATGCGGCGCAGCTCCCGTAAAGGTGCCGGCTGCCTCCCGTTGCAGCAGCAGCGCCCGTCCCAAATCCGGCGGCACCGTGCGCGGCCAGGAATCTTCTGTGAAAGGATACGGTTGTGGATGGTCACACTCGGCGGGATACAGATCGTGCAACGTGGTTTGCGCGATCACCAGCGGCCATTCGGGATGACGCTGGCGCACCTCGCGCAGCGCCGCAAAAATCGGCTGGGGATTGGGATCGCTGGCGCGGATCACGCCCAGCAACAGATGCGCTTGCATTTCGCACTGGCGCAAATCTTCAGTCGGATCGTAAGCCACCTCGCCCAGCCCGCGAGTGTCGAGAAAGCGCACCACCGGCGCGGCGCTCGGATAATCAAAATAAGCAAGTGTGCGAGTGCAGGGCTGAAAACCATTGCCAATCAAAACGTTAGGATTTCCGGTCAGCGCCTGCACGATGGAACTTTTGCCGGCTTGGGTTTTGCCCAGCAGCCAGATCACCGGCAGCGTGTCGGCGGGACGGGCGGTATTCAATAGCTGTTGAAATTGTTCGGTTTCAAGTTGCGGTTTCAGCAGAATGCGCCGCAGGTTATTGAATTGTTCAGACCACGCGACATGTTTAGGCCAACTGAAAAAATCTTGAGACACGGGAAACCCTCGCAACAGGTTGAATCAGCTTGCAAAAATGCGCTCACCCGCAGGCATTGCGTCACCGCCAGATGATCCCATAATTCTGTATTGATTGGAAAAATCGCGCCGCAGTTGCGTCTCACCGCTTCACCAATGGACATAAAAAAACCCCGCAGCGGCGGGGCTTTTTTATCAAGCAAGAATTAAAAAAGTGTTATTGATTACTGCGCATTTGCCCAATTTCATCAAGATGACGTTGTAGTTTTAAGCGGTCCAGAGATTGCAATGGCAAGCTGACAAACAATGCAATCCGATTTTCTAAACCATGAAAGGCTTGGCGAAACGCCATCATTTGCTCAACTTCAGTTCCTACAACTGCCGCTGGGTCTTCAATGCCCCAATGTGCAGTCATTGGTTGTCCCGGCCACACTGGGCATATTTCAGCAGCCGCATTGTCACAAACAGTGAATACAAAATCCATTTGTGGCGCATTCGGAACGCTGAATTCTTCCCAACTTTTGCTGCGCAGATGTTCAGTGAGATGATTATTGCGTTTTAGCACTTCTAATGCCAGCGGATGAACCTCACCTTTTGGCTGGCTGCCTGCACTAAAGCCATGAAAGCGTCCTTTACCAAGGCGATTGATGAGGCATTCAGCGATAATGCTGCGGGCAGAATTACCCGTGCAAAGAAATAAGATATTGTAATGCGCTTCGGGCATGGTGACGATCTCAAAAAATAGCGGCAATTAGAGGCATCGTCGCCAAAAATGATGACCATTTGGTGACGTTTATGACGCAACATTCGCAGTTTTTCATCATTTAGTCATTAAGCAGTCATTGCCGCGTCATGCCGTGCATTTAGGCTCGCACGATTTAACTATTCGTGCTGCCAACGAGACTTTTACTGTGAAAGCGACCCTCACTTTGCGCGACCGCATTGATCAAGTGGTATTTAACGCAATTTATTCCCGCTCGTTGGTTTATAACACTTGTTGGGAAGACCCCGCAGTGGATCGAGTGGCGTTGGAATTAACACCAAATGATTCATTGTTGGTGATTACTAGCGCCGGTTGTAATGTATTGGATTATGCACTTGCAGCGCCGCGCCGTATTCATGCAGTGGATGCAAATCCGCGTCAAACTGCGTTATTAGAATTGAAACTAGCGGCTATTAAACAACTTGCATTTAATGACTTTTTTGCATTATTTGGACGCGGTGTGCATCCGCAATTCCGCGAGTTGTATTATGACGCGCTGCGCAACGAATTATCACCATTTGCGCAGCAATTTTGGGATTCGCATCTCCATTGGTTTCATGCGCAACACGGCGGGTTGTATTTCCAAGGATTAGCCGGTGTGGTTGCTCGTGCTTTTCGCGCTTATTTGCGCGTGCGTCCGCGTTTGGCGGCGGGCGTTGGCGATCTATTTCAAGCGCAAGCACTTGATGCACAACGAGAAATTTATGATACGCGAGTGCAGCCGTTGTTGTGGGGTGCGGGGATGAATTGGACGTTGTCGCGCCAGCTCACGATGAATCTGCTGGGAGTGCCAGCGGCGCAGCGGCAGCAGGTGCAGGCGCAGCATCAGCATGGCGTTGCTGGGTTTATCCGCGAGGCGGTGGAGTATGTGTTTCGTGAGCTGCCGGTGTGGACGAACTATTTTTGGGCGGTTTATATCAACGGGCGCTACACCGAAAATTGTTGCCCCGAATATCTGAAACGCGATAATTTTCATGCACTTAAATCAGGTTTGGCGGCGCGGATTGTGCCGCATACCTGCACCGTCACTGCGTTTTTACAAACCACTGAGGAGCGGTTGTCGCGCTTTGTGCTGCTCGATCACATGGATTGGATGAGTTCGTACTATCCCGAGGCGCTGACCGAGGAGTGGAACGCGATCCTTGCACGGGCGACGGCGGAGGCGCGGGTGCTGTTTCGCAGTGCGCACGCTACGCCGGAGTATCTCAATTTGATTACGGTGGGCGCGGCGCACACGCCGTTACGCGAGCGGTTGCAGTTTCACGACCGTTTAGCGCAAGACCTGCAACGGCAAGATCGGGTTCACACTTATGCTGGTTTTCATGTTGCTGATTTGGTTGGGGTTTGACGCATGAACGCCGGTGAATTGCAGGTGTTATGGCGGCTGCTGCGCGGACAACCGCGTCACGGCAGTCTTGCCGAACGGTTGACGGCATTTTATGCGCCACAGGCAGCACAATACGATGCTTTTCGAGAACGTTTGCTGCATGGTCGCGCCGAATTGATGGCACGATTGGCACCGCCGCCGGGCGCGAGTGTGCTGGAATTAGGTGCGGGTACGGGGCGGAATGTGGAGTTTCTCGGCGAGCGGCTGGCGCACTTGGGCGCGGTGGAATTGGTAGATTTATGCCCGGCATTGTTGGCGCGGGCGCGACAACGCACTGCCAGTTTGCCGAATGTGCGGGTAATTGAAGCGGACGCAGTGACGTATCAATCCGCGCAACGCTTTGATGTGGTTTATTTTTCGTATGCGCTGACGATGATTCCGAATTGGGAAGGAGCGTTGCACAACGCGCTGACGTTGCTCAAGCCGGGCGGAAAATTGGGCGTGGTGGATTTTTATGTCTCAGCAGCGCAACCGGCGGCGGGCTTGGTGCGCCACGATGCGTTGACGCGCTGGTTGTGGCCGCGTTGGTTTGGTCACGATGGCGTTCATTTACAACCTGCGCAATTGATGACATTGCGGCAGTTATTACCCAATCACGAATTGACTGAACATCGCGCTCCGGTGCCGTATTTACCGGGAGTGCGGGTGCCGTATTATGTGTTTGTGGGGGAAAAAATTATTTAAAAACGGAGCTATTTAGCAAGCACACATAAGAACATGTTAAATACTCACCCTAAATAACATGTTACCGCGAAGAAAGCTCCGTGATATGCTATTTAACTAAAACTAGAAGTAGAAGTAGAAGTAACGCAATTACGATATAAGTGATTGATCGAGTTGTCAGTAACAACCATGCTTTTTACTGACAACTAACAACTGTTTTCAGTTGCATAACCTAAGCACTAAACAGGATTCAAGCCGCCACCGGCAGCGCCACGCCCACCGTTTCTTCTGCAACATCTACCCACCGCACCAATTCCAAACGTCCATCGTGATGTTCCACCAATGCCGTGCAGCTTTCTACCCAATCACCGCAATTGCAATATAACGTTGCGCCAATTTCGCGCATTTCGGCATGATGAATGTGCCCGCAAATCATTCCGTTCACACCAATGCGCTGCGCCTCTAGCGCCAACGCTGTCTCGAAATTGCCGATATATTGCACCGCGTGCTTCACTCGCTGTTTTAGATAACCCGCCAGCGACCAATAACGCAGCCCCAATTGCCGCCGAATCCGATTTAACAAACCATTGAGCGCCAGCAAATTGTCATACGCACTCGCACCAAGCTGCGCTAACCACCGACTTTGTTGCACCACGCCATCAAAACGGTCGCCGTGTAACACCAAAAACCGCTCTCCATTCGCACATTCGTGAATCACCTCATCGCGGATTAACACTGCACCAAACTCTGCGCCAAGATGCGCCCGTAATAGCTCATCGTGATTGCCGGGGATATAAATCACTTCAGTGCCAGACCGCGCTTTTTCTAACACTTCGCGCACCACCGCGTTATGTGCTTCCGGCCAATAAATCCCGTTGCGCATTTCCCATACATCCACAATATCGCCCACCAGATATAATTGTTTACACTGCGTGGTTTGCAAAAAATCTAGTAAATACTTTGCTTGACAGCCGCGACTGCCCAAATGCACATCGGAAATAAACAGGCTGCGATATTTCAACGGATTCATGCGTTTGATTGTGGACATCGGCGCTGCGCCTCGAAAAAGAAGTTTGCTTATCTTCGAGATGATGCGTTGCCAACTGATGCGGAGATGGTGACGGCGCGGTGAATTCTTGTGGTCAGTTTGATGACGGGCGGGATTTAATAGTCAGCGAGCACAAATCGCTGTGATGATTCAATCAGGATAAAACTCTAAACTGAATAAATCATCTTCAGCATACGGACAACTATCAGGAAAATGCTGTTCATCTAAACCAGTTTCTTTAGCGGCTAATAAAATTGCATCGCCATAAGCATCGCTGATCAATTCGGTCAGTTTGGCGCGTAAGCTGGGATTGTCGCGCAGCAAGCGATGTAATTGGCGGCGCTGTTCTTTTAAGGTTAGTTGCCAACTGCGACCACGATAAGACGGTTGATATTGCCACTTCAATAAATGCCCTAATAACACCGCCAGCCGGTTAATTAACTCTCGCCTTTCGCTTGCGCCCATGCTGTTAATTTCTTCAATTAAGCCGTCAATATCCATTGCTGACCAGCGCCGCGCTTTGAGTAAAGCTACTTGCAATTGCGTCCAAGCATAAAAATCGGTGTCATGCAGATTGGTCATCGCTGTATTGCCGTTATTGCTATCAAGACCTGAGCGATTGTAAACCTATTTTTTTACGCCATTCAGGTGCTTTTTAACGGCGCAGCACTTCAGCAAAATGCGTTTCTAAACCGCCGAGCACCCGTTCCCAACTCAATTCTTCTGCCGTGTGCCGCGCCGCCAGTCCCAATTCGCGTAACCGCTGCCGATCCCGCGCTGTGGCCACGCTCGCAGCGATAAACGCTGCTGGCTCAGTCACCGGAACCGTCACGCCGTTGTGACCACTGCGGATGTAGGCGTGAGCGGCGGCGTCATCAAACGCGATCACCGCCAAGCCGCTCGCCATCGCTTCGGTGACGACGTTGCCGAAAGTCTCGGTCAGGCTGGGAAATAAAAAGAGATCGCCGCTGGCGTAATGCGCGGCGAGGTCAACGCCAACTTTTGCGCCGACGCAGCGCACGTCAGGAAACCGCTGCTGCCAGTGTTCGCGCTCCGGGCCGTTGCCGACGAGGACGAATGTCGCCTCCGGCTGTTCCGCTGCGATGGCGCGATAAGCCTGATACGCGACATCAAGATTCTTCTCAGCGGCGATGCGTCCGACGTGAATGACGACCAAACTGCGCTCGTCGCAGCCCCACGATTGCCGCAATGCAGCACTGCGGCGCGTCGGTGCAAACCGCGTTACGTCAACGCCGCGCCCAAACACCTGCACGTTGTTGAAACCGGCGGCGGTCAATTCCGTTTGCAGCGCCGCTGTGGGCACCAGCGTTAAATCAGAACGATTGTGGAAATGGCGCAAGCTGGCGCTGATCGGACGCAGCAAAAACCCCAATCCGTAATGGCGGCTATAGTGTTGAAATTGCGTGTGAAATCCGGTGACGGTGGGAATTTGCAACGCTCGCGCTGCCGCCAGCGCCGCGTGTCCGAGCGGGCCTTGGGTGGCGATATAAATCAAATCCGGGCGCTGACGTGACCAGTGTCGCCGCAGTCGCCAATACACCGGCAGCCCAAACCGCAATCCGCGATAGCCCGGCAGCGGCAATCCGGGCACTAACAGCGTTGGCACGAGAGGCGCGGAGTCGGGATCGCTCGGCTGGCGCGGGCGGATGAGCTGGAGCTGATGACCACGCGCCGCTAAACCGTCCACCAGTTGCTGCATCGTGTTAGCAACGCCGTTGATTTCGGGCGGGTAGGTTTCGGTAACGACGGCGAGATTCAATCTTGATAAATCTTCCTGCCTCTCTTTGCTAAAAGGAGAGAAAAAAAAGCCTTTCTTTGAAAAAAGCGTATTAAATCTTTCCTTTGCAAAAAGGTGGTTAGAGGGCTTTGGCATTGGATAGTTAAATGGATTTTTTAGCGCCGCCACAATCAATGCCTGCGCCAGCTCGGCCAATTCACGCCGTTTTGCCCCGGCTGCGACCGGAAATGGCGGCAAAAAATGCACCTGCACCACTAACTGCGGATGACGCAGCACCCGCCACAAATTCGCCAACAACGTCTCGTTACCAATGTAGGCAATTGCCGTCTCCGGCGTTGGCGCAGCGCCGTGGTGATAGCTGATGGCAACGGGTTGAATCTGTTGCCCGGGCAGTTGCGCCGCCCCAAACAAGCGGGCATGAAACCGTCCGACACCGCTGCCGTCAGTGGTCGTGCCTTCGGGAAAAATCAGCAAGGTGCCGCCTGTCGTCAACGCGCTGACTAACTGCGCAGTGATCGCGCTGACTTGATGAGCGCCACGTTCGATAAAAATGGTGTCAATGCACTGCGCCAGCCAGCCGATCAGCGGCCAACGCCGCACTTCAGATTTGGCTAAAAACCGCAGCTCGCCCTGTGCGCCGAGAACGGGAATATCAAGCCAAGAAATGTGATTGCTCACCAGCAGACAGTTGGGCACGACCTGTCCGCTGACGCGCACCTCAACGCCCAAAGCGCGACATAACCACTGATGCCACCAGCGCACGAGAGATGCTTGCCAAGCAGGTTGATGTCCACCACGCCTGCTGGCGCTAAGAAACAGCGCCAGCCCAGCTCCCAGCAACAAATGGGCGCTCACTTGCAACCCACGTCCGATAGCGCGGGCGATCATGCGCACTCACTGCTCCGCCGAACGACTGAGGAAATGCCGCGAAAAGCTGGGATTGATCTCGTCCACATTGAGCAAAATCAACACGTCAGCGACGCCAAACGCAGCATCACGGCACGGCTCGCCGCAGACCTTGGCACCCAGACGCAGATACGTCCGCAACAACGGCGGCAGCGGTGCGTCCAAGTTGTCGTCGATATGCGTGGTCAACAGCGGCGCTCGCGGCGTCACCCGCAGCGCGGCTGGTGCCAACGCTTGTCGGCGCAGTCGATTCATCATCGCTGCGGCTTGCAAGTCGTTATCGCCGAGCGGAATGCTGGCGCAGCCGAATAAATAATCAAAATGATGTAAATGAATAAATGCGGCTAATCCCGACCATAACACTGCAATTGCGGCACCTTGACGAAATTCGGGATCAATGCAGGTGCGTCCAACTTCTAATAACCGCCCCGGCAATTGGCGAATTGCGGTTAAATCAAATTCAGTTTCTGAATAAAATTGACCCAGCCGCGCTGCTTGATGATCGGTTAATAAACGGGTGCAACCAATAATGCGACCACTGCTGACTTCGCGCACTAATAAATGCTGGCAATAGTCATCAAATTCATCGACATCGCAGCCAATATCACCTTTGAGTTGTGCGCCTAATTCTTCACCAAATACGCGATAGCGCAACGCTTGCGCCGCCCGAACTTCTCGCGCTGAGGTTGCTAATTCTACGAATAACCGTTCGCCTCGCGGCGCTGCTAACGCTAAAGCTGACGCAACCATTCTGACCTCAATTGGGGGGGTTCACTTGGGGTAGCGATTGATGGTAGAAGGCGCGAGTTGCAACGATGTGAGCGGCGGATGACGGCTTGATGAATGGGGGCGCGGGGTGGCAGCGAGTGAATGAAATTAGGAGTGACGCGGGTGCAAAAAGTTGTCAGTTGTCAGTTATCGGTTGTCAGTAAAAAGCACGGTGATCACCGCTAACTGATAACTGACAACTCAATCAATCGCTTATATCGCAACTGTGTCACTCCTAAAAAATGTCGTTGGTTACTACGCTGGCAATCTATAATACGCGCACGGAAGGTAACGTTTTAATTTAACCTGTTGTTTTTTGAAACTTTAGAGGAATCACTATGATCAATTTAAATTCCCTTGCGTTGCGCACCAGTTTGCAGCGTGGGGTGTGCCGCACCGCTGCGTTGTTGTTGTGTTTGAGTGCGCCGTTGGCGCAGGCAGCAGATGATATGGGCGTGTATTTTGAGACGCTCAATCGCGGCAATGGAATGACGGAAGATGCGCCGCAAGAGGAGTTGAGTAAAACCTATTTGGCGCACGGTAAGATGAAGGTGAGCAGTGCAGATGCAGAAGGGACAGATATGATTCTTGACCCTGCCAGCGGCAATATGACGTTTTTAAATCATGCGGTGAAGCAGTATTACCAGATCAATGTCGGGCGAGTAAAAGAAAGTATGTCGCAGCCCGGCATGGAACAAATGCGGGCGATGATGGCGGAAACTAAAATTACGGTGACGCCGACCGATGAGATGAAAAAAATCGGGGAATGGAATTGTAAAAAGTATTTGATTAAAAAAACGGGGATGATGAGTATTGAACAGGAGATTTGGGCGACTGAAGAGGTGGATATTGATGTCACGCGCTTTACTGACATGATGAGTTTGTCTGGACCGGATGGATTGTTAGCGGATACGCCAGAAGGTGCGGCGCAGCAGGCAGAAATGGCGAAGGTGAAGGGTTATCCCATTCTGACGAAAACCAAGATGCAGATGATGGGTTCGGAAATGGAGACCGAAAGTGAGGTGAAGGTGATTCGCAAGGAGGCAATTGCGGCATCGCAGTTTGATATTCCAGCCGATTATTCTGAGAAGGAAATGGAGGCGGAAATGGACGCTGAAGGTGATGCGCTGACCGCGCCACCAGTTGATGCTGCGCCAGTTGAGACGACTCCCACGCCGGGAGCGGCGCAATGATACGCGAGGTGATTCATACCGCGCTGGCGCCGCAGGCAATTGGCACTTACTCGCAAGCGGTGCGGGTGGGTGACACGGTGTATCTGTCGGGACAGATTCCGTTGTGTGCGGACACGATGGAGCTGGTGGACGGCGATATGACGGCGCAGATTCGGCAGGTGCTGGAAAATGTGCAGGCGGTGGCACATGCGGCGGGTGGTTCGTTGGCGGATGTGGTGAAGTTGAATGTGTTTTTGACGGATTTGGCGCATTTTCCGCTGATAAATCAGGTGATGGCGGAGTATTTCACTGCGCCTTATCCGGCGCGAGCAGCCATTGGTGTGGCGGCGTTGCCCAAGGGAGCGGCGGTGGAAATGGATGCGGTGCTGGTGTTGGAAGCGAATAAGAGTGACGCAGTGACGATATAAACGGTTGATTGAGTTGTCGGTTATCAGTGATAACCGTGCTTTTTACTGACAACTGACAACTGTTTTTAACCGCGTTATTCGTTATCGGCGATGTTGTGATGAAACAAATGAATGCGATTGCGCCCTGCTAATTTGGCGCGATACATCGCTTGATCGGCTTGTCGCAGCAATTGATCTGCTTCTGATGTCAGCGGTTGCGGATAAAAGGTGACGCCGATGCTGGCGGAGACTTGCACGACCAGTTCTGCTCCCAAAAATGTGCGCAAAAGTGTGTACACACAACTGGGTCATTCGCTCTC
>DYNM01000029.1 GCA_020721065.1 Thiocystis violascens | reverse complement strand
GTGGATCGACTATATTCTAAAGCTATTTTTGGTCAACTGCGTAACTCCTAGTTTAATAAAATGCAGCACGATTCTGGATATAAATTGCTGTTTTCTCATGCGCAAATGGTTGAAGATTTGCTGCGTGGATTTATTACTGATGATTGGGTGAATCATCTGGATTTTACGACTTTGGAAAAAGTCAACACCAATCAAATTACGGATGATTTGCGCGAGCGCCATAATGATTTGATTTGGCGGGTGCGCTGGCACTCTCCAGCCGCTCCGCCGCGCTGGTTGTATCTCTATTTGCTGCTCGAATTTCAATCCTCAGTCGATCATTGGATGGCGGTGCGCATCTTCACCTATATCGGTTTGCTGTATCAGGATTTAATTCGGCAAGGTCAGATTAAAAAGCATGAAAAATTACCGCCAGTGCTGCCAATTGTGCTTTACAACGGCAATAAAACTTGGACAGCTCCGGTGAATTTAGCTGCGCTGGTTGAGCAAGTGCAAGGTTTAGAACCGTATTGCCCTCAGATGCGCTATTTTTTACTCGATGAACAGCATTATGATGAGACACAGTTGCTGGAGTTGGGTGGTTTGAGTGCAGCATTATTTCGTTTGGAACGCAGCCGCACTGCGGAAGCAATGATGGATGTATTGAGCCAATTAAATCATTGGCTGAATACGCCGGGCAATGAAGCATTACATCATGCCTTCACTGAATTTCTACGGCTGGTGTTATTACCAGCGCGTTTACCCGGTATTGAATTACCAATCATGCACGAATTGAGCGAGGTACGCGCCATGTTGAGTGAACGAGTAAAAGAATGGACCCAACAATGGGAGCAACAAGGCTTGCAGCGTGGGCGACAAGAAGGATTAAATGCCGAGCGTTTTTTATTAGCTAGACAAGCAAAACGTCGCTTTGGAGCTGCGATTGTAGCGCAATTTGAACTATCCATCGCTATCATTGATGATTCTGAGCAATTAGCATTGATTGGCGAGTGGTTGATTGATTGCAATACCGGTGAGGAGTTATTGCAACAGGTTGAACAGTTTGTAAAACAAACGCCGACTAACTAAAGCAATGATGGATGTATTGAGCCAATTAAATCATTGGCTGAATACGCCGGGCAATGAAGCATTACATCATGCCTTCACTGAATTTCTACGGCTGGTGTTATTACCAGCGCGTTTACCCGGTATTGAATTACCAATCATGCACGAATTGAGCGAGGTACGCGCCATGTTGAGTGAACGAGTAAAAGAATGGAACCAACAATGGGAGCAACAAGGCTTGCAGCGTGGGCGACAGGAGGGAATACGAGAAGGAAGACAAGAAGGAAAACGAGAAGGATTAGATGCCGAGCGTGTTTTGTTATTGCGGCAAACTCGCCGCCGCTTTGGTGCGTTAATTGCTGCGCAATTGCAACCATTGCTTGCGGTTGTGAATGATCCTGAATCATTGGCAGTAATTGGCGAGTGGTTGATTGATTACAATACCGGTGAGGAGTTATTGCAACAGGTTGAACAGTTTGTAAAACAAACGCCGACTAACTAAAGCAATGATGGATGTATTGAGCCAATTAAATCATTGGCTGAATACGCCGGGCAATGAAGCATTACATCATGCCTTCACTGAATTTCTACGGCTGGTGTTATTACCAGCGCGTTTACCCGGTATTGAATTACCAATCATGCACGAATTGAGCGAGGTACGCGCCATGTTGAGTGAACGAGTAAAAGAATGGACCCAACAATGGGAGCAACAAGGCTTGCAGCGTGGGCGACAGGAGGGAAGACAAGAAGGAAAACGGGAAGGATTAGATGCCGAGCGTGCTTTGTTATTACGGCAAACCCGCCGCCGCTTTGGTGCGCTAATTGCTGCACAATTGCAACCATTGCTTGCGGTTGTGAATGATCCTGAATCATTGGCAGTAATTGGCGAATGGTTAATTGATTGCGGTGATGGTGCGGATTTTTTACAGCAGGCAGCGCACGTTGCGCAGCAGTCAGAGTTATCAATAAACCGGCGGAAACGCTGACCGGTTGCGCCAGCGTTTCCGTCACTGCAATACGCGCTTACAACCGCTCAATCAATGCTTGTCGCAAGCGTAATAATTGCATTCCCACATTGAGCGCCTGCGTTGCGAATATCTCTAAATCACCCCAGCGATCTGCAATGTTGACGACTTCTGCTCTCTTTTCTGTAATCACCCGCAATTGATATGCGCCATTTGCTTGTTGCTGCGGTGGCGTGACTTCCGCGCAAACGTAAACAACTGGATCGCTTTGTCCTTCCAATACAAACGCTAAAATGTAGTGATAGCAATGTTCGTCGCTACTTTCAATGTCACCCAATAACGTCGCAAAATAACGCCCCACCCGATAGCGACGTTTGGGCATGGCGGTGTGAATGAGAGGACGGTTTTGCATCAATAACACTCCAATGATAAAAAACAGGTTTAAGGTGCGGCGCTGTAATCAATGGTAATTTCAACGCCAGCGTTAATCAATTGTCTGGCGTATAAATCAAATCCATAAAATACTGCATTCGGTTGGTCGCTGTGATTGAGCCAGCGCAATAGATTATCACCGCGCCGCCGTTGTAAGGTTTGAGCTTCTGCATCATAAAACCAGAGCACATGCTCCCCATCTTCATCCACTTCCGTGCCAGTAAAGGTGCCAATCAATGCGCCAGCAGCAATTCTATTCCGCGCAAAACAACCCCGACCGTGAATGGGCGACGGCGCAACACTGAGATGATGCCGCAGCGGATCAGAAGCGCGTCGTTGATTCATTGCTGTTTGACTCAATACTGTTAAAATGAAATGTGATTTTTATTCGCTAGAATCTGAATACGTTGCTGCATTATTTATTAGGAGTTTGTTCTTTAGCGGATATGCAAGCCGCAGTTGCGCAAACGAGCTGACCGATTCGCACCCTGTATCAGCAATGGCTACTATAATCACCTTCTTCTCACTTGACTGTTACCACTTAGGAACTCACACCGCATGTCCCCTTTGAATGACCTGATTAAAAATCACCCCAACGCGAACTGCTTTGATTTGCCGCCGTTATCGCTGGATGCCGATGGCATGGCAGATGATTTTCGGCGCTATTACGCCCACACGCTGGGGCGCACTTGCGACGATCAAACCATTTATTACGCCTACAAGGCGCTGTCGATCACGCTGCGTGATCGGCTGGTGGAACGCTGGAAAAACACGCGCAATGCGTATGACGAGACCGATTGCAAGCGCACCTATTACCTCTCGCTGGAGTTTTTGATGGGGCGGGCGCTGTCCAACGCGATGCTCAATCTCGGCCTCAACGATGCCGTCGCGCAGGGCTTGTATGACATGGGGCTGGCGCTGGAGGAAATTCAGGACAACGAACCCGACGCTGGTTTGGGTAACGGCGGTTTGGGACGTTTGGCCGCGTGTTTTCTCGATTCCTGCGCCAGCTTGCAGTTGCCCGTGCGCGGCTACGGGCTGCGTTATGAATACGGCATGTTTCGCCAAGTGATTGAAGGCGGCGAACAACACGAGGAGCCAGATCACTGGCTGCGCGACGGCAATCCGTGGGAATTGGAGCGCCCCGAATTTACGCAGCGCATTCCGTTTGGTGGGCGCACCGAAGCCAGCACCGACCGCTTTGGGCGCAAAAGCGTCCGTTGGGTTGAGACCAGCGACGTGCTCGCCGTGCCCTATGACGTGCCCGTCCCCGGGTATCGCAACGACACCGTCAACACCTTGCGGCTGTGGAAAGCGGCAGCGACGGATGAATTCAATCTTGATGAATTCAACGCCGGCAGCTATCCCGAATCGGTGGCGCAAAAAAATGCCGCTGAACACATCACGATGGTGTTGTATCCCAACGACGCCAGCGAATGTGGCAAAGAATTGCGGCTGCGCCAACAGTTCTTTCTCGCCAGCGCCAGCATCAAAGACGTGTTGCGCGATTGGATGCGGCGGCACGGCGAGGATTTCACCCGCTTTGCCGAGCGCAACTGTTTTCAGCTCAACGATACTCATCCTGCTGTTTCAGTTGCGGAATTGATGCGGCAATTGATGGATGAGCACGGTTTGGAATGGGATGCAGCGTGGCTGATCGTGCGCCAAACGATGGCGTACACCAATCACACGTTGCTGCCAGAAGCGTTGGAACGTTGGCCGGTGCGGCTGTTCCGACAATTGCTGCCGCGCATTTTGGAAATCATTTTTGAAATCAATGCGCGTTTTCTCGCCGAAGTCGCCAGCCGCTGGCCCGGTGATGTGGATCGGCAACGGCGCATGTCGTTGATTGAGGAAGGTTATGACCCGCAGGTGCGGATGGCGTATCTGGCGATTGTTGGCAGCTTCTCGGTCAATGGCGTAGCGGCGCTGCATTCGGAACTGTTGATTGATGGTTTGTTCCGCGATTTCAACGAGTTGTGGCCGCGCAAATTCAACAATAAAACCAACGGCGTCACGCAGCGGCGCTGGTTGGCGATGTGCAACCCGGGGCTGCGCGAGCTGCTCAACGAGACGATTGGCGATGGTTGGGTGCGCGATCTCAGCCAGCTCAAACAGTTGGAGCCGTTCGCTGCTGATCCGGCGTTCCGCGCCCGTTGGCACGCGATCAAACAGGAGAATAAACAGCGGCTGGTTGAGCAGGTGTCGCAACTGTGTCGGGTCGAGTTTCCGCTGGATGCGATCTTTGATGTGCAGGTCAAGCGCATTCACGAGTACAAGCGCCAGCTCCTCAACGTGTTGCACGTTATCCATTTGTATAACCGCATCAAACGCGGCGACACGCGCAATTGGACGCCGCGCTGCGTGCTCATCGGCGGCAAGGCAGCGCCCGGCTACATGATGGCGAAACAGATCATCAAGCTGATTAACCACGTCGCTCGCACCATCAACGGCGATCCCGATACCGCTGGGCTGCTGCGGATGGCGTTTATGCCGGATTATCGCGTATCGCTGATGGAGGTGATTGCGCCCGGCACGGATTTGTCCGAGCAAATTTCGACCGCTGGCAAGGAAGCGTCTGGCACCGGCAACATGAAATTTATGATGAACGGCGCGATCACGATTGGCACCTTGGACGGCGCGAACATCGAAATCCGCGAGCAGGTGGGTGATGAAAACTTCTTCCTGTTTGGGATGACGGCAGCGGGCGTGGAAGCGCGGCGGCATCATTACGATCCCAACGGCATCATCGCCAGCGATCCGGCGCTGTTGGAAGTGATGAACCTGTTGGAATCTGGGCATTTCAATCAGTTTGCGGGTGGCGCGTTCGATCAAGTGATCTTTGCGATTCGCAACCCGCACGATCCATGGATGACGGCGGCGGATTTCCGCAGCTATATCGACGTGCAGGAACAGGCGGCGCTGGCATATCGGGATCGGGAACGCTGGCTGCGGATGAGCATTTTGAACACGGCTCGCAGCGGGCATTTCTCCTCAGATCGCACGATTGCGGAATACAGCCGCGACATCTGGCATCTTGACGCAGTGCCGCCACAAACGAACGCCTGAGTCGTGATTTAACTCGATCAACAGCGCCGGAATTCACCTTCTGGCGCTGCTTGAAGACCTTAATTTTGATGCGTTATCAGTTGTCAGTTGACGGTTGTCAGTAAAAAAACAGCGTTGTTACTGGCAACTGACAACTAGCAACTGACAACCGCGTAACTCCTAGATGCAAACATTTGATAACAATAATGAAATTGGCACAGTATTGATTGTTGAAGACAGCCGAGCGATGCGCAGCTTGCTAACGGCTTACCTTGATGATGTACACGGCATCAAAACGGTGGAAGCCGCCACATTTGCCGCAGCGCAGCAGGAACTGGCAGATCATGCCAGCCGTTTTTTTGCCGCCGTCCTTGACCTGCATTTGCCCGACGCACCCAATGGCGAAATCGTTGATCTGGTGCGGCACTACGGCATACCGGTGGTGGTATTAACCGGATCAATGGATTTTGCTCGCCGTGAACAAATGCTGGCGCGGCAAGTGGTCGACTATTTCATTAAACACAATCGCAACGAAGTTGAACAAGTTGCGCAAACCATCAGCCGTCTGTGGCACAACCGCCAAGTAAAGGTACTGGTGGTGGACGATTCGCGCAGTTTTCGAGCGTATTTGCAAAGTTTATTGGAAAGTTATCGGTATCAAACCTTGATCGCTAATAACGGGCTAGAAGCACTGGAACTGCTTGATCTCAACCCGAATATCAGCCTGATTATTACCGACGTGAATATGCCGGGGATGAATGGTTTGGAATTGATTGAAATCATCCGACAACAGCATCGCCGCGAAGATTTAGCAATTATTGGCATGTCAGATGCGTCGCGCCCGAATTTACCAGCGTTATTATTAAAAACTGGCGCAAATGATTTCATTGCCAAACCATTTCAAGCGGAAGAATTCTTTTGTCGCGTCACGCAAAACACGAATATGATTGAATATGTACGGCGTTTGCGTGATGCCGCCACCCGTGATTTTTTAACTGGCATTTTTAATCGCCGTCACGCGCTAGAAATGAGTGAAACGCTATACGCCAATGCGCGGCGCGGTCATTTTCGGATTGCGCTGGGCATGATTGACGTCGATCACTTCAAGCGCGTGAACGACACCTTTGGGCATCTGGTGGGCGATGAAGTGCTCAAGGTGATCGCCAATGCGTTGTGTAAAACACTGCGCTCTTCCGACATCGTGGGGCGTTATGGCGGCGAGGAATTTTTTTGCGTGGTGGTGCTCAAGCAAGAAGATGACGCGAAATGGGTGTTTGAACGGGTACGCGCTGCGATTGAACACATTGAATTTTATGCGGGACAACAATTAGTTCCGATCACTGCCAGCGTTGGTTTCACGACGGAGCTAGAAGGATCGTTGATACAGATGATTGGCGTTGCCGACAGCGCGGTCTATCAAGCCAAAGCCGACGGACGTAATCGCGTGATTCGTCATTAACCGTTTATTTTTATTACTGATTGATTCAAGCTGACCGCCTTATCGCGTCAGCTTTTTTTACACCAGCGCATCGGTTATTCAGTTTATGTGAACCATTTGAAGGAGTTAAGAAATGGTCTTGTTTTTGCTTTTTGTTTGAACGTGGTTGCTATTTTAACCACGCAACAACAAATCAAGCCAATTGGTTTGTATGTCGTCACTGGGAGAATGCAAGCATTTATGTTGTCATTCTCAACTGTATTAGGAGAGTGTTTTGTGAACACTAAACAAATGATTCCAATTATAGCCGCATTGTTAGCAACGCTGGCAACACCCGCATCAGCCGCCCTGACCTTTAACGTTGATTTTGGTCGAGATGGCGATTATGACAGTGCTTTTAATCTTGGCTTTGGTGAAATAACGTGGGCAGATATTTACATTTCTGGAGTTGATGCTCCGGGCTTGATCAGCATGGGCTTTGAGCTTGCTTATGACAGCAGCGCCTTAGCAATTCTCGGTGCAAATGCAGATGGCTGGGATTTTTATAATTTCTCATCGTTCACTGATTCACCTTTAATCGTGAATGCAGGAATGTTAGTGGATACTCGTATTGGAGATAATGTTCTTTTAGCGAGTGTACAGTTCCAAGGAATTGCCGCTACAGCAACGACAACTGCATTAACGCTGTTTGGTGATGACTTCATTTTAGAAAACAATGTGAGTTTAGAACCTCAATTGCCGCCGACTAGCGTTGAATTAACAGATGTTACTGTTGCAGGTAATCCCGCATCAGGAACGGTCATTCCCCAACCTGGTTCAGTATTGTTATTAGCTTCTGGTTTATTAGGGCTACTGGTTACAAAAAAACGTCTTGCACCGCGCACTTAAAGGAGCAATCACCATGCGCTATTTTCACTTCCCTCATATTAAGGGTTATACCCTGTGTGCTGCTGCCGTTATCGGCATGTTGCCCGCGATGAACTCATATTCCGCCAGCAGCACTGGTTTCATACTGACGCCAGCAGCGATGACCTTAAATCAAGGTGGTTCTGCTCCTGCATTAAATCATCCTAGTGTGCCAATGAATCGTACCCCGTTGGTTCCTAATAATGCGCAAGGCGATCAATTATTGATGATTCCTGAACCAACGCAGCCAATTTCTAAAGATGGCGCTGCTACGACATCAACTTCTAAAAAGCCGCACTATAAAGACGGTGAAGTATTGGTGTTGTTTAGGAAAGGTATTGCAACAGCAACTGCAAATAGCGCACTCAGCGCAAAAGCAGCAACGGTAGTGAAGCGTTTTGATCAATTAACAGCGCGAACTGGACAGGTTTTTGCGTTAGTGCGCGGCGGTAAAGGCGTGAGTAGTGCGCAATTGATGAAAACTTTGAGCAAGGATTCTCGTGTTCAAGCCGCTTCATTGAATTACGGCAAACGTCCAACTGTTGTGGCGAGTGATCCGTTATTACCAAATGACACGTTTTTTCAGTATCAGTGGTCACTGAATAACACAGGACAAGAAGGAGGCGCACTTGGTGCTGACATTAAAGCACCGACCGCTTGGACGCAGCATACGGATTCCAAAGATGTGGTGATTGCAGTTGTGGATACCGGTGTTGATTATGAGCACTCTGATTTAAAAAACAGCATGTGGGTAAATCCGGGCGAAATTGCGGATGATGGCGTTGATAATGACAAGAATGGTTACATTGATGACATTCATGGCATTGATACGGGATTTGGTGATAGCGATCCCGCCGCTGTCTTTGCGCATGGTACTCACGTTGCCGGCATCATTGCTGCTGAAGGGAATAATGGTAAAGGTGTTACCGGAATCAATTGGCGCGGACGCATCATGGCGATACAAGGGTTTTCATCTGATGGTTATATGTATGACGATGCAGAATTAGCTGCGTTGCAATACATTCTCACCATGAAAAATAAAGGTACAAATATCGTTGCGGTCAATGCGTCTTACGGATGTTATGAATGCGAAAACGAAGTGATGGCCGCCGCCATTGAAAAGTTAGGTGATGTGGATATTGCCTTTGTTGCTGCTGCTGGTAATGAAGAAAATGATAACGATGCGTACCCAAGTTATCCTGCAAGTTATGAGTTGCCGAATGTGATTAGTGTGGCGGCAACTGATCCCAGTGATCAATTGGCTTGGTATTCTAATTATGGTGCAACTTCAGTGGATTTAGGAGCGCCCGGCAGTTCAATTCTAAGCACCTATTGGCTAACCACTTACATTCCACAAGCAGGTGATGTGTTTTTTGATGATGTTGAATTGGGAACAAATGGTTGGTTTGCTGATGCGCCTTGGGCAATTACGGCTACAACTGCAACAAACCATGTTTGGACTGATAGCCCGGCTGGAGACTATAGCGATGATCAATTTTCTGTCCTTGTTAGCCCGCCAATTAACTTGGCTGGACAGAAAATTGGGTCACTGTCAGTTGGATTTAAGGCAAAGTATGAGTTAGAATATGGTTATGATTTTCTCGATGTTTTTCTGATAAATCCGGTTGTTTGGAAAGTGACCACTGAGCAAAAGCGCAGCGGATCAAAAGCGTGGTCTGATAGTCCTAATGGCAATTATGTGAATAACGCCAATGGTGGAATCATTAGTCCAACAATAGATTTATCTACAGCGCCATTTGGTTCTGCAATGCTCAATTTTTATCTTAAAGGTCGTGTGGAGACCGACTATGATAAGTTGTGGATATTGTGTGGTAATGAGACACAAGGTTTTGAAGACCTTGGTTACATTGACTTTGAATTAGGAGACTGGACACCATTCCAAGTTCCTCTGCCAGATACTTGTTTGCTAGATGATGCAAAAATCATTTTTGAGCTTACAACCGATGTTGGAACAACTTTCGATGGCTATTATCTTGATGACATCAGTGTCACTGTAAATGGTACAACTGTATTCATGGATGATATGGAAGGAGTCAATCATTGGCAGACCTTTGGTGAACAGTATTCATATCAAGGTTACATCACGGGCAGCAGCGGTGGATTATGGAACAACTATAGTTTCCCGTTGTTTGATAAATCGCTGTATACCAATGATGCTCGGATTATGTTTGTCTTCCGTGCCGATATTTCTGTCGTAGACGATGGTGTTTATTTAGATGACATCGGTGTTGGTCAAATGACAGTTGAACATGATTTTTATGCGTGGATGAGCGGAACCTCAATGGCAACGCCACATGTCACTGGTGCAGTTGGTTTCTTGGCAAGTGTGTTTGATGAACCAATGGCAGCGCGAATTGAGCGCATTGTCACGACAACTGATTCAATTGCTCCTGTTGATGAAGGCGATTCAAGAACGACTGCGTCTGGTCGCCTCAATTTGGCGGCAGCAATCAATTCAATTCCCGTGAATTCGGCGCTGTGTGTCGGAAATTTTGACAATGATGGCGATGTCGATGACGCCGATAAAACGGTCTTTGGCGCTGCGTTTGGATCGCGCATTGGTCAAGCGCGTTATAACGTGCGGGCGGACTTTGACAAGGATGACGATGTTGACGGCTCCGATCTTGTGACTTTCCGCGCCAATTATGGGCGGACAAATTGCCCGGTCAGTGATTAAGGGCTAACCTGTTCTTTCTGCAAGTAAAAAAGGGCGATGTGTTGTTTCACATCGCCCTTTTTTGTTGCTTGCGCAACTGTCAGAGTGCCAGCCGGAGTGTCAGTAAATTTAACACTCAACCGCGCTACTCGTGCAGCAATACTTCAGCGTTCACCGCCCGCAGCACCAAACTCCGAAATTTCTTTGCCCGCAACAGATCGCTGCTTGACCAAGGTTCGGAATGACCGGACGTGGTTTCAATCCAGCGTTCAAACGATGAACGCGGCGTTAAATGCTGCGTTTCAGCGTCAAAATGCACGTCTTTACGCGGATCACCCGCCCAATACACG
Organism: Thiocystis violascens; assembly: GCA_020721065.1. Classification (GTDB taxonomy): domain Bacteria; phylum Pseudomonadota; class Gammaproteobacteria; order Chromatiales; family Chromatiaceae; genus Chromatium; species Chromatium violascens_A. The sequence continues at coordinate 22,212 of DYNM01000029.1, read as the reverse complement.
GTGCGCGGCTGCTCCGGTCGCCACCATAAAAACGTCCGTTCCATGCGCTGACCAACGCGAGTGAAGCGCCCCACCCGCACCGCCAATAACCCGCTGGCGCGGTCGGCATATTCCACCGCTGGAGCCAACAATTCCGGCAGCGCATCCGTCGCAACAATTTGATCGTCCACACTGCTGCGCAGCCACTGCACTTGTTCCTGAATCTGCGCTGGCGTCGGCACAATTCCAAACGTAATTACTTGCTCATCATCAACTAATGCCGCACCTTCCGCGCCCACCAGCGATAACAACGCTCGTCCTAACGCTTGACTTGGATGAACCAAGCCATCGCTCGCTCCTGCCTGCGCGGGATATTCCGCCTCATGCAGCGCATCCAACAGCCGCATGATCTCCAAATCACTGCCATTGACCTCCATCAAACGGCGGTGATTGTTATAACCACCAATCGCCAACGTGAACACCTGCGCCATTTCCGCGCAGCGTTCGCGCACCGGCAGCGGCAAGCGGCGCGGACTGTAATGATGACACGCGACCAAACCCCACAAGCGCCCGTATAACACCAGCGGAAATGACAGCGACGCCGTTACGCCCATATTGCGTAAATAAGTCAGATGCACCGGCGACACGGCGCGTAAATCTGACCAACTCAAATCCGCCACCTGCTCGGCAAGACTGTGAATCGGCACCGGTGCTGCGCTGACATCCGCGATCTGGCGATGTCGATTGGACAGATACAGATTGCGGGCGATTTGTGGAATGTCGGATGCCGGATAGCGCAGCCCCAGATATGGCGACAACCCATCAACCAAACTTTCGTTAATCACCTCCCCACAGTCATCATCTCGAAACCGGTAAATCATCACCCGATCAAAGCCCGTTGCCGACCGCAGCGCCTCCGCCAAGCCCTGACACTGTTGCGTCCAGTCCGCTTCCGTGTAGGGCATTCGATACAGATGATGTGGCACCGGACGATACGCCTCATGTTGCTGCGCCTCCGGAAACGATGGCTCCAGCTCTAACAACCAAGTCGTATCCGTACACGACAGCAAACCGTCTAAATTGCCGTTTACACCCTGAAATAGTTGACGATATAGATGCTTTTCCGGTGCCGGTAACATCCAATTCTGCGCTGTGATCTCGGTAGTCACACCCACCAGCGGCGGCGGAAAATTCGGCACCAGAGCCGGCAACGATTGACCGAGCACCTCTTCCCACGCTCGCCCGATCCACGCGGCGAGATTGGCGCTGGCAAATTGAATGTGTGGATCACCCACCAAACCGCCGAGCAGCGCCCCATCTGGCTGGATCGCTTGCACACGATGCAACTGCTCGCGTTCACACTCGGTTAAAAAGCCTTGCAAGGAAAGTTCAGTCATTACTTGATCCGTGATAACTCAGGAATTTCATTTTTGTTATGATTAAAACGAGGCGAGTATTGGCATGTTGAAATGTCAGTCACCAATCAAATTGAATAACCGCACCGATTGAATCAACACTTGCACCATATTTAACATTGCTTTTCAGATTTCAGTATCCAGTAAATCGTGCATTATTACTAGAAATAATGCAGTTACAATATAAGCTAATTGATTGAGTTGTCAGTTGTCAGTAAAAAGTACGGTTGTTACCGATCACTTTTTGTAACTGATTACATTAAAATGTGCGTATTATTCGCCGCGCTTTACTCCCCCTATATCAGCCGCAATCATTTGCGCATAACGACCACCTGCTGCTGCCAGCGTCACATGATCGCCCTGTTCAATAATGCGACCCTGCTCCAAAACTAAAATTTGATCCGCTTTGCGCACCGTTGCTAACCGATGCGCAATCACCAATAACGTGCGCCCCTGCGCTAACACATCAATACTTTCCTGCACCAATCGCTCACTGTCAGGATCAAGATTCGCGGTCGCTTCATCCAAAATCACGAATGGCGCATCGCGTAAAAAAGCACGCGCCAGCGCCAGCCGCTGAATTTGTCCGCCAGATAATCCCGCCCCGCGCTCACCCACAAGGCTGTCATAACCCATTGGCAAGGTTGCAATAAACTCATCAATTCGCGCTTGACGCGCCGCATCACACAGCATGTCTAAAGTCGCCGTCGGTGCGCCGAGGCGGAGGTTGTCAGCGATGCTGCCTTGAAATAAACGCGGCTGCTGCGGCACCCACGCCAAATGCTGCCGCCACGTCGTCAAATCGAGTTGCGCAAGGTCTTGATCGTTAATCAAAATCCGTCCACTCGTCGGCGTTAAAAATCCCAACAGCAGATTGATGAACGTCGTTTTTCCCGCGCCGCTGGTGCCCACCACCGCGATGCGGCGTCCCGCTGGAATCTCCGCCGTGACTCCGCATAATGCCGGCCGTCCTTCTTCATAATAAAATTCCACCGCTTCAAAACGTACCGCAATTGAGCGGCGTTTCATTTCTTCTGCGGCACAATGAATCACAGAAGTCGGTTGTTGATTCGTTACCGTTAAATGTGTGGGTTTCGCGTCCAATATACGAATCAATTGTTCGGCAGCAGCGGTGGCGGCCATGCGAGCATGATATTGAGTGCCAAGATTACGCAGCGGGGCATAAAATTCTGGTACCAGCATTAACACAAATAAGCCGTGTAAAAAATCAATATCTGGTACCACAAACCAAGGTGGCACTGGCAGCGCCAATCCATACAAGCGAAAGCCAATAAATACTGCGACGATGGCAATACCAATAGATGCAAAAAATTCGAGTACGGCTGAGGATAAAAAAGCGATGCGCAATACTTGCATCGTGCTAACGCGGTAGTCATCAGAAATTGTGCCGATGATGTCGACTTCGCGCCGACTGGCACCAAAGAGTTTTAAGGTGGTGAGTCCTTGAATGACATCAAGAAAATGGGCGCTCATCCGCGTTAATTGTTTCCACTGGCGTTGATTGCGCACTTCTGCACCGGAACCAATCAAAATCATAAAGAGTGGAATTAACGGCGCAGTCATCAATAACACGGCACCACTGAGCCAATCGAGGGGCAAAACCACAATCAGCAGCACCAGCGGCAAAATCATCGCCAAACTCATCGCTGGTAAAAAGCGGGCGTAATAGCCTTCTAAATCGTCAATGCCTTTGGTCAGGGTTTCTACCAGCGCCCCGCTGCGTTCTGTGGCGAGATACGCAGGACCAAGCAATTGTAAATGACGATAAACGCGGTCGCGCAACGTGATGCGCACTGTCGCTGCGGCCGCAAATGCGGTTTGTTCTGCGCCCCAAATCACAACGGCGCGTAACGCCAATAATCCCAGTAACCCGCCCAGCCACGGCAGCACGACGGCGCGGTTGGCACCGTCAAAAATCACCGCGTTGAGGATGACTGCCAGACACCACGCCTGTGCAGTCGCCAATACCCCGTTGAACGTGTTAAGCCATACGGTGTGGGTGAGGGCGGCGCCGGCCAGTGGACGCTGCGCTTTAAGCCAAGTAACGGACATAATGAGGCGAGTCGGGAGTTCACAATGAAGTCATGTGGATAGAAAACCACGCCACGCCTAGTAATGCAATGGCACTGTCTCTGCGCAAAAGAAGTGCAGCGCCGTTAGTGAATAGTATATTAACGCTGATTGTTTTTATTTCAGCGTATATTCTTTAATCAGTTGATTATTGATTTCATTCGTTTCTGGTAATTGGCACCAACTATCAACCATCGCTCGCAGTGTTTTCTTACCCGCTTTTTGCGCTGGCAAATTTACTGTCACTGTTTTTGTTGCACCGGCAGCCAATACGCCAATTTCAAGCCATTGTTCACCATCTGCGCCGCAGCCTTGCTTGGTCGCTTGATTAGCCCACACATCTAAATAACCGCCATTTGCGCTTGCAGTACCTTGATTTTTTATTGTGATCTTGGCGCTAAATGTTTTATTGGCAGCAGGTGAAGGCGGTATTAAATCAATCGTAGTAATCACCATATCTGCCGTGCCAAATGCCGCCGCGACCGCTTTTTTACCATTCAAAATAACTTGACATTGCGTTGGTCGAGTTGCAAACGCAGTGCAGCCCGACCAACCGCTGAAGATCGCGCCAGCAGTTGCTTCGGCGGTGAGAGTCACGGCGGTACCGCTGATAAATGCTTTGCTACACGCCGTGCCACAGCGAATTCCCGCCGGCGAACTGGTGACGCTGCCGTTGCCGGAGGTGCTGACCGCGAGACTGTAATTGGGCAAGGGCGCGAAGGTGGCGGTGATGGTTTGTGCTTTTGACATTTTAACAGTGCAAGTGCTTGTTTTATTGACACATGCGCCACTCCAACCGCTAAAGTTCGACGTGGCATCTGGGGTGGCGGTAAGCGTTACTGCGGCTCCCTGTCCCAACCGTTCCACGCAAGCGGTGCCGCAACTGATACCGGCGGGCGAACTCGTCACTGTTCCCGTGCCGCTGCCTTTTTTAGCAACAGTTAAATCAAAAGAATTAAAAGGCTGACCACCGCGCACAAATCGTGCATGATTAAAATTATATTGATAGTTATTATAAAAATCCCCATCATAAAAATTCACATTCCACGCATAGCCAGCCTCAGTCCAATAGTAACTCCAATAACTATTATAGGGCGAATTCGACCAAAACAACGCGCTGGGTGTATTCGGAAATGCAGTCGTATCAATTGCAGGTGCAACGCGATTGTCATTAACCAATGCTTGTAATTCTTTCACATTCGGCAAGCGCCAATCATCATATCCGCCCAAACGGGAATTGTACGCAGCATTTAGCGCCTCACTCCACACCATTGCACTCGCATTACCCGCACAAGTATTGCCAGTTTGCCCGGCGCTGCATTTTGCCCACATCAGCCCCGTATTCGTCTGCGTGATTGTGCCGTCTTTGTTATCTACAAAAGAATCAATTGCACGACCGCCGCGCACCGGACGCACATAAAGACTGTAATCTTGATTACCATAACTCACATCGCCATCACTAAAATGTACATACCAAAAAGAATCCGCGCTACCCGCATAAGATGAACCCGTCCAAAACCACGAACTCCATGTATTTGGAAACGCATCAAGATCAAGCGTTGGATCAAAATAACTGCTTTGATAATCGACAATGCCACTCAATTCTTTTACATCCGGCAGCCGCCAATCATTAAATCCGCACAACCAAGTAGAATTGACATTTTTAACATAATCAATCGCTTGATCAAAAGTGTAAGTCGTATCGCTATTGTAAACTTGCCACACTAAACGGGTAACATTGTCGCGGACGCAAACGTGATCAATCGCAGTGGCTGGCAATTCATTTCCTGCTGCATCCAATTTAGTAAAATGAAATACATTGCTGCCAAATTCCGCATCTTGACGCGGAAAACCAGCAACCGGACAGGGCAAACCATTTTGTTTAGCGTCTGAGCAAGTGGTGATGCCGGTATCATTCAAACCGGCGGCGCGACTAGCAGCAAAACTGAACAGCAAGGCGGCAACTCCCGCGTTGCGCATCAATACAGAAATGGACTGGTGGTGACGCATGTTTATTTCTCCAACGTGATGACTGCGTTAATAAAATAAATTACTGCTGCGGATAAAAATCATCATCCAACAGTTGCGTTAAATCATACAGGCAGCTTTGCGGAAATGTAGCAATGGGTAAGCGCGTTTCTTTCTGCGCTAAATCCACTGCATCAGGATAGACTTCAGCGATGACTTCACTCACAACTGACTTTAAACCGGGTGATTGCCGCAGTAACACAGCAACCCGTTTGCGCTGTTCAACAATGGTGCGTTCCCAACTATCGCCTTTAAAGTCGCGCCAGCGTTCAGATGAAATATGATGTTGATATTCCCATTTTAATAAATGGGCAATCAAAATCAAAAGCCGATTATAGAGTTCACGACGGTCGCTTTTGCTCATATCACTGAGTTCAGTTAATAAATGTTCAATATCCAGTTCTGCAAATCGCCCAGCGCGAATCAACTCCGCTGTTTGCAACGTCCATGCGCTGTAATCCGTATCGTATAACGTGCTTAATTCAGTCATGTTCTGTTCCTTCCTCTATTGTTTTTTGCATCCAGAAAAAACCGCCACACTTAATCATAAAGTGTGACGGTCTTTTTGTCAGCGAGGTTTTCAGTGAAGTTATTTGACCGTGTAGGTTTTAGTCAGTTGATTGTTGGCTTCATTCGATTCTGGCGTTTGACACCAGCTATCAGCAAATGCCCGCAAGGTTTTCACACCAGCGCCACTTGACCGCAAACTCACCGTTAAGGTTTTAGTCGCTCCAACAGCCAACGAACCAATATCAACCCATTGTTCACCAAATGCGCCGCATTTTTGCACCGTCGGCTGATTTGCCCACACATCCAAATAACCGCCATTTACAGTCACAGTGCTTTGATTTTTCACTGTGATCTTGGCGCTAAAAATGCTGTTAGCGGCGGGTGACGTTGGTGTGATTGCAACGGAAACAATTTTAATGTCTGCGATGCTGTTAGCTCCAAACACCGCTGTCACTACTTTATTGCTGGTCAGCGTGACTGTACATTGCAGCGGCTTGTTGGCAATTGGGGTGCAGCCCGTCCATTTCGTGAAGGTCGCGCCAGTATCCGCTTTCGCAGTCAGTGTGACGGCAGTGCCGCTGGTGAATGTTTTGCTGCAAGCCGTACCGCAATTGATTCCTACTGGTTCGCTGGTGACAGTGCCTTTGCCACTTTTGTTAATTGACAATTTATAGCTGGGCAATAAATTGAAATTAGCAGTGACGGTTTGCGCTTCAGACATTTTGACCGTGCAATCGCCAGTTTTATTGGTACACGCGCCGCTCCAGCCGCCGAATGTCGAACCAGAGTTGGTATCGGGTGTAGCAGTGAGAATAACACTGCTGCCGTTGTCAAAATCCGCTGCGCAGATTGTGCCGCAATTGATTTTCCCATCTTTGCTGGTGACGCTACCATTGCCCGTGCCGGATTTTTTGATTGCAAGTGAAAAGGTGGTTTGTTGTTCGCCCATCAATGCCTGAATACGCGAGATGACATTTGGTCTCGACGATGTGCCCATCGTGTCAGCCTCATTTGCTAACACTAATCCTTGAGAATGCGCTGCGACTGCATCAGCATATTCCTGTTGCATCACATTCGGAAGCACGCTTCCAAGATTGGAGGTATTTTCATACCTGTAATATCCAGCAAAGCTAAAGTGACTTAATACACTAGAAGATTTAAACACTGGCCACCAGCCCCAATTTGAAGCTGAGAATAATTTGCTCTCACTCTCCAGTGAAATCATTACGGGATCGCTGACATTGATTTTGTAGATAGAGCCAGACTGCGCATAACCATTGCCATCGTCTTTACTGTTCTTAAATGCGTAGAGATAATCGCCTGAAAGATATAAAGCGCCATGTCCTGAGGTTGGATCGCCATTTGGCCATACTTCGCCGATAACGACCGACTGATATGAGTTTGAATCTTTGTTGAAACGCACAATTTTTAGCGAGCTTTTGTAGGCGCGAGTTCCATCAGGATCGACGCGGTAAACCCCATCTGGTGATTTAACCGTTGCGAGAACAAAAACATCACTACCATTAAACAGGACGTCAGTAATGCCATGCGATGACAGCACCTCGCTGACATTGATGCTGCCGGAATCAGCAGAATCATTAGGAGCAGCCAGTTGCAATACCTCTGCGTCTGTCAAGGCGCGGTTGTAAATGCGCACTTCATCTATTGCGCCATTTAGCGGATACCAATAATCGCTGAATTTTCCTAAATACAGGTCTTGAGTGTTGGATGTATCGAAACTGCCAGTAAAATTGTCGAACGTTGTAACCAAATCACCATCGGCATAGATTTTTACAGTGTGATTTGTGGTTGAAAACACATAGGTAAAGACTCGCCACTTACCCACTTCATAGTTTTCGGTCGTCGCACTACACACATCGCCCCATTCCCATGCGAAAACGCCAGTAACGCCAGTATAGAGTTGCTTTGTTGTATTCCCAATAGTTATAAGCGCAAAACCGCTACGATCATGACTTTTCGCAATTACTGAGCCAACTCCACTATTGCTAGTATAGTTACTATAAACATCCATGCCATCTAATCCCGCTAAATTAACGGCAAAAGAAAACGTTGCATTTTTAGTAAACTGCAACGATGAACTGTTAGGGACATGAATAGCTGCTGGGTTATTGTAGCCACCAAAACTCGCCGCACCGCCCACGAATCCAGTCGATGCTGTGACCGAGCCTTCTGCTGTGCCGTTATTGCCATTTGTCGAACAATCCTTTCCCAAATTGCTGGCATCATCGAAACAATAATAAGCGACCAATCCCGTATCAACATCTGCTGATACTGCGCCGCTAATCATCAATACGCCGAGCAGCAGTATTGTGACCATGTTCTTCATCACTTGTGTCCTTTATTCAGGTTGTATAATTGGGATAAACCGCACAAAAATAAGCACGAAAAATCATTTTCTGTGGAATTCACCAGTTTGCGCCTTTAGATCGTATTGCATCAAAGACGCGCAAAAGTTACCCCCCCCCCCCGCTCATTTGTCAAGCACAAATAATGTTACAAGAATGCAACCGAAAAATCATCTGAACTGAGAAATGCCAGCAATTCATTTCCCGCCGCATCCAATTTAGTAAAATCAAAACCGTTGCTGCCGTATTCGGCATCTTGTCCGGGAAATCCTTCAACCGGACAGGGCAAACTGTTGGTATAGTCATTCGAGCAAGTGGTAATTCCGGTGTCATTCAAACCGACAGCATAAACGGGAACTGTTAAAGCGAGCAGGGCAGCAATTCCAGCCCACCGCACCAGCGATTGAAAAGGTCGTATACACGTTCAAGCATTGTCATTCTCCAAGGTGGTGAAGTAATTTGATTTAAGTACCAATATTATTTTTTGACAAAACAGGCGATTTCCTGTTCTGCCCATGATTTGAGCGTTGCAACAATGGCTGCCATTTCAGACTGGTCGATCATTTTAACTGAACAGGTTTCATAACGAAACTGAACTGCAAAATAATTGAGAATACGCAGCGCGGGTTTACCGATAGGAACGCTAATATCGTGCGCAAGACATAACGCAGCAAGTACAGTAAGATCGTGAGTACGCTCAAAAATGATGCCATGAATGACCAACACAGCTTTAATAAACTTTTCAGATGCTTGCTGGGCATGGAAACCCATACTTTCTAAAGGTGCTTTACCGGATTCATGCAGCAAGTGAAATGTAAGATCATCACGTTGCCCTGCCATCATCAGTGCTTGTGCTTGTGCATTATGATTGCTCATATAATACCCGTCCTTCACGGCTTGCCCAATATAGCGGCGTCGTCCACCACTCGCGTTTTTGTTCAAACTCATTTGCAGTAATTAACAGCAGATCAACACCAATACCGATTTGATCGAGAGTATTGCACAAACGTAGATATTCTTGGGTATAATCGGGTATTTCTTGTTCAATCACCAATAAATCGAGATCAGATTCAGCAGTTGCATCACCGCGAGCGTAAGAACCAAAAACAATCACTTTTAGTGGTTGAGTAGCAGCGGCAGCAATTCTTAAAGCAGCTTCACGGAGTGATTTTTCTGTCAGCATGGTTGCTTTTCCGTTATTTAGCCAAAAGTGCCAGTAAATATTTTAACGCGCCAGCACATGAAAATGCAGTATTAAGAAATTCGCTGCGGCGTTCAATTCCTGCTTATATTTTGAGTTGTGTCGCGTATTCATTCACATTAAATCAACCAACCGCGTTAGCAAGCCCAACGCGCCAGCACTCGAAGCGCGGGTTTGTTCCTGACCACCGCCATCTTCTGCGCTACGGGTGCATGTGTTGCAGCTTGCGAGTCGGTTATGATTAGGAATCACGCGATTGGTCAGTTGCAAATCGCTATTTTCACGCATTCATTCACGTTCCAATGAGGTCAGAGATGCACCTGCGTGCCTTCCCTCCCGCCCAAGGTCTCTATGACCCGGCTAACGAGCACGACGCTTGCGGCGTCGGTTTTGTCTGCAATATCAAGAATGTCAAAAGCCACGCCATCGTGCAGCAAGGGCTTGAACTCCTTGAACGGTTGCATCATCGCGGCGCAGTCGGCGCTGATCCCAAAGCGGGTGATGGCGCAGGAATTCTGGTGCAGATTCCCGATGCGTTTTTCCGCGCCGTACTGGATTTTGAGTTGCCAGCAGTCGGTGACTACGGCGTTGGCATGGTGTTTCTGCCGCAGGATGCCGCCCAGCGCCAGCGTATGGAGGACATCGTCAATCGGCGTTTACAGGAAGGCGGACAAACCGTGCTGGGCTGGCGCGATGTGCCGGTTGATAACAGCGATCTCGGCTACAGCGTCCTGCCATCCGAGCCAGTCGTGCGGCAGGTATTCGTTGCCAAAGGCGACAACTGCGCGGATCAAGCAGCGTTTGAACGCGGTTTATTTGTCACGCGCAAACGGATGGATAACGAAATCCGCGAAGCTGGCGCGAATCAAAGTGCCTATTACGTCGTCTCGCTGTCCTCGCGCACCGTCAATTACAAAGGCATGTTGCTGGCGCATCAGGTCGGGCGCTATTACCGCGATCTCAGCCACGACCAATTCATCTCCGCGCTGGCGCTGGTGCATCAACGCTTTTCCACCAACACCTTTCCGACGTGGAATCTGGCGCAACCGTTTCGGATGCTCTGTCACAACGGCGAAATCAACACGCTGCGCGGCAACGTCAACTGGATGGCAGCGCGGCGGCACACGATGCGCTCCGAGCTGCTCGGCGCAGAACTGGACAGCATTTGGCCGTTGATTCCCGAAGGGCAATCCGATTCCGCCTGTCTCGATAACGCTTTGGAATTATTGGTGATGGGCGGGTATTCGCTCGCTCACGCGATGATGCTGCTGGTGCCAGAAGCCTGGTCGGGCAATCAACAAATGGATGCCCAGCGGCGTGCGTTTTATGAATATCACGCCGCAGTGATGGAACCTTGGGATGGACCGGCCGCGCTGGCGTTCACCGACGGGCGGCAGATTGGCGCGACGCTGGATCGCAACGGACTGCGCCCGGCGCGGTATCTCGTCACCAATGACGACATGGTCATCATGGCCTCGGAAATGGGCGTGTTGGACATCGCCGAGGAGCGCATCGTCAAAAAGTGGCGCTTGCAGCCCGGCAAGATGTTGCTGATTGATTTGGAGCAGGGTCGGATCATTGACGACGCGGAAATCAAAGCCGCGCTCGCTGCCGCCCAGCCATACCGCGACTGGCTCACCGCCACGCAGATTCATCTGGACGCGCTGCCGACCGATGTCGCGCCGATGGCACCTGATGCAGCGACCTTGCTCAAGGCGCAGCAAGCCTTTGGTTATACACAAGAAGATATTAAATTCCTGCTGCAACCGATGATGTCGAGCGGCGAGGAAGCGATTGGGTCGATGGGCGCAGACAATCCGCCAGCGGTGCTGTCGCGTCGCGCCAAACATTTATCGAGCTATTTCCAGCAGAACTTCGCGCAGGTCACGAATCCGCCGATTGATCCGATCCGCGAGGAGCTGGTGATGTCGCTGGTGTCGCTGATTGGGCCGCGTCCGAATCTGTTGGGCATTAACGAAGCGGGCAAGCATTGGCGGCTGGAGGTCAATCAGCCGGTGCTGACCAATGCCGATTTAGAGCGTATCCGCCACATTCAAGACAACACCAGCGCCGCCTTTCGCACCAAAACGCTGCACATGGTGTATCCGGCGCTGGCTGGCGCGGATGGAATGCAACCGGCGCTGGCGCGGCTGTGTCAGGCCGCAGAACAGGCGGTGCGCGACGGCTTTAACATCTTGATTCTTTCGGATCGCAACACCAACCGCGATGCCATTCCGATTCCCTCGCTGTTGGCGACTTCTGCCGTCCATCATCATTTGATTCGGCAAGGGCTGCGCACCAGCGCAGGCTTGGTGGTCGAAACCGGCGCTGCGCTCGAAGTCCATCATTTCGCTGCGCTCGCAGGCTACGGCGCTGAAGCGATCAATCCGTATCTCGCCTTTGACACCATTCAAGCCTTATGTGGGTTGGGGGGATTTCAGACCGCGCAAGCGTATTACATCAAGGCCATCGGCAAAGGCTTGAAAAAGGTCATGTCCAAAATGGGCATTTCGACGTTTCAATCGTATTGCGGAGCGCAGATTTTCGACGCGATTGGCTTAAACAGCGATTTCCTCAAACAGTATTTCACCGGCACCCCGACCACCATCGAAGGCATCGGGCTGGCAGAAGTCGCATCTGAGGCGGTGCGTTGGCACGCGCAGGGCTACGGCGGTGAGCAGATTTATCAACAGCATCTGGACGTTGGTGGCGATTACGCCTATCGGATTCGCGGCGAGGATCACATCTGGACACCCGACACCATCGCCGCGCTGCAACACGCGACTCGCGCCAATAACGCCAGCACCTTTGCCGAGTTCTCGCGCCTGATTGATGAACAATCCGAGCGCCTGTTGACGCTGCGCGGCTTGATGGAGTTCAAGTTTGCCGAGGTGCCGATTCCGCTCGACGAGGTGGAGCCAGCCAAAGATATCGTCAAACGCTTTGCCACTGGCGCGATGTCGTTTGGTTCGATCTCGCCCGAAGTTCACGCCAATCTGGCGCGGGCGATGAACGCCATCGGCGGTAAATCCAACACCGGTGAAGGTGGCGAGGAACCGGAGCGGTTTGCGCCGCTGGCGGATGGTTCGCGCAATCCTGAACGCTCGGCGATCAAACAGGTCGCATCCGGTCGGTTTGGCGTCACGACCGAATATCTGGTCAACGCTGACGACATTCAGATCAAGATCGCCCAAGGCGCGAAGCCCGGCGAAGGTGGGCAATTGCCCGGTCATAAAGTCAGCGTCCAGATTGCGCGGGTGCGCCATTCGACGCCCGGCGTGGGGCTGATTTCGCCGCCGCCGCATCACGATATTTATTCGATTGAAGACTTGGCGCAGCTCATTCACGACCTCAAAAACGTCAATCCCACAGCGCGGATTTCAGTCAAATTGGTGTCGGAAATTGGCGTGGGCACGGTCGCGGCTGGCGTGTCCAAAGCGCACGCGGATCATGTGACGATTTCCGGTTATGACGGCGGCACCGGCGCGAGTCCGCTCACGTCGATCAAACATGCTGGCTCACCGTGGGAAATCGGGCTGGCGGAAACCCAGCAGACGCTGGTGCTCAACAATCTGCGCGGGCGGATCGCAGTGCAGGTGGACGGCGGAATGCGCACCGGACGCGATGTCGTGATTGGCGCGTTGTTGGGCGCAGATGAATTCGGGTTTGCGACTGCGCCGTTGATCACGCAGGGCTGCGTGATGATGCGCAAATGTCATCTCAACACCTGTCCGGTTGGCGTGGCGACGCAAGACCCCGAATTGCGTAAACGCTTCACCGGTCAACCCGAACATCTCATCAACTATTTCTTCTTCATCGCCGAAGACGTGCGGCGATTGATGGCGCGGCTGGGTTTTCGCACCGTCAACGAGATGGTCGGGCAGTCGCAGCGGCTGGAAATGCGGCGCGTGTTGGCTCACGCCAAAGCACAGGGGCTGGATTTCTCGCGCCTGTTGCACCAGCCAGCCGTGCCTGCCAGCGTCGCGCTCTCGCACTGCGAGCGCCAAGAACACGGCATTGAACACGCGCTCGATCACACGCTGCTTGCGCAAGCAGCGCCAGCGTTGGAGCGCGGCGAGTCGGTGCAAATTGACATCGCGCTGCGCAATCACAACCGCACTTTTGGGACGTTGCTCTCCGGGCGGATTGCCGAACGTTACGGTCATGCCGGTTTGCCGGACGACACGATTCATATCAACGCCACCGGCACCGCTGGGCAATCGCTGGGCGCGTGGTTGGCGCACGGCGTGACGCTTGAACTCTCTGGCGAAGGCAATGATTACGTTGGGAAGGGTTTATCGGGTGGGCGCATCGTCATTTATCCGCCGCCCAATTCGGCGATTGGCAAGGCTGAAGACAACATCATCGTTGGCAACACCGTTCTTTACGGCGCGATCAGCGGCGAGTGCTATTTCCGGGGCGTCGCTGGTGAACGCTTTTGCGTGCGCAATTCCGGCGCGACGGCAGTGGTGGAAGGTGTCGGCGATCACGGCTGTGAATATATGACTGGTGGCATCGCGGTGGTGCTCGGCATGACCGGGCGCAACTTCGCAGCGGGCATGTCGGGCGGCATCGCTTATGTGTTTGATGAAGCTGGCACGTTCAAAGAGCGGTGCAATCTGGCGATGGTGGAGTTAGAGCCAGTTGATGATGTGAATCGACTCAAGTTGTTGATTGAACAACATTTTCACTACACCCAATCCGAGGTCGCGCAGCGCATTCTGGCCGAGTGGGAGGTGATGGTGCGCAAGTTCATTTTGGTGATGCCGACTGATTACAAATTGGCCTTAGCAAAAGCCGCACAGCGTTCTGAGGAGGTTCGCCATGGGTAAGCCCACTGGATTTCTCGAAGTGCCGCGCCACGACCGCCACTATCAACCCGTCGCGGATCGCATCAGTAATTACCAAGAATTTGTCATTCCGCTGACGGAAGCGGAATTGCAAGCGCAAGGGTCGCGCTGCATGGATTGCGGCATTCCGTTTTGTCATCGCGGTTGTCCGCTCAACAACATCATTCCCGATTGGAATGATCTGATTTATCGCGGCGATTGGCAGGCGGCGCTGGCGACGTTGCATTCAACCAACAATTTTCCCGAATTCACCGGCCGCATCTGCCCCGCACCGTGCGAGGCGTCCTGCACGTTGAACATCGACGCGCAGCCGGTGACGATCAAAACCATCGAATGCGCGATCATCGACCGCGCTTGGGACGCAGGTTGGATCACGCCGCAGGTGCCGGAACGTCGCACTGGCAAACGGGTTGCAGTGGTTGGTTCTGGCCCGGCTGGTTTGGCGACTGCGCAGCAGCTCGCTCGTGCTGGGCATCAGGTGTCGCTGTTTGAAAAGGCGGATCGGATCGGCGGCTTGCTGCGTTACGGCATCCCCGATTTCAAATTGGACAAGCGTTTGATTGATCGGCGCATGGCGCAGATGCGCACCGAAGGCGTTGAATTTCATACCAATGCGCACATCGGCGTCACCATTCCGGTCAGCCAGTTGCGGGAGGAATACGACGCGCTGGTGCTGGCGGGTGGTTGTGAGCAGCCGCGTGATTTGCCGGTGCCGGGACGCGCATCACACGGCGTGCATTTTGCGATGGACTTTTTGCGCGGCAACAGCAAGCGCGTTCAGGGTTCACCGATGAGCGATGTCGAATTCATCAGCGCCGAGGACAAGCACGTTGTCGTCATCGGCGGCGGCGATACCGGCTCGGACTGCATCGGCACCTCGATACGGCACGGCGCAGCTTCGGTCACGCAGATTGAAATCTTGCCGCGTCCGCCGGAGCAGGAAAACAAAGGTTTGACGTGGCCGAACTGGCCCAATCGGTTCCGCACTTCCAGCTCGCAAGAGGAAGGCTGTCAGCGGATGTGGAACATCGCCACCGACCGCTTCAACTGCGATGCCGCTGGCAACGTGACTGGCGTGTGTTATCACCTCGTCGAATGGGAGCAGGATGCGGCTGGGCGCTGGCAGATGCGCGATGTGCCCGACAGCGCCGGTGAATTGATCGCCGATCTGGTGTTGTTGGCGATGGGTTTTGTCCATCCAGTTCACAACGGAATGCTCGCCGCGCTGCGCGATAACGCCGGTTTGGAACTGGATGCGCGGGGCAACGTGAAGGGCGTCACCGAGGGCGCAACGGCTTATCACACTTCAGTTGACGGCGTGTTTGCGGCCGGCGATATGCGGCGCGGTCAATCGCTGGTGGTGTGGGCGATCCGCGAAGGTCGCCAATGTGCGCGAGCTGTCGATGAATGGCTGATGGGGCATTCGGATTTGCCGCGTTAGTGAATTGAAATAAAAACCCCGGTTTATATCGGGGTTTTTATTGATAACGGTGCTTTATTTTTATGAATACTCAATTGCAATTCACGCTGCTTGGCAACAACATTTCGGCAGTTGAAGTCAGCCATATTTCCCAACACGGGTTGTGGTTATGGCTAGACGATAAAGAATTGCTTCTTCCTTTCACAGAATTCCCGTGGTTTCAACATGCGCCTTTATCGGCAGTTTTTCATATCGAGCGACCACAAGCGCATCATCTTTATTGGCCTGATCTTGATGTTGATTTAACGGTTTAGGAGTTACGCAGTTGGATTCCCAAGCTCCTGATTTTATTGAAACTTGGCTCATGCGGCGCACAAGCGCATTTTCATAAAATTCAGAGAGTTGCAGTTTCAACTGCGTAACTCCTACGGTTGACTCTATTGAAAATCCACAGCGGTTTCCGCTGCTTGCCGTTTATTCGTCCTAAAAACCACTCTCAAAACGGCTCACAATCATGTCTCCACTCAATCAAAAAATCATCATTCTCACCGGCGCATCCGGCAATCTCGGACAGGTCACGGCGCAAGTGTTAGCGCGGCAGGGTGTGCGGTTGGCTCTGGTCGGGCGCGACCTCGCCACACTCGGCGATCTGCGACAAGGGCTGACGCACCCCAGCAATGCTGCCGTGTTTGTCGCCGATGTTCGCCATCCCGACGCCGTGACGGTGATGATGAACCAAGTCATCAGTCGGTTTGGACGCATCGACGGGCTGGTCAATATCGCGGGCGGTTTCACGATGGGCGCTGCGGTACACGATGCGCCGGACGCCGCTTGGGACGCGATGTTGGATTTGAATCTGCGCACGACGCGCAACTGCATTCGCGCAGTAGTGCCGCATTTGTTGACCGCTGGCGGCGGGCGCATCGTCAACATTGCCGCTCGCGGAGCCGTGACTGGCGCGGCCTACATGGCACCTTATGCAGTCTCTAAAGCCGCAGTGGTGACGCTGACTGAAAGCGTCGCCGCCGAGCTGAGTGCGCACCACATCACCGTCAACTGCCTGTTGCCCGGCACCTTAGACACGCCCGACAATCGCGCCGCCATGCCGGAGCAAAACCCCGCGCACTGGGTCGCACTGGAGGCAGTTGCTGACGTCATTGCTTTTTTAATTTCAGATGCCGCTCGTGCGATTACTGGCGCAGCGATTCCGGTTTATGGACGCAGTTAAATTGTGAACAATTTTCACAGCAGTATTATTGGCGCTGGTTTAATGGTTATCAGCATGTTTATTGCCGCTGCCGCACCAGATGAATTAACGCGGCAACGCTACATTGAAGCAGTAGAAGCGGCTGCGGCAGTTGATTTTTATCACGCGCACTGTCGCGGTGATGTTTCAGCGCGACGCATGGATAATCTAAATAAATTATTAGTGAGTTCACGCCGCATGACGATATTGGAAGTGAAAGATGACTATTTTCCCGAACGCAATTATCGCCACGTTGAGCAACGTTTAGAGCGGGATTTTATGGCACTATTGCGAGAAAATGGCGGCTGTGCGGGTGCAAAAGCAGCAGGTTTAATTGAGCAATTCACCGCTCGTTATGAAGCTGCACTGGCAGCAATTCGCGCTTTACCTTAACTATCAAATTATCGCCTTAAAAAGCCCAACTCATACACCAGCGGCTGCAATTTCTCGGTCAAGGTTTTATATGCCGCTTCAAACGCAGCAAAACTGACCAGCACATCATAATCACCGCTGTCATTGCGCTTTTTCAAAGCGTTGCGGAGTTGATACCAACCAACATCAGCGCGATTTAATTTTAACTCACGGCGCACGGTATGATTATCAACTTCCGAAAAATAGGCTTGCCAGAGTGTTTTCCCTTCAGCAAGCACTGCTGTTGATTCCATTGATTGCACCTTATCTTGTAAATAATTCGCCATAAAATCAGATTCAAACTGCTTTGGTGCGTTGACTTCGGTTGCCGTGAACGGAATAAAATGATTGACGATTGACCACGTTGTGCCATTCCATTCTAAATCATCGGCGCTGGCAATGAGATTACTGCCGTTAAACAACATCCAGATCAAGCAATCGTGTTTGAATTCATCGCTGAGTTTGCCAGTTGGTTGCAAAAATTGATCGCGGTCATTTAACCAAGTGGGTTTTACTAAACGGCGCACCGCAAAGATGACGGCGGCTTGCCAAAGATTATCGGGATTGACATAAAAACCATTGCCGCCACCATAAGGAGATGAAAATAAAACAGTTTGCTGGGTTGCATGTTGTATGTCGTTAACGCCGCAATACATATAAGCAATCGCTTTGTCTGACCAAGTTGATACGCGTGCATTCCCTATGGTAGGAACAAGTGCATTTTTCAATGGAATCACTGTAACTTTATTGGCTCGCGGACGTTTTAACCACACATTCAAAAACTGTTCGTTCGGCAAATGATAAAACTTCTTTTCGCCAATTGGTTGGGTTTTTTTATCAAAAACCTCAACTGAAATCTCGGTAATCAGTTTTTTCTTTTTGGCAGTTTGATTCGTCTTCCATATCAAAAAACCAATCGGAAAATTGCCTTTCAAGCCATCAAATGCTTTGCTATGCACCACAAATCCGCCTAGATACTCGGCACTCCAAGCCTGTCTAAATTTCTCAAAATTCGGCGCATTGACATACTTGAGTTTGCTGAATATCGCTATCGTTGCTGTTGGAATTTCTAGCGCAATCCTTGCTAAACACTGCGTAAATAATTCGTTGCTGGCTTTGCCATAACAACTCATCGCAACGGCAGCCAGTTTGGTTTTTGCCACGCCTGTTTTGTTCTTAGCTCCGGCACCGATTGCAGTATTGTCAGCGTTGGTTGCTTCTGCATACGGCGGGTTGATCAATACCAAAATCTTTTTGCCTGCGTGAATCGCATCGCGCAACGCTGGCGGCACTTTATTAGTCAAGCTGTAATCAATTTTACCGTCATCAGTAATATCATCATTCAAATAATCATATTGAAAGCGCGTGGCAGCAACGCAGGTTTTTGTTGCTCGCATCACATCAATATCCGCAACATCTAACGTACTCATAAACAGATTGCGATGATTGGAATGCTTGACTTCTAAATTGCCAACGCCGCAGCACATATCCCACACGAGATAATTTTTCTGCCAGTTCTTTCCCAATACCTCGGCAAGTGTGTCATAAGCGCGATCCACGACATTGAGCGGCGTATAATATGCGCCCTTAAAGCTGCGTTCATTCAGTGGAATTAAACTGTCGCGCCGTTCCAATAGATAGTTACGATGTTCTTCCTGTGGCGGACGGTGATAAATTGCCCAAAACCGGCGATATCCTTCTTTATTGCCTAATTCACAAACCTTGCCATCCAACAGAAATGCTGGTTTGTTTTTCACAAAAATTAACTGCGCTGGAATCTCTTGATAAGAAGATACCGTGCCGTCATTCATCACATCAGCAAAAAATAGCAGCGCATAATCTTCACTGCTGACACCTTCAATCTCAGTGCCGATCATCGTTACCCATTTATCAAAGACTTGTTTCAAATTATCCGGCGTGATTTGAATCCGAATGATTTCGCCGGTTTGAATCGCAGCTTTGATGGTGGCAATAAATTCCTCTTCGTGCGTTTCTAAACGAAACGAGACAAAATAGGTGCCGATATATGCGGACACGACTTCCAAGGCTTCGGGCGTGTATTTGCTGGCAGATTTGCCCCAGCGAATCGTTTTTTTAGCTAAAAATGGCAGCACATCCGCGCTTTTCATTATTGCTGCTTTTTCAGTATCAATGACTGCTAAAAACGGCGGAATGCGTTCGCCTTTATTTAACGCATCCTGCACATAATGCAGCAACTGCGTAAACATCGCATAACTGGAGTTTTTGCCCGTGTCTTTGGCTTCAAACCAGATTTCTTCAGTTTGAATGTCAATTAAACCTTTGGTGTAGCTGGTTAAACCCAAGGCTTTGATATACGCATCTTTGACATCTTCTTCGCTGCGAACGTTTTTTAATTCAGCATATAAAGTCATCACTTGCTCGCAAAAAAAGCCCCCTTTGAAAAAAGGGGGTTGCAAAAATTGAATCAACTGGGGATTTAAGCGATCAATTCACATAATGCCCGCACAATTGCCGTATCTTCAGCGCGTTCAGCAACTTTTATGGTCTGAAAACCTAATTGACGCGCCGTTTGCGCCGTGCGTTCGGCAATTACCACCAACGGCGTTTTTAAGACCAATTCCCGCCCCGCCGCGCCGAGCAGCGCCAGCAAATTCAGCAATACCTCGTCACTGGTCGCCAGCGTCGCCGCCACCGTCGTCTCCCACTGCGCCAGCAACGGCGTCGGATCGCAGTCGGGCTGCACTCGCCGATAAACCTCGGCAAATTGCACCGTCGCACCCCGCGCCGTCAGCGTGTCGGCAAACAGCGCCCGCCCACCTTCGCCACGCACGATCAGCACCCGCTGCCCGCGCATGTCCGCCAATTCCGGCAGCGCCAGCAGCGCCTCGCTTTCGTAGCGATCATTGGGCACCAAATCCGGCGCTCGTCCGCCAGCAGTCAGCACCCGCGCCGTGCCACGCCCAACGGCAGCGATCCATTTCACCTGCGCCCAACGTCCATCGCTGACCTGCGCCAGCGCCTGTGTCACCGCATTGGGGCTGACGAAATAGAGCACATCCCACGCCTCCGCCAACAGCGCGGCAGTCTGCGCCGTCGCCACCGGCGCAATTGCAATCGTGGGAAAGCGAATGGCGCGACCACCCGCCGCTGCGATCAATTGACACAACGGCTCGGCCTGCGCTGCCGGGCGCGTCACTAAAATGCCGCGCCCACCAAGATCAACCGCGCTGCTCATTCATTCTCCGCTGCCAACGCGCTCAAAATCTCGCCCGCGCCCTGCGCCAGCAACGCATCAGCAACCTGCGTCCCGATCTCAATTGCCGCACTGCGTAAACCGCTGGCTTCAGCGCGAAGAATCCGCGTCCCGTCTGGAGTGCCGACCAACCCGCGCAGCCACAAGTGATCGCCATCAATCACCGCGTGACCAGCAATCGGCACCTGACAGCCGCCGTGTAAACGCAGATTCATCGCCCGTTCTGCCAGCACCCGATCAGCGGTTTCAGGATGATGCAACGGCGCAATCAACGCCTCGATGCGCGGATCGTTGCAGCGACATTCAATGCCAATCGCGCCCTGTCCAATCGCCGGCAAACTCACCTCCGGCGCAATCGGCGCACGAATTCGCGCCTCAAATCCCAGCCGAATCAAACCCGCTGCCGCCAAAATGATCGCGTCATAATCACCGGCGTCGAGCTTGGCCAAACGGGTGTTGACGTTGCCGCGCAGCGGTTCGATGCGCAGATCAGGACGGCGGTCGGCGAGCTGGCACTGGCGGCGCAGGCTGGAGGTGCCGACGCAAGCGCCGTGCGGGAGTGCGGCAAAATCAGCGAAATTGTTGGAAACAAAAGCGTCGTGCGGATTCTCGCGCTCCATCACCACCGCGAGCTGCAAGCCGTCGGGAAATTCGACCGGCACATCTTTCAACGAATGCACGGCAATATCGGCTTCACCCGCCAGCATTCCTTGCTCCAACTCTTTGACAAATAAGCCTTTACCACCCACTTTTGCCAGCGGCGCGTCAAGAATCCGGTCGCCCTTGGTGCTCATGCCGATGATTTCAATGCTGAGATCAGGGTGCAATTGTTGGAGCAAGGCGGCGACGTGTTCGGCTTGCCAGAGAGCGAGCGGGGATTTACGGGTGGCGATACGAATGTTGTTGACCATGTTGAATCCTAAAAAATAAAGCAAAAAAAACAGCGGTTGTGGCGCTGAAGTGAACAAACAAATGGGGCGCAATTGTGGCATAGCGACTGAGATGGTGACACTGAGCGGGCGCTTGTGATCAACGCAATTCAGCGTAGCGATGTTTGATTTTCTGAATTTTATTGAGAGTCATCTTGCTGAGAAGATGAAATACCTTGCGTTGCGCGAGATGGTTTCTGGTGGGCGAATCGTCAATTAACTGCAACCGCGCTTGAAAATAAGCTAAATCCGCTTCCAGCCGCGTGAGACGCACTCGCTGGCGCTTGCGTTCTTCTATTTCAGCGAGGTTTGAATCTGCCATTGTGTGATTTAATCTCGATGCCTATTAAAAATAAGTAGGAGTGACGCGGTTATAAAAAGTTGTCGGTGGTCAGTTATCGGTGGTCAGTAAAAAGTACGGTTATCACCGACAACTGACAACTAAATAGTTTATATCGCAACTGCGTCACTTCTAAATAAGTAGGAGTTACGCAGTTGCGAACAAGCCATACAATGGTGCTGATAAATAAA
>DYNM01000060.1 GCA_020721065.1 Thiocystis violascens | reverse complement strand
TTGGTGTGCTCTTGCAGGCGGAAGATGGCCGTGCCCTTGTCGGTTTTGTAGGCGCGCACACCCTCAAATACGCCCATGCCGTAGTGCAGCGTGTGGGTTAAAACGTGGGTGGTGGCGCTGCGCCAATCGACCATTTGACCGTCAAACCAGATGAGACCGTCGCGGTCGGCCATGGTGGGGAGGTTCGCCATCTCAATAAGCTCCTGAAAATCGCCGTGCTAAATAGTGCGGAATTATGGCATGGAAGCCGCATCAGGCTCCATCCTGCGCAGCCAAACTTCGCGCACCAAGGCACGCTCCTGCGCAAACTCATGAGCATCAATCAGCGTTTTTTGCTGCTCCAGCGCAAGCCTATGCCCCCGGTCGCGCAGGCGGCGGTAGATTTCGGCCAGCGTGCTGCTTTCTTCCGCTGTAAAAATACCCGCAGCGGCAAGATCGGCAAGCTGGCGGATGTTATCGCTCCAGCGCACGATAGTCGGCTGGGTGTGCGCATAGGCAAGCAAATGATATTGCACGATAAATTCAATATCGGTCAGCCCGCCCACGCCCGTTTTGATGTGAAACTTGGCGGGGTCTTTTTGATCCAGCTCGGCGCGCATTTTGTGGCGCATTTCGACCACGCTGGCGCGCAAACCTTGATGCTCGCGTGGTTGGCACAAAATGCTCCGCCGTACCTCCTCGAATGCCGCTTTGATACGCGGTTCACCAGCCACCCAGCGCGCACGGGTCAAGGCTTGATGCTCCCAAGCCCAGGCATGGTGCCGCTGATAATCCTCAAACGCAGTCAAACTGGAAACCAGCAAACCGGAAGCGCCGTCAGGCCGCAAACGGGTGTCGACCTCGTACAACACGCCGGCAGGGGTTTGCGTGGTCATGCGTGAAATCATTTTCTGGGTGACGCGCGCAAAAAATTGCGCATTGTCTATGGTTTTATCGCCATTCGTTTCTTGCCGCTCACCTGCCGAGTCGTGCAGAAAAACAATGTCCAAATCCGAACCATAGCCCAGCTCCAAACCGCCAAGCTTGCCATAACCAATCACCGCAAGACCGGGCGCGTAAACGTGGTTGTTCATTGCGCAGCTGGGCTTGCCATGGCGCTGCACCAGTTCACGCATGGATTCAGCATGAACCTCGTCAAGCAGGGCCTCAGCCATCCAAGTGAGATGGTCGCTCACCTGCATAATCGGCAGCACGTCCATGATGTCGGCCGCAGCCACACGTAACATATTGATTTGTTTGAATCGACGCAGTTCGTCCATTTGACGCTCGATGTCACCATCGTCCACATTCACCAACATGGCGCGCAACTCCTGGCGCAATTCGTCCGCATTCGGCGGCGCAAACAAGGTGCGAGGATTCAGTAACTCGTCCAGCAAAATGGGATGGCGGGTAAGCTGTTCGGCAATCCACGGGCTCGCCGCCACCAGGCGCACCAGTTGCTGCAAGGCGGGCGGATTTTCCAGCAACAGCGCCAGATAAACGCTACGACCGCCAATGCGCGCGAGTAGAGCGAACAAACGAGGAAGAATCTCCAGCACACGCGCTTCGGACGCAACCCCGCGCAAAATTCGCGGCAAAAGCAGCATCAGCCGTCCACGCGCTGTATCGCTCAAACTGCGAATAAAGCGTTCCTGCAAAAAATTGTGCAGCAAGGTCAACACCGGCTCGACTTGATTCTGGCTAAAACCTTCGGCAAACAAGACCTGCTCTGCGGCCTCCCCTGACAACAGTCCGTGACAGATTTCATCCAAAGGCGAGCGTGTTTCCGCTGTATTTTCCTCCAGCACCCGAAATACGCGGCGAAAAATCTGATGAATCTCAGCGCGAGTGTGATTTAGGGCTTGGATAAAACTATCCCAATCCGCATAACCCATACTCAAGGCAAGGCGCTGCTGCTCAAGGGGTATTTCCGGTAATAGCTGGGTCTGTTGATCGCGAGCGGCCTGTAAACGGTTTTCAACCCGGCGCAATACATCGTAACCCTGTGTAAGCGCCTGTAATTCCTCAGCGCTTAAAATATCGTCATGCGCTAGAACACGCAGAATGCTAAGAATACCGCGCTGTTGAAGCGCCGGCTCACGCCCACCGCGCAAAAGTTGGAAGACCTGGCCGATAAACTCGACTTCACGAATCCCCCCCGGCCCGAGTTTGACATTATCGCGCATACCCTTTTTGGCCATTTCGCGCTCAATCATCATTTTCATTTCGCGCAGTTGACCAAAAGCGCCAAAATCCAGATAGCGACGATAGACAAAAGGTCGCAATTGCCGCATCAAACGCTCACCCGCTGCCAAATCACCGGCCATCGGACGCGCCTTAATCAGAGCATAACGTTCCCATTCACGGCCATGCAGCGTGTAATAAAGCTCCATTTGCTCAAATGTCAGCACCAGAGGGCCTTCATCACCCCAGGGACGCAAACGCATATCCACGCGAAACACAAAACCATCTTCGGTTAAAGAATCAATCGCACGGATCAAACGCTGGCCGAGGCGAGTAAAAAACTCACTATTATCAA
>DYNM01000028.1 GCA_020721065.1 Thiocystis violascens | reverse complement strand
GCATCGCCACCACCGCCGGATCATCCCGATTCACCACCGCCACTCGCGCATTGCGATAAATCTGCGCCTTGGTCGCCGCATACGCCGCCAAATCGGGATACCGATCCAGATGATCGGCCGCGATGTTGAGCACCACCGCCGCCTCCGCGCACAAGCTGGGCGTGGTTTCCAATTGAAAGCTCGATAATTCAAGCACATATAAATCAACATCGGGCGCGAGCAGCTCCAACACTGGCTCGCCGAGATTGCCGCCGACCGCCACGCGCAGCCCAACCGCCTCCGCCATCAAACCCACCAACGTCGTGACCGTACTTTTGCCGTTGCTGCCGGTGATCGCGCAAATCGGCGCAGTCGCAATTTGAAGAAACAATTCCACATCGCCCAGCACCGTCGCGCCTCGCGCCAGCGCCTGCTGAATCAATGGCTCGCTAATCGGCACGCCGGGACTAACAATTAAGCGCGTTGCTGCTGCAAACAGCGCCGAATCAAAACCACCAACGGCGATTTTTAACTCCGGCAATTCATCGCGCAGCACATCTAAACCCGGCGGATTCGGACGCGAATCAGTCACGGCTAAAATTCCGTGATTTGAATGCCGCGCTAAATATCGCGCACATGACAATCCAGTTTTGCCTAAACCGACAATTAACGTGAATTCTCCCCCCTTTGGAAAAGGGGGGCGGGGGGGATTTTCAATTGCGTCAATCAAGTTATTCATCTGATTTTCAAACTCGCCAGCCCAATTAACACCAATACCACCGTGATAATCCAAAACCGCACAATCACTCGTGGCTCTGGCCAACCTTTCAATTCAAAATGATGATGCAGCGGTGCCATCCGAAAAATGCGTTTGCCGGTTAATTTGAATGAAATCACCTGCATGATTACGGAAACGGTCTCCATCACAAATACGCCGCCCATCACAAACAGCACCAATTCTTGCCGCACTGCAACTGCCACCACGCCTAACGCCGCGCCCAATGCCAATGCGCCAACATCGCCCATAAATACTTGCGCTGGATAAGCGTTAAACCATAAAAAGCCCAAGCCTGCGCCGACTAATGCCGCACAAAACACGATCAATTCACCGACTTCGGGCAAATGCGGAATCAATAAATAATTGGCAATTTGTCCGTGACCAGTCGCATAAACCAAAATCGCTAACGCTCCCGCCACCAATACTGTCGGCATAATTGCCAGCCCATCTAAACCATCAGTGAGATTCACTGCGTTGCTGGAACCGACGATCACAAAATAAGTCAGCAAAATAAACCAAGGTCCCAATTGCACCGTCAGATTTTTTGCATACGGAATTAACAGCGCCGTTTCCGCTGGCGTTTGCGCGGTGGCATACAACGCAAGCGCAGCAGCAAATCCAGCCAGCGTTTGCCAAAAGTATTTCCAACGGGCAATTAAACCACGCGGATCGCGTTCCACTAACTTTTTATAATCATCCACCCAGCCAATTGCGCCAAATGCCAGCGTGGTCAATAACACAATCCACACATAACGATTGCTTAAATCTGACCACAATAAAGTACTAATTGCGACGGCGACCAGAATTAACGCGCCGCCCATTGTCGGCGTGCCCGATTTGGATAAGTGACTTTGCGGACCGTCATCGCGCACCATTTGCCCGATATTAAAGTTACGCAAATAACGAATCATGGGACGTCCCACTATCAGCGCAATTAACAGCGCCGTCATCACGCCTAAAATTCCGCGCAGCGTTAGATAACGAAATACGTTAAAGCCACTATAAAAATCGGCCAACCAACTGGTTAAATACAGCAACATGCTTAAACCCCAACTTCTGCGCATAGCGCGTTAACAATCCGTTCCATCCGCGCCGAGCGCGAACCCTTCACTAAAACCCGATCTGTCGCGTTGAGCTGCGGCATTAACCACGCAAGCAATTGTTGTTGATCGACAAAATGCCGAGCGTCGTCACCAAACGCGGCGCTGGCGTGAGCACTCAACGTTCCGACCGTCACGAGCCGTTCAATGCCAACTGCTCGCGCTTTATTGCCGACTTCGGCGTGTAAACGGGCGGTATCTGCGCCTAATTCCGCTAAATCGCCGCAAATCAGCCAGCGCCGTCCGTCCAGTTGCGCCAATAACTCCAGCGCCGCTGCGAGAGAGTCGGGATTGGCATTGTAAGTGTCGTCAATGATGCCGAAGCGTTCACCATTGGGCGCGACGCCCCAGCGCGGACACAAGCGCCCCGCTACCGGTCGTACGCTCGCCAATCCTGCTTGAATCGCCGCATCCGCAATGCCCAGCGCCCGCGCCACAGTTGCGGCTGCCAGCGCGTTGTGCAGGTTATGCGCACCGGCGAGATGTAGCGTCAACCGCAGCGGTTCACCCACCAGCGGTGCGATCCATTCCGTACAAAATCCCGTTTCATTCCAAAGCGTTAGCGGTGCTGACTCTGCTGAGTGCTGAAACGTCAACACCTGCCGTCCCGCCGCCAACTCGCGCCACAACTCAAGATATGGCGACGCGCCGTCCACCACCAACACGCCGTCTGCCGTCAGGCCGCCAGCAATTTCACCTTTCGCTGCCGCCACGCCATCCAGCGAGCCAAAACCCTCCAAATGCGCATGACCGACGTTGGTAATCAGCGCCAGCTCCGGCTGCGCGATGGCGCTCAAATAGGCGATTTCGCCGGGATGATTTGCGCCCATTTCGAGCACCACAAACTCCTCATCCCGCACCGCCAGCAGCGTCAGCGGCATCCCAATGTCATTGTTGAGATTGCCCCGCGTCGCTCGCACCGTCCCGACCTGCGCCAAAATCGCCGCCAGCATGTCTTTGACGGTGGTCTTGCCATTGCTGCCAGTCAGCGCAATCACGCGCCCCGCGACACGCTGCCGCCACGCTGCCGCCAATCGCCCTAAACCCAGCCGCGTGTCGTCCACCACCCACTGCGGCAGCTCTAGCGGCAGTGGATGATCGACCAGCGCCGCCACTGCGCCAGCAGCTTGCGCAGCAGCAACGTGATCGTGACCATCAAAATGCTCACCGCGCAGCGCGATGAATAATTGCCCGCTGCAATCCACGCGGGAATCAGTGCCGACGCTGGTCAATGCGCAATCTGCGCCGTGTAAATCGCCACCAGCAGCGGCAATGGCTTCGCTTAAACTCCACAGAGTTGAAAACTTGCGCATTAACAGTTCATCCAAAAAGCCCCTTTTTGAAAAAGGGAAATTAAAAAGAGTTGAAATCACGTTTAGCCGGGATTTTTAATGGCTAGATTAACGCCATCGCGTTATTTTGCAGTCGTGAAAAAGGAATAACTGACCGCGTGCTGCGCAGAATTATTGCGAATGGCAGCAGTGAGAGCAGGTAAATACACCGTGATGGGTTCAGATTGCGGAGTGCGCCAACGCGGAAACAGTGGCGTTTCGCTCCAAGTAGCAATAATCAGATTATTGCCATGCGGACGCGACACCATAAAACACGCATCTGGCTGCCGCTGACATTCGGCTTTATTCCGCGCACCAATCGTTAATTGCGTATTTGCGGCAATGAAATGATCCGGCGTTGCAACCGTTGGAAATAAATGCACCGTTTCCCGATTGCTATCAACAAAATCTAAATACAAATAACCGCCAGCTTGTCCCGTATTGTCTACAGTGAGCACTAAATAATCCTTTTCGTGATACAGCCCATCTGCATGATTAAATGAGATCAGCGGCATATTAAGCTGGTGTTCGCTGGGCGAATTGGTTGCATTCATTGTATCAATGAGATCGCAAAAGGGCGCAGCAAAGGCAACATTATCCGCAGCAACTGCCATTTGTGGCGCAATCACGCGCATCCGTTCTTGTAGCGCCGCCAGTTGCTCACGGTCGCGCAAATAGCCCGTCACGGTGATGCCATGCTCCGGCGTTTGCGTCACTGCAACCGTTGCACATTCAAAATCAGCAAGTTGCAACTGTTCAGCCAGCGTCGGCGCGACTGGCGCAGGTGGCGGCGGAATTGGCAGCGGCGCAGGTTCTGGCGCTGGCGCGACTGGCGAGAGCGCGGCGCTGACCACCGATAGTTCTTGTAAGCGATTGATTTCAAACCATTGATACGCGCCAACTCCGCCCAACACACTCAGCCCCAGCAGTCCGCCGGTCAACACCAGCCAGCGCCGCGATGACGACGGTGCGACAAGCGGTTCAGTGCTTGATGGTTCAACGGCAAGCGGTTCAATCAGCGTGGCAGCGGTGGCGCTGGGTGCGGGCGCAGCGGCGCTGGTCACAACGGATTCAACGATGGTTTTTGCTTCGCTGCCCATTTCAATCTGCGTCGGCGCGTCATTGCTCATTTCAACGACGGTAATCACCGTTGCTGCATTCGTCAGCGGTGCGGCGTCAAATTGTCGCAACCATTCTGCGACGCTTTGTGGGCGCAGTTTCGGATCGAATTGCAAACCCGCCTCCAGCGCCCGCAAAAACCCTTGGCTGTAATGGTGGTATTGCAATTGCCAACCGGGTTCCAAACGTTGCGGCGGCGGAAACCCCGCCATCACCGCAAAACAGGTCGCCGCCATTGAATAAATGTCGGTCCAAGGCCCTTGCACGCTGCCGAACATTTGCTCTGGCGCGGCATAACTGGGCGTGTATTGGGCAATGACGCTGGTCACGCTGTCGGGGCGTTCTCGATGCGCCGCGCCAAAATCAATCAACAGCGGCGAATTGTCCTCACGAATAAAAATGTTGGCGGGTTTGATGTCGCGGTGCCACACGCCGCAAGCGTGCGCATGAGCCAAACCATCCAGCAGCGGCATCAGCCACGCTCTCAATTCCCGCTCGGTCAACGTGCCGCGCACTTCGAGAATGTCATCGAGTGGTTTGCCGTGCTCAAACCGCATACACAAATAAACGGTGTCGTTTTCTCGAAACGCATCAGTGACTTGCACAAGATTGGGATGCGGATGGGGACGCGCCAAACGGATGAGCGTTTGTCCCTCTTCTAAAAACTTGTGGCGCAATTTGTCATAAATATCCGCCTTGTTGGGCAGTGCCGCCACGCGGTTGCCGACAACGCGAAATGCCAAGTTTTGCGGCAGAAACTCTTTAATCACAAAGGTTTCACGGAGAATTTCGTGGTCAGCGGCATACACGATGCCAGCGCCGCCCGAACCGAGCACATATCGAATCACAAACTCGTGTACCCGCGTGCCCGGTGATAAAGGATGAATGCTGTCGTCCATCGCAATCCTCGCTAAACCAGCAATTGATTTGTTGGCAGCAATCATAATCCGATCCTTGACCGGTTTTAGCAGCAGCGCCCAAGATCAACCGCACTGATCTTTAGCTGTGGAAACAAACCAATGCGCACTGCGATCTCATATTTTTCATTCGGCGTCGCGTTATTGAGCACTTCCATTTGTCTCGCGCAAATCACCACCGACGGCACCGTTGGGCCGCGTCAAACGCTCACCGGCGCGGATATGCAAATCGGCGCAGAACTCGGCAGCACTCGCGGCACCAATTTATTTCACAGCTTCCAAACCTTTGATATTCCAGCCGGGCGCAGCGCCACTTTTACCGGCCCCGATAACATCCAAAACGTCATCAGCCGCGTCACTGGCGGCAAAATCTCCAACATTGACGGGCAGTTACGCTCCAAAGTCGGCAAGGCTGATGTCTATCTCATCAATCCGTCCGGCGTGGTCATGGGCGCAAATGCCAGCGTTGACGTGCCTGCCGCGCTGCATCTCAGCACTGCCGACGAGGTGCGTTTTTCCGACGGCAGCCGTTACAGCGCCCGCGATTCGGCTGGCAGTTCGCTGACTGTCGCTGCGCCCGAATCATTCGGTTTTCTATCGCCGCAACCGGCAACTTTGAGCGTGAACGGCAGCCAATTGAGCGTTAAAGCTGGCAAGCAAATGACGCTCACTGGTGGCGATGTCGCCATTACCGGCAGCGTTGATCAACCAGCAAAAATAACTGCGCCGGGCGGAACAATTCGTATTGAAGCTGTTGGTAAAACCGGTAAATCGGTTGCAATTAACAAACCTTCAGCGCCGCCGGGTAGCGGACAATTGATAATGAAAAATGCGCGAATTGAAACGAGCGGCGATGGCGGCGGTTTGATTGCAATACGGGCGGGTTCAGCAGCATTAGAAAATGCACAATTGATTACTGAAAATCAGAGCAAAACTAATTCGATTGGTGGAATTGATGTTGCCATTGCCGAAGCGTTGCAGCTCAATCAAAGCTGGCTTTTTGCCGATACCGTCGCGCCCGGCAAGGGCGGCAGCGTCAAGGTTCGGGCGGGAGAGTTGCGGATGAACGCCGCGCTCATTTTCAGCGATAGCTATCGCCATGCCGCGCTGCCATCTGCGGCTGCCATCGGCAATGCTGGTGGCGTGGCGGTCGCGGTGACGGGAGCGGTGAATCTCGAAAATAATTCACTGATTCAAAGCGTGGCGTGGGCTGAAGGCAATGCCGGAGCCATCAATTTGACCGTTGACGGGTTATTGGCGCTGCGTCAGGGGGCGCAGATTTCTGGCAGCACTTGGGCAACCGGCGCGGCGGGAACGGTGACGGTGCAGGCTGGCGCGATGCGTCTGGATAATGACGGCAACGCCGAGCAATTCACCGGCATCTGGAGCGATGCCAATGTTGGTTCAACCGGCAATGCTGGCGCTATCAACCTGACCAGTGCCGGTCTGCTGGAAGTGGTCAATGGCGCGGTGATTTCCAGCAACACTTGGGCAGCGGGCGCGGCCGGAATGGTGACGGTGCAGGCCGGCGCAGTGCGGGTTGATGGCGGGTTGACCGGTCAGGTGACGGAAATCGCAAGTAACGTCAAATCGAGTTCAACCGGCAATGCTGGCGCAGTAAACCTGAGCGTTGACGGACTGCTGGAGGTGCTCAATGGCGCGGATATTTCTAGCCGCACTTCTGCTGGCGCGGCGGGAGCGGTGACGGTGCGAGCGGGCGCGTTACGTCTTGATGGTGGCGGATTAACCGAGCAAGTGACGGGAATTGACAGCACGGCATATCCCAATGCAACCGGTAATGCCGGAGCCGTAACGTTAACAATTGACGGGCTATTGGAAGTGCGCAATGGCGCGGTTATTTCCAGCAGCACTTTTGCAATGGGTGATGCCGGAATGGTGACGATACAAGCCGGGGAATTACGTCTTGATAGTCAAGGATTCACCAATTGGTTTACAGGAATTACAAGCGCCGCATATCAAACAGGTTTAAGCGGAAATGCCGGAGCGATTCACCTGACTGTTGCTGGCTTATTAGAAATGCTGAATGGAGCGGTAATTTCTAGCGATACTTTTGCAATGGGAAATGCCGGAGCGGTGACAATACAAGCCGGGGCATTGCGTCTTGATGATGGTGGGCTTGTTGATCAGGTTACGAAAATTGCGAGCGATGCAAAACCCAATTCAACTGGTCATGCCGGAGATGTCACTTTGATTATTGACGGCTTGCTAGAAATACTTAACGGGGCGCAGATTCTCAGCAATACTTTTGCAACCGGTCATGCAGGAAAAATCATGGTGCAAGCCAATGAATTACATCTTGATGATGGTGGCTTTGCCGATCAATTTACGGGAATCGCCAGCAATGCAAATGAAAATTCAAGTGGTCATGCTGGTGCAATTACTCTGACTGTTGCCGATTTGCTAGAAATACGCAATGGAGCAATTATTTCTAGCGATACTTGGGCAACGGGAAATGCCGGAAGCGTTACTGTGCAAACTGGTCGTTTGCGTCTTGATGGTGGATTGTCTGCGCAATTCACCGCAATTGCGAGCGATGCAAATTCTGGTTCAACTGGCAATGCAGGTGATTTAAGTTTAACCGTTAATGGATTGCTGGACATACGCAATGGAGCGGAAATTTCTAGCAGCACTTCAGCAATCGGCAATGCAGGAACAATGACGGTGCAAGCCGGAGAAGTGTTTCTTGATAATGCGGGGATTTACAGCCAAGCAAATAAACATTCAAGCGGAAACGCTGGCGCTGTGAATCTCACTGTTGCTGGTGTGTTGAACTTATTAAATGGAGCAAAAGTATCAACCAGCACTTGGGGCGGCGGCCACGCTGGAAATGTTTTCATTACCGCCAACGCAGCGCAATTCAATGGCGGCGGTATTATTGAACCAATCACCACGATTTATAGCGATGCTTATTCCACTTCAACCGGCAATGCCGGAACTGTTACGCTAAACATTGACGGTCTATTAGAAGTGCGCAATGCCGCTGCGATTTCAACGAATGCGTGGGCGGTTGGCGATGCGGGAACTGTCACTGTTCATGCTGGTGATCTGCTGCTTGAGGGCACGAATAGCCTAATTTCTAGTCGTGCTCTCGAATCAGCAACCGGCAATGTCGGTAATATCAACGTTATTGCTAATGAATTAACCATTAACAACGGCGCACAAATTAGTATCGCCGCGCTGCAAAACCTACCCGATCCATCTACTGCTCGCGCCGACGGTTTCATTCACGTCACCGCCAACCAACTCGAATTAGATAACAGCTTCATTACTTCCGAAAGCAGCAGCAACGTTCCTGCCAGCGCCATTCAAATTGATGGCGGTTATTTATGGATGCGCAATAGTCAAATCACCACTTCTGCGAATACCAGCAACGGCGGTGATATTCGTTTGAATCCTCAATATCTCATTCTCGAAGGCGGTTTTATTCAAGCCAATACCGGCGGCACTGGCGCAAAAGGTGGCGATATTCGCATCAATTCACTCACGTTAATGACCAGTTATCATCAACTCGACATTGGTCAATTAGAACGCCAAATTTTTATTCCTAATCGTGAGCGCAACATCATTCAAGCCGCAGCGCCCGGCGGTGAACAGGGCAATATCAACATTCTCGCGCTCAATCTGGACATCAGCGCAAGCATCGCGCTGCCGGCTGCGCCGTTTGGCGATCTTGATGATTTATTTGCCGATATTTGCCAGACTTTGAATGGGCCGCTCGCCAGCTCGCTGATTGATCGCGGCAACGGCGGCGTTCCTGCCGATCCCAGCGCCCCAGTTGCCGTCTCGCTGGGCGGGGCACGACTGGATCGGATTTTGAACCAAACCACCGAATAATCCGCCCTTTGCTGTGAGGATCACGTTAATGAACAAACGTTTATCTTTCATGTGGTTGGCGTTGCTGTGGTTGCCGTTGATGACCAGCGGGGCAGTGGAAAATCCAGATGCAACTGCTGCCGGTTTTGTCCTCAACCGCGTCCAATTCGAGGGTGGCGCGTCGCTGCCGCAAACCGAACTGAACGCCATCGTCGCGCCAGCCATCGGTCAACGGATGACGCTGGCGGATGTTGAAGAGCTGCGGTATCGCTTGACGAAACACTATGTCGATCAAGGTTTTATCAACAGCGGCGTCGTGATCAAACCCAATCAAACCCTGACGGACGGCGTGCTGATTTTCCAGATCATCCCCGGACAACTCACCGAGATTCGCGTCAGCGGACAGGAGCGATTGCGCTCGTCTTATCTCACCAAGCGGCTCCAGCCCGATCCGACTGCGCCGTTCAACCGCTTGAAATTACAAGACCATTTCCAACTGCTGCTGCAAGACCCGCTCATTGCCCAATTGAAAGGAACGCTGCTGCCGGGTGCCGCGCCAGCCAGCGCCGTGCTTGATCTCGCCGTCACTCGCGCCCGAGCGTGGGATGTGGCGCTGCGCACCGATAACCATCGCCCGCCCAGCACCGGCGCAGAACGCGCTTATCTCACCGGCACGGTGCGCAATGTGACCGGCTTCGGCGACGCGCTTGATCTCAATCTCGGGCATGGTGACGAAGGCGACGGGCGCGAGGGCAGCATCGGTTGGTCGCTGCCGCTGACGGCGCGAGACACGCGGTTGGCGCTGCGTTATGAGCGCAACGATGCGTCGTTGATTGAGGAACCGCTGGCGGATTTGGCGATTGATAGCGAAACCGAGCGGCTGATGGTGGAGGTGTCGCATCCACTCTGGCACACGTTGCAAAGCACTTTGCGGCTCGGGGCGCAGCTCAGTCACGCCGAGAACACCACGCATCTGCTCGGCGAGCCCTTTTCGTTTTCGGAAGGCGTGGTCAACGGCGCAAGCCAAGTCACCGCGCTGCGGCTGTCTCAGGAGTATTCGCGGCGCTTGACGCAACAGGCGTTTGCGCTGCGCTCGGTGTTCAGCTACGGGATGGACGCGCTGGATGCCACGATTCACGCTGGCAACACGCCCGACAGCCGCTTTATCGCTTGGCTTGGTCAAGGGCAATACGTCCGGCAATTGAGCCAGCACGGGACACAAATGATCGTGCGCGGCAGTCTGCAATTGGCGGGTGAACGGCTGCTGGCACTGGAACAATTTTCGCTTGGCGGTGCCGGCTCGGTGCGCGGTTATCGGGAAAACCAACTGGTTGGCGATAACGGCTACACCGCGTCGCTGGAAGTGCGGCATCCCGTTTGGGAAGGCGTGAAGTTTTTTGCGGCTAAACAACTGCTGCAACTCGCAGTCTTTACCGATGTCGGCAATGCGTGGGATCACGGTCATTATTCAGAACGCGACGGCGATCTGTGGTCAATCGGCGTGGGCGCGGTGTGGACGATTGAGAAACGGCTGCAAGCGGAGCTGTATGTTGGTCATGCGCTCAATGATCCGCCGCCGGAGAAAGAGCACGACTGGCAGGATGAAGGCGTTCATTTCATGGTTCAGGTCGATTTTTGAGCGGAGGCGACACGATGCACATCCGACTCCTGCACACACTCACCTTGACCGCCGCGTTGCTGACCGCACCACTCGCGCCAGCGGCAACCTGTCAACGCCCAGTCGCTGCGCCAGCCAGCCGTGAACAAGCGACTGCGCTTGCCGCGTGGAGCGCCACCATCGCGCAGCATTCTGCGCCAGCCGCTGCCGTCATTGAGGCGCGGATTCGTCGCGCTGAAACCTATCGGATGCTGGGGCGTTATGCCGACGCGGAAGCGGATTTGATGACGGTGCTTAAATCCCCCCCGCCCCCCCTTTTCCAAAGGGGGGAGAAAGAAAAGCCCCCCGTTGATAAATCCCCCCAGCCCCCTTTGCTAAAGGGGGAGGAAAAGCCCCCCTTTGAAAAAGGGGGGTTGGGGGGATTTGAGATCGGGCAGTTGGGATTTTCAACGTTACACGCCACCGCCACGACCGCACTCGGTTTGCTTTATGCCCAGCAACGCCAATTCGCTCGCGCTGAAACCCACTTGCGCGATGCGCTGAAGCAAGCGCGTGAACTCGCTGATCCGACGTTGATTGCCACTGCCGCCAACAGCTTGGGCAATGTCTTGTTAGAACAACAACATCAACCCGCAGCCAGCTCCATTTACCGAGAGGCGCTCGCCCAAGCTCGCGCTGCCAACGATGCGGGATTGATCGCCAGCATCTCCATCAATTTGGCACGAGTGGCGGGGAATTCCGCGCAGGCGCAGCGTGAATTACAGACCGCTCATGCTGCGACGCAGCAGATCACCATTGCCGCAGAACGAGCGGAATTGTTGCTGGCGCTGGCAGCGCGGGCGCGAGAAGCCGGCAGCGGTTTGGCGCGTGAGAGCTTGCTGGAGGCAGAACAGATCGCGGCTGGCGCTGGTTTGGCGCGACTTCACGCGCAGGCACTCGCGCAGTTGAGCAGCTTGACTGCCGCGTCGGGTCAATCTGATGAAGCGCAGGATTTAATCGCGCAGGCGCTGCGGTATGCGCCGCTGGAGGCGTATGACCTGCGCTATCAATGGGAATGGCAATTGGGGCAATGGCTGCGCGATGCCGGTGAGCGGCCGCGAGCGATTGCCGCATATCGCCGCGCCGTCGCGCATTTGCAGCACATCCGTTTGGATATTCCGGTCGAATACGCCGAAGGGCGCTCATCCTTCCGCGAGACGCTCGCGCCGCTCTATCTTGGTCTCGCCGATTTGCTGTTTCAGGAAGCAGCGCAGCGCGGCGACGCGGCACAACCGCTGCTGCGCGAAGCCCGCGACACGGTGGAACAGGTCAAACTCGATGAATTGCGGGACTATTTCCGCGACGCCTGCATCTTGCCGCTGCGTGAGGACATCGGCGCGTTGGCAGCACGATCCGCCGTGTTTTATCCGGTCATCTTTGCGGAGCGGGTGGAATTGCTGGTGAGCATCGGCGAGCGGTTTTATCGCACGACTGCGCCGGTATCTCGTGAGCAAATTCAAATGGTTGCCGAGATTTTGGCGCTCAAATTGCGTTACGACAAACCGGCGGAGGCTGAATCCGCGCAACTGTACGAGTGGCTGATTGCGCCGATTGTGCCGTGGCTGACGGAACAGCGGGTTGAGACGCTGGTGTTCGTGCCGGATGGTCCGCTGCGGGCGGTGCCACTCGCAGCGTTACGCGCCAGCGATGGGCGCTATCTCGTTGAAAATTATGCGGTTGCGACCGTGCCGGGCTTGAAATTGCTGCCACCAGATGACACCGCTCACGCCGATTTGACGACGTTGCTGGCAGGGTTGAGCCGACCGGGTCCGGTGGTGGATGAATTGCCGGCGTGGTGGGTAAATGCGCTGGTGCAACAAAATCGCGGACGCGGTGGACAACGCGGCACTCGCGGCGTTTCAGCCTCCGCGCAGCAATTGACCGCTGAACCGTTGCGAGCGGCGCAAGCGGAGAAAATTGAGGCGCTGGCGCTGCCCGGCGTTGCGGAAGAAATCAAGCAGTTATCGGCGCGGCTATCGGCGCATACGCTGCGCGATCAGGAGTTTTTGCTGAAACGTTTTGTCGCGGAGGTGGGCGGACAGCCGTATCGCGTGGTGCATATCGCGTCGCATGGGCT
Organism: Thiocystis violascens; assembly: GCA_020721065.1. Classification (GTDB taxonomy): domain Bacteria; phylum Pseudomonadota; class Gammaproteobacteria; order Chromatiales; family Chromatiaceae; genus Chromatium; species Chromatium violascens_A. The sequence goes on along the minus strand of DYNM01000028.1, from coordinate 20,642 downwards.
ATTTCAGGGGCCGCCGGAGGACAATTTCATCGTCACTTACGACCGCAAGCTCGACATGAAAACGCTGGCAACGATCTTGAAACCCAAGGAATTCGCGCAGCGCCCGATTGAATTGTTGGTGTTGAGCGCCTGCCAAACGGCGGAAGGCGATGATCGCACGCCGCTGGGGTTGAGCGGCGTGGCGCTGCAATCGGGAGCGCGAAGTGCGCTGGGTTCGCTGTGGCCGGTCGGCGATGCGGCGACGCAGTTGTTAATGCAGCAGTTTTATGAGCAGCTCAAGCAGCCGGGCATGACGAAAGGACGGGCGTTGCAAGCGGCGCAAAAGGCGTTGCTTGCCAGCGACCAGTACCGCCAACCGAATGATTGGGCGGCATTTATTCTGGTCGGCAATTGGTTGTAATACAGCGCATTAGCCACCGCTGGGGCGCAGCCGCACCCGCCGATTGACGCTGGCGCGGGGATTGTCACGATCAAACGGTTCGCTCTCGCCCTTGCCGACGGCGTTCAAACGCTCCGGCGCAATGCCAGTGGATTCAACCAGATAACGCTGCGCCGCTTGCGCCCGCTGTTCTGACAATTCCTGATTGTAGGCGGCAGAGCCGGCATCATCGCTGTGGCCTTCGACCAGCCACGACATCCCCTCAAATTGCGGTGAAGTCAACGCTTTACCGAGTTTTCCCAGCTCGGTCATCGCATCCTTGGTCAGTCGCGCCGAGTTGTAGCCAAAATAAATCGACACGCCATCAGAAGTATCCGCCCGCTCGCTGGCGCGGGGCGCGTAAACATCTGGCACGGGCTGGCGGCGCGGTTTGGGCGCAGCAGGTCGCACGTTTTCATCAGGATCAACGACTTTGCGCGGACGCGGTGCCGGGGCTGGCGCATCTGCTTTGTGGTGCGGAGTGGGCGCAGCGGTCGCTTTCCGCGCTGGCGCAGCCGCTGGTTTTTCTGTCGGAGTTTGCAACTCCCGCCCCGTCACCAAACCGCGTTTGCGCTCCATCACACGATTGAGCGCCTGCTCATAATCGTCAACGCTGGCACCGCGCTTCATATATTCCTCAGCAGATACCGCTGCGCTGCCGAGCGCCAGCAGCAGTGCGATCTGAATCAAATGCTTGTTTTTATTACTCATCTTCGTGCCTCCTCCGCTTGTTCCTCGCCTTGATGCGCCAGCAACATCGACGGCTGCGGGTCATCGGGCGGGACGTTAAATAACCGCAACGCGCCTTCCATCACTTTTTGAAACACCGGTGCCGCCACCAAACCGCCGTAGTATTCCTTGCCGCCCGGCTCGTCGATCATCACCACCATCACCAAACGCGGCTTGCCAGCGGGCACAAAACCCGCAAACACCGATTGATAGCGTTTGCTGCCATATCCTTTTGGCCCCGCCTTTTTCGCCGTGCCGGTTTTACCGCCCACGCGATAGCCAGCGATCTTGGCTTTGATCGCAGTGCCCTGTTCCGACACCACCGTTTCCATCATCGCCCGCAATTTGCGCGTGGTATCGGCGCTCAAAATCCGCACCGATTTCCGTTTTAGCGCCGTTTTGCCCGGCTCATATTTCACCAACGTCACCGGATGCTTGACGCCATCCGCCGCCAACACGCCATACGCTTGCGCGAGTTGCAGCGCCGTGACGGAAAAGCTGTAACCAAACGACATCGTGGCGTGTTCAAACGGACGCCAGCGCGAATAGTGACGCAAGCGCCCGCTGCTCTCGCCGGGAAAACCTACGCCGGTGACGTGCCCAAATCCGAGCTGGTCATACAGCCCCCACAGCGTGGCGTAATCCATTTTTTGCGCGATCTTCACCGAGCCGACATTGCTGGATTTCGTAATGATTCCAGTGACATCCAGATTGCCGTAGTTATGCACATCGCGGACGACATTGCTGCCGATTTTGAGCGTGCCGGAGCCAGTGCTAAAGCGCGTGGTCGGCGCGATCAAACCGCGTTCCAACGCTGCCGCGACCACAAATGGTTTTGCCGTTGAGCCGGGTTCCATCACATCCGTCAGCGCCCGATTGCGCCGGCGTTCGCCGCTGCCGCCGCGCTCCGTTTCGACATTCGGGTTGTAGCCGGGCTGATTGACCATCGCCAACACCTCGCCAGTGTTGACATCCAACACCACGACCGTGCCACTTTTGGCTTGATGCTTTTTCACCGCCTCCATCAGCTCGCGGTAAGCGAGAAATTGCAGCCGCCGATCCAAACTCAGCACCAAATCCTTGCCCTGACGCGGCGGTCGAATTTGCTCAATTTCCTGCACGATGCGCTGGCGTCCGTCGTGCAGCACGCGCCGCAAACCGGGTTCTGCTTTCAAATGATGGTCATACGCCAGCTCCAGCCCTTCTTGCCCGCGATCTTCAATGTTGGTGAAGCCAATCAGGTGACTGAACACCTCTGCGCCCGGATAAAAGCGCCGATATTCGGTTTCAAACGCCACGCCTTCGAGCTTGTGCTGTTTGATGAGCGCGTGGACGGCAGCCGCCTCATCAAAGCTCACGCGGCGCTTGAGATATAAAAAACCGCGTGTGCGATTGATCTCAATTTTTTCCCGCAGTTCATCCGCCTTGAATCCCAACGCCTGCGCCAAGGCCGGGATCAGCGTCGGCTGCGTGATCAATTTGCGCGGGTCAGCCCACACCGTCTCCACCGGAGTGCTGACTGCCAACGGTTCACCGTTGCGATCCATGATCACGCCGCGCCGCGCTGCGATTTCCGCCACGCGCAGATAACGCCGTTCGCCTTGGGTTTGCAGAAACTCGGTTTCAATCACTTGTCGATAAAACACCGCGCCGCACAGCAGCACAAACGCGGTGGATAACGCGCCCACCAGTAATTGACGCCGCAGTTGGAAGTTGGGTTTTGCCAGTGGTGGCGGCGTGGCGCGATCACGGCGCGGCGGATTGGTGCGAGAACGGCGCGGCGAGCTGCTCGCACCTTGCGGGGTGCTGGCGCTCGCCGCTGGCGCAGCGGGAGTGGAATCTTCAACGGTCATGGGTGGTGTCCTCAATGAACAGGACGTCGCTCAAACGCGGCGCAAACATGTCGAGTTCATAACGCGCCTTGCGTTCGATGCGGACGTGGGTAGACAGCGCAGCTTCCTCCAACCGCAGGCGATTCCATTCAATATCAATGGCATCGCGCTGGGCGCGGAGTTCTTGCAACTGGCCAAAATACAGGCGAGCGCGATATTTGGTATGCACCACCGCGACGGCGGAAGCAATCACTGCCAGCGCCAGCACGGCAACCATCCACACGCCGGGGCGAATCATGTTGCACCGCAGCGTTCGGCGCTGCGCATGATGGCGCTGCGGGCGCGGGGATTGGCGGCGACTTCGGCTGGCGCGGGGCGAATGGGTTTATGCAAAGCGCGTAAGCGCCCTTGAATTGCCGCATGTTGAATTGGCAATCCTTTCGGAAAAATGGGCCCTTGTTCTTCACGGCGAATAAATTGTTTCACAATACGATCTTCCAAAGAGTGAAAACTAATCACGACGAAACGTCCATTAGTATTTAATTGCAGCAACATCTGTTCTAAACACTGCTGCAATTCGGTGAGTTCATTATTGATGTGAATACGCAAGGCTTGAAAAGTCCGAGTAGCGGGATGTTTGCCCGGTTCGCGGGTCGGCACCGCCCGTGTGACCAATTCTGCCAATTGGGTTGTGGTGAGCACAGGTCGTTCTAAACGCGCTGCGATGATGGCATTGGCGATGCGTTTTGCAAAGCGTTCTTCACCAAAATCTTTAAGAACTTCAATAATTTGCGCTTGTGTGGCATGTGCCAGCCACTCTGCGGCAGATTCGCCACAACTGGGGTCCATCCGCATATCCAGCGGGCCGTTGGCGCTGAAACTAAATCCGCGCTCGGCGGTGTCCAGTTGCGGTGAAGAGACGCCGAGATCAAGCAAAATCCCATCAACTGGCTGCGAGAGATGCGTTGCTAACGCACTGAATGGACTGTGAATAATGCTAAAGCGCGGATCAGCAGCGGCGAGAGTTTGGGCGGCGGCGATGGCGGCGGGATCGCGGTCACACGCCAGCAAACGACCGTCAGCGTTGAGACGCGCCAAAATAGCGCGACTGTGTCCGCCGCGCCCGAAGGTGGCGTCAAGGTAACAACCGGCGGGATTGTGTACCAAAGCGGTGACGCTTTCTTCTAATAAAACAGGGAGGTGCATCGTTATATCCTAAAATTGAGCGCGGTGCTTCATTCACGGGTTGCGAATCATGCCGCAATCAATTCTATGCGATCAATTGCGTCTCTATGCCGTTTAATGCTTGTGTTGCGCGAGTTGAGGTAAAAATAGCGGGCAAGCGGCGGGACTGGGAGTGCATTTCAATGTTGTCGATCAATTCGCAAAGACGCTCGCCATAAATAGTCTAAAATCCACCCGCCAACGTCGTTGGCTGCGTAACATCAACACCATCGGAGTCTCATTATGACCGTTGTTTCCCAAATGACTGACACGCTGCTTACTGATTTCAATCCACTTGATGTCGCTGCGCCCATTGATGCAACGCGGACGAGTTATGCCGACGCGGTGACGGATGAAACGGTGTCATTTGCAGCAAAGATTGATTTTGCGGCCGGTCAAAATCCATCAAAAGTAATTAGTGCAGATATTGATGGCGACGGCAAGCGCGATGTCATCGTCACGAATTCTTATGATGATACTGTTTCTGTTTTGCGCAATACGGGCAACGGCGGAGCGACGAGTTTGGCGAATAAAATTGTATTTTCAAGTGGTGATAATCCCGCCTCAATTGCTAGTGGCGACATCGACAATGATGGCAAACTTGATTTGATCATTGGCAATGACGATTACAGCAGCGGCGGTGTTTCAATACTAAAAAATACTAGCTTTACCGGCGCGGTTGGGTTTGCCAGCAAAATTGAAGTTCCGCTTGAAGATTTAAGTGTGGCGATTTGTGGTGATGTTAATGGTGATGACAAGCTCGATTTAATCACTGTTGTCAATGATTACAGCAACAGCAGCGTCTCGGTATTTCTCAACACCAGCAGCGGCAACATTAGTTTTGCTGAAAAAGTCGATTTCAAGATGGGTAGCTACAGCAATTTAAGCACACTGATTGGCGCTGACATTAATAGTGATGGTTTGATTGATCTCGTTATTGCCGACGATTATAAAGACACGATTTCTGTGTTGATCAACACCAGTGCCAGCGGCACAATCAGTTTTGAACAAACAGACTTGATTGTGGGTGAAAAGCCTATTGCTATTGTCGCTACCGATGTTGCTGGCGACAGCCAATTGGATTTAATTGTTGCCAATCAAGACAGTGATACGGTTTCAGTACTGATTAATACCAGCAGTGGCGGCATGTCGAGCTTTGCGCAATTAACTTACGCTGCCGGCGATACCCCATCTGGTGTGACCACTGCCGATGTCGATGGCAATGGACGTGCTGACATCATCATCACTAATAAAAACAGCGATACCGTTTCTGTACTGAAAAACACTGCTGCGATTGGTGCAGTTGGTTTTGCAGATAAAATTGATTTTATAACGGGCGATTATCCGTCTGACGTTACCAGCGCGGATGTCAACGATGACGGCAAAGCCGATTTAATCGTTGCAAATTACTATGACGACACCGTTTCCGTGCTGCTCAACACGGGCGTCGGCGTGGTAAATGCCAATCATGCACCCACTGCCGCTAATCATTCTTTTGCGCTGATTGAAAACACCAGCAAAACATTAAACTTGGAAGATTTTGGTTTCAGCGATGAAGATCAGCTTGACACATTACAATCCATTACCGTGATTAAATTACCCACCAATGGTTATTTAACCCTTGATGGCAAAACTGTTATGCGCAATCAAATTATTACTGCCACTGATATTGCGGCTGGCGGTTTAGTATTTACGGCAACGACGGTCGGTGATGCCAATGTTGACTTTAAAGTCAGCGATGGCGCAGCGTTATCCGTCGCCGCTTATACTTTGACCTTCGCCGTTGACCTCGCTCCCGCTGATCTTGAACAAACCGGCACGTCCAGAAGCGATATTCTGAAAGGCACTGCCGGTAATGATCGGCTGTTTGGTTTGGCAGGCAATGATCAATTGAAAGGATTAGCGGGGACAGATTCGCTTGATGGCGGTGTGGGCAATGACAAACTTGATGGCGGCACTGGTGCTGACAGTATGAATGGCGGCACTGGTAACGATAGCTATTATGTTGATAATGCCGGCGATTTAGTGGTTGAAAACAAAGGCGGCGGTACTGATACAGTTTACAGCGCCTTGAGCAATTATACGCTGACTGCTGAAATAGAAAACGGCAGCATTACTCATACGGGTAAAGCTAATCTCACGGGTAATGCTTTGAACAACACGCTATTTGCAGGTGTGGGCGATAACGTGATTGATGGTGGCGCAGGTATTGATATTGTTTCATACGCCAATGCCAATAAAGCGGTTGCAATTAATCTCGCGTTGGCTGCCACCGTTATTCAAGTGACGGGCGGTTCTGGTAACGACAAACTGATCAACATTGAAAATCTCACCGGATCGAAATTCGCCGATAAACTCACCGGAAGTTCTCTTGCAAATGTTATGAACGGCGGTGCTGGTAACGATACAGTGAGCGGTGATGCTGGTAATGATGTTTTAATTGGCGGTGCTGGTCATGATAACTTGACTGGCGGTATTGGAAGAGATGTTTTTCGCTTTGATAGTTTATTGACCTCCAATATCGATCAAATTGCTGATTTCAGTGTCGCTGACGATACGATTGAGTTGGAAAATGCAGTTTTCAAGAAATTGCTTACTCTCGGCACTCTCAACGCCAACAACTTTGTGGCAAATACTGCGGGTGTTGCCAAAGATGCGAATGATTTTATTGTGTGTGATACTGATAATGGTGCGCTGTTTTATGATGCAGATGGTTCAGGTAGTGGTGCGGCAGTGCAATTTGCAGTTATTGGCGTGAAATCAACATTAACAGCAGCGGATTTTGTGGTGGTTTAACCACTTATTTTTAACATAGCAACAGGCTTGCAGCAATTGCAAGCCTGTTTTAATTAACTGTTGATTCCATTAGCACACAAATAACACCTTTGTTTTATACCGATTGTGCTTTAAGCGCATCCGCGAGGCAAATAAAATGACTACTGAAGTGGGTTTTTTTAGGAGAACGTGGGTTATCGTTTTTGGTAGTCTAGCAACTGGTGTTGGAATGATTAGCGGCGGTTTGGAAGCTACCGTATGGTATTTACAATACCAAGAACAGTTAAAACAGCAACAACAGCAAGAAATTGTCCGTGATGCCCAGCAACAAATACTGTCATTGCAAGTTCAACAATTGCAACAAGCGCAAACAACGCAGCGGTATAGTGAAGAAGAACGTCACGCTGAAAGGCAGCGTTTGTTTGAAGAGAATGAACAGCAAGCGAAAATTGAGCAGCAACGTATTGATGAACAGAATGCACAGCAAGCACTATTGCAAATGCAGGCGCAGCAGGAACGGGAAGCACAACGGGTATTGGAGCGTAACAATCAAGCATTACACACGGTGCAATTTTATTTTGAATCTGTGAACCGTCATCAAATCAATAAAGTTATCGACATTTTAGCAAATCCCACTGATAAAACCCGTAAAGTATTGGAAAATACCGAATGGGTTCGCCTGAACGATATTGCATTGGCGAGTGCTGATGACGATCAGGCAATTGTCAATGTGCGTTTCCAAGGTAAATCGAAAGATACTGCGGTGCGAGAATATGCTGGCAGTATTCCGCTGCAATGGCGCGACCAAGAATGGAAAATTGTTACCCTCAAGCAATTGCAGCAGGTATCAAATACCGTTGAACCGTCGGTAATTGGCGATTCTCAAGAGCAAGCAGAAGAATATGAAGATGTGACTGACACGGAAGCAGACTCCCCAGATGAAAGTGTTGCGAATGCACCGAACGTTACACAGGGAGATCGTTATATCTATGAATCGATTTACCCAAACAATCCTAAAAGCAACAATAAAACCGAACGAGTCGTTGCCGCTGTTACCAATAAAAAAATCCTGCTGTATTCAAAAAACTTGACCAGTGATTCTATACGCCAATTAGAATATACGCCAGAATGGAATTTTTTAAGCAGTAAAAATAAAGAAGGTGCGGGATTAACATATCAGCCGCCGCTCAAATACTTTGAATTTCCACTCACGACTGGTGATTCTTGGAGTCAAGATAGCACTGAAACAAATACTAAAACAAATAAAAAAAGAAAACATAGTATTAAAGCAAGTGTCGGTGCATGGGAAGAAGTGATGGTACCTGCTGGAACCTTTATGGCAATTAAAATCACTGCGCAGACGACTGTGGTTGATCTTGAAAACGGAAAAATTATCACTGGAACCGATATTTCTTGGTATGCGCCTGATGTTGGACGTTCTGTTAAATCGTTACTCACCAGCACTCAAGCTGATGGTCAACAGGAAAAACAGATCATTCAATTGCTTGAATACCATTCAAGCGCAACTATTCAATAACGCTAATTTGTATCACTTCAATTCCCGTTGCATCCATGCGCCAGCGAATGTTTAATTCATATAATTGCATTCCAAACTCGCGGCGTTCTGGATAGCGATTCATATAACCCGGGCGCGGGTCTTGTGCTAAAACTTGTTGAATTAACAGCATTAAATGCCGCTCACCCTGCGGATCAATTGCGTTTAATTCATTCACAGCAGTCAGTGCAAAACGTACCGGCGTCACAGTGAATTCAGGTGGCGTGGCAAAACCACTGCGAGCAGTCGGCACCGCGTCGGCGTAAGGCACATACGGCTTGAGATCAAGCACCGGCGTCCCGTCCAACACATCAACTCCGCGCAAGCGCAACGCTAATCCCCGCGCATCGCGGACTAAACCGAGGTGCTCAACCACCGATAATCCCAGCGGATTGGGGCGATACGGGGCGCGGCTGGCGAACACGCCGACGGTGTGGCGACCGCCCAAACGCGGCGGACGCACCGTTGGCTTCCAGCCGGCATCAAGACAATCTGCATGAAAAACAAAGATTAACCAGACGTGGGAAAAGCCATCAAGTCCTTTGAATGCTTCTTCACGAGCGAAGGGCGGTAAAAATTCCAATCGCGCCTCGGCAGCGGTGACTAATCCGGGCTGGCGCGGAATGCCGAATTTGTCGGTATAGGGCGAGCGAATAACGCCGATAGGTTGAAACTGCATGATCTTTTATGCAACATAATTGCGTTTTTTAATTCGCTGCGGTGCAGACAAATAACGAAAATTTGCACTAAATATCTGCATCCGCTGCGCCGCTGCTGAAATTAAGATTTTGCCCAAGTATCGCGCAAACTCACGGTTAAATTAAACACCGGCTGCGTTGGTGTCGTATCGGGATCAACCACAAAATAACCCTCACGCTCGAATTGAAACCGCTCGCCAGCAGTCGCAGTTGCTAATTCCGGTTCTATCCTGCACGCAGTCAACACTTGCAATGAATTGGGATTGAGATCAGCGCGATAATCATTGCCGCCAGCGCCCGGAATTGGTACACAAAATAAGCGATCATATAACCGCACTTCTGCCGCAATTGCAGTCGCTGCTGCTACCCAATGAATCACGCCTTTTACTTTGCGTCCTTCGGGGTTTTTTCCCAAAGTTGCGAAATCCACGCTGGCGCGTAATTCAATCACTTCACCGCTGGCATCTTTAATCACCTCATCGCAGCGAATGACATACGCATTGCGCAACCGCACCTCACCATTGGGAATGAGCCGCTTAAAATCTTTTGGCGGTTGTTCAGCAAAATCAGTGCGATCAATATACAGCTCGCGGCTAAACGGTAATGCGCGGCTGCCCATCTCGCTGCATTTCGGATGATTATTCGCAGTCATCCATTCCAGCGTTGCTTCCGTATAATTGGTTAATACCACTTTTAAGGGACGCAATACCGCCATGCGGCGCGGGGCGCTGACATCTAAATCATCGCGGATGGCACTTTCTAATAGCGCCATTTCCACTAAATTATCGGATTTTGTAATTCCAATCCGCTCACAAAAATCCCGAATTGCAGCCGGGGTATAACCGCGCCGCCGTAATCCCGCTAATGTGGGCATTCGCGGATCATCCCAACCTTGCACTAAATGCTCGCTCACTAATTCAGTTAAACGCCGTTTACTCATCACCGTATATTCTAAATTCAGGCGGCTGAATTCAATTTGACGCGGGGTGCTGGAGACGGAAACGTGCGCAATGCACCATTCATATAACGGGCGATGATCTTCAAATTCCAAGGTGCATAATGAATGGGTGATGCCTTCTAACGCATCCGAGAGCGGATGGGTGTAATCATAAGTCGGATATAAACACCACGCGCTGCCGGTTTGATGATGAATAACGCCATGTTTAATGCGATATAACACTGGATCACGCAAATTGATATTGGGTGATTCCATATCAATTTTTGCGCGTAACGTGCGGCTGCCATCTGCGAATTCACCCGCTCGCATTCGTGTAAATAAATCGAGATTTTCCGCAATTGCGCGGTCACGATACGGGCTGGCGCGACCGGGTTCCGTTAAGGTGCCGCGATAGGCGCGAGTGTCATCGGCGTTGAGATCGCAGACATAGGCTAATCCTTGCTCAATCAATTCAATTGCGAAGCGATAGAGTTGCTCAAAATAATCAGAAGCAAAGTATAAATGCTCGCCCCATTCAAATCCGAGCCAGCGCACGTCGGCTTGAATAGAATCGACGAATTCAACGTCTTCTTTAAGCGGATTGGTGTCATCAAAACGCAGATTACAGGTGCCGCCATAGCTTTGTGCTAATCCGAAATTGAGCACAATTGATTTGGCGTGACCAATATGGAGATAGCCATTCGGTTCGGGGGGAAAGCGGGTGACAATGTGTTCATGTTTGCCAGTTGCCAGATCGTTTTCAATAATCTGGCGAATAAAGTTGGAGCGAACGGGCGTGTTGGTGTCAGTCATAAGTGAATTCAAGGTAAATAAAAAAGTGAATGAGAATGTGCAGTTTTATTGCTGATGTTGCTGTTGAATGCAGGCGAAATAATCGGCTTCGCTAAATGGACGGTCATCGCGTTGGAGCGTCCACAGCGCGGCGGCGAGACAGTCCATCAATTGATGTTCGGCGCGATGCGGATCGCGTTGGCGGCGCAGCACTTTTTGATACTGCGCCCGAATGCCGTGCGGTTGGTCAAGGCTGATTTGTTCGCGGATGGCGAGATGTAAGCCCATGTGTAAAAAGGGATTTTCTTGTCCCAATTCGGGCGTGAAGTCCTGCGCCAGCGCAGTTTCGGCGTGCGCCAGCAGCGGCTGATAGTCGGGATGTTGGTGCAGGATGGCGAGAATTTGCTGATCCAGCGCGGTGAGCGGTTGTCCGCTGTGTTCTTTGTGCCAAGCGGTGAGAAAGACTTGGCGATGGCTGCGGCGATCTGATGGCAACATATTGATTTGACAAGCGTTTGAAGGTTAAACCAGCGTCTGCGCGAGGGTGAGCGCGGCGTACAAACTGCCGAGATCGGCGCGGTCGGTGCCGGCCAGCGTGAGCGCGGTGCCGTGATCGACGGAGGTGCGCACAATCGGTAGGCCGAGGGTGACGTTGACGGCGCGACCGAAGCCGAGATGTTTGAGCACGGGCAGGCCTTGATCGTGATACATCGTGACGATGACGTCGGTGTGCGCCAAATGCTCTGCCACAAAAGCGGTATCCGCTGGCACCGGGCCTTCAATGTTCATGCCCTGCGCTCGCAGCGCGGTGAGCACCGGGATGATGATGTCGAGCTCTTCGCGTCCCAGATGTCCGTTTTCGCCGGCATGAGGATTGAGGCCGCACACGCGCAGACGCGGTGCTGCGATGCCGAAGCGGTGGCGCAGATCGTGGTGGATGATGGTCAAGACTTGCGTCAAATGCGCGGCGGTGATGGCAGAGCTGACTGCGGTCAACGGGAGATGGGTGGTGACTAAGGCGACGCGCAGTTCTGGCGTGGCTAATAGCATGACGGGCGTGGCGGCGCAGCGGTCGGCGAGGAATTCGGTGTGACCGGTGAACGGCAGCCCGGCGTCGTTGATGATGCCTTTGTGAACGGGAGCAGTGACGAGTCCGGCGAAGGTGTCGTCCAAACAGCCGTCGCAAGCTCGCGCCAGCGTTTCCAACACATATTCAGCATTGGCGGCATTCAACACGCCGGGCGTGACGGGCTGGCGCAGCGCAACGGGCATAACCGTCAAGCTGCGCGGCGGGTTCAGAGCTGGCGCGGCTTCGGGATCAAACGGCAGCAGCGTCAGCGTCAAACCGAGTTGTTGCGCCCGTGCTGCGAGCAGATCGGGATCGGCGATGACGACGAGTTGGGTTGTTGCCGCCTGACCACTGCCAGCCGCCAATCGCACCACTAAATCCGGTCCAATTCCTGCGGGTTCGCCGGGCGTGAGCGCCAAGCGTTTGATTGTTCCTGTCATTCCGCCTCCAGTCGCAGCTCGACATACGCCTCATCGCGCAGTTGCCGCAGCCACTCTTCAATTGCTTCTTCCCCTTTACGCCGCTGCAACGCTTCCCGCGCTTTGAGCCGCAACAAATCGACGCTGGTATCTTGCGAGCGCCGTTCCAACACCTGCACCAGATGCCAGCCAAACGGCGTTTTCACCGGCTCACTGACCGCGTTGGGCGCGAGTGCCGCCATTGCCTGCTCAAAATCCGGCACCGTGTCGCCGGGCGAGACCCAGCCGAGATCGCCACCTTTGAGCGCCGAGCCAGTGTCATCAGAATGTGCGCGAGCGAGCGTGGCGAAATCCTCACCGCTGACGATCCGCCCGCGCAATTGCAGCAAGCGCCGTTTCGCGTCTTCATCGGAAACCAGCTCATTGGTGCGAATCAGGATGTGACGCGCCTTGGTTTGGCTGACATTTTTGGGCGCAGCACCTTTGATTTCACGCAGTTTGATGATGTGAAAGCCGCTGGGATTGCGCAGCGGATTGCTGACTTCACCGGCCGCCAACGTGGTCGCCAAATCGCCCACCAGCGCCGGCACCGCGCCCATTTCAAACCAACCGAGATCGCCGCCTTCCAGCGCGTTACGCCCTTCCGACTCGCGCACCGCCATCTCACTGAAATCGGCACCGCGCCGCAATTCCGCCACCAAACGATTGGCTTTGGTTTCAACGGTTTTGAGCTGTTCCGGCGTCGGATTGTCGGGCAGCGCCAGCAAAATATGCTGCAACCGCACCTGCTCACGCTCAACCAAGCGCCCCGCTTCCTTCGCCAAAAAGCGGTCGATTTCCGGCTCGGTGACGCGAATTTTGCTAACCACTTCCTGACTTTGCAGACGATTGGTGAGGATTTGCGAGCGCGTATCGTCGCGGAAATCGGCAAACCGAATTCCGCCGGCTTCCAGCGTGCGCTGTAAATCCTCAATAGAAAGATTATTGCGTTTAGCGATATTCATCACCGCTTCATTTAATGTTGCATCATCAATTTCAATACCCAATTCTTTCGCACGTTGCCGCTGCAACCGTTTCAAAATTAGTCGATCTAAAACCTGTTTTTCCAATTGTGCGCGAGGCGGCTCGGCGGTGCCTTGCTGGCGCAATTGCGGCAACACTAAATTGATTTCTTTATTCAATTCACTGCGCACCACCACATCATCATTTACCACTGCAATAATTGCATCAAGCGATTCGCTGCCGGGCTGAGACAAAACAGCGGAGCTGAACACAAATAAAGCAATAAAGAATAGCCAACTGTGGGCTAAAACCCCCCAACTGACAACTGACAACTGACAACCGACAACTGTTTTAGTTCGCGTGATAGCCATAAATTCCTCGTTCGAGCAATTGATCAATACGATTTCCAAACGACCCCAGCCCCGCTAATTCCAATTGCAACATCACACTGGTATTACCGGGCGTCTCTGCATCGCGTTTCAAATGTTGCCCCAGCAATCGCAGTCGCCAGCAACAGCGCCCAACTTCCACTCCCGCAAAGGCTTCAACCGTTTCATCATTCAGAATTGAATACAGCCAGCGCCCGATCAATTTCACTCGTGTTCCCAACGGCAATTGAAAAGCAATATCCATGTCTTCATAACGTTCAGCGGCTTGACTGCCCAGATTATAGTGATAACCAAAGGTCAATAAATGATCGGAATCGGGCACATAACGCAATTGCACGATCTGCTTTTCCCACGAGCGTTCTGTATCCGCTACAGTTAATAATAATTGGTCTACCTGCGGCGCAGCATTTAATGTCCGATTAGGGTTCCATTGCGCACTAACCACCGTGCTCCAATTGCGACTCAATTGCGCTGCTAATTCACCCGCTACTGATGAAATTTGTGCATCTTCAATTTCATCTGCACTGAGTTGGACGCGCCGATCAGCGAAATAAAACACCTGTCCTAAACTGGCGCGGAATAATTCTTCTCCGCTGCGATCAGTTATGGTGCGCGAGGTTACGCCCACCGTCAGCCGGTTTTCATCACTAATGCGATCATAGCCAGTAAAGCGATTAGCGCGGAATAAACTGGCAAAACTAAAATCTAAAGCGGTGGTATCAAAACGCGGATTCTCAGCTTGATTGGCATAAGCGGTGCGCACATAATAAATGCGCGGTTCCAATGTTTGCAATGTTGAATGACCAAACCAATTTGTTTGCCGTTCAAAAATCAATTTTGTATCGACATCGGCACTGGGAATCAGTTGAGACGGTTGTTCTGACCAGCCGGGTGTTTGATCAACTAAGTTGTATTCAGTATGAAATAACCGCAAGCGCGGAATGAAATAACCGGCACTGCGGCGCAGCGGAAACCGAATTGATGGCACGGTGACTAAACGACTGCCATGCACGGCAGAATTGTGATCGAAATAATCATATTGGCTATCAAATTGCGTTTCCCAACCGTGCCAGCGCCAAGGGTCTAATTGCAATGCAAGATGTGGCAATTGCCCATACGGGCGCTCGGCGGGTGCAATGGTGGAATCAACCGTTTGGAATTCGTGCATCCGCGTTAATAATTGCCAACCCGTGCCGCTGTAATTCAAATCAGCGCGACGTTCGAGATTACGCACGCTGGTAATGTCTAAACGATTGCCAAAATCTTGTAAATACTGATCATCCGATACGGCGGCATAATCAATGCTTGAACTCCAATGGGCGTTGAATTGACCGTGCTGTTTAATCCGCACCGCGTCTCGTAAGCCTTGTTCCGTATCGCGTTGATCATGCGGCAATACTTCAGCATTCATTTCTAATTCTTGCATCGTATTGAGATAACGCCATTGCGCTCCCAACATTAACCCGCGTTCACTCATATAACGTGGCGTTATCGTGGCGTCTGTATTCGGTGCTAAATTCAAATAATACGGCAGCGTGATGTCGGTGCCGGTTTCATCTGATGAACCAAAGCTGGGAATTAACCAACCTGTGCGGCGACGCCCATCAATTGGAAAACTCAAATAAGGGCTATACAAAATGGGCACGGCTCCAATTTGAATCCGCGCATGACGCGCTGTACCCATGCCACTGACTTGATCAATTTCCAATTCACTCGCGTGCAATGACCAATCCGCTTGTCCCGGCGGGCAAGTCGTATACCAAAGGTGTTGATAACGGCTCACTTGATTTGGCAATACCCACGCCCGTTCGGCCGCACCGCGCACGTTGGCAGCACCTGAGAGTCGATATTGCGCATGATCAATGCTGCCGTGTTGGGTGTTGAGATTGTATTGCGCGGCATCACCGGTCAGGCGCAAGCCCGGCGTGTCTAAAAACAACGCGCCAGCGGCGTCAATCTGACCGCTGCGGCGGTCATATCGCGCCCAATCTGCTGCCAACAGGCGGTCGGTTTGGCGTAATTCGATGTCGCCCTGCAATTGCACGATGCCGTTGTGTTGATCGCCATCCATGCGATTGGCGCTGATGTCCAGCGGCTGGCTTTTCGCCGCCATGATTTGCACCTGCGCACTGATCGGCGCAGCGCCCGGACGCGCTCCGCACACGTCCCACAGCAGGTTGTCGTGCAAACGCAACTCCTGTTGTTTGGGATCAGCGTGTAACTGCAAAAATGCTTCATTCAATAGCGGCAATGCGGTGGTCGCCGCTGCTGACGCTGGCAACGCCACACTCGGCAGCAACGTCGGCAGTGTCGGGGCGCTGACCGTTAATGGCGGCAACAGGGGGCGTTGAGTGACGCTGGACGCGGGAATGCGCTGAGGGGCATTGAGCGGAACCGCGCCATTTGCAACGGGCGAGATGGGCATCAATGCGGGAACCGGCGGCGGCTCGGAAATCATTGGGGGCGCAGCGGCAGCGGTTGCCGAGGTGACAGTGGTCACGACAAGCATCGCCCACGCACTGCGTTTGAGATCAACCAAAATTGGCATTGCAATGAACAAGCTCGTGGCTGGTGGTGGACGCATGGATGTGATGCTGCAAACATGGCACAGACTGGTTTTATCAGCAATCTCAATGGACGGCGACGGCTGCCATTTTGCGCCCAACTGGAGTTATTAAGTGATTGATTTTTCTGACCGACACCACGCCCTGCGCGACTGGCTGACCGCGCAACTGCACACGGACGACTGGACGCTCGCGCCAGCTTCAGCGGATGCCAGTTTTCGCCGCTATTGGCGCGTCACCCAGCCGGAGCGCACCTTGATTGTGATGGACGCGCCGCCGCCGGAACATTGCGGACGCTTTGCCGCGTTAGCGCGGGACTGGCGCGGCATCGGTCTCAACACGCCGGAGATTTATGCCGCAGATCAAACGCAAGGCTTTTTACTGCTCACCGATTTTGGCAACCAGACTTATCTCGACGTGCTCACCGCCGCCACTGCCGACCGGCTGTACGGCGACGCGCTCGGCGCACTGGCGATCATTCAAACCTGCGGCGCGACTGCCGACTTGCCCGTTTACGATGCGGCATTTTTACAACGCGAGCTGGCGCTGTTTAATGAATGGTTTATTGAAAAATTGCTCGGTTTAGAGCTGACTGCTGCCGAGCAAACGCTGCTGGCGCAGGTCAATAACCTGTTGATTGCCAACGCGCTTGAACAACCGCAGGTCTGCGTTCACCGCGATTTTCACTCGCGCAACCTGATGTTCACCGCCAGCGCCAATCCCGGCGTGTTGGATTTTCAGGACGCGGTGCTGGGGCCGGTGACTTACGATCTGGTATCGCTGTTGCGCGATTGCTACATCGCGTGGCCAGAGCAGCGGGTGACGGAATGGGCGCTCGGTTATCACCAGCTCGCTCGGCAAACGGGGATTTTGCGGACGGCGCAGCCGGAGCAATTTCTGCGCTGGTTTGATCGGATGGGAATGCAGCGGCATCTCAAAGTGTGCGGCATCTTTGCGCGGCTGCATTTGCGCGACGGCAAATCGCAATATCTCGCTGATGTGCCGCGCATTTTGAATTATCTCGTGGCGGTCGCGGGGCGCGATCCTGAATTGAATGCGTTGCAGGAGTTTTTAATTAAACGAGTGCTGCCGTTTTATTGATAAAAAAAGCCGGAAATCCCGGCTTTTTTTTGCTAGGTCTGCGAATTGATCCTCACCTGTCCTTGAATGCGCCGTAAAGCATTGGCAGCTTGATGCAAACCTTCTGCGCTCTTTTTTTCATTGCGCGACAACGCTCCGTCAATACCCTCCTGAATCTTGGCAAAAAAATTCACTGCTTGATAAGCAGATGCTGGCATAGCGCCGTCGAAATGCACCTTGGATAATGGCGAAGGCATCATGCCAAGCAATGGCGAGGTGTTATCAAGAGTCAATTGTCCGGCGCTGATGAGTTCATTTATAGTGTCACGGAATTCTATCGGCGTCATATTCGAGAAATCGTACTTTTCAAGCGGCTTAACGGTGGTATTTCTATTCGCTTCCTGAGTATTCTCCGCCAGCGCAGTAGCGAATGACGCAGATTCATCAGCACGGACAGACGATTTCGTGCTTTGGGCGCGATTGATGAGTGCATGAATCACGTTATTGTCAATGTTCATCAAAATTTCCTCAATTGAAACCGCACATTTAATCCAGCGTAGCGCGTAATAATTCCGGTGCCACCTCACCCGTGACAACTGCCGTACCCAATTGCTGCAATAACACCAACCGCAATTGACCGTTGAGCACCTTTTTATCCACCGCCATCAATTCCAAAAACCGCTCGGCAGATAAATCGCTCGGCGGCGCAACTGGCAAACCCGCAGCAGCAATCACCCGCCGCACTCGCGCCAGCGCCTCCGCCGTCAACCAGCCCAGCCGCGCCGATAAATCCGCCGCCAGCACCATCCCCGCGCCGACCGCCTCACCATGCAGCCAGTTGCCGTAACCGGTGCCGGTTTCAATCGCATGGCCGAAGGTGTGACCGAAATTGAGCAGCGCCCGCTGCCCAGATTCGTGCTCATCGGCGGCAACGATCTCCGCCTTCACCTCGCACGAGCGCCGGATCGCGTGCGCCAGCGCCGCCGGTTCTCGCGCCAGCACCGCCGGTAATTGCGCCTCCAGCCAATCTAAAAACGCGGCATCGCGGATCAAACCGTATTTCAGCACCTCCGCCAATCCCGCCGACAACTCGCGCTGCGGCAGCGTGGCGAGCGTCGCCGTGTCGGCAATCACGGCGCGAGGCTGATAAAACGCGCCGATCATGTTTTTGCCCAGCGGATGATTGACACCGGTTTTGCCGCCGACCGACGAATCGACCTGCGCCAGCAGCGTGGTTGGCACCTGAATGAACGCGACGCCGCGCTGATAACAGGCAGCCGCAAATCCGGCCATATCGCCGATCACGCCGCCGCCGAGCGCAATCACCGTGCAATCGCGGCTCATCCGCGCCGTCAGCAGCGCGTCAAAAATCTGGTTCCACACCTCCAGCGTTTTGTACTGCTCGCCGTCGGGCAGAATCACCTCGCGCACGGTGACGCCGGTCAGCGCCGAGCGCAGCGTCGCCAAATACAACGGCGCGACCGTCTCATTGGTGACAATCAACACCTGAGCGCCAGCCAGATGCGGGCGATACAACGCCGCCTCTGCCAGCAGCCCGCTGCCGATATGAATCGGATAACTGCGCGATCCCAGATCAACTGTGAGCGTGTGCATGATCGACAATCTCCGCGCTCAAGCGTCTTCAGAAGTCAGACGGCGCATGATTTCTTTAATCACCGAGCTGGTGCCACGTTTCTCGGTTGAGACCACAAAATCAGCAACTTGGCGATACAGCGGCTCGCGCTCTTCCATCAACACGCGGAGCTTTTCCAGCGGGTCTTCCGTTTCCAACAACGGGCGATTGCGATCCCGAGCCGTGCGTGAATGCTGCTGCTCGGCGCTGCAATGGAGATAAATCACCACGCCGCGAGCGGAAAGATTTTGGCGATTTTCGGGGCTAAGAATCGCGCCGCCGCCAGTCGCCAAAACGATGCGCTCCTCGCTGACCAATTCCTCAATCATCAGACGCTCACGATTGCGAAACCCTGCCTCGCCCTCGAATTCAAAAATGGTCGGAATATCAACACCGGTGCGGCGTTGAATCTCCTGATCGCTATCTTTGAAGGTGTAAGACAACGCCTCTGCAAGTTGCCGTCCTACGGTGCTTTTACCAGCCCCCATCGGGCCGACGATAAAAATGTTCTGTGCTCGCATCATAGTGAAAAATACGCCAGCTTGACGGCGCAGGGCGGGGTTGAACTCAACCGCTCGCCGCTGCGCAGGAATGAAAAAAAAGATGTGTTTCAGCCGTTGGTGCGCTGAAATTGAAGATCAAAAACCATCGGTCACTGATCACTGTGACCATTCTAGCGACACATCCGCCCCGGCGCTGGCGAAAAATAACCACAATCCTGATCAACGCCATTGCGGGCAACCAGCGCAGATACCAAACTTTTGCGTATCTTGGTTGACTGTCACCGCCTCACGATTCCAGCACATGCGCACAACCAATCGTCTCGCCAACGCAGCGCCACCGGGCAACGTGAACAGCATCCGCCTTATCGCCGCGACGCTGGCACTGGTGCTGCTGACGACACTCAGCGCCGCGCTACTTCTTGTCATCACTGGCTTAACGCTGCCGCTCACCGCCAATCAACGCGCCAGCCTCGCCGCCCAACTCAGCGGGCATCTCGGTTATCAAGTCAGTTTTGACGCGCTCGCCGTGCAGCTTCACGACTGGCAACCGCGCTTAATTTTCCAGCACTTTCATGTCGATGCGCCCGTACCAGCGCCACCTGCGTTCACTGCCAGCGCGTTGGAGCTTGATTTTGATCTGGTGGGTTCATGGCGCAGCGCCAGCCTGCAATTTCGGCGTTTTCATCTCGTCGGTGCGGAATTAAACGTGGTGCGCAGCCGCGATAACCGCTGGTTTTTACAGGGATTTGAAGCCTTAAAAACGCAGCCGGAAGCGTTGACGCGGTTTTTGGCGCACGGTCACGTCAGCCTGAGCGATAGCACCTTCCAGTTGACAGATGAACGCCAGCCCAACGTGAGACCGCTGGTGCTGCGTGACGTTGCGCTGCAACTGCACAACGCCGGTTGGCAGCATCAAATGGAATTGACTGTGAATACGGCGGTTCCGGTTGCGCAATTAAAACAAGTGCATGAAGAACTCCATTTCACCGCCAATTTGAATGGCGATCCCGCTACTCCAACTGC
>DYNM01000048.1 GCA_020721065.1 Thiocystis violascens | reverse complement strand
ACAACTGACAACTGACAACTGACAACTGACAACTGACAACTGACAACTGACAACTGACAACTGACAACTGACAACTGACAACTGACAACTGACAACTCCCAATGACTTCTTTCACTTCTCGTGCCGCATCTAACCCGCGTGGTTGGGCATTGATCGTCGATGATGCACCTTCAGATCGTCAATTGCTGGCCGGCTTGCTCACGCAGATTGGTTTTAGCGTGTGTGAGGCGGTCAGCGGTGAAGCCGCGTTGATCAGCTTTGTCGCGCATCAGCCCGATATGGTGTTCATGGACATTTTGATGGACGGCATCGACGGTTGTGAAACCACGCGCCAGCTCAAACGATTAGCGGGAACGACCTTTGTGCCGGTCATCATCGTGACCGCCTCCACTGATAAACAGGCGGCGCTGTTGAGCACTCAAGCGGGTGCCGATGATTTCCTCACCAAGCCGTTTAATCCGCAGATTTTGCAGGCGCGGATCATGGCGCTGGAGCGGATGCGGGATTTGCAGCGGATCATCACGACGCGGCGCGAAACCTTGGCAATGTTGGTGGAGCGTGGGCGCGAGGAGCAGGCGCTGGCGGAGCGGGTGTTGAGTCGGGCGGTGACGAACCGCAATGTTGCGATGGATCGGCTCTCCATCACACAACGTCCGGCGTCGGTGTTCAATGGTGATTTGGTGCTCACGCAATATCTGCCTGATGGTGGTTTGCGGCTGTTGGTGGGTGATTTCACCGGACACGGTTTAGCAGCAGCGATTGGGGCGTTGCCAGTGGCGGATGTGTTTCATGCCACTGCGCGTAAAGGTGTGGACGATGCCCGCGTGGTGGCGGAAATCAATCACAAGTTGCACCACATTTTGCCCGTAGATCGCTTTTTTGCCGCGTGTTTGGTGTCAATCAGCGGCAGCGGTGAGGAGCTGCGATGGTGGAATGGCGGGATGCCGAGCATGTGGCTGCGGCGAGCGGATGGGCTGCATGAATTGGCGTCACACGCGCTGCCGCTGGGCATTTTGCCGGAGTTGACGTCGCGGGAAGTGCCGCATCATCTGCCGATTGCCAGCGGGGATCGGTTGTTAGTGATGACCGATGGGCTGCTGGAGGCGAACGATCCGCAAGGGCGGATGTTTGTGGAGATGGGATTTCAGGAGGTGTTGCAACTGTGGGAGGCGGGGCAACCGCTGGCACCGCAGTTATTAGCGGCACTGGACGCACATTGTGCTGGAGTTGACCCGCTTGATGATAGTGCGGTGGTGGAAATTCCTTTAGATGCCAGTGTGTTGGCAGCACCGCACCTGCCGCAAGTTGCACAAGTTGCGCAGCGTTGGCAGTGGGCGCTGACGCTACAGGATGGGCGCTTGGGGCGGTTGCCATCCTTGACGCAGGCGTTGCGGCCGTTGGGAGTGTTGGGACAGTTGGATATTCACATCGGCGTGTTAGAGACGATCTGCACTGAGCTGTATTCCAATGCGCTGGAGCACGGCATCTTGGGTTTGGACTCCAACATGAAGGCGACGCCAGAAGGATTTGAGGCGTATTACCGGATGCGAGAACAGCACTTGTTGGCAGGTTGCAAAGGCTGGATTCGCTTGCAATTGCGTTATGAGACAGATGGCGTGGGGCATTGCGTGCGGCTTGACATTGCGCACAGCGGACGTGGTTTTTGTGAGGCAGCAACGTTGCCCGACGATCCGCAGCGTCCTTGGGGACGCGGCATTGCGATGGTGCGGGAGTTGTGTGCCGACCTGACTTATCAAGATCAGGGCACGCGGGTGGAGGCGGTCTATCAATGGTAACGCTGAATAAATTAGCAACGCGATCAGAAGGTTGGCGTGGCAAGGTGTTGGTGGCGGATGATGACGCGGTGAGCCGACAGGTGTTAGCGCAGATGCTCCGGCGCGAGGGATTTACGGTCGTGGAGGCGCAGGATGGAGCGCAGGCGCTGGCGCTGTTTATGGTGGAGCAACCGACGTTTGATCTGGTGTTTATGGACGCGATCATGCCGCGCATGGATGGGTTTGAGGCGACGCGCCAGCTCAAAAATTTGCACGGCTTTGAGTTTGTGCCGGTGATTTTTCAATCCGCGTTGCAGGATGAAGCGTCGTTGGTACATGGGATTGCGGTGGGTGGTGATGATTTTTTAACCAAGCCGTACAACTTCGCGTTGTTGCGAGCGCGGTTGGTGGCGATGGAGCGGGTGCGGGATTTACAGCGTGACGCGGCGGCGGCTACCGTGCCACTGGCGCTGTTGCTGGAAAGCGAGCAGCAAGAGCTGGAGTTAGCGGAGCGGATTTTTAGTCGGGCGATCAAGAGCCGCAATGTGGCAACTGAAGTGTTGGGGATGTTGCTGCGCCCGGCGGCGATGTTCAGTGGCGATGTGATTTTGACGCAACAGTTGCCGGATGGTGGGCTGCGGGTGTTGTTGGGTGATTTCACTGGACACGGTTTAGCCGCAGCGCTGGCGGCGTTGCCGGTGGCGGATGCGTTTCATGTGATGACGCGCAAAGGCGTTGATGACCAAGAAATTGTGGCGGAACTCAATCGTAAGCTCTATCAACTGTTGCCGGTGGAGCGGTTTATGGCGGTGTGTTTGATTTCGGTGCCGGGCAATCGGCAGACGCTGCGGTGGTGGAATGGGGGGTTGCCGAGCGCGTGGTTACGGCAGGCGGATGGTCTGCATGAGTTGGAGTCGTATGCGTTGCCGCTGGGCATTGTGCCGGAGCTGCCAGAGACGGCAACGCCGCGTCATGTGTCATTGCAGGAGAGTGATCGTTTATTGATGTTTAGCGATGGGTTGCTGGAGGCGCAAAATTGCGCGGGTACGGAGTTTCAAAACGCGGGATTTCATACGGTGCTGGCGCACTGGCAACATGGGAGCGCGGTGTTGACGGACATGATTGAAGCACTCGATGCACACTGTTTGGATATGGAACAGGCGGATGACATCGCGGTAGTGGAGGTGCCTCTCAATAGTGGGTTATTCACGACGGCGTTGCGCGTGAATGAGCAGGCGGTGACGAGTGGTGGATGGAAATGGGCAATTGAATTACATGATGAACAGTTGGGAGATTTGCGTTCGGTAGAAACGATGTTGCGTCCGTTGGGATTGCTGGATGGTTTAGATGCGCATTTAGTTGCATTAGAAACTATTGTTGCAGAGCTTTATTCCAATGCGCTGGAGCATGGGATTTTACAATTACCTTCAACATTAAAATCAGCACCGGATGGTTTTGAGCTGTATTACGGTCGGCGGGCGGATTCGCTTAATGCGGGCTGTAAAGGGTGGATTCACGTCGAACTGTGTTATACGCCGCTGGATACGGGTGGACAAATCAGTATCCGATTTCGGGATAGTGGTACGGGATTTAATGCGTCAACATGGCAAGCGGCGGATCCGAATACGGTGTTAGCGGCAGCGCGACCTTGGGGACGTGGAATTGCATTGGTACGACAGTTATGTGTGGCATTGAATTATCACGATGAGGGGCGAGTGGTGGAGGCGATTTATCAATGGTAAATATCAATTGTTATTGAGTGTTCAGTTGTTGGTTTTTAGTTGTCAGTTGTCAGTAAAAAATATCATTGTTACGGATCACTCAATCAATCGCTTATATTCTGCAACTGCGCCATTCTTATAAACTATCAGTTGTGCGTAATAACACTGTTTTTTACTGACAACCGACAACTAAAAACCAAAAATCTCTCAATTTAATTCAAACAAGCTCCGTAAGCCGGTCGCAAGATCGGGATATTGCAAAACCACTCCCAATTCTTCACGCAGTTTGCGATTTGATAACCGCCGTGATTCCGCAAGATATGACCGCATTCCGGCTGACACCTGCGCACTCGCTTCCGCTAATGGCAATAAAGGCGGTGTCGGCAATCCCGCCGCCGCCGCAATCGCCAAAAAATAATCCGTCATCGTGCTCGGCGCATCGTCGCAAGCGTTGTAAACCGCGCCATCAATCCCGCGCTCACGCGCCGCTTCACACACCGTCACCAAATCCTCAACGTGAATGCGATTGCTATACGGCGCTTCTTCCGGGCGCACCAGCGGCAAACCTTGTCGCAGCCGCGCTAACGGCAAGCGCCCCGGCCCATAAATTCCCGCCACGCGCACAATCACCACTTCACCCCCGCTGCGCTCGCGCCAGTGCTGCAACGTTTGTTCAGCATCCCAGCGCCGCTGCGACCGCTCCGCCTGCGGCTGCACCGGACGAGTTTCGTCAATCCACGCACCCTGACAATCGCCATACACGCCCGTTGTACTGATATAAACAACGCGGCGCGGGTTGCCACAATCGGCGAATAATTCCACCAACCGCCGCGTGTGCAGATCAAGCACGCCCTGCTCCGGCGGCGGCGCAAAGTGAAACAAATCAACGCCCGACGTGACCAACGCAGGCGGCGCAGCATCTGGCGTCATCAGGTCATACACCACGCTGGGGACGCCAACTGTCGCCAGTCGTGCCGCGCTAGTGCTGCTGCGCACCAAACCGCGCACCGCCACACCCCGCGCCAGCAGCCGCTGCGCCAGCCGCGTCCCCACTTCGCCACAACCCACAATAATAGTTTCAGTCATCGGCATCATTTCATCTCGCTATTACTTCGCGCCATTGTCGCGCATTTAGCAGCATTACATCAGCTTTTCTTTCATTTGCTGACCAATAGAATTGACTATAGTTGTTGCTTACGAATGAGCGGACGCGGAGTGCAAAACACATTTATTATCTGCAACATTATTCGGATGACATCTTAGACATGAATGCTTTCAATTGCCCGAACCAGCGCAAACAGCAACATCCGATTGCTATTCAGTTCCGTGCGGTGACGCCCGGCAATAAACTGTTGTACATCTTCCGCTGCTTCAATCATGTGACGCAGACGAATTTCATCGTTATTGTGCATATTGCACCTCAGCCGTGCGCAATACTTCATCTCTAAAATAGTGCGAGAGATCGTTTGCTGTGCGCAGGTCAACTTGCTTTCCTAGCATTTCCGATAACTCGATTTCCATGCTGGCAATTTTTAGCAAACCCGGAATATGCTCCAGCTCAAACTCAACTAACAAATCCACATCGCTATCTGCCCGAGCAGTTCCTTTTAGATGCGAACCAAATAGCGATAAACGGCAAATGTGATGGTGTTTACAAAAGGAAGCGAGCGTGGCTTGATCGGGAGTGAAGTTGCTATTCATCGCTATTCCTAAAAATATCCAATTCAAGAACATGCCAAAGCCGCGATTCGGCATTGCAGTTGGCGTTATTACATCAGCTTTTCTTTAATTTGCTGACCAATAGAACGCCCGGCTTCATCTTCAGATACCGCAAACAAAAAAAGGCAACGTCCATTGCTGCTGGTTTCCCACTGTTGCCCAACTTGCTTTTTTTCACGCGAATCATCATTGCTTTTATAAAAATTGCCCTTGTATTCAACCGTAAATACCCTGCCATCATTCAATTCCGCAACAAAATCAGGATAAAAACGGTCGCTGGCAGTCGGCAGCCAAAATGAACACTGCGCTTGACGTTCGATATTGCGCACCCAGTGTTTTACTTTAGCCTGCATATCAATCATTTGCGCACAGCGAAACTCTTCGCTGATGAAACCGCTGGCGGTGGTTTCGCGTAAATCGTGAATCAGTGGATAAAAATGTTTACTAAATTGATAACGCCCATGATAGCAATTTCGCGCTGGATATTTACCGGGGTCAAATTGAAAACTATATTGGGCAAGTTCCTGAAATGACGGCGGCACCATTTTGGGTAAATGCTGTTGAAAGCCTTTTTGCATGGCGAGGTGCTGCAAGCGTTCAATTTCTTTGTTAATTGCTCGCACTAATTGCACCCGCCAGCGCACTAATGCGGTTAACGTAAATCCGCGATCATGGATTAAATGCTGTACTAATTTAATGAGATAGCGTTGTAAATGCAGTTGCGATAATGAAGGACGCCGCAGATGTCGATCTAGTTCCCGCAATAAACCGTCTTCTGTGACTTGACTGGGCGCTTCGTTGAGTTGCAAAGCCAGCCCATCTAAATAACGATAATTCACCTGCTGTTCATTCAGATCAATTTCAAAAGTATTTACGCTTTCAGTCGGAGCAAAACCCGCCAATTGCAACGGATGATCGAGTAAATTCCATTGCCCAACTGCTGCCAATGTTTCTGGTTCCACAACTTCTAAATGATCGTCTAAACGCAAACATAAATACGGCACTGGTGCAAATTGAATACCTAAATGCGCCGGAGCACGCAGCGCCTGTTGTAAAGCGCGATGTGCAGCGAATTGTTCTTGAATTGCAGCACGCGCTTTTGCAGGCTGCGTCGCACTAACTAAACTTTCAACTTGCGCTAAAGTTCCAGCATCAAGGGCGCTGCTAATCAATAACGTTGCACCTTGCGTGGTGGGGCGAATATCAACCGCTGCTTTAATACTTGCCGGCCAATGGCGCGTGTCTGGTAATTGCGGCACTTCAATAGAACAAGCAGGAATGCTAACGGCGCTATTTGCGCCACCAGTCAAAGGTAATACCGTTTGCGGAATCAATACTGCCGCCAATTCTAACCGCTCAAATCCCATATTTTGCACCAGCCGATCCGTTAAAGTCGCAGCGGCGCTGGCAAAACTCTCTGCAATCACATGTGCATAAGCGCAATTCAATTCTGCTTGTTCGCGCATTTTGGCGTAGGGCATTCGCAATACCCGCCCCAATAATTGCTCAATATCTTTAGCAGATTTTATGTTTTGCAATGACGCCAATACATAAGCAAAGGAACAATCCCAACCTTCTTTTAAGGCTTCAATCGTAATAACAACGCGAATTTGGCAACTACGCTCGAATAAATTGATGCCATCAAGTTCTTTTTGAGTGCCGGTAGCAACAGCAATGTGCTGCGCTGGAATCTGTTCATGTTCAATAAGATATTGCCGCACCACGTCTACCGTCGCCTCGCCGCCTTTGGGCGCAGCTTGCACTAATAAAATCGGGCGGATGTGATCCGTTTCTTTTTGCGCCGTTAATTCTAATTGGTTGCGATTTAAGACCGCATCACTTAAACATGCCTGCCAGCCGTCGGGATGTTCTAATAATACGATAGGCAATTTAATCATCTGCTCGGCTTTTAATTCCTGCGCGGAAACCGAATACAGCACATTATTACCCGCAACTGGCGTGGCGGTGAGTTCAATCACGGCGCTGGGATTGAGGCGTTGCAACGAATTAAAAAACCGCGCCGTGCGATTGTTATGCGCTTCGTCTACAATAATTAACGGCTGTTGCAAATGGAGCCAGTTGGCAATTGAATACTTGATGCGCCCGATATCATTGGCAGTTAAAAATGGCTGCGCGGTTAAATCGGCAGCAGTGACGCATTCTAAAGCAGTCGCGCCGTGCGGCGGTAATTGCGCAAAGTGTGCGGCGAGGTTTTCATCAAACGCATATACGTTGCGCTGTTTGGTGTCGGTGATATTAAATGCTTGAATGGTGGCGACAATGATCATTGCACTTTTTCCAACGTCGTGCGTATTGATTGTTGCCAATTCATCTAAATCACAAATGCGCAATTCCGCGCCAAAATGCTGCGCTAAGGCTTGTCGATACGGATGGCGCACATCGCTCAATGCTTCGAGCGTTTGGCGGCGGATCGTGTCCGATGGCGTCAGCCACAGCGCCACCGGCGCGGGATTGTCACTGCGGGCGGCGCTCGCCAGCGCGATGAGATGCGCCGCCAACAGCGTTTTGCCGCCGCCGGTCGGAATCCGCAAACACACGCACGGCGTCGCGCCAAACAACGGTTGATAGTCGATTTCGTCGCGCTGTTGGGCGTTCAAACTGGCGCGAAAGGCGACGGGCAGCGGCTGTTCACGGCTGGCAAGTAAAAATTGCTCCAATACGTCAAGTGCTTGTTGTTGATGGGTTTTTAGTTGCAGCATTGCGTTTATCGTCCCGTGACATCGTAGGGAATTTGTTTGAAAACAATCCGTTCTGCCGCCAGCCGCGTTGCGCCCAAGCGCGTCAGGTCGCCATAAATGACGCAAGCGCCATCGTGCGCTGCCAGCGATTTGAGCCAATCAAGCACGGCGGCAGTCAATAAATTGCCTTCTGCCGAGCGCAACGCGCCGAGAATGTCTTTATAAAGCAAATAGTAAGCAACGCCGTTGTGAATTCCCAACAGCGGATTTGTGAAGGACGCAGGTGCAGGTGTGCCGGTTTCCAGATGCCAGATGTAGGCGGCGAGCGTGGCAAAATCGACCGCTGGATTTAATTCGCCTTGGGAATGAAATACGGCTGCGCCCAAAGTACAAAAGCGAAATCCGCCGCCGCCCGTCCAATTCACAGCGCCGCTAATTCCACCCGCTTCTCCAGCAATGACTTTTTCTAAACGCGGAATACAATGGCTGCGAGCATGATCGCCTAATTCAATCCCAATCCAGCGCCGATTCATTTTATGGGCAACAGCAGCAGTCGTGCCAGAACCTAGAAAAGAATCTAATACAATATCATTGGGATTGGTGGCGATGTGAATAACACGCTCAATCAATGATTCTGGTTTTGGTGTATCAAATAAATCACCATCACGGAATAACTCAATTAAATGTTTTTTGGCAAAGTCATTTGTTCCTACCTCAGAAGCCAGCCACAATGTTTCAGGAGTTAATCCTGATTTTGCTTCGGCTAAAAACTTTTTTATTCTAGGAACACCGTTGCCATCCTTGCCAAACCAAATGTTGTTGGCTTCAATTTCAGTTTTTATTTTTTCCTGCGTATAACGCCAGCATGTTCCTTTAGGTGGATTATGCTGCTTTCCATTTGGTGCAATCAGAGTATAAAACTGACTAGGTGTTGCGTGACCAGCTTGTGCATTAGCAGATACAGATTGCCAAGCACCGCGAGGATCATTATCTGGATTTTTGTAACGTGATCTAACCTCTTCCGTGAGATAAAGATCATTTCGCGTTGCAGCGAAATGTGGATAATTTTTAGCGTAAAGCATTAAATACTCGTGGTTGTTAGAAAATGTCTTACGATTTTCGCGTGTGGTGCGTTGTTGCCAAATAATTGTTGTTACAAAATTCCGTCGTCCAAAAATTTCATCCATCAGCACTTTCAAATAGTGCGCTTCATTGTCATCAATCGACACCCAGATTGAGCCATCTTCACTCAATAAATCGCGCAATAAAACCAAGCGCGGATACATCATTGATAACCACGCGCTATGTTCGAGCTTGTCATCATAATGTTCAAAGGCGCTTTGCGTGTTATAAGGCGGATCAATAAAAATGCACTTGACGCGCCCGGCATAAAAAGGAATCAACGCTTTGAGCGCCAGCAAATTGTCGCCTTGAATTAACAGATTGTCAGCGGCTGCGCCATAAGTCGCCACTTCATTGAGTAAATGAAACGGCACTTCGCGCACCGAGGTTTTAGCGTGTTCTTTGTTAATCCAATCGAGTAATGGCATGATGTGATGCTCGGATTTGATTCAATAAATGATAAAAAAATAATCACGCCGATTTCCAAACTGCATACAGCGTCATTGGCATTGATTCACTTGATCTGGAGAAAAAATTGCGCTGCTAGTGTATAACAGCGCAAGTATTGCAGCGAATTGAATTACTGCTGCGGTGGGTTCGGGCGCGTTACCGTAGACTTGTTATAACGAAAGCGTTTGCCTTCCAATAACGGCGATTCACACATATAGCGCGTGGCTTGAATCGCATCATCAAGAAATACCTGCACTAAAATTTTTTATAAAATTCCAGAACCACTTTTACCGCACTAGTTCTAATGCAGATGATGAAAACCACTCTCCGCGAATATGGTAATTAGCGGCTAATTGGTGAAGAGTTTTCTCATCTAGGAGTTACGCAGTTGACCAAAAATAGCTTTAGAATATAGTCGATCCACCG
>DYNM01000047.1 GCA_020721065.1 Thiocystis violascens | reverse complement strand
TGCGGTGGATCGACTATATTCTAAAGCTATTTTTGGTCAACTGCGTAACTCCTATAATCAAATAATAACGCTATCATTGAATGATAAAGCGCAGTATTCAATATCTTTTAATCGTTTTCACTATTATAGTTTTTGATGCAATGACCAATCATTTATTCGCTAACCATACTCCCATGATGCAGCAGTATTTGCGCTTAAAAGCCGAATATCCGCAGGTATTATTGTTTTATCGCATGGGCGATTTTTATGAACTCTTTTTTGAAGATGCCCAACAAGCGGCGCAATTGCTTGATATTACCCTCACAAAACGCGGGCACGCCGCTGGTCAAGCCATTCCAATGGCGGGTGTGCCGTATCACGCGCTGGAAAGTTATCTCGTTAAATTGGTGCGCAAAGGTATTTCTGCGGCAATTTGTGAACAAATCGGCGATCCCGCTACCAGCAAAGGCCCGGTAGAACGGCGCGTGACTCGCGTCGTCACGCCCGGCACCTTGACCGATGAGGCGCTGCTCGAAGAGCGCCACGACAACCTGTTGCTGGCCATCGCCGAGGGTAAAACCGGTTGCGGGCTGGCGTATTTGGAACTCTCCAGCGGACGCTTTGCGGTGTTGGAAGTCGCCACCCGCGAGGCGTTGACCAGCGAGTTGGAGCGGTTGCAGCCGGCGGAAATTCTGCTGGATGAAGACAGCGCGTTGCCGACGGAGCTGCGGCTGGAGCGCGGCATCACCCGCCGTCCGGCGTGGCATTTTGATCCCGACAGCGGCGAGCGCCTGCTGTGCGCCCAATTCGGCACCCGTGATCTCAACGGCTTTGGCTGCGCGACGCTGCGGCTGGCGGTGGGCGCAGCGGGCTGTTTGCTGCAATACGTTCGGGCGACGCAATGCGCCACGCTGCCGCATCTGCGCAGCTTGACCACTGAGCAACGTGATGACGCGCTACTGCTCGATGCCGCCACGCAGCGCAATCTCGAAATCTCTGCCAGTTTGACCGGACGCCCGGCGCACACGTTGCTGGGCATCGTTGATCGCACGGCGACGGCGATGGGAAGTCGCTTGCTGCGGCGCTGGCTCAAACGTCCGCTGCGAGCGCAGGACATCGCTGGCTCGCGTCATCAGGCCGTCACGGCGCTGCTGGCGGCGGAAGCGACCGTGACCGAATTGCACACGACGCTGGCGGGTAGCAGCGATATTGAACGCATTTTGGCGCGAATTGCGCTCGGTTCGGCGCGTCCCCGCGATCTGACTGGCTTGCGCGATTCGCTGGCGCTACTGCCGACGCTGCGAGCGCAGTTGGCGGTGCTGACGACGATTGCTGCGCCGTTATTGGCGCAAATCGCCGCCGAACTGGGTGAACATTCCGACGTGCTGGAATTGCTCACTCGCGCCCTGCTCGCGCAGCCGCCGGTATTGATCCGCGACGGTGGCGTGATCGCGCCCGGTTATGACGCTGAATTGGACGAATTGCGGACGCTGTCGGAGCACGCCGACCAATTTTTGCTGGATTTTGAAAACCGTGAACGCGCTCGCACTGGCTTACCGACGCTCAAAGTCGGCTACAACCGCGTGCATGGCTATTACATCGAATTGGGTCGCGCCAAAGCAGAACAGGTGCCGCCTGATTATCAGCGGCGGCAGACGTTAAAAGGCGTCGAACGCTACATCACCGCCGAATTAAAATCGTTTGAAGACAAGGTGTTGAGTAGCCGCGAGCGGGCGCTGGCGCGAGAAAAAATGCTGTATGAAACGCTGCTGGCGCACTTGACGACGGTGTTGGAGCCGCTGCACATCACCGCTGGCGCGTTGGCGACGCTTGATGTGCTCACTAATTTGGCGGAACGGGCGGCGATGCTGCATTGGCACTGCCCTGAATTCAGCGCCACACGCCAGCTTGATATTATTGAAGGGCGACATCCGGTTGTGGAACGAATGTTAGATTTACCGTTTGTTGCTAATGATTTACAGCTCAACGCCACGCAACAAATGTTAATGATTACTGGACCGAATATGGGAGGAAAATGTTTAGCTGCCAACACTTTAATTTTTACATCACAAGGGCTGATGTCACTCGCAACATTAAAACCGCATGGCGCAGCGGAGCATGATTTCACACCTTTAGCGCACAACGTCATTGTTAAAAGTTTACACACACAACAAACTGCGACACATTTTTATTCTGGTGGTATTCAAAAAACCATTAAAATCACCACTGGATATGGGTTTCGTTTAGAAGGAACTGCCGAACACAAAGTACGCATTAAAACCGACAATGGTGATGAACAGTGGTGTTGTTTGGGTGATTTACGCGGCAACGAAATCATCATTATTGATCGGCATATCGACTTGTGGGGCAAAACTGTTGCTATTTCCCCATTGCCCAAAATTCGCAATCTCAAAAAACAGTATCCGCTACCAGAGAGATTGAGCAGCGATTTAGCCTATTTAATGGGGCTGCTTATTGGTGATGGATCACTGACTTATAAGCACTATCTGGAATTCACGAATGCTGATCGTGACATCACGGAAGCCTTTACGAAAATTTGCGCAGATTTATTTCATTATACTGTCATTGAAACACCACAATATCGGTATCGGCTGTGCAGTCTGCAAATCAGAATGTTTTTTGCGCAACTGGGTTTGGAATATGTGAATTCACTGCATAAATATATTCCAGAAAGTATTTTGATTGCACCAAAAGAAATGGTCGTCGCTTTTTTGCAAGGCTTATTTGATACAGACGGAACAGTAGACAATCGTTATGGCAACGTTGAACTCTCTACATCTTCTTATCAAATGGCAACACAGGTGCAGTTAGTTTTATTAAATTTTGGCATCATTGCTGCGTTGAGAACGAAAAAAACAGCCTGTCATCCAAACTACATCCTTTGTATTGATGGTGAAAATGCAATTCTTTTTCATCAGCGTGTTGGTTTTCGCTTGACCCGAAAAAGAGAACGGGCAGCGTTGGCATCTACCATACGCCATCCAAACTATGGCATACCGTGCTTGTATACCATTTTAAAAGAAATTCACAACAGAATTGTTGCTAATAAAAATAAAGCACAGTCACTAAAAAAGAATACAAAAGTTGCCAGCATTTTTTATACTTTTTTACCTAAAAAATCTAACATTTCATATCAAACATTAGCGGCGCTCATTGAGTACTGTCACGCTAATAATATCCCTTGCCAAGAACTAGAAACACTTTATAAAAACAATTATTTTTACGATCATATTGTCAGTTTAACTGCGCAAGATGCTGAAGTGTTTGATTTAAGTGTGACGCAAGAACATGCTTATATTGCGAACGGATTCGTTAGCCACAATTCAACATACATGCGCCAAACAGCTTTAATTGTGTTGTTGGCGTATAGCGGCAGTTTTGTTCCTGCGCAAACGGCACGCATTGGTCCTATTGATCGCATCTTTTCGCGGATTGGTGCTTCTGATGATTTAGCAGGCGGGCGTTCTACATTTATGGTGGAAATGGAAGAAACTGCTAACATTTTGAATAACGCGACGGCACAAAGTTTGGTGTTAATGGATGAAATTGGACGCGGCACCAGCACTTTTGATGGCTTATCGTTAGCATGGGCATGTGCAGTGGAATTAGCGACCCGCATTGGCGCATTGAGTTTATTTGCAACCCATTATTTTGAATTAACACAATTAGCAGACACGCATTCTGGAATTGCAAATGTGCATTTAGACGCAGTTGAGCACGAGCATTCAATTGTCTTTTTACATCGTGTTCACGCCGGCGCAGCCAGCCAAAGTTATGGTTTAGCGGTAGCGGCATTAGCAGGTGTGCCGCGAGTGGTGATTGAACGAGCACGAGCGCGGTTGCGCGATTTAGAAGCTGGAGCGCGGCGATCAGCAGAAAGGGAACCGCCACAATTGCCGTTATTTACTGCGCTAGAATCAGAACCTGCACTGCCGCCAGAATCGGAATCTCCATTGCATATCGCGCTGCGTGAATTAAATCCTGATGAAT
The DNA here is from genome assembly GCA_020721065.1 of Thiocystis violascens. Classification (GTDB taxonomy): domain Bacteria; phylum Pseudomonadota; class Gammaproteobacteria; order Chromatiales; family Chromatiaceae; genus Chromatium; species Chromatium violascens_A. The sequence continues at coordinate 6,000 of DYNM01000047.1, read as the reverse complement.
TAACGCCGCGTGACGCATTGGCGGCGTTATATCGACTGCGGGCATTATTGAATGAAACCAAGTAAATGCGCCACACATAAAAAAGCCGCCAAACTGGGGCGGCTTTTTTATTTAACACAACACGCTGAACAGCTAAACTTTAATGCGGGAACTGCGTTTGCGCTCGTTCTCAGTTAAATGACGCTTGCGCACCCGAATGGCTTTCGGTGTGATCTCCACCAATTCATCATCTTCAATAAATTCTAACGCCTGCTCCAGCGTAAACTTAATCGGCGGCGTTAATAAAATGTTCTCATCCGAACCAGCAGCGCGGATATTGGTCAGTTGCTTGGCTTTCAACGGATTGACGGTCAAATCGTTATCACGCGAATGAATCCCAACGACCTGTCCTTCATAGACTTCTTCACCGGGTGATACCATCATGCGCCCGCGTTCTTGCAAACTAAATAACGCATAACCCAAGGCTTTGCCGGTGCCATTAGAAATCAATGCGCCATTGCGACGCGGCGCAATTCCACTCTGATTTGCCGGACGATAACGATCAAAGATGTGATATTTCAAACCAGTGCCAGAAGTCAGCGACATGAATTCGGTTTGAAATCCAATCAAACCGCGTGACGGGATTTCATAATCCAAACGTACCCGCCCTTTACCATCTGGAATCATATCTTTTAATTCGCCGCGCCGTTCACCTAACGCCTGCATAATTGCGCCCTGCGCGGTCTCATCAATATCAACCGTTAATTGTTCATACGGTTCGCAAATCTGCCCGTTGATTTCACGGAAAATCACTTCAGGACGCGATACCGCCATTTCATAACCTTCACGGCGCATATTTTCGAGCAAAATGGATAAATGCAATTCACCGCGCCCGGAAACGCGGAACTTTTCAGGATCATTGCCTTCTTCAACTCGCAGCGCGACGTTATGAATTAACTCACGTTCTAAACGATCTTTTAATTGCCGCGAGGTCAAGTATTTGCCGTCGCGCCCACAAAACGGCGAAGTATTTACTTGAAACGTCATGGTCACGGTCGGCTCGTCCACCGTCAGCGCCGGCAGCGCGTAAGCGTGATCGGGATGGCAGAGCGTGTCGGATACGTTGGGCGCGTCGATGCCAGTCAGCGCCACGATGTCGCCCGCCGATGCCGAGGGCACTTCGTAACGATCCAAACCTAAGTAGCCGTAAACTAAGCCAATTTTGGCTTTATAACGTTCGCCATCGGGCTTGACCACGACGACCTGTTGATTGGGACGCACGCTGCCGTGACGGATGCGCCCGACCGCAATCGCGCCCACAAACGAGTTGTAATTGAGCGTCGAAATTTGCATTTGAAACGGCGAATCGGGATCGACTTCTGGCGCGGGGCAATGCTCAACAATCGCCTCAAATAACGGCGTCATATCGCCACCGTTGACGGTGTTGTCTAGCCCGGCATAACCGTTGATGGCGGAGGCGTAAACGATTGGAAAATCAAGCTGTTCATCGGTCGCACCGAGCCGATCAAACAGCTCAAACACCTGATCAATCACCCAATCGGGACGTGCGCCGGGGCGGTCAATTTTGTTAATCACGACAATCGGGCGCAGCCCGTGCGCGAACGCTTTGCTGGTCACAAAACGGGTCTGCGGCATCGGCCCTTCCTGCGCATCGACCAGCAGCAACACGGAATCCACCATCGACAACACGCGCTCGACTTCGCCGCCAAAATCGGCGTGTCCGGGCGTGTCAACGATGTTAATGCGGTAATCATTCCAACGAATGGCGGTGTTTTTCGACAGAATTGTGATCCCGCGTTCTTTCTCCAGCGCATTGGAATCCATCACGCGTTCCACCGGGCCAAAACGGTCGCCGAGGGTGCCAGACTGCTGTAAGAGCTTGTCCACCAACGTGGTTTTTCCATGATCGACGTGGGCGATGATGGCGATGTTGCGAAGAGTTTCGATCACGAGGGCAAGCTCCAAAAAACGGTCACAAAAGAAAAATTTAGGCTGAAAAATCAGGAATTTAGCGGCGCACCGCTGGGGATGTTGCCAAAATGCGGGGCAACTAGCGGGGTAAGTATATGCTGTTTGGCGTCTTTAGGCGGGAGCGAGCGCGTTTTGAGTGCTTGCGCAAGGTTGTCAACGTTATTTTGGCGACGTTGATTCGGCGTGTTGCTTGACTTTAACCAAACTAGGAGTTACGCAGTTGGATTTCTAAATGTCTGATTTTATTGAAGTTATTTTGTGCGCTGCACAATCACACTTCCATAAAAATCAACAACTTAACTTTCAACTGCGTAACTCCTACAAACGCAAGCGCGTCCGTTTAGCCGTTTTGCGTTGATTCCATTCGCTGCGCCATGCGACGAGTTGCGGAATGACAGCTTCTAAATCGCTGCGTAACCAAAACCGTGCCAGCGTTTGTTTTGGCAGCATCAATGCGCGTTGATATAGCACTTGCAAACGATTTTCTTGCGTCCAGCGATTTAATTCAGTCAGAGAGCAATTGAGAATTTGCCGCGCTACTGCGGCAGTAACGCTTTGTTTTCGCAACGCAATTGCAGCCTGTCGTTCAGCAGGCGTACCTAATCTATCTCGTTGCTGAGGTGATAAACCTGCTAACCAGCGCGTTAAACTGCCATCGCTGCGGCATTGCTCAACCATGTCGCGCAGTAATTGCTCATCATCAATCGTTGGAATAAGCGTTTTTTGCGTTGTTTCCAATTGCCGCAATGCTTTAGTTGCGATTTGTTGTTCACGAATAACGATTGCTTGCTGCAAAGCGATTTGTAACGGCAACAGTAACGCGGGAGACGCAATGAGCAACTGCTGCAACAATTCGGGTTGCGGCAGCGCGTGAACAAAATAATCGGTCAATTCGGGAATGGTTGCGCCGCGCTGCCAACGCAGCATGGCACGATGAGCAATTTTTGTGGGGTGGGATGATGAAGGCATGATAAAAAGCAGTTGCTAAATTTACTGCGTAGCGCAGAACTGAATAATTAAGCTAACTCGCTCAACTCAACTTTTTTAGAATGTGATTTGCGAGAATGTCTTTAATTTCGATATGTCGCGGCACAGGCTGTGACTCTTTGGTCAGCGGATTTTGATACCAATCGTGTTTACTGCCATGCCGGATTAAAACGCAGCCTATTCTTTGCAATCGAGCGATCAGTTCGCGTCTTTTCATGCGACTGCGAGTTCTCCAACATGACGCACAGACGGAATAGAGCCATTAGTCAATTCTTGGTAGATGTCTCTTAGATTTTCCTGTAGCTCTTCTGGCGTATTTCCCTGCGTCATATAATCTGGATATTCTTCAAGGTATCCAAGCCACATGTCTTCATCTTGCCAATAAATATACTTAAGTATTGTCATTGTTACGCCTTTATAAACTGAATAAGCATTGCGTGGTTTAGTATGTTGATTGCTGATGTTGGGTTACCAAAAGTGGCAACCCAATTTGCGCTGCTGATTACATATTTCTTAACAGCCTATCATATTCACTATGTGAACCAATCCAGAACCACACAATAGTATCTGAATCTTTCATAATTCCCATTGCTCGCCAACCAATACCTGCTCGGACTGAATAAATTGGCATAGAAGTATTGAGTTTCTTGAATTCAACACTAGGATGTCGTGGATTTTGTTTCCATAAGCAATAGTTTTTTCTAACAACTTGCTTGACTCGCTCTGGCAAACTACGGAATTTCTGCAAAAACTCTGGATTAAGTTCAGATTTCATCGAAACCCTTTATCAATGTTTCTCCTCGCGCTGATTGAGATAAGGCGTTCTGTGCTAATTCCAACAAAAATTTGTTTTCTTGTGATGTTTGTAAGGTTTTTTGCCAGTTCAACTCACTTTCAATATCTTCTAACCATTGTTCAGCTATTTCATCCTGAATTTCAATCGGAAGGCTTGAAACTTGTTCAATCACTTTTTCAAATCGGCTTAACATTCTATTCACCTTAGTATTAGGATAGATTAAATGTTGGGTTGCTAAAAAGCGGCAACCTAACCTACGCTGCTAAACATTCTCTCAAGCGACTTCGCGCATAGGGCGAACTCGTGGCTCCGGAAGTGGTCGCTGTTCAGCGTTAAAGTGGCGGATTACATCCTCAACGACAGCGCAAAGCTCGCTATAAAGAGCGACGGGATCATCTCCATGTATTCCGGTGATGAGGTCAGGGCATCTGCCGATATAAACCTGATCTTCCTCACTCCAATCCACCCATTTATGATACTTATCGAACGCTTTCATTTGCTCACCATTTCAATTGCTTGCACGACATCTTTTTCTTGATATTGCTTCGCGTCATCACCTGACTGTCCGCTCACAGTCACGGCACCAGGGTATTTCGGGTGAACAAACTTTCGGTGCGATCCTTTTCCACCTCCAGTAATTTCTGTAAAGCCGGCGTGTTTCAGCCTTTTGAGCAAGTCACGAATCTTCTGTGGCACTGGAAACCCCATTTTTCGTATTTGCCTAATGAGTAGGTCAGGCGACTTCGCTGGCATGACATTTAAGAATAAGCGCCGCGCCGTCTGCGGGGGTTCATTTGTTAAACGGTGATTGCTGGTTATGTTGGGTTGCCAAAAGCGGGAACCCAACCTATGCTACCCATTTCACCGAAAGGATAGGACAATTTTTATGAAAATTGGTAGTAGCACGAGTGATCTATTCGCTCATCGCGCCCAAGTCACGAATCTGACCAGCCATGCCGATAGCTCCGCGTCATTTGCCTCTGTTCTGGCTGAAAAAACTCAGGAAACCACTGAAAATATTAGTTCCGCACCGGTCAAGAAGTACGACTTCTCGAACATGACCCCGCAAGCCTTGCATGAAACTATGTCTGCCCTCTTTCAAAGCGGACAGGTGAGTTTTGATGAAACCTTATCATTTCTTGGCTTGATTCCTTCGCCACTAGACAAGGTGAATTATGACGGCAAAGTGCCGACATCTTACTATCAGCCCGTGAATTTTTTCGCCCAGATTCAGGAACGTATCGAGGGAGCATTGTCGCGTAGCGAGAAGCAGAGTGCGGAGCGCCTGCAACAGGCTGCCGATACCTTGCGGCGCTTCCAAGGATCAGTGGCAGAGGTCAATGTTCAAGCATAACGAAAAAGGCTGAAATTTCCAGCCTTTAGTTTTTTCTATAGAGGGCAGAAATTACTGGATACGAATTTGTGTAAACATCGTATTCCAGGGCGAATTGAGTGACGTATTCTGATATTTAAACGTGCCACTCTGGTAGCCATCGAGTTTGTAATACTTCATCCAGCCAACAATCGTGTATCCAGCAGCAGGGCAGGGAAAAACGTAGGAGCCGCCCACAACGCAGATGGACTCAGTCAGGTATCGGGCTGAGCTAGGCAATAGGCTCCCATTTATCCAAGCTATCCCCTCGCCGCCATAGCCAATTTCCCGAACTACAGCCCGGAGCAGTGCCCCGCCGTGATTGCAGACGGTCGAGTTCTGACCATTGGTTATGTACTCCCAATTGCAATTGGAGGATCCAACTGCATAGATATACACTTGGGTCAGCGGTGGTGCTGGTGCTCGTTGCGAGTCAGTCTGCGTGAGGGAATCCACTGCTTCGGCTGGCAATAGATCGCTGTTGCCAACTTCAAGTGGTGTAAACTGGATTTCGCTCAATACTACCGGTGGCCCTTGTTTATCGCTTTCACTCTGTTGCGCATAAACATGCACGCTGAAAAGCACCGCCAGTGACAAAAATAGCGACCCTCTAAATTTCTTGTTCATAAAAACTCCAAAAGTTCATTGTCACATGTACCCAAATAAAATTGTGGATACGCTTTCAAGTGCTCGTTAAGCATACGCTGATTTTACTAGTAATCACACTGATCGAATAAATCAGCATTTTCTTTAGCGCAAAATACACCCAAATTCTAATTCCCAACCCCACAAAAGAAAACCCCCGCCTCAATTAAGAAACGGGGGTTTCAGATTAAAACCCTGGCAGTAACCTACATTCACATGGGGAGACCCC
>DYNM01000046.1 GCA_020721065.1 Thiocystis violascens | reverse complement strand
ACCTTCGGGTTATGAGCCCGACGAGCTGCCTGACTGCTCCACCCCGCAATTGAAGAATGAATACTAAACACCTCAGCGCCTGATTGCAAGCCTTAAATCGCAATCACGCTGATGAGCACGGTAAATAGTGCGATTCAATTGAGCCACTGCGCCGATTTTGGTAGCTTGACCACAGATGTCGGGCAAATGCCCGTGACCTATTTTTTGAAGCCTGTTGCTTATGACCAAGTTCATTTTTATCACCGGCGGCGTGGTGTCCTCGCTGGGCAAAGGCATTGCCTCTGCCTCACTGGCCGCGTTGCTTGAAGCGCGTGGTTTGCGCGTGACCATGATCAAGCTCGATCCGTACATCAACGTCGATCCCGGCACCATGAGTCCGTTTCAACACGGCGAGGTGTACGTCACCGACGACGGTGCGGAAACCGATCTTGATCTCGGTCATTACGAGCGTTTTTTACGCACCCGCATGGGACGTAATAACAATTTCACCACCGGGCAGATTTATGAAAGCGTGATCCGCAAAGAGCGGCACGGCGATTATCTCGGTCGCACCGTGCAGGTGATTCCGCACATCACCGACGAAATCAAGCAGTGCATTCGGCTGGGCGCAGAAGGCGCAGATGTGGCGATGGTCGAAATCGGCGGCACCGTCGGCGACATCGAATCGCTGCCGTTTTTGGAGGCAATTCGGCAAATGCGCGTCGAGGAGCGGCGCGAGAACGTGCTGTTTATGCACCTGACGCTCGTGCCGTATATCCACACCGCTGGCGAGATCAAAACCAAACCAACTCAGCACTCGGTCAAAGAACTGCGCTCCATCGGCATTCAGCCCGACATCTTGCTGTGTCGCTCCGAACGCGCTCTGCCCGAGGAAGAGCGGCGCAAGATCGCGCTGTTCACCAACGTGGCGGAAAACGCAGTCATTTCCGCCGTTGATGCCGACAACATTTATCGCATTCCGCGCCTGCTCCACGCGCAGCAACTTGATGATCTCGTCGTCACGCAGTTCCGGCTTGACGTGCCCGCTGCCGATTTGAGCGAATGGGATCGCGTGTTAGCCGGATTTGACCACCCGCGCCAGCAAGTGCGCATCGGCATGGTGGGAAAATATATGCACCTGACCGAGGCTTATAAATCGCTGTCGGAGGCGCTCGCTCACGCCGGCGTCCACACCGATACCAAGGTTGAGATCGTGTATCTCGATGCGGAAGAAATTGAACAACAGGGCACTGCTGCGTTGCAGGGTTTAGATGCGATTCTGGTGCCCGGCGGCTTTGGTGAGCGCGGGATTGACGGCAAGATCGCTGCTGCGCAATTCGCCCGTGAGCAGCGGATTCCGTATCTCGGCATCTGTTTGGGAATGCAGATTGCGGTGATTGAATACGCCCGCCATCTCGCCGGTTTGGAGGACGCGCACAGCACTGAATTTGACCGCGATACGCCGCATCCGGTGATTGCGCTGATTACGGAATGGCGCGACGAGCGCGGCAAGCTCGAAACCCGCAGCGCCAGCGATGATCTTGGCGGCACGATGCGCCTCGGTGGACAAAACAGTCGGCTTGAGCCGGGCAGTTTGGCGCGGAAGGTGTACGGCACGGCGCAAATCCGCGAGCGCCATCGTCATCGCTATGAATTCAACAATCGCTATCTCAACGCGATGAAAGATGCGGGGATGCGATTTTCGGGCTGGTCGCTGGACAACAAACTGGTTGAAATCATTGAGATTCCCGATCATCCCTGGTTCATCGCTTGCCAATTTCACCCCGAATTCACCTCCACGCCGCGAGATGGCCATCCGCTGTTTCGTGGGTTTGTGCGAGCGGCGCTGGCGCAACATGAACGCAGCGGAGTGCCAAGCGCATGATGTCATTGCTGAATTTTGAAGTTGGCGCGGATCGCCCGCTGTTTTTGATCGCCGGCCCGTGCGTGTTGGAAAGCGCGACGCTGGCGCAAGACACCGCTGGCGCTCTCAAAGAGCTGACCACCGCGCTCGGCATTCCGTTCATTTATAAATCCTCGTTTGATAAAGCCAACCGCTCCTCGGGTGCGAGCTTTCGTGGTTTGGGCATCGACGCGGGTTTGCAGATTTTGGCGGACGTGCGCGAGAAAATCGGTGTGCCGGTGCTGACTGATGTCCACGAAGACACGCCGTTGGCGGAGGTCGCTGCGGTGGTGGACGTGCTGCAAACGCCAGCATTTTTGTGTCGCCAAACCAATTTCATCCGCGCTGTTGCCAGTCAGGGCAAGCCGGTCAATCTCAAAAAAGGGCAATTTCTCGCGCCGGGCGATATGCGCCACGTTGTGGACAAAGCGCGGGCGACTGGCAATCAACAGCTCATGGTCTGCGAGCGCGGATTTTCGTTTGGATATAACAACTTAGTCGCAGACATGCGCTCGCTGGCAATTCTGCGCGAGACCGGCTGCCCGGTGGTGTTTGATGCGACGCATTCGGTGCAATTGCCGGGCGGCGCGGGTACGCAGTCCGGTGGTCAGCGCGAATTTGTGCCGGTGCTGGCGCGAGCAGCAGTGGCGGTGGGGATTGCCGGCATTTTTATGGAGACCCATCCCACTCCTGAGCTGGCGCTGAGTGATGGCGCAAATTCTTGGCCACTGGCGCAACTGCGCGAGTTATTGGAAACGCTGCTGGCAATTGATCGGGTGGTGAAAGTGCGCGACGGCAACGGCGTGGTTTAGCGAGCCATCATCAACACGTTGCTGGGCGCTTCAGCGCGGAAATAATCCAACACCTTGCGCACATAATCCTGCGTTTCGGCATACGGCGGAATTTGCCGCCCGTGTTTCAATACTGCGCCTTCGCCAGCGTTATAACCCGCCAGCGCGAGGCGCAAATCTTGATTAAACATATCCAATAAATCGCGCAAATACGCCGCTCCGCCGCGCACATTTTCCATTGGATCAAAGCTATCCGACACGCCATATCGTGCGGCCGTGCCGGGCATCAATTGCATCAAACCCTGTGCGCCCGCTGGCGAGACCGCCGCCGGGTTGTAACTGGATTCGGCGCGAATCACGGCATGAAGTAGCCCCGGCGACAACCGATAACGCCGCGCATTCGCCAGCACAAGCTGATGCACCGTCGCTCGCCGTTGCGTTTGCGAGCCAGACAGCGGTTTTGTCCGTACTGAGCGCACCCGCTCACCACTGCTGCGGCTAATTTGTGGGAGCGACCGGCTTGGTTCCTGCACCGAAGTGCGTTGCCATTCCAAGCGATACCGCTGACTTTTCAACGGCGTATCGGTGAAATAAACGTTACCCGCGCTATCAACGTACTTAAAAATATCGGCCGCCGCCGGCATCCAACTCACCGCGCCCACACTTGCCACTATTGCCAGAATCATGCTGCGCATCATTGTTGCTCCTCAATTCAACGCTTGATGTTTTGTGATCACAGAATGTGATGACTGCTTGCGTTTCTTTCACTCTTAATACCCATTAAAGCTCAATACATAATGCAATGAAGTGTTCATAAACAAAGATATGAAGATGAAAGAGTTAGCTTTTCTAATTATTGTCAGGTCTTAACAATCTTGCTGAATCAACAGATGTGCCGCTGCGATTGCTTTCTCCGTTTCCTCACTTATAATCGCGCCCTTAAATTTGAGGCAATGTCAATAAACAACGATCCTGTGTTGACGGGATTTTGTGCGGAGAATGCAATGAATCGACGTTATTTTTTAGGCGCATTGTTGGCGGCAGCGGCAACGCCGGTGCTGGCCAGTTCCACCCGTGAACGTCCTCGCCAACTGTCCTTTCATAACTTGCGCACCGACGAGCGGTTGAGCGTGGTGTATCGCATCGGCGACCGTTATCAGCGGTCAGCATTGGCGCAACTCAATCAGTTCTTTCGGGATGTCCGCACCGGCGACGCTGCACCGATGGACCCGCAGTTATATGACCTGCTGTACGACGTGAAGGACTCGCTCGGCGATCCTGATGCCCGTTTTGAAGTGGTCAGCGCCTATCGCTCGCCGCAAACCAACGCGCTGCTGCGCAAAACCTCGCACGGCGTCGCCCGCAACAGCCTGCATCTGCGCGGGCAAGCAATGGATGTGCGCTTCCCAGATTTATCCCTGCGCCATCTGCGCGATGCTGCGCTCACGCTCGGACGCGGCGGCGTCGGGTATTACCCGCGTTCTGATTTCGTTCATCTCGATACCGGCAGCGTGCGGCATTGGGGGGCGTAATTCGGGAATAAAGCGTTGAATCGCAACGCTTTTGCGATTCAACTCAGCACCCGAAAACTCACCGTCAACTCCGCCACATCCAGCTCACTGACCGCCAGCCGCAGCACCTGATTGAGTTCCACCTCTTCGCGCAGCCGCACCCGCGTTTCCAGCGCCAGCTCCGGCACCACCACCACCGCCTTGCGTTCCTCACGTCCAACCACGATGCCCTCACCGCGCCAGTCGGGATGCGCCTGTAAAAACAATATCTTCCAGTGCAAATTAGAAAAGCGTTCCCCGCGCCGAATGGCGATAGTTGCCGTGTCGGCCTCGCCGCTGCGTTCCATAATTTGCTGCGCGGTCAACGGCTCCCGCCCCGCGAGCCAAGCGCGGAGTTGTTGATGCACCAGCAAATCGGAATAACGCCGCAGCGGACTGGTGGCACGGGTGTAGAGCGCCAATCCCAGCCCCGCGTGCGGCTCTGCTGTCACTGACAGGCGCGTCGGTTTGAAGCAGCGCCGCCGCGCAAACATGCCCGCTAAATCCGTCGGTTCCTCACCCGCATCTGGCGGCATCTGCGTCGCAAACGGAATGGGTACGCCGTGCGCCAAACAGGTCGTCGCCACCGCTTCACCCGCCATCACCATCGCGTCCATCACCAACCCGCGACTGGCGAGCTTGAGCAGCGGACGAATGCTGATCACGCCGTCTACCACGCGAATGCTGACATCTGGCAGTTCTAAATGCGTGGCACCTGCGGCGACGCGGCGAGCACGAAAGCGAGTGGTGATCGCGGCGATCTCGGCAAACGGCGCTTCATGCAGCCGCAGCTCAACTGCCTCATAACTCAGGCGCTCAACCCGCACCCAACTGCGGCAGATGTCAATGTTGCTGAGAGTGCCGTCTGCCGCGCAGTGAAATCCAAATGACAGCGCCGGTGAAATCGGCTGCAAACCCAAGCCCAATTGTTCAGTCAGCGCCAGCGGCAACATGTTGATGATGCGGTCGGGCAAATACAGATTGGCACCGCGAGCGCGAGCTTCTTGATCCAGCTCGCTGTCTGGAGCGACGAGCGCAGCAACGTCAGCGACGTGAACCCACAACCGCTCGCCGTCAAGACTCAGCGCATCATCCGGGTCTTGATTGCCCTCGTCATCAATGGCGTAAGCGGCAAGATGCGTGAGATCAACGCGCTCCTCGTCGGGCAACGGCGGCAGCGCCAGCGCGGGATCGGTCAACGGCGCACCGCAGCGCTGCGGATGCGGATTGTGCTGCGGCTGCCAATAACCGATCTGCGTCAACAACCGCTGGGCGCTGCCGTGCGTTTGCGGATGACCCAGCGCAGTGAGGATTTTGCTGTGTTCGGCTTGACCGAGCGCCAGCCGCTCCACTTCGGCGAGACGAGCGGCATCTTCAGCCGCTGGTTGCGCAGCTTTTATCCGCAGCAAAAAGGCTTGCCAGTCGCGCTCGGCAGCAGCTTTCGCCTCACGCTCGGCGCTTTCTTGGGCGACGGCGGCGCTGGTGCGCACGGTGATCAAGTGCGGACGACCGCTGAAATGCAGCCCCACTGCGACCTGTTGCCATGTCGCCCACGCCGTCGCTGGGGTGAAGGTGTCAAATGCCAATTCCGCCAAATCCTGCAAAGTGGTTTCACTGCCTTCCAACAATTCCCATGCCGCCATCAATTCACCGTCCGGGGCGGTGAGATCGGCGAGGCTGGCGACGGGACCGGGATGGAGCAATTCAACATCTTTGGGACGGACGCGCTTGCAGCCGCCGCTCAATTCGATTTCGATTTTTTCGCCGATGCTCACCACTCGCGCCGGACGATTTTTGTACAGCACGAGACTGGCGACGGGTGGATTGGCTTGATGTGTCAACAAAGCGGGAAGTTCCTGTGAGTGAAAACAGTTGTCAGTGCGAAAACAGTTGTCAGTTGTCGGTTGTCAGGTGGCAGCGCACCAGTCGCCCGTCTCCAAACTGGCTGACGGCGGGATAACTGCTGGCGCAGATCGCGCTGGCGACGGGGCAACGCGGATGAAAATGACAGCCCGACGGCGGCTGGCGCGGCGAAGGCAGCTCGCCTTCTAAACGGATGAGCGGACGCCGCGCTGTCGGATCAATCACCGGCGCAGCAGACAACAGCGCCTGCGTGTAGGGATGGCGCGGATCAGCGAGGAGAGCGGCGACTGCGCCCTGTTCGACGATCCGCCCCAGATACATCACCGCCACTTGGTGCGCGAGATATTCGACCACCGCTAAATTGTGGGTGATAAACAGATACGTCAGCCCCAGCCTTTCTTGCAACTCTTTCAAAAGATTGAGGATTTGCGCCTGTACCGACACATCCAGCGCACTGGTGGGTTCATCGCAAATCAGCAAGCGCGGCTCTACTGCCAAGGCGCGAGCGATGCAAATCCGCTGCCGTTGGCCGCCCGAGAATTCGTGCGGATAGCGCGAGCTGGCGCTGGGATCAAGTCCGACTAATTCCAATAATTCCGCCACGCGGCGCATTCGCTCGGCACGGCGCGGCGCGAGTCCGAGCGCGTGCAAGCCTTCGCCGATGATGTCGCCGACCAGCAGGCGCGGATTCATCGCCGCAAAGGGGTCTTGAAAAATGATCTGCACTTGTTGGTGCAGCAGGTGGCGCTGGCGCGAGGTGGCGCGGCGCAGATCAAGCATGGCGGGCGTTGGTGCAGTGGCGGTGTGGAGGCGGTAGCGCATTGCGCCGCCGGTGGCGGGCAGCAATTTGACGATGGCTTTGCCGACGGTGGTTTTGCCGCAGCCAGATTCGCCGACCAGCGCCAGCGTTTGTCCAGCGAGCAGATCGAGCGTCACGCCATCCACTGCTTTGATGTGACCGACGGTGCGGCGAAATAAACCGCGCTGAATTGGGAAATGAACTTGCAAGTCAACGAGTTGCAGCAGCGTTGGCGGTTGGCGGTTGTCAGTTGGCGGTGAATCTGCACCCGCACTGGCAACTGACAACTGCCAACTGCCAACTTCCCCCTCAACCCGCCAACACCGCACTCCGCGCCCATCTGCGCTCACTTGCCAGCGCGGTGGCTGAGTGCGGCAAATATCCAGCACTTCCGCGCAGCGGTCAGCAAAACGGCAGCCGCTAAATTGCGTCTCCAGCGGCGGCACCCGTCCGGGAATCGTCGCCAACCGTCCACCGCGTTGCGCCGCACTCGGCAGGCTCGCCAACAATTGACGGCTGTACGGATGCGCGGGAGCGGCGAAAAACTCCGCCACGCTGGCGGTCTCCACGATCTGGCCGGCATACATCACCGCCAAACGTTCCGCCGTTTCCGCCACCACGCCCAAATCATGCGTAATCAACAGCAGCGCCATCCCCGTCTCGCGCTGCAACGCTTTCAACAATTGCAACACCTGCGCCTGAATCGTCACATCCAACGCCGTCGTTGGCTCATCCGCGATGAGCAGTTGCGGCTTGCCCGCCAGCGCCAGCGCGATCATCACCCGCTGTTTCATGCCGCCGGAGAGTTGATGCGGATAATCGGTGCAGCGCAGCGCCGGATCAGGAATCCCAACCGCCTCCAACAGCGCAATCACGCGGTCGAAGTCTGTGAGATCGGACGCTCGCAACGCCTCCGCGATCTGCGCTCCCACCGTCAACACAGGATTGAGCGCCGTCTGCGGCTCTTGAAAAATCATCGCCATGCGCCGCCCGCGCACCTGTCGCATCTCCGCCTCGGTCAGTCGCAGCAATTCGCTGTCATCCAGCCGCACTGCGCCGCTGACAATCCGCGCTGCCGGTGGCAACAACCGCATTAACGCCAATGCCGTCAACGACTTACCGCAGCCAGATTCACCCACCAGCGCCAGCGTCGCACCCGCCGCCACTTCCAACGTCACCCCGTCAATCACGCGCAACGGCGCAGTGGCGCTGCCCAAATCAACAGTCAACTCCTTGACGGCAAGCAACGGCGCAGTCATGGCAGCACCGTCGTATCGGACGCGCTGGCGCTGGGCAGATGGTGTCGTTGTGCTGCCGTCAAAATTCCGCGCAAGATATTGATTTCAGTACGATCTGGGCTGGCGCGATGAAACAACCGCCGCAGCCGTCGCATCAATTTGTGCGATTGCGCCGGATCGCCAAACTCAATCACGCGCAGCGTGTGCGCGAGATGCGCGTGAAAACTTTCCATTTCATCCGCCGTCGCTACATCTCGCGGCGGATCAAGCAATTGCTCACCGTGCGCAGCGCGAGCCGCCCGGCGGAGTTCATACGCCAACACCTGCACCGCAGCGGCTAAATTCAACGAACTAAACTCAGGATTGGTCGGGATGTGAACCAGCGCCTGACATCGCGCCAGCTCCACATTCGACAAGCCCGAACTTTCGCGCCCAAACACCAGCGCCACCTCGCCCTGCGCCGCTTCCGCCAACAGGCGTTGCGCAGCTTCCGGCGGCTCCAACAACGGCCAGTCAATCGTCCGTAAACGGGCGCTGGCACCGATCACCAGCCGACAATTCACCAACGCCTCCGGCAGCGTCGCATGACGACCGGCGTGTTCGAGCACATCATCTGCGCCCGATGCTCGCGCCAGCGTTTCTGCATCAATCGGCGGTTTTGGTGCCACCAAGTCCAGCCGCGACAACCCCATCGTTTTCATCGCTCGCGCCACCGCCCCGATATTGCCGGGATGGGTGGTTTCCACCAACACGATGCGGATGCGCGTCAGCGCCGAGGTCATTTCGTCTATCATGCGTCGTCACATCATTAAGAACTAAGCGGTATCTGCTCATAATACCGCGATTGCCTCGGAATCTCCGTCACATGCACCCAAGTTTGAACATCGCCATTCGCGCCGCTCGCAGCGCCGGTAAATTATTGCTGCGCTATTCAGATCGGCTCGATCAAATTCAAGTAGAAACCAAAAGCCGCAATGATTTTGTTAGCGAAATGGATCGCGCTGCGGAAGCCACCATTATTCAAGAATTACGCAGCCGCTTTCCCGATCACGCCATCATGGCAGAAGAAAGCGGTGAACAAGGCGGCAGCAGCGACTTTCAATGGATTATTGATCCGCTTGACGGCACCACCAATTATTTACACGGCTTCCCACAATTCTCCGTATCCATTGCGCTGCGTTATAAAAACGTTTTGGAATGCGGCGTCGTTTATGATCCACTGCGCGAAGAATTATTTACTGCCGCACGCGGACAAGGCGCAAAATTAAATGATCGTAAATTGCGCGTTGCCAATCGCTTGTCATTAGAAGGCGCATTGATTGGCACCGGCTTTCCATTCCGCGATCAGCGCCATATCGACGCCTATTTAGGCATGTTCAAAGCAATGACATTAGCCACTGCGGGAATTCGCCGCCCCGGTTCAGCGGCATTAGATTTGGCTTATGTCGCTGCCGGTCGCACTGATGGATTTTGGGAAATTGGCTTATCGCCTTGGGATTGCGCAGCGGGCGCGATTTTGATTTTAGAAGCAGGCGGCATGATTACTGATTTTGCCGGCGGCAATCATTATCTCGACAGCGGCAACATGATTGCAGGCAATGCGCGTGTACATCGCGCCATGTTGGAATTGATCACACCGTTTTTAACCGATTCACTGCGGATGTAATGCAAAAATAATGGTTGCAATGTAATCAACAGCGGGGCGCTGAATGATTCAGCGCCCCGCTATGTTGCAGGTCATTCTTTTTGAGTGTTGCCAGCGAATTGCGCTTTGAGTTGCGCCAGTTCAGCCAATGCTGCCTCTTTAGCCAGTCGTTCCCGTTCACTCTCAGCCAATGCCGCTGCTTCACGTTGTAATGCTGCCTCTTCACGCGCTAATGCCGCTGCTTGTCCAATACGCAATTTATCCATTTCGCTTTGAATGCCGCGCTGTACCCGCAAATAATTTTGACGGGCTTGATAAACATAATAAGCCTGTTCCTTTTCAG